>JBFIHG010000035.1:0-25375 GCA_041601945.1 Porticoccaceae bacterium | reverse complement strand
GGTTCCACGGTGGAACTGAAAGGCAACGAGGACGTGGAATACGACGGCGAGATCCACTCCGCCGCCAATCTGTTCGATGCCCTCAAAGAAGGCTACTACGGGAAATTCTGAAATTATGGTTACCGCGATCAACAAAAAAATAGTCGGCTACGCGGTGGTGGCACCGGAGTCTGGCAAAGGCCAGCAGCAAGTGCCCCCGGCGGAGAGTCTGGAGCGCGCGGTGGAGGAGATGGACGAACATGTGCGGCGCCCGGAAACCCTGCACGGCACGACCTACAAAATCAAGACGCCCCTGTCCGATCACGCGTTGTATATCACCGTGAACGATATCGTTCTCAACAGCGGCACCGCCCACGAACAGCGGCGCCCGTTTGAAGTATTTATCAACTCCAAAAACATGGAGCAGTTTCAGTGGGTGCTGGCGCTGACGCGGGTGGTCTCGGCGGTATTTCGCAAAGGCGGGGACTGTACGTTTCTGGTGGAAGAACTGAAAGCCGTGTTTGATCCCAAGGGCGGCTATTTTAAAAAGGGCGGCAAGTTTATGCCTTCCCTGGTCGCGGAAATCGGCGAGTGTCTGGAGACCCACATGAAGTCCATCGGGTTGCTGCAGGACGAGCCGATCGGCGCACACCAACAGGCCATCCTCGATCAGAAACGCGCCGAGTTTGAGGCGCGCGCGGGCGACAGTAGTGATACCGGCTTCCCGAGCGCGGCGCAGTTGTGTAACAAGTGTCTAACCAAGGCCATGATTATGATGGACGGCTGTATGACCTGCCTGAGTTGTGGCGAATCCAAGTGTTCGTAGCGGACCAGGGTCGGGATTGGCGGAACGCTCAGCTTAAAAAATTTTGCCGGGATTGAGAATGTTTCTGGGATCGAAGGCCTGCTTCAAGCGGCGCATGGCGTCAATTTCTTCCGCGCTGCGGCTGTAACGCAGGTAGGGTTTTTTCTCCAGTCCGATACCGTGTTCCGCGGAAATCGAACCACCGCAAAGCTGCAGCGGTTGGTACAGTAATTCCTCTACCTGATGATAGCGCTCCGGGTCATCCCGCCCGACGCCGACGATAATGTGCAAGTTGCCATCCCCCAGGTGACCAAACGTGGCCAGATCGGTTATCCCCAACTGTTGTGCAAGATTGTGTTCCAGCTCCTGTACATAATTTTCCATTTCGCCAATGGGCAGACTGACATCAAAAATGGCGATGGGGTCTAGCGCCGACAGGCAGTCAATATTATCGCGAATGGCCCACAATGCCTCCCGCTCCGTTTCGGATTTTGCCAGTACCGCGTCCACGATCAAGTCTTCCGACAGCGCTTCTTCCAGGGCGTTGAGAAACTCCTCGCCTTCATGGACCTCGTCGTTGCCCGTGGATTCGATCAGCGCGTAGAACGCATGCTGTGGCGGAAACGGCGGGGTTCCCAGGTGGGGTCCCTTGCTCGCCAGCACATAGAAGTTATTCCAGATCGCCTCGAATGCACTCAGTTTGCCACCCAGCGCGGTTTCCATATGACTGAGCAGCAGGGGTAGTTTGGCAAAACTGTCGGTGGCGACGAACGCGGTGTTGCGGGCGGGCATGGCGGGGCGCAGGCGCAACACCGCGCGGGTGACCACGCCGAGGGTACCTTCGGACCCGATAAAGAGGTGTTTGAGGTCGTACCCGGCGTTGTTTTTGAGCATGTGATTCATGGACGACAAAATCGTGCCATCGGCCAGTACTACCTCCAGACCGAGAAGTTGTTCGCGCACCATGCCGTAGCGAATCACCTGATTTCCGCCCGCATTGGTGGAGATGTTACCGCCGATGGTGGCGGAGCCGCGGGCGCCGAGATCCAGGGCAAAAAATAAATTTTCGCTGGCCGCGGCCTCCTGAACAGTTTGCAGTACCGCCCCGGCCTGTACAGTCATGGTGCGCTCGATGGTGTTGATATCCTCGATGGCATTCATGCGCTCCAGAGAGAGGGTAATATCCTGTGACGACGTGGCGGTGGCGCCCACCAGCCCCGACCCGCCGCCGTAGACCACCACGGGGGTTTGCGCCTGGTGACAGAGGGCCATCACTTGTGCGACTTCGGCGGTGGATTGAGGTCTGACCAGGACGGTGCTCTGGTAGGAGTAGTTGCGCCAGTTACCCACGGGATCCAGATCGGGATTCAGAGTGATTCCGGTCGGGCCCAGCAGTTGCTCCAGGTCCTGTATCAGGGATGTATGCATCGACGCTGTTTCCGCTAATTAATCCAGCTTGCTCGGGTCGGGTTTACGTTTTTCCACAAATGCCGTCATGATTTCCCGCGAGGCAGGTAATTTAAGCAGCTCCATAAACACGGTCATCTCCGCGTACATGCGCTCAGACAGGGGTTCCGCCGGGCGGCGTAGCAACGCCTTGGTGTGGCGCAACGCACTGCGGGACTTGGCCGCGAGCTTGGCGGCCGTAGCGCGCGCGGTGGGTAACAGTTGCGCTGGCTCGCACACCGCGCTGACCAGGCCGATGTCGCGCGCGGTCTGCACGTCAAAAGGTTCCCCCAGCATCAGCAGCTCGGCCGCTTTATGATAGCCAGCCATTTGCGTTAACAATAGTGAGGATGACGCTTCCGGCACCAGTGCGAGATTGATAAAGGGCAAAATAAATCGCGTGTCGGGATGTGCGTACACAAAATCGCAGTGCAGCAACATGGTGGTGCCGACCCCTACGCTCATGCCCTCGACGGCGGCTACCAATGGCACGTTGGTGGCAGCCAGGCTCAGCAAAAACTGATGCACAATCGAGTTTTCATCCCCGGGTGGTTTGTCCAGAAAGTCCTGCAGGTCGTTGCCGGCAGAAAAATTACCTCCCGATCCAGTAATTAGAATGACACGCATGGCCGGATCGGTGTCCGCCTGTTTAATCACGTCGGCCATGCGCTGATACATTTCTTTTAGCAGGGCATTTTTCTTTGCAGGTCGGTTGATGGTGATGGTACAGATACCATCTTCGATGTCGGTTTTGATGTACTCGGTCACGGCGTTCCCCCGGGGTTGCGTTAATTTTTCTATGCTGCCGGAAACTGAAGTATGCGGAGCATTGCCCTGTTGTTTGACGGTTACAACGATCAGTTACTGTAAGGCATCGCGCAGATACTGGAAAAGCTTTTTGCTGGCGTTGCCCGGTTTCTTCGCCGTTTGCTGCTTTTGCGCCTGACGAATTAGCTGTCGCAAATGTTGCCGGTCGATGGTCGGCGCCTGTTCGAGCACCTCTTCGAACGCGTTGTCATTGTCCTCGATAAGCTGTTCCCGAAGCTGCTCAATATGGTGAAAGCGCTGGCGGAAAAAACGGTTTTTATCATCCAGTTCAGCCACGGCGGCGGCGATTTTTTCGTGCTCCTCGGTGCGCATCAGCTTGCCGATATACTGGAGTTGACGGCGCTGTGCTTCCCGATGCTTCAGAGATTTTGACAGTTCAAGGGCTTCGCGCATGGCGGTCGACAGGGGAATCTCTGCCAGTTGCGCTGCAGTGAGATTGAGTAGCGCCTCGCCAGTTTTCTGCAGCGCCAGCATTTGCCGTTTGAGCTCGGACTTACTGGGGCGTTCGGGTTGATCGTCGTCACCGACATCAAAATCAGACATATACCAGGGTCGCCAGGCCGAGAAACGATAAAAACCCCACCACATCGGTCACTGTGGTCAGGACTACACTACCCGCCAGAGCCGGGTCGATTCTTACGGATTTGAGCAGTATGGGCAACAGGGCGCCAGCTACTGCAGCGGTTAGCAGATTGATCAGCATTGCGGCCGCGATAATCAAACCAATTTTGTAATCGTCAAACCAGTAGGAAGCCACAAAGCCGATCACCGTGGCCCACAGCATACCGTTGATCGCGCCGGTAATAAATTCCTTGCCCAGCAGCCAGCGCAAGTTGTTGCGGCTGATCTGCCCCAGGGCCATACCGCGCACCACCACGGTAAGTGTCTGACTGCCGGCGACGCCGCCCATGCTGGCGACGATGGGCATCAAGATAGCCAATGCCACTACCTTTTCCAGGGTCCCCTCGAACACATTGATGACCGACGAGGCGATAATGGCGGTAAACAGATTGATGCCCAGCCAGACGGCGCGGCGTGGCGCGGCGCGGCGCACGGAGGTAAATGTTTCTTCTTCGTCACTGACGCCCGCCAGCCCCAGCAGGGAGTGGTCGGCGTCTTCGATAATGACATCCACCACGTCGTCAATGGTGATACGACCGAGTAATTTACTTTGCTCGTTGACCACCGGTGCGGATACCCAGTTATGGCGTTCAAACAACTGGGCGACTTTGGAGTCGTCGAGGGTAGCCAGCACCGGTTCGGTGTCGGTGATCATAATTTCGCGCACTGTCATGGCCGGGCTGGATGTCAGAATCTTGCTCAGAGGCAGGATGCCGAGAAACGTGTCGCGCCGGTTAACCACAAAAATGCTGTCGGTGGTATCGGGCAATTCTTCGTGGCGACGGAGATAGCGCAGCACCACATCGACGGTCAGGTCGGGGCGCACCGTAATGGTGTCGGTGTTCATCAACCCGCCAGCGGTATCTTCGGCGTAGGTGAGCACCGATTCCACGCGCAGGCGATCCTGTTCGTCCATCGCCTGCAGCACTTCCGGGATCACCCGATTGGGCAGTTGCTGCAGAATGTCGGCGACGTCATCCGGATCGAGGCCCTCGAATAGCGCGGCCACTTCGGCGCTGTCCATGGCAGTCAGGAATTCCTGCTGCAGGCCCTCATTGAGCTCTCCGAGCACCTCGCCTTCGAGCTCCCGGTCTACCAGTTCCCACAAGATATGGCGCGTTTTTGGTGGCGCGGATTCGATATGGTGGGCGATGTCCGCCGGCTTCAGGTTGTTAAGGATATGGCGCAGGCGATTGACGCTGACCGGATCAAGAAACTGATCGATGCGGGCCAGCATGGAAAGTTGATCTGCTCTGTCAGTGCCAAGTTGCGTAGTCACAATGGTCCCAGGTCAGATTGGCGCCAGGTACACGCCGAAGAATACCGCTAGTTTACTGATCGCGTGGTAAAAGTGACAGGGAATGCGCGTAATTACCGGTGTTCTTATTACCGGTTGGGCGATTACGGTGCTGAGGATCGGCTGTGGCGCGAAGTTGGCATTAAGGCGAGAGCGAGTTTACTGCGCCTCGCCAAAACGATTCTGGATCAGTTCGACAATGCTGTCGTGAGCCCGGCGCTCGTCGCCGCCGTGGAATTCAAACGTCAATACGGTCCCCTGGCTGGCCGCCAGTAACATCAGGGACATGACGCTCTTGGCATCCACCAGTTTTTCCGGGTGACCGGTCTTTATGACGCAGCCAAACTGATTGGCAGTCGAGGCGAGTTTGGCGGCGGCGCGCGCGTGCAGCCCCAGTTTATTAATTATTGTTATTTCGGTTTTTATCATGGGTGCTTGCTGCTCGGTAATGTGCGCGTACGTGGTGCCTGCGCGCAGGTGGTCCGCACTGTGTAATCACAATGGTGCTGGCTCGCTCAGCTCCCGGTGCTGGGTCTGTATATTGGGGAATTGATGACTAAACTGCAACGCCAACTGGTTGCAGATGTACACCGAGCGGTGCTGTCCTCCCGTGCAGCCAATGGCGATGGTCAGGTAGCTGCGGTTGCTGGCTGCAAAGCTGCCGATCCAGCGAGACAAGAAGCCATTCAGGTCCGCCAGCATGGCCGCGACTTCCGTTTGCGATTCCATAAACGCAACCACCGGCGGGTCGTTGCCAGTGTAGGCGCGCAGTTCGTTCTTCCAGTACGGATTCGGCAGGCAACGCACGTCAAACACGAAATCCGCATCGATGGGCACGCCGCGCTTGAAGGCGAATGACTGGAACAGAATGGCCATATCCTGACTGGCGTGGGGGACGATCTGTTTTTTGATCAAGTCCCGCAATTGATGCAGGGTCATATTGCTGGTGTCAATATGGCGATTGGCGATGGCGGCAATCGGGTCGAGGATTTCCCGTTCCAGAGCAATGGCTTTTTTGAGGTCGACACTGGTGGAGCTGAGGGGGTGGCGACGACGGGTTTCACTGAAGCGCCGGATTAACACCGGTGTGCGTGCGTCGAGAAAAATCACTTCGCACTCAACCCCTGAGTTGGTCAGGGTATCCAGGATATTTGGGAATTGATCCAGATCCCCGAGCAGATTGCGGGCGTCGATACCCACCGCAATTTTCAGTGCGGAGGGGTGCTGTGAATTTCTGGTTTGTTCAAACAGGCCAGCCAGCAGGCTGGCGGGAAGATTGTCGATACAGGTAAAACCCACATCTTCGAGGACATTGAGCGCGGTGCTTTTGCCGGACCCGGAGCGTCCGCTAATAACTACCAGACGTAGTTCCGGGGTCGTAGTCACGGGTGATGCACCTGCGTGGCCGCGCTATACAGGGCGCCGTCGCTGGCGCAGTCGCGCAGTTGTTGGCGTACTGTCGGCTGTTGCATGAGCCCGGCAATACTTTGTAACACCCGCAAATGCTCTTCGTTCTGCTCGCTCGGTACCACCAGGGCAAACACAAGGTCGACCGGCTGGTCGTCAATGGCGTCATAATCCACGGGTTGTTCCAGTTTGAGTAATACGCCGATTACGTCCGGACAGCTTTCCAGGCGGCAATGGGGTACGGCAACGCCGTCGCCAATTCCTGTGCTGCCCAGCTTTTCCCGGGCCAGGAACTCCTGATAGACCTTGTCGCCGTCGATGCCTTCGGCCTGTTGCTCTAAAAAACTGGAGAGGAACTCCAGCACCCTTTTTTTACTGTTCCCGGGGGCATTGCAGCAGGTGCGTTCCGGCGTGAGAAAATCTGTTATCTTCATAGGGACTGTATCAGCGGCCTCGCTGTTTTTCTTTGCGTTTGATAATTTGGCGGTCGAGTTTGTCGGCAAGACTGTCGATGGCGGCGTAGAGGTCCTCGTTTTCCGCGTCGGCAAAAACATCTGTGCCGCTGGCATGCACAGTGGCTTCGGCTTTTTGAATCAGTTTGTCTACGGAAAGAATGACGTTAACACTGGTAATGCGGTCGTTATGGCGCTCCAGGCGGGACAGTTTGTTAGTGACGTAATCATGCAGGGCGTCGGTGATGTCGAGATGGTGTCCACTGATAGTCAATTGCATTCAGAGCTCCTTGGTGTGGGGGTTAACGGGGTTGAAGGTTATGGTTCACCGGGCAAAGCGCTTGCGCTCGCTGGAGGAACCGATGCCGAGGCCTTCGCGGTATTTGGCCACGGTGCGCCGCGCCACCTGGATACCCTTGTCCTGCAGCAGCGTGGTTAGCACATTGTCACTCAGGGGTTTGCCGGGCGTTTCATCGGCAATAATTCTCTTCAGCATGGCACGGATAGCCGTGGAGGAACACTCTCCGCCGCTGGCGGTACTGACATGGCTGGAAAAAAAATACTTTAGTTCGAACACGCCCTGAGGGGTATCGATATATTTTTTTGTGGTAACCCGGGAAATCGTCGACTCGTGCAGATCCAGTTCGTTGGCGATATCCGCCAGTACCATCGGTTTCATGGCTTCCGCGCCATGCTCCAGAAATTCCCGTTGCCGTTCAACGATGCGCAGGCTGACCCGCAGCAGGGTCTCATTGCGGCTCTCCAGACTGCGCAGGAACCAGCGCGCCTCCTGCAGATTGTTGCGCAAAAAGGTATTGTCAGCGCTGCTGTCGGCGCGCTGTACCAGCGCGGCATATTGCTGGTTAATACACAGCCTTGGCGTGATATCGCCATTGAGGGACACCAGCCAGCGGCCCTCGCGTTTTTCGACCCGCACGTCGGGCACGACATACTCTACATTGGCGTCCGAAATCAGTTCGCCCGGATTGGGGCACAGGGTTTGAATAAGACGTATGGCTGCGCACAAAACCTCCTCGGTCAACTCGGTTTTGCGGGTCAGTAGCGGGTAGTCGCGCTCGGCGACCAGTGGCAGAAAATGTGCGACCAGTAATTTGGCCTCTTCGAGGTACGGCGTCTGTGGGGCGAACTGGCGCAGTTGAATAAGCAGGCATTCTCGCAGATCACTCGCCGCCACACCGGGCGGGTCAAATTGCTGCACACAATGAAGTACCGCGATTACTTCGTCAAAATCAATGGCGTCCTGATCCATTGTTTGCCACAACTCTTCTGCGGACGATTCCATAAATCCATTGTCGTCGAGATTGTCGATAATGGTGGCGGCGATCAGGCGATCGGTTTCAGACAGAGTGGCGAGGTTGAGTTGCCACAGCAGGTGGTCGTGCAAAGATTCGGTGACGGTGTGAAAAGTGTCAAAATCCCGTGACTCGGGGCCGACCGCTGTAGAGCTGCTGTTGGTTGACGGGTAGATGTCGTCCCAGTTGGCGTCCACTGCAAGTTGCTCGGGAATATCCTTGTTCCACTCCTCGTGCAGCGACCCGGATTCCAGGGTGCCTGTCTCGGTATCTTCGCCGTTGCGACCCTTCTGCTCCTCTTTGTCCCGCTGTTGCTCTTCCTGATGTTCGACTTCGTCGACCATTTCCAGCAAGGGGTTGGAATACAGTGCCTGCTGGATCTCCTGCTGTAAATCCAGCGACGATAACTGCAACAATTTGATAGCCTGCTGCAGTTGCGGGGTCATGGTCAACTGCTGACCGATCCTGAGTTGCAGACCCTGTTTCATGGCAATTCAAATTTCATAGCTGACCAATTTCTCAGGCGCTCGAAGAGTGCTCGTTTTTCAATGCCGTGTTAAGTGTAGTCCGGCGAAGTGGATGACGCAATAAATCCTAGCAAGTTACGTGCCCACTTGAGCGGTCAGTTTGTAAACTTACAGTGTAAAGTGTTCTCCCAGGTACACCCGCCGCACCGTAGGGTCGCTCAGGATGGTCTTTGGCTCGCCGTCGGCGATGACGGTTCCGTCGTCCACGATATAGGCGCGTTGACAGATGTCGAGGGTGTCACGCACATTATGGTCGGTGATCAGGATGCCAATGCCTTTTTCCCGCAGGTGACGAATAATTTCCTTGATATCGTTCACCGAGATGGGGTCTACCCCTGCAAACGGTTCGTCCAACAACATAAATGCCGGCTCCATGGCCAGCGCCCGTGCGATTTCCACCCGACGGCGCTCACCCCCAGACAGGCTCATGCCCAGGTTGTCGCGAATGTGGGTGATGTGGAATTCCTGTAACAGGCTTTCCAGTTTTTCCATGCGCGCCGTCTGACTGAGAGTCTTACGGGTTTCGAGGATCGCCAAAATATTGTCGGCCACGCTCAGTTTGCGGAACACCGAAGGCTCCTGTGGCAGGTAGCCGATTCCGCGACGGGCTCGGCCGTGCATGGGCAGGTCCGTGATGTCCTCGTCATCTATGATAATACGCCCGTCATTCTGCTTGATCAGACCGACGATCATGTAAAAACAGGTGGTCTTGCCGGCACCATTGGGGCCCAGCAGGCCGACGATTTCGCCGCTGGCAACGCTCAGCGAAACGTCGTTCACCACGCCCCTGTTTTTGTAGCTTTTGGCCAGGTGTTGCGCCTGTAGTACGGCCATTATTCCGCCCCTTCGGTTTTTTGCGGTGGAATGACCATCTGAATGCGTCGGTTGCCGGTAGCGCTGCCGGTCGCCTCCACCAGTTCCGCCTGGAGATCGTAGTTGATACGTTCCCCTTTCAGGGTCGACCCTTCCTGCTCAAGGCTGGCAGCGCCGAGCAGGGTAATGGCGTCTTTACTGAGATAATATTCGATGGTATTGGCCCGTGCCGTGACCAGTTTGGCGTTGGGTCTGGGTTGCTGCTGATAGTGTGCCGGTTTGCCAGTGCAGACAATCTTGGTCACTTTGTTACCCAGCGCGCTAACCGAGACTTTGTCCGCCTTGATACGAATGGTGCCCTGGGTGATTACGACGCTACCCTGATAAACGGTAACACCAGTTTTGTCGTTGTGCAGGGCGCGATCGGATTCGATCAAAATGGGCTGTTGCCGATCCGACGGTAATGCCGAAGCCAGCTGCGGCCAACCCCAGATAAACGCTAACAGAATAAAGAGGAAACGGTTATAACCCATGGCGTGTGCTTCTCACCCGTGACAATAGTTGATAGGTATGGCGCTCAAAGTCGGCTCTCATACCCACCGCAGTGGTGCGGTTATTGGGTGCGAGCAGGGTGACTGGCCGATCGGTTTGGGCCTGGTTTTTTTCTGGGAAAAAAATTAGCTGAGACGTTTTGAGTTCGTTTTTGCCCGACCCTACCACTTGCCACGCGTACACGTCGCCGCTGAGAACTAATTTTTCGCCACTGTCAAAAATTTGACTGCTATTGGCCTCCAGGCGCCAGGGTTGCGCGCCGCTCTGGTGTTGGTAGGCCAGTAATCGGGGATTGTCCATTTCAAACAGATCCCTGGCCTGGTAGTAGCGTCCTGCGTCTGCAGTCAGGTGGTAAGTCTCGCGACCGTCGTCACCAAACTTGCGGGTCACTGTCTCGATCATAAAGCTGTCAGCGGGCGGTAAGGCTTGTGTCGTTTGCGGTTTTTTCTTTAGAAAGACATCGGGCTCGGAGTCCCAGAACACCAGGAATGCACCGACCCCCATCAGCAGCAGAACCATGGTAAAAATATTTTTCATTTACAGATAGTCCGCGATAGTGGATGTCAGTTTGTTCTGCGCCTGAAGAATAAATTCGGCCGCTTCGCGCACCGCGCCGCAGCCGCCAGGGCGCGTCGCTTGCCAGAGGGCATGTTCTACGACCACCGGGTGTGCGTCGGCAACTGTCATGCCCAGCCCGACTGCGCGAATAGCCCTGAGGTCCTGCAGATCGTCACCCATATAGGCGACATGGTCCAGCGGGTGGGGGTGCGCAGCCAGCAGTTCCTGCAGGGCGGCAAGTTTGTCATCGCGACCCTGAATAACGATCTCAATACCCAGCTCCTGTGCGCGGCGCGCTAAAAGTTGAGAGCTGCGACCGGTAATGATGGCCACCTGTATAGCGTTGCGTTGCAGTAGTTTGATGCCAAGACCGTCGCGTATGTGAAACGTCTTCAATTCCCCACCGTCCTCGCTGTAATACAGGCGGCCATCGGAGAGTACGCCGTCTACGTCCAGCACCACCAGGCGTATGTTCTGTGCAGCTTGCAGCGCTGTGTGTGCCTCGCCCATAACTCAGGCGACTCCGGCGCGCAGTATGTCGTGCATATGCAGGACGCCGAGCGGATGTTTATCCTGAATAACCACCACCGCCGAGATTTTGTTGTCTTCCATAATGCGCAGCGCTTCGGCGGCCAGCATATTGGCGTGCACAGTTTTGCAGTTGGGGGTCATCACGTCGGCCACTGCAACGGTGTTAATGTCCCGATTCTGGTCGATCACACGACGTAAATCGCCGTCGGTAAATATGCCCAGCAGGGTGTCGTCGGCATCCACCACAGTGGTCATGCCAAATCCTTTGCCAGTCATTTCTAATAAAGCCTCGCGCAGCGGAGTTTGTGGACTGACCCGCGGTATCTCGCGCCCGCCGTGCATTACGTCTTCGACTTTCAACAACAGGTTTCTGCCCAGCGCACCGCCGGGGTGGGAAAACGCGAAGTCCTCGGCGGTAAAACCGCGGGCTTCAAGCAGCGCGATCGCCAGCGCATCGCCCATTACCAGGGACGCGGTGGTGCTGGTGGTGGGCGCCAGTCCGAGTGGACAGGCTTCGCTGGCGACACTGACATCAAGATTAGCTTCCGCGGCTTTGGCGAGTGTCGACAGGGGGTCTCCAGTCATACTGATGAGGGGTATACCGAGGCGCTTGATCAGGGGCAGCAGGGTAATAATTTCAAGGGTTGTCCCGGAATTTGAAATAGCGACAACCACATCGTTAGCGGTGATCATGCCGAGATCGCCGTGACTCGCTTCGCCGGGATGAACAAAGAAAGAGGGCGACCCGGTGCTGGCCAGGGTGGCCGCAATCTTGTTGGCGATATGTCCAGATTTTCCCATGCCGGTTACGATGGTGCGGCCCCGGCACCGCAAAATCAGTTCGCAGGCGCGCGTAAAGCTGGCCGCGATGCGACTCTCCAGTAGTTGTATTGCTTCCGCTTCCATGCGCACGGTGCGTTTGGCGGGAGTAATAAAGTCGAGGTTGCTCATCTTGGGTCCGGACGCGAATTGGCGCTAAGTATAACGACGACTGTGGCTCAGGTCAGCCGGGCGCGAACAGAATCAGATAATAAAGACCGTAAAGGGCCAGCAACGATCCGCCAAACCAGCGGGACAATCGCCTTGGCGCAGCCTGTTGAGCTCGGTGGTTTCTGTGTATAACCGCAACCGCAACGACCATCATCAGGGTCAATCCGGCCATAGCCACATAATCCCGGTGAAAAGTCGCGGTTTCCAGATAGATGGGTGCGACAACACCCGCCGCAGGCATCACAGCCAACAAGTTGAACAGATTGGAGCCAAAAATATTGCCGATAGCGATGGCGTGATGCCCACGCCGTGCGCTCACCATTGATGCCGCGAGCTCCGGCAGGCTGGTGCCCACCGCAACCACCGTCAAACCGATGACCAGTTGACTGAGGCCCGCCTGGGTCGCGATCACCTTAGCTCCCCAGACTAACGCTTCGGCGCCCACCAGCATGATGATCAGGCCGACGCTGAACCACATCACCGCGACGGGCATGGCCATTGCCGGTATTTCCTCTTCCAGCTCGGTTTTTTCCAGATCGGGGGTAAGGCGCCTGAAAAACAGCGTGGCCCAGATCAGCACGGCGAGCGTTGCCAGCATCAGCAGGCTTTCAAGGCGATCGAGGAGTCCGTCGTAGAGGCAGATGCCCGCGCCAGCAGTCACCAGCAGCAATACTGGCCCTTCCGTGGTCAGCAGGTGCCTGGGTGTAGTGATCGGTGTGATCAGTACCGTCAAGCCCAGCACCAGCGCCACATTGGCGATGTTGGATCCCAGCGCATTACCGACGGCAATTTGTCCAGCGTCGTGTAATGCGGCACTAATCGATACGGTAATTTCAGGCGCCGAAGTACCGATGGAAACTACCGTCAGACCAATCACTATGGGTGCTATGCCCAGATTGTGTGCCGCCGCCGCACAGCCGGCGATAAACCGATCTGCTCCCCAGATCAGGCAGGCGAGCCCCGCAACCAGTGCCGCAACGGCGGGTGCAAATTCTAGCATTTGGCACGACTTTCACGACGAGTTTTCATAGCTGGATGTTTCGCAATAAACTCCGGCAATGGTATAGTGCGCAGCTACTGACGTCAGCATTTTTATAGTCGCTCTGCTCGGCACCCCTGGACTCGATCGCGGTCTAACGATGGGTGCCAACAGGCTAAAATTTTAAATTGTTACGGCAGGTTAAATTCAAACACGACAGTAAGCCGACAGATCGGTTTACGCTGGGAGCCAGGAATACAATGAAGTCGCATATGCAAAAATGGGTGGTAACAGCTTTGCTGGCGTTGTGCGCGTCGGCCGTAGTGCAGAGCGCGACCGCGGCCGATGCCAGTAAGGCAAAACAAGCGTCGGATCCCTATCTGATAGTTGACTGTGTGACCCGTGAGGTATTGGGTCATATTGAAGCGTACCGTGCCAAATACAGTGGCGCGGAGGTGGATGAACACATCGACGAATTTTTTGCGCAGATGGACAGCACACTGGTGCAAGTTATCGACTTTGACTGGATTGCGCTGAATGTCATGGGGCAGTACCGCAAAACTGCAACCGCCGAGCAGCAACGCCAGTTTGCCGAGGCGTTTCATCGCGGCCTGGTGGAAACCTATGGTCGTGGGCTGTTGAGTTACAGCAACCAGAAGATCGTTCTGGTGCCCGCTGACGAACCGGTCGGCGACAAACGCAAAGTATCGGTAGTACAAAAAATTCACGGCCGCGACGCCGTTCACCCCCTCGAATACACCATGGGATTGGGCAAAGACGGCCAGTGGAAAATTATCAATGTCATTATCAATGGCATAAATTTGGGTAAAACCTTTCGCAACCAGTTTGCCCAGGCTGTGCAGAAAAATAGCGGCGATATCAATCAGGTGATCATCGGCTGGGTGCCGGAGCCGGTTTGAAGGGTGCGCGACGGGTGACGAGGTAAGTATGCAAGCGCCCGATATTAAAAACTTGCTAAGCGGCACCTTTCCCGGGTGCGAGGTCGTGGTCAGCGCCGCAGGCAATCATGTGGATATCACTGTTGTCGGGGAGCTTTTTGACGGTATGCGCCCGGTGCAACGCCAGCAGCGGGTGTACGCGGTACTGCGGGATGCCATCGCCTCGGGTGCCATTCATGCAGTGAATATGAAAACCTATACGCCCGCGGAGTGGCAAGCGCGTCAAAACATTTAGCCGCGATCCAATTATTCACGCGTTAAGTCGCTGTCGAAGTACGGCAGGACGGCAACGGTCTGCAAGGTCTTTCCATGGATAAACTGTTAATTTCAGGCGGGGTGCCGTTGCGCGGCGAAATCCGTATCTCCGGTGCCAAAAACTCCGCCCTACCGATTTTGGCGGCGACGTTACTGGCTGACGGCCCGGTGACGATATCGAACATTCCCCATTTGCACGATATTACCACCATGATCGAGTTACTTGGCTGCATGGGCGTCAATGTTGTGTTGAATGAAAAAATGCAGATTGAGGTGGATGCCAGCACCATTCATACCTGCGTGGCGCCCTATGAGCTGGTTAAAACCATGCGCGCCTCCATTCTGGTACTGGGGCCGTTGCTAGCACGTTTCGGCGAAGCTACGGTATCTTTTCCCGGTGGATGCGCCATCGGTAGTCGTCCGGTGGATCAGCATTTACGCGGCCTCGAATTGATGGGTGCAGAAATAAATGTCGAGGAAGGTTATATCAAGGCGCGGGTAAAAAAACGGCTGGAAGGAAAACACATCTGCATGGATATGGTAACGGTGGGCGGCACCGAAAATTTGATGATGGCCGCGACCCTGGCGCGGGGTACGACGATTATCGAAAATGCGGCGCGTGAACCCGAAGTGGTCGATCTTGCCAACTGCCTCAACGCGTTTGGTGCCGATGTGCAGGGTGCGGGCACCGATACCATTGTGATCAGCGGTGTGGAAAAACTGTCCAGCGGCAGTTATCGCATTATGCCGGATCGTATCGAAACCGGCACTTACCTGGCAGCCTGCGCGGCGACCCGGGGGCACATCAAATTGAAAGATACGAGTCCCCATACTCTCGAGGCGGTGTTGCTGAAACTTCAGGAGGCTGGTGCAGAAATAAAAACTGGAGAAAACTGGATCGAAATGGATATGCACGGCCGTCGGCCGCAATCCATCAATTTGCGCACCGCGCCATATCCGGCGTTTCCTACCGATATGCAGGCGCAACTGACCGCAGTTAATGCGGTGGCTCAGGGAGTTGGTATGATCACGGAAACGATTTTCGAAAATCGGCTGATTCAGACCCACGAGCTTAATCGGATGGGTGCAAAAATCAGAATAGAAGGCAATACTGCTATCGTGACCGGGGTGGAAAAGCTAAAGGGCGCGCCAGTGATGGCATCCGATCTGCGCGCCTCTGCCAGTCTGGTCATAGCGGGTCTGGTTGCCGAGGGCAAGACCGAAGTGGATCGCATCTATCATATCGACCGCGGCTACGAATGTATCGAGGAAAAATTACAACAACTAGGTGCGAATATACGCCGTATCCCGGGTTGAAAATATATGAGCGAGTTAACTATCGCCCTGACCAAGGGGCGCATTTTAAAGCAGACACTGCCACTACTGGCTGCGATCGGCATCGTCCCCGACGAGGATATCGATACCAGTCGTAAGTTACTGTTTGCCACCAGTCGCGACAACATTCGGTTGCTGGTTCTGCGCGGCTCGGACGTGCCGGTGTATGTGCAGTTCGGCGCGGCAGATATTGGTGTGTCCGGGCTGGATACATTACTGGAGCACGGCGGCGACGGCTTCTATGAACCCCTCGATCTGGGTATCGCGCGCTGTCGCCTGATGACCGCAGCCAGGGTGGGGGCGCAACCGGTGTGTGGACGCATGCGCGTCGCCACCAAATACGTGAATGTGGCGCGCCGTTATTACGCTGAGCAGGGTCGCCAGGCGGACATTATCAAGCTCTACGGTGCCATGGAACTGGCCCCGTTGGTGGCGTTGGCAGATGAGATTGTCGATATCGTCGACACGGGTAACACGTTGCGCGCCAACGGCCTCGAACCCCGCGATGTTATCGCCGAGATCAGTTCCCGCGTGATCGTCAATAAAGGTGCAATGAAGCTCAAGCACGACGCCATACAGCCGTTGCTGCGAGATCTCAAACTGGCAGCCGCCAATAGCGGGGGCGAGCGGTGACCACTGGGTTAACAATCGCGCGACTCAATGCCACTCACGGAGAGTTTGATCGCGACCTCGACCGATTGTTGGGTCAGGCCAGCGACGTTGATCCGGCCGTAACCGCAGTGGTGGCGGAGATCATCACCACGGTGCGTCGCGATGGTGATACGGCATTACTTGAGTACA
Source organism: Porticoccaceae bacterium (assembly GCA_041601945.1). Classification (GTDB taxonomy): domain Bacteria; phylum Pseudomonadota; class Gammaproteobacteria; order Pseudomonadales; family Porticoccaceae; genus JBFJKD01. The sequence continues at coordinate 8,927 of JBFIHG010000035.1, read as the reverse complement.
CCCGTCAGTTCGATCGGCGCGATTTGCAGCGGGCGCAACAGCTGGAGGTGACCGCCCAGGCAATTGCCGACGCGGTTCAACAGGTCGCACCGCAACAATTACAGGCACTGGAATCAGCGGCGCAGCGCATTCGCGACTTTCACCAGCATCAGTACCAGCAGTCCTGGCAGTACACCGAAGACGATGGCACGGTGCTGGGTCAGCAGATTACCGCGATTGAGCGCGTTGGCATTTACGTGCCGGGGGGGCAAGCCAGTTATCCCTCGTCGGTATTGATGAACGCGATTCCGGCGCAGATAGCGGGGGTTGGCGAAATCGTCATGATGGTCCCCGCCCCGGACGACCATCTGAATCCCATGGTGCTGGCGGCCGCGCATATTGCGGGGGTTGATCGCGTGTTTACCATCGGTGGCGCCCAGGCGATTGCGGCTCTGGCCTACGGTACGCAAACCGTACCGCGGGTGGATAAAATCGTTGGCCCCGGCAATGTTTATGTGGCTGCGGCGAAGCGTGCGGTATTTGGTCAGGTGGGGCTGGATATGGTGGCCGGCCCGTCCGAAATTCTGGTGATTTGCGACGGTGAGACCCCGGCGGACTGGATCGCCATGGATCTGTTTGCGCAGGCGGAACACGACGCCAATGCTCAGGCCATATTGATTAGTCCCAGCGCCGAGTTCCTCGATGAAGTGCAGCGACGCATAGCGGTGCTGCTACCGCAGATGGAGCGTGCGCCCGTGATTCAGGCGTCATTGCAACGGCGGGGTATATTTATTCAGGTGCCCGACCTGGAAACCGCTATGGCGGTTGCGAATCGTATCGCCCCCGAGCATCTTGAATTGTCCGTGGCAAATGCCCAGCACTGGGTTACAAAAATACGCCACGCCGGGGCAGTATTTCTCGGGCGGCACACCGCCGAAGCAGTGGGCGATTATTGCGCGGGGCCAAATCATGTGTTGCCAACGTCGGCTACGGCGCGCTTTTCATCGCCGCTAGGCGTCTACGATTTTCAAAAGCGCACGTCCCTGATTATGTGCTCCCCGCAGGGCGCACAAACCCTTGGACGTACGGCGGCGGTGCTGGCTCGGGGTGAATCCCTTGCCGCTCACGCACTATCCGCCGAATGCCGCATGGCAGAGCCTGGTTCCGAGCGCGGGTTAGATTAGGCTGCGTGAAGAGGGATGCGCGATGAAAAATAAATACTGGAGCCGCTTTGTCGCAGACCTGGAACCCTATGTGCCCGGGGAACAACCGCGCATGGCGGGGCTGGTGAAACTCAACACTAATGAGAATCCCTACGGGCCTTCTCCTCAGGTACTGGCCGCGATTCGCGCGGCGACGAGTGATGATTTACGGTTGTACCCACCGCCTGACGCGCAACAATTTAAAACCGCGATTGCGCAATATTACGGCGTTGAAGATGACCAGATATTTGTCGGTAACGGTTCCGACGAAGTGCTGGCGCACGTGTTTTGCGCTCTGTTTCAGCACGCCCACGGCATTCTCTTTCCCGATATCACCTACAGTTTTTACCCGGTGTATTGTGCGCTCTACGGCATTGATTACCGGCAGATGCCTCTCGAAGACGATTTCAGTATTTCTTTCGAAAGCTACTCGCGGCGCAACGGCGGAATAATTTTCGCCAACCCCAATGCGCCAACCGGGTGTCTGGTGTCCCTGAGCGATATAGAAACATTGTTGCAAAACAACACCGACTCGGTGGTGGTGGTGGACGAAGCCTATATTGACTTTGGCGGCGACAGCGCGATAACTCTGGTCGGCAGCTACCCTAACTTGCTGGTCGTGCAAACCCTGTCCAAGTCGCGCTCGCTGGCCGGTTTGCGACTGGGTTTTGCAGTGGGGCACCCGGACCTGGTCGAAGCCCTCGAGCGGGTCAAAAACAGTTTTAATTCCTACCCGCTTGATCGTCTCGCCATCGCGGGGGGCGTGGCCGCTTTTGCGGATCGGGACTATTTTGAAACCACCCGCCAGCGGGTGATCACCAGTCGCGAAACGTTGCGCGCGCAATTAGTACAACTTGGATTTTCAGTCTTGCCTTCTGCGGCCAACTTTTTGTTTGCCACACATCCGGCCCGGGATGGCGAGGCGCTGGCGGCAGCGCTGCGCGAACGCGGTATTATTGTGCGGCATTTCAGCCAGCCCCGCATCGCGCAGTACTTACGCATTAGCATCGGTACGGACGCGCAAAACGCACAGTTAATCCAGGCGCTCGCAGCGCTGCTTGATTCGTCCGGGCGTTAATTCGTGGGTGCGTTCGCGCAAATCACCAGGGGTCGGGTGATGTTGTTCCGGAATTGTGTCCCGACCATTATTCTAATGAACTGTAATTGGCGATTAGTTAACGGGTGGGCGCGTGCCCGCGGTGGCGTTGATAGTGAGTGCTTGACCGCCACGCACCACCTGTAGTCGGATCGGGTTGCCCGGCTTGAGTCCGGCGATGATATTCAGACCCTGCGACCCATCGGCGATGCGCAGGTCGTTAATATGGGTCACCACGTCGCCCGCCTGCAGGCCCGCGGCGCGGGCTGGGCCGTTAGCGTGGACATCAGTAATTATGATCCCGGCGGGAGGGTCCAGTCCCAGTCGCGTCGCCAGCTCCTGGCCCAACTGCTGCGCCTGGACTCCCAGCCAGCCGCGAATCACCCGGCCGTGGTCAACAATATCATCCAGCACCTTGATTGCCGTGTCCGCGGGAATGGCAAAGCCGATGCCCACCGACGACGTCTCATTGAGTGTCGCCGCATTGATGCCCAGTAAATTACCGTAGGCGTCGATTAATGCGCCACCGGAATTTCCGGGGTTAATGGCGGCGTCAGTTTGAATAAAATTATCGAAAGTGTTGAGGTGTAAGCTGTTGCGGCCGGTGGCGCTGACAATGCCCTGCGAGACCGACTGACCCACACCAAACGGATTGCCAATCGCCAAAACTACGTCTCCCACCTCTGCTTGCGCGGCGTTGCCGAGGGTAATCGGGCGCAGATTGCCAAGCTCAATCTTAAGCACTGCCAGGTCGGTGTCCTTATCCAGCCCGACGACTGTGGCCTGGGTTTCGCGGCCGTCATACATTAGAACAATGATTTCATCGGCCCCCTCCACCACGTGATGGTTGGTGAGAATAAAACCGTCTTTGGTGATGATGACGCCGGACCCCAGGGAAGACTGCATGCGCTGCTGGCGTTGTGGATTGTCCTGATCAAATAATCGCCGAAAATAGGGGTCGTCCAGCAGGGGATGACGGCGTGTGGCAAGCCGCTTGCGGGTATAGATATTCACCACTGATGGCGCGGCTTTGCGCACCGCTTGCGCGTAGGACGTGGTCTGTCCCCAGGGGTTCCTGGTACCTGGCGCGAGATTGTCCAGGGTCGATGCGATACGTTGATTGCTCGGGTTTAGTAGCTGCGGGAACAATACAAGCAGCACCGCCGCTGCGATCAATCCGACGGCAATGGGCCAACCCAGAAATTTCAACAGACGCGCGGTCACTCCCCGTATATCCACGTTTCCCCCAGTTGGCTGAGACCGTAATTATGAATTAGATTTTTCGCGATTATCGCATAATCAACACACATATATGTGGTGCCTGTGTGTTGCTGCGGGATCGCTGTGTCGAAAAGTCTGGATGCTATGCTGAAAAATTCTTACCGACGGACTATTTTTTGTTGCCCCCTATTGCTACTGTGGGCACCATTTTTACGCACAGGAAGTTGTTATGACCAATCTGGTAACACCTCACGGCAGCGATGCACTAAAACCCCTGTTACTTGAGGGCGAAGCCCACGCAGCGGCGCTAAGTCGGGCGCAATCCCTGCCCGCCATCAAAATGGCGTCCCGCGAAGTGGGCGACCTGATCATGCTCGGCATCGGTGGGTTTACGCCCCTCGACGGTTTTATGGGCGAGGCCGACTGGCAATCCGTGTGCGACAACATGTCGCTGGCGAACGGGTTATTCTGGCCAATTCCCATCACATTGTCGGTTTCTCAGGTGCAGGCAGATACCTTCGCTGAGGGTAGCGAGGTCGCGTTGCTGGATGGTGAAACCGGCGAAATCATGGGGATTTTGACGGTTGCCGAAAAGTATCAAATAGACAAAGCCCACGAATGTCTTCAGGTGTTTAGAACGACGGACGCCGCGCACCCCGGTGTGGAGATGGTTATGAACCAGGGTGAGGTGAATCTGGGTGGTACGGTGCAGGTTCTGTCTCAGGGGGAGTTTCCGCGTAAATACGCCGACATTTATATGACCCCCGCGCAAACCCGTGCACTGTTCGAGGAAAAAGGCTGGTCCACGGTGGCGGCATTTCAGACCCGCAATCCCATGCACCGCTCCCACGAATATCTGGCCAAGATCGCGATTGAAATTTGCGATGGGGTGATGGTTCACTCGCTGCTGGGAAAACTCAAACCCGGAGATATACCCGCCGACGTTCGCCAGCAGGCGATTGGTGTTTTGCTGGACAAATACTTTGTGAAAAATACCGTGGTGCAGTCCGGTTACCCCCTTGATATGCGCTATGCAGGTCCGCGCGAAGCACTTCTGCACGCGTTATTTCGCCAGAATTACGGCTGTTCCCATTTAATCGTCGGGCGTGATCACGCGGGTGTTGGCGATTATTACGGACCCTTTGACGCTCACCACATATTTGATGAGATTCCGTCCGACGCGCTGCAGACTCAACCGCTAAAGATCGACTGGACCTTCTGGTGTAATCAATGCGCCAGCATGGCGTCGATGCGCACCTGTCCCCATACGGCCCAGGATCGAGTGCTGGTATCCGGCACCAAACTGCGTCAGGCATTGTCGGAAGGCGAGGCGGTAGAGGATAATTTTTCGCGGCCGGAAGTGCTCGAGGTGTTGCAGGCCTATTACCGGGACGTCGACGCATAACATAACCCCGACCGGGCATTCAGTCGGCGAGCTATTTTGATATCGTAGTCTGCAGGCTTCGGGGGGAAAATGTCTGCGGGATGATCTGCAGGCAAATACGAAACGGGTTCGTTGATAACTTGATCGACACTACGTCGCTGGCGTGGTAGCGAGCAGAGCGTTGTTCTGCGCTTACTTCAGCCGACCCGCAGGGTGGGATCCGATTCAGAATCGTCGTCAAAGTCGTCGTTTTCAAGGTCGGCGCGCGCATCATATTTGCTGGAAGAGGTTTTCACAGCATGCAGCGGCACTCTGTCTTCCGAATCGTCGTTATCATCGCGCAGCCCGTAATCTTCCCGCAGTACGCCACTGGTTGGCGCGTAATCTTTGGGCGCCGCCGTGCCGGACGACAGGTTTTGGCGGATTTTCGGCAGTAAACGTCCGCTGCCCGCATCCAGCAGTTTGCGGCTGACATCCGGGTTCGCCAGGTGCATGGCACTCATTGCGAGGTGTTCGTGTACGCCGCGATAGCTCTCGGTAAGATCGCCAATTAATTCCGATGTTTTAACAAAATGTGTGGTGACTTCCTGCTGGTAGGCTTTGAATTCTGCTTCTTTGGCACGCAGTGCTACCTCCAGTTCGCGCCGCTTCTTACCGGTCGGTGAAGCGGATTGGGCGAGAAGGTATCCGGCGCAGGCGCCAACGACCAGGCAAATCAGGCCAACCCAAAATAAGGTGGTGGTCATGGTGATGATTCCTTGCGCTGCTCAACTAAACGGGAATTCTAGCGGGAAACCGTCCAGCCGTCGAATTGGATTTGCGCTGTGGTTCCTGTCGTCCAATAACGGTGGTTTGTTCTAATACCGTTAGTTACAGTTGGCGGATGGCGCAGGTCGTAGCGGCGTGGAAGTGCTGCTGGACAGTTGAGATTGTGGCGGGCGCCCAGGTGGAGGTAAGTTTGACCAAAGTCAGCAGAAAATTAATTCAGGGGCCAGTGGGTACGCTGGAACTGCGTCTGGATGAGCCGCGCGCGGGCCAGGATGTCGCTCGTTATTGCGCAGTGCTATGTCATCCGCACCCTTTATACGGCGGCACCATGGAGAACAAAGTGGTTGCCACGCTGGCGCGTACGTACCGCGATCTCGGGATACCGGCGGTGCGCTTCAATTTTCGCGGTGTGGGCGCAAGCGCGGGCGAACACGATGCCGGTCGCGGGGAAGTCGATGACCTGCTGTCGGTAGCAAACTGGGCAACGGCGCACTATGGTACGGATCGGCTACTGGTTGCGGGTTTTTCGTTTGGTGCAGCGGTAGCAGCGGCGGGGGCCGATAAATTGCCGCTACACCACTTAACTGTGGTGGCGCCGCCGGTAGATCGCTATGGAATGAATGCGACAAACGCTTTCCGCTGTCCGGTGTGTGTCCTGGTGGGGGAGCAGGACGAAGTGGTAGACGCGGCAGCCGTGCGCCGTTGGGCGACGCAGTTGTCGCCCCCGGCAACGGTGCTGTCTTTTCCCGAAGCCAGCCATTTCTTCCATGGTGAGCTGGTTAATTTGCGGGATCAGGTGCGCACTGAGTTGCGCGCCGCGCTACCTCTGGTTGCAACCCAATAGGTGTGTCGGTAGAGTGTGCCGCGACCTTGATTACGTCACACTTTCAGTCCGCGACGAACCCCATGTCTCTTAACCCACAGCAACGTTATCAACTGGACCTGCAGCGCGAAGGTTTTGTGCCCGATGTTGCGCAGGAGCAGGCCGTGGCAAAGTTGCAGGCACTGTTCGAGCAACTATTGGCTGCGCGCCAGAGCAAAACCAGTTTACTGAGTCGGCTATTTCGTCCGGGGGTGAGCGTCCCGGTACGGGGACTGTACTTTTGGGGTGGTGTGGGCCGCGGCAAAACCTATCTGATGGACAATTTTTACGAAAGCTTGCCGTTCCAGTCAAAAATGCGCGTGCATTTTCATCGGTTTATGCGTCGTGTGCATCGCGATTTGACACTGTGCCGCGGCACCAAAAACCCGTTGGAAAAAGTGGCGGCCGGTATCGCCGACGATGCGACAGTCCTGTGCTTCGACGAATTTTTTGTATCCGATATTACCGATGCGATGATTCTGGCGACCCTGATGGAGCAGCTGTTCAAGCGCGGCGTCACCTTTGTCGCCACCTCTAATATCGAACCGCAGAATCTGTATGCGAACGGCCTGCAACGCCAGCGCTTTATGCCGGCTATCGAGTTGATCCAGCGGCATTGCGATGTGGTGAATGTGGACGGAGGTGTGGACTATCGGTTGCGCACTCTGCAACGAGCGCCATTATTCCACTGCCCGCTAGATGATGCTGCCGAGCGGGCGTTGACCGATTTGTTTGAAGAGTTGGTGCCGAGTGTGGAGGAAATCCGCAAAGGGGTGTTGCTGGAGGTGGAGGGTCGCGACATTCCCTGTCGCTTTGTGGGTGAGGATGTGGCCTGGTTCGATTTTATGGCGCTGTGCGATGGGCCACGCAGTCAGAATGACTATATCGAGCTGGCGCGGGAATTCCACGCCATTGTGGTCGGTGGTGTCACTGCTATGGATGTGCGTAGCGATGATCGGGCGCGACGCTTTATCAATATGATTGACGAGTTCTATGATCGCAATGTCAAACTGGCGCTATCCTCTCAGGTGCCGATCGAGCAACTCTACGGCGGGGGTAATTTGAGCGCGGAGTTTGCGCGCACCACCAGTCGGCTACTGGAGATGCAGTCCCGGGAATATCTTGCCCGACCCCATCGGCCCGAATAGTACGAAATTGATGTTCGCGCGGAGAATCACTCGCGCAATGCACCAGACGGGATGGCCCTTCACGGCAAATTCACACCACAACGGCTGCTTTGCCCCTTGATATGCGGGACTCTCACCGGTAGAATTCGCGCTCTTTTCTGGAAGCCCCCAGATATCAGGCAGGTTACGATGAAAACTTATAGCGCCAAAGCCAGCACTGTGGCTCACGAATGGTATGTAGTGGATGCCGCCGAGCAGACCCTGGGTCGCCTGGCCAGCAGCATTGCGACGCGCCTGCGTGGCAAGCACAAACCCGAATATACTCCGCATGTAGATACCGGCGACTACGTCGTTGTAGTCAACGCGGAAAAAGTTCGGGTTACCGGCAACAAGGCCAAGGCCAAAACCTATCACCATCACACTGGCCATCCTGGGGGCATCAAATCGATCACTTTCGAAAAGTTGATCGACAAAGCACCGGAGCGCGTCCTTGAGACCGCCGTAAAGGGCATGTTGCCGCGCGGTCCTCTGGGTAGAGAAATGTACAAAAAATTGAAGGTGTATGCCGGTGAAGTTCATCCGCACACTGCCCAGCAACCGAAAGAATTGAAGTTTTAGTGGATCGTTGATCATGGCAAATACTCAGTATTACGGCACCGGCCGACGCAAAACCTCCTCGGCTCGCGTATTCGTTAGTAAAGGCACCGGCGATATCACGGTAAACAACCGCACGCTCGACCAGTATTTTGGTCGGGAAGTGGCGCGTATGATCGTGCGTCAGCCACTCGAACTGGTTCAGGTAACCGACCAGTTTGATGTCAAGATAACGGTCGCTGGTGGCGGCAGCTTCGGTCAGGCGGGCGCTATTCGCCACGGCCTGTCCCGGGCCCTGCTGCAATACGATGAAGGCTTGCGGAGCACGTTGCGCAAGGCGGGATTTCTGACGCGGGATGCGCGGGAAGTAGAGCGCAAAAAAGTGGGTCTGCACAAAGCGCGCAAACGCCCGCAGTACTCGAAGCGCTAAAACCGCTTCTGGATTCGCGACGCCCGGCTTTTAGCTGGGCGTTTTTATTTTAAAAAACAGTAGGTTGTAGATGTTTCCTGGGTCGTTTGCTTGTAAAGACACACCTTTTTCATTACTATTACACACCTTTTTTTGCGCATTTAATCGCTGATAAATGTCATTGATAGTCACTTCTCAGCCAGTCTTAAACCATTTTTGCTGTTGTAAGGGAGAGCTCCTATGAGCAATGACGGTGTCAATCAGGGGCGTCGCCGCTTTCTGACC
>JBFIHG010000034.1:0-26328 GCA_041601945.1 Porticoccaceae bacterium | reverse complement strand
GTAGCTACGGGTGGACTTGAACCACCGACCCCAGCATTATGAATGCTGTGCTCTAACCAGCTGAGCTACGTAGCCACGGGACAGGGTGCGTTACTAAACGGTCGCGAATTTTGGCGAGTTTGGTCTTTGATGTCAAGGCGAAGGGCGCGTTGATGGAGAAGATAGCTCGGTCCTGCCCACGGCCACGAGCGCGGCGCCTAATACCACCATCAGCGCCCCGGATAGCACAATCGGGGTGAGTGACTCCTGTTCAATAGTGAAACCGGGGTAAAAGCTTAACCCCCACATAAATACCAGGGTAAACAGGGGCGTGGTGGCGAGCACCCCGCTGATCTTGGAGCCCTCCCAATGGGCGAGTGCCTCTGAAAAACTGCCGGAACCAATCAACGTGCTGACACCGCAAAACAACAGCAGTAGTAACGTTGCCGGCGAGAGTTGCAGAATCTGCAATGGGTGGGCCCAGGGCAGAAATCCCAATGCTCCCAACCCGTACAGCATGAGCATAATTTGCGGCGAAGTGAACCGGGTCAGTAGCTGTTTTTGCAGTGTTGCGTAGCAGGCCCAGCTGAATGCGGATAACACCATCAACCCCATACCTACCGCGTAGGCATCGAAGCCTGCGGCCATGGCCAGGATGCGGCGGTGGAAAAACACCAGCAGACCGACCACAAATAGCGCGCACCCAAACCACTGACGTGTTGCAAAGTGTTCTTTGAAAAGAACTACGTTGATGACCAGGAACAGCACCACCGCCAGTTGAATGAGCACCTGCGCCCCACCAGGGGTCATGCGCTCAACGGCGAGAATATAGCAGGTGTAGTTGCCCGCCAGAAACAGCCCACACAGTAATACCCAGCCCAGGGTGTTGCCACTTCTAAGTGCGGTTAGTTGCGGTGTTTGACGGCGGCGAGCCAGATAGGGCCAGAGCAATAGCCCGGAGATGGCAAAGCGATAAAAATTCAGGGTGTAGGCGTCGAGTTCCAGCAGCACCCCTTTGGCCGCGATGGGTAAAATACCCCACAACGTACAGGTAACCAGCGTCAGTAACAGACCGGTTTGCCAGCGTCCCGACGAGCGGTGCATGCTGGTCACGACATTTTCTTGCGCATTGAATGAAACAATCCGGGAGAAAGCTGTGCCGGTACGCCGGACTTATACATTAAAGCGAAAGTGCACCACGTCGCCATCCTTGACGATGTATTCCTTGCCTTCCAGGCGCCATTTGCCCGCATCCTTGGCCCCCTGTTCGCCCTTGCAGGTTACATAATCGTCGTAGCCGATGACCTCGGCGCGAATAAATCCCTTTTCAAAATCGGTGTGAATTTTGCCCGCTGCCTGGGGGGCGGTAGCGCCTACGGGAATGGTCCAGGCGCGTACTTCCTTAACCCCCGCGGTAAAATAGGTGTGTAGACCCAGGAGCTCGTATCCGGCGCGGATGACACGATTTAGTCCCGGTTCAGTCATGCCCATTTCCGCGAGAAATTCCACCTTGTCAGTATCGTCCAGCTCGGCGATTTCCGCTTCCAGTTTGTTGCAAATAGGAACCACCTGGGCGCCTTCCGCATCCGCCAGCTGTTGTACTACCAGTAACAGCGGATTGTTATCAAAACCATTTTCGTTAACGTTGGCGATGTACAGGGTGGGCTTACAGGTGAGCAGAGATAACTCCGCCAGACGCTGCTGGTCCTCGCGACTCAAACCCAGGCTGCGCACGGGACGGGCCTGGTTTAAGCCAGGCAGAATTTTTTCCAGCACAGATTTCATTGCCAGCGCGTCCTTGTCGCCGCCCTTGGCGGCCTTGGCAGAGCGCAGCAGGGCGCGATCGACGGTATCGAGGTCGGCGAGGGCGAGTTCGGTATTGATAACCTCGATATCCGCCAGCGGGTTGATCTGGTCGGCAACGTGAATCACATTGTCGTCGACAAAGCAGCGCACCACGTGGGCAATGGCGTCAGTCTCGCGAATGGTTGCCAGAAACTGGTTACCCAGCCCTTCGCCTTTGGAGGCGCCAGCGACCAGTCCGGCAATGTCGACAAATTCCATGGTGGTCGGAATAACCCGCTCGGGTTTAACGATTGCTGCGAGTTGTTCGAGGCGCGGGTCTGGCATGGGTACGATGCCGGTGTTCGGTTCAATGGTACAAAATGGAAAATTTTCAGCGGCGATACCTGCTTTGGTAAGCGCATTAAACAGAGTGGATTTACCGACATTAGGCAATCCGACGATACCGCACTTAAACCCCATCTTGGTTCCTCGAAAAGTTATTTCGTTTCAGATTGCCGTGCCGTTGGTATGCAACGCCTTCATGGCGCTGTTCCAGTTGCCGCTTACGGCGTCAGGTAGAGCCGCGATGGCGTTATCGATACTGGTGTCGATCAGCAGTTGTTCTTCGTGGGGCGCTTTGCGCAATACATAGGCGACCACATCGTCGGCCTGACCGGGGTGGCCGATGCCAATACGTAGCCGCGCGAAGTCCCGTTGATTGCCCAGGGCACTGATAATATCCCGCAAGCCGTTGTGGCCACCGTGACCGCCGCCAATTTTCAGGCGCGCGGTGCCGGGGGGCAAATCCAGCTCGTCGTGTACCACCAGAATATTACGGACGGCGAGGCCGTAAAATTGCGCCAGTGGCGCAACCGCACGGCCACTGTGGTTCATAAACGTACTGGGAATAAGCAAACGCACCGCTCGCCCGCCAATGGTAAGGCGCGCGGTAAAACCGGAAAATTTGCTTTCTTGCTTTAAAGTGACACCAAAACGCTGTGCCAGCGCGTTGACAAAATCGGCACCGGCGTTGTGGCGTGTACGGTCGTATTGCGGGCCGGGATTACCCAGCCCAACAATAAGATCAAGCGGCGCATCCAATGCAGAGGCCCGGCGCAATACTTAAAGAATCAGTCCTCGTCAGCCGGCGCTTTGTCGTTGTCTTGGTCAACGTCATCCTCAGCTTCCGTCGGTTCTTCTTCCACCACAACTTTAGCTTTGTGGATGGAGACTACCGGGAGATCGTGATCTTCGCCCTGCAATAGCGCCATTGCTTCCACACCACTCGGCAGTTGAATGTCGGAAATGTGAATAATACCTCCCAGTTCGAGCGCGGCAATGTCCACTTCGATGTATTCGGGCAAATCGGCGGGTAAACATTGCACTTCGAGGTCGGACATGAGGTGGGACACGATGCCGCCCTGTTGTTTGACCCCCACCGCCTTGTCCTCGTTGAGGAAGTGCAGGGGAATTCGAGTGTGCAGTTTGGTGGCTTTATCGACCCGCAGAAAATCCGCGTGCAGGATTTTCGGTTTGGCTGGGTGGCGCTGAACATCCTTGAGAATAACATCCTGGGCCTTGCCGTCCAGATTCAGCTTGATAATGTGAGAATAGAACGCCTCATTGTCCAGCGCGCGGGACAGTTCATTGTGCGTTAGTGAAATGCTCTGAGCAGCTTTTTTGCCACCGTAGACGACGGCGGGTACTTCATCGGCTAAACGACGCAGGCGGCGGCTCGCACCTTTCCCCATGTCTTCGCGTGCCTTGGCATTCAGTGTGAAATCTACCATTGCCTTGACTCCTGTGAGTATTCCGCAATAACTCCTGCGACCAGAGCTGTTGCGTAGTTGTGGTTCCCTTGCGGGTTGGTATCCGAGCGGTGTTTACACAAACATCGCGCTGATGGATTCTTCGTTGCTGACCCGACGCATGGCTTCGGCCAGCATTTTGCCCAGGCTCAGCTGACGGATGCGCGGGCAATTCGCCGCGGCCTCGCTGAGGGGAATGCTATTGGTGACAACCAGCGCATCCAGAGCAGAGTTGTTAATGTTGTCGATCGCGTTGCCGGACAGCACTGGGTGTGTGCAGTAGGCTACGACCTGTTTGGCGCCGCGTTCTTTTAGCGCGTCGGCGGCTTTGCACAGCGTACCTGCGGTATCGACGATATCATCCACCAGCAGGCAGGTGCGCCCCTCCACCTCGCCGATAATATTCATCACCTGGGCCTGGTTGGCCTCCGGGCGTCGCTTGTCAATAATGGCGAGATCCGTGTTAAGTTCTTTGGCAACCGCCCGCGCTCGTACCACGCCACCGATATCCGGCGACACCACCAGCAAATTTTTGTAGTGCTGTTTTTCAATATCTTCCAGCAACACCGGCGAGCCGTATACGTTATCCACGGTGCAATCGAAAAAGCCCTGAATTTGTTCAGCGTGGAGGTCCACAGTCAGGACCCGATTGACGCCCACGTTACTGATCATATCGGCGACCACTTTGGCGCTAATGGGCACCCGCACTGAGCGTACCCGTCGATCCTGGCGGGCGTAACCAAAGTAGGGAATTACCGCCGTGATGCGGCTCGCGGATGCGCGGCGTAGCGCGTCGATCATGAACACCAGCTCCATCAAATTACGGTTGGTCGGCGCGCAAGTGGGCTGTACTACAAACACATCCTTACCGCGCACGTTTTCCATGAGTTCGATATTAATTTCACCATCGGAAAACAGGCCGACCGAAGCATTTCCCAGGGGCAGGCCAAGGTGTCGGGTGATTTCTTTTGCGAGTTCCGGATTAGAATTTCCGGAAAAAACCATCAAATTTGCCACGGGTTAAATCCTGATATTGATCGCGACAGCTGGGCGTTACGCGCGACTGGTGATTGCGACCGCTATGCACATTTGGCTGGGGCGGGAGGACTCGAACCTCCGGATGACGGGATCAAAACCCGTTGCCTTAGCCACTTGGCGACGCCCCAAATTTCCGATTTAAATTACGCACTCTGTGGTGCTTATTCATGTTGATAAAGCGGCGACTGGTTTACGCCCCTGGCGATAAAACCGTCCCATGGATCTGGGATTTGTGCGCGTATCGCCTGTGCCTGATCCTCGCTATCAAATCTTGCAAACAGGCAAGCACCGGTTCCAGTCAAGCGCGCAGGCGCGTAGTGATCCAGCCATTGGCGAGCGGCTTTAACCTGCGGATAAAGCGCTTCGACTACCCCTTGGCAGGAGTTATTGGCGCTTTGCCCCAAGCCACCCGGCTCAAGAAAGGCGCGTATTGTGATAGGCGAGGCGTTCCTTGTCAATTGCCGATGGCGGAATACGGTGGCGGTGGAGACCTGACAATCAGGCACCACAACCAGATACCAGGCGGGTGGTAGTGCAACGGATGTCAGGCGCTCACCGATGCCTTCCGCCCAGGCTGAGGCACCGTGTAAAAAAAGCGGCACATCTGCCCCCAGCGGCAGGCCAATGTCGATCAGTTCGGCGCGGCTGAGTCCGAGTTGCCAGAGTTGATTAAGGCCAACCAATGTCGTTGCAGCGTCGCTGCTGCCGCCGCCCAGACCAGCTCCCATCGGGAGGTATTTTTTTAGCAGAATAGTCGCGCCGCGGGTACAACCGGTGTGCTGCTGCAGGGCACGCGCGGCGCGCCATACGAGATTAGTTGCAGGGGGAATCTCCGGCGTGTCAGGCGATAGGGTTAAGGACAGCTCTTCGGCGTTGTCAAATTCCAGCACATCGCCATAGTCCAACAACTGAAAGAGGGTTTGCAGTTGGTGGTAACCGTCGGCCCGCTGCCCCGTGATGTGTAAGAACAAATTCAGTTTGGCGGGCGCGGGCAGGGACAGGAGCACGACTCAACGCCCCTCCGCGGGACGGTGCCACGCTTTGATAACCAGCACGATGTGCAACGGCTGCTCCATGGGGGAGCGATAATTGGCGACTATTTTTCCTGGCAACAGGCCAAGATTGGTGTGTTGATAACGGCTAAACGTCAAATGCCAGTGGCCCTGCTCGAGTTGCTCCAGCAATTGATGTTGGTCGAGACGCGCGCGGGTAACCGGTAAGTGCGTAGTGGGGATACCTTTCACCCAGTAGGCAAGGTGCTGCACTGGCAGCGTCCACCCAAACAGGGTTTGGCTCAGAGCCGCCGCGGAATTGGAGGTCAGATCGTCCTTGCCCGCCTGGCTCAGTACGGCCGCGCGCTTGCCCCCGTGGATACGCGTTGTACCTGCTCCGAAGGGCCCGCTCAGGTGAACATCAAAATCAGCGTTGTGCTGCTGCCAGTTAATCCAGGCGCTGCCGTTGTCGTGATCGGTGCGATAGCCCATCTTACCGATCAATTGCCACTCCTGCAGGGCTAGCATATCGGCATTGTGAGTGCGCCACTGCACGGTGTTGGAGATCGGTTGCGCGGCACAGCCAGTCAGCGCTATAAGCACCAGGCATAGTGCTACCCGGTTAGTCACGGTCTATAACTCGACGTCGAGGCGTTGCAGTGCTTCGAGCAACACCGGATCGTTGGGGTCGCTTTCGAGCGCTTTGCCCCACACTTGCCTGGCTTCTTCCTGATTGCCCGACACCCACAGGACTTCGCCGAGGTGGGCGGCGATTTCAGTATCCGGCACAATTGCCATAGCCTGTCGCAATTGCTGCAATGCTTCCTGGTGGCGGCCCTGCCGATAAAGCACCCAGCCCAGACTGTCGATGGTGGCTGCGTCGTTGGGATTCAGTTTGAGCGCCTGTTCAATCAGTTGTTGCGCTTCCGCGTGCCGGTCTGTGTGGTTCGCCAGGGTATAGCCGAGGGCGTTGAGTGCTGCGGCGTTGTCTGGGTCGCTGGCAAGAATCGCACGCAGGTCCTGTTCAGCAGCGCCCACATCCCCGCGCTTTTCGTTGGTCAGGGAGCGGGTGTACAGTAGTTCGATATTGCCGGGATAGATTGCCAGTGCATCACCCAACAGTTCAAAGGCAGCGTCGTACAGGCGTTCGCGCATCAGTAATTCTGCTTCGATCTGGTAAATGCTTACCGCCTGTTCCGGGTTTTCGCCGCGTAAATTGTGCAGGTACAGCTGTGCCGTGGGCAGCTGCCCCTGCTGTGCCAGTAACTGTGTGAGGCGTGCGGCCGCCGGCAAAAAACTGCGACCCTGACGCACGCTGTTGTAGTGAATCAGGGCATCTTCCAGACGATGATCTTCTTCGGCCATCAGGGCCAGCTGGAAGTGGGCGTCGGAAGTGCGCTGCCGGTGATCAATCATATCGTGATAAATTTGTACCGCTTCGGCACGCAAACCTTGCTCCCGGTTGACGCCGGCCAGCGCAAATTGCAGATTGGCATCGTCGCGATGTTGCTCGGCGAGGGTACTCATATACTGCCGGGCCAACGTTAAATCGGTTTCTGCGACCAGACGAATTTGTTGCAGACGCAGTTTTTTATTGTCCGGGTTGCGTTTCAGTGCTTTGGCGACGAATTTAATCGCGGCGTCGAGCTGTTTGTCCTGATACAGCAGTTGCGTGTAGAGAATCGCGCTTTGTTCATCCTCTGGTGCGAGCGCTACCAGTCGCCGCCCCTCCAGCAAGGCTTCCTGCAGTTGCTCTTGCTGACGCAGCAGGAGGATTTTGCCAAATAACAGGTCGACGTCGCCGCGGGCCGCGGATTTACCAGGTTTTGTTTTTGCGTAACTTGCTTCAGCGAGGCGGTAGCGTTCCAGTAAACTACTGCGCATTTCCCCGGAAACATCTTTCCCGTAAGCGGGCAGGGACCGCATGGGCTCGCCGTCTGCCTGTTCGAGCAGGTACTCGGCATGTGTGAACGCGGTTAATAAATCGCCGTTGTTAGCCAAGGCGTAGAGGGCCAAGCGACGGGCGTCGCTGTTATCCGGTTCCAGTTCGACCCACAATGTGCTCATGGCCAGCAACGCATCCTGCTGGTTTAGATAATTGGCGACTGTTGCGGCGCGTGCTACAACACCCGGGTCGCGGGTCAAATGGGCCTGCGCAATGTATTTGTCTAGCGAAATAGCCAGCTGACCACGGTTGCCGGCGAATTCAGCTACCAACAGATCGTAAAACGTTTGTGTTGGGAACGGGCGAGCGGGATAATTGTGCCCATCGGGGGCAGTCGCATCCAACTGTGCTGGGTCAGTGACGGGCTCTGCGGATTGTTGGATGCCTGCGCAAGCAGATAGCAACAGCGCAAACAGTAATCCGGTTAACGACACGGAGTAGCGGAAAAAGGCCTTGCTCATTGCGGAATATGTTCCCTACTGGTGGAGTCCATTGTACCAATAATGCTTATGACAGTTATCGCCCTATTTGTTTCATTTGCGCGCCACGCAGTGGTGTGATGCCGGTGCGGATGGTGCACTATCGGATTAGCCAATGACGCTGCGTATACTCGGTATCAATCACCGCACCGCGCCGGTGGAGGTTCGCGAGAAAGTTGCGTTTGCTCCGGAACAGATGGTGGCTGCGCTGGGGCAGGCCCGGGCGCAAACTGGCGTCGAAGAAATTGCCATTCTGTCGACCTGTAATCGCACTGAGTTGTACGTTAGCAGCACTACCGGTGGTGCTGAGGAGCTGATGCAGTGGTTGGGTGATTACCATCGACTGCCCGGCGCGATACTGGCGAGCAGTTGCTATCACTACGTTGAGGCGCCAGCGGTGGCGCATATGATGAAAGTTGCCAGCGGCCTGGATTCCATGGTGCTCGGTGAGCCGCAAATTCTTGGGCAGATGAAATCCGCCTACGCGGTAGCGCAGGAGGCTGGCACTGTATCGGTTGCCCTCAATCAGGTTTTCCAGCATGTTTTTAGCGCTGCCAAGCGAGTGCGCAGCGAGACCGCGATCGGCCAGAACCCGGTCTCGGTTGCCTACGCCGCGGTGCGGCTCGCGCGACAGATTTTTTCGGATATGGGTGCGGTGCATGCGTTGTTAATCGGCGCGGGCGAAACCGTGGAACTGCTCGCCCGCCATCTATGTGAACAGCGGGTTGGTAGCATTACCGTGGCTAATCGTACGCTGGCCCACGCCCAGGAACTGGCCGTGGCCTATGGCGCGGAGGCAATTTTGTTGTCGGATATTCCCGAACATTTACACCGCGCGGACATAGTGATCTCCTCGACCGCGAGTCAATTGCCGATTTTGGGCAAGGGCGCGGTGGAGTCGGCGCTAAAGCAGCGTCGCCACCGACCGATGTTTATGGTGGATATTGCTGTACCGCGGGATATCGAGCCGGAAGTCGCCAATCTGGACGACGTATACCTGTACACGGTGGACGATCTTAAAACGGCAGTGGAAGAAAATTTGCGCGGACGACAGAATGCCGCCGACCGCGCCGAGGATATCATTGAAGAATGTTTACAAGCCTGGCAAAGGCAGTGGCGATTACAGGCCGCTGTGGGCACCATTCGGGCTTTTCGCAACAGCGTGGAGGAAGTGCGCGACGCGGAACTGGATAAAGCCCTGCAAGCTCTCGCACAGGGGCAGGCGGTGGAAGCTGTGGTGCGTTCCCTTGCCCATGGCCTGACCAACAAACTGCTACACACGCCGACCCTTGGGCTAAAACGCGCTGGCGAGGAAGGACGTAGCGAACAGCTCCAGTTGGCACGGGAGCTGTTCAACTTACCCGAACTGGACGACGATGGCGGAACATCTTGATGAAGCGCTCGCTACTGGACAAGCTCGACCACCTGATGGAGCGCTACGAAGAGGTCAGCGCGCTGTTGAGTGATGCGGATGTAATTGCCCGGCAGGAGCGCTTTCGAGCATTGTCCCGCGAATATGCGGAGCTCGATCCGGTCGCCAAAACCTATGGGGAATACCGGGCGGCGGATGCGACCATCGAGCAGTCCAGGGAGTTGATGCAGGATGCCGATCCAGACATGCGGGATATGGCTCGCGACGAGTTAAAAAAAGCCGAACAGTCGCGCCAGGAGCTGGCGCAGGCGTTACAGCTCCTGCTGTTGCCCAGCGATCCCAACGACGACAACAATATTTTTCTGGAGATTCGCGCCGGTACCGGCGGCGACGAAGCGGCGATTTTTGCTGGCGATCTGTTTCGTATGTACACGCGCTATGCGGAATCCCGCGGATGGCGGGTGGAGCTCATTAGCGAACGTCATGGGGAGCACGGCGGATTTAAGGAAGTCATCGTGCGGGTGGTGGGCGACAAGGTGTACTCCCAGCTCAAGTTTGAATCGGGAACCCATCGGGTACAGCGGGTGCCGGAGACGGAATCCCAGGGGCGCGTGCACACATCCGCGTGCACGGTGGCGATTATGCCCGAGGTGGCAGAAGTCGATCTGCTGGAAATAAACCCGGCGGAGCTGCGCATCGATACCTTTCGCTCCTCGGGCGCCGGGGGTCAGCATGTGAATACTACGGATTCGGCGGTGCGCATTACGCACCTGCCTACGGGCATTGTCTCCGAGTGTCAGGATGAGCGCTCCCAGCATAAGAACAAGGCCAAGGCCCTGGCGTTACTGCGTGCCCGAATCCTGTCCGCCATGGAGGAAAAGCAGGCGTCGGAGCAATCGGCGCTGCGCCGTAGTCTGGTGGGTAGTGGGGATCGCTCCGAGCGCATTCGCACCTATAATTTCCCCCAGGGCCGGCTCACGGATCACCGTATCAATCTCACCCTGTACAAGCTCGAGTACATTCTCGAAGGTCATCTGGACGAAGTGATTCAGCCCTTGATCAATGAATACCAGACCGAGCAGCTGGCCGCCATGGGGGCATGACGCGGGTGTTCATTATTGCGTTAAGAATCTCGGATTACGCCGCCAGCCGTGTCGACTATCGCTGATCTATTGCGCGCCAGTGCCGCGCTGGAAGGCGCGAGCGACTCGCCGCGCCTCGATGTCGAAGTGCTGTTGTGCCACGTGTTAAACCAGCCGCGCAGCTATCTGTATGCCTGGCCGGAGCGCACCGTAGACAATGTGCAACGGGGTCGATTTCAGGCCCTGCTGCACCGGCGCCAGCAAGGCGAACCGGTTGCCCACCTGACGGGGGTGAAAGAATTCTGGTCGCTGCCTTTACAGGTCAATACCAGCACGCTGATTCCGCGCCCGGAAACCGAATTATTGGTACAGCTCACTCTCGATTTACCGCTGCCTGAAACAGCCTCGGTACTTGATCTGGGTGCCGGCTGCGGCGCGATTGCGTTAGCGCTAGCACACGAACGGCCCCGCTGGCGGGTGACCGGTGTCGACAAAGTAGAAGATGCCGTAAAACTGGCGGAGCAAAACCGTCGCCATCTGGGGCTCAATAACGCTGCTTTTTTTGAAAGCAACTGGTTCGCGAGTATTCCCGCGCAGTTGTTTGACGTTGTGGTGAGTAATCCCCCTTACATTCCGGTCACTGACAGCCACTTGCACGAGGGGGATGTGCGGTTTGAACCGAGATCCGCGCTGGTGGCTGACGACAACGGTTACGCCGCTATTCGACACATTATTGATACGACCCGAAACTGGTTAGTGACCGGCGGTTGGCTGTTAATCGAACACGGGTTTGACCAGAGTCCGACGGTAAGGGAGTTATTGCGTATGGGCGGTTACCGCGATATAGCCACTGCGACGGATCTGGCGGGCGTGGAGCGAGTAACGCGGGGGTGCCTTTAAAAAAGGCGTCCGCCCGCGCTCGTCCACGGATTAATTTTTTTGCCAGTAACGCACATACCGGGTTGAAGGGTGCGTGTGGTTGGTTAGAAGTACGCGGGGCTGATGCACCGGCCCCGACCTTGCATCTGTTTTGATTTAACCGCGCATGCCCACCTGTTGGGCGGCCGGGTGCAAGCTGGCCTGCGCACTGGGTCGCTGGCCCATGCGTTCAAACCAGGCCGTCAGGTTTTTCAAATTCGCAGGTATTGGTTGTCCCACGCCCTGTGCGAAGTCCAGGCAACAGTACAGAATAAGATCGGCGATACTGACGCTGTCGCCGCCGACAAAATCGCGGCCAGCCATTAATCCGTCCAGCCATTCCATTTGGCCTTTGGCTTTGGCTTTAAGCCCGTCTGCCGCTTCCGGAATGCAGAACATGCGGTCCTTGAACAATTCGTAGCCTTCCGAATAGCGAAAACCGTTGTAGATATTTTCAGTGATGTTAAGTTCTACGCGACGTTGCCACATACGGGCGTTGGCGCGTTCCTTGGCGTTGCTACCGATTAGTGCTGGCGTCGGGTGTTGTTCCTCCAGATATTCGCAGATCACCGTGGTTTCGGCGATAACGGTGCCGTCGTCGAGTTCGAGGGCCGGCATCTGTGCGCCCGGGTTTTTTGCGGCGTAGGCTGCGCCACGGTTTTCGCCCGCCAGCAAGTCGATTTCTTCGCTGGGCAACGTAATACCTTTTTCCGCCATAAACATGCGTACCATTCTGGGGTTGGGTCCAAATGAGTTGATGAATTTCACAGTAGGGATACTCCGGTTGGGTGATTGTTGATTATCGGGTTAGTTGCAGGTTGCGCTCATCACGTTACGACGCGGTGCTTAATATAAATAAATAACGGTAGTTAGATGCCGCTGGCTTTTAGGACCGCGTCTCCGGCGCCCTGTAGCGGGCCGAGAGGATTCTTGCGGGTTTCCTCACCGCTAATCAGGGGTGAGCCGCTCCACACTTTGTACACGGCCACGCCATCGACCATAACAATTAACGCGTTAAAGAACCAGCCGGTGTCCACCGTTTTTCGTTTAAACGTCATCAGGTCGAGTACCACATTGCCGACCCGTTTACTTTTTGCGTTGCCTGGCGTGGCTTCGTAGGCGAGACAACGCTCGCGGGCCTTGAGGCAAAAATCCACGCCGGGATCAAGATCCTCCTGTTTGATGGAGTTGTTGGGCATAAAACGCTGAATAACGTCCAGATAGGAAAGAATTTTCACGTTGGGAGTACTGTATGGATCATACCCGAGGGCTTTCAAGTCTTCCTTGGTGGTTTCATAGGGAATGATTTTTTCATAAGCAGTCATGGCTTCGTCAAAGGATTCCCACGGGGAACGCATGGTGCGCTCTGAACGGGGTAGCGCGTTACTGCACGCGGACAACGAAATATACAGGGTCGCCAAAAGCGCCGCGCCGATAATAATTCTCGGGGACATAAACACAGGGCACGCTAATAATTAATGAACTTCATGGTAATACGGTCGCGAATGGTTAGCAAACACCGCAAGGGGCTGCGTAGTAAAGCGGGAATTGGCGTCTGCTGGCGCAAAATTCGTCAGGCGGCAAGGCCGTAGGTTTTTGCGGCCTGCAACAGGACCACTCTATCCTTTGGGGCCAACGCGAGAATTTGACAGCCGATTAATAGTTGTCCGGGTTGTTGCGTGCTTACCTGCCACGCGACACGTACGCCAAGCTGGATGGTCACCTCGCCTTTGCGGGGGTGGGGCAGGTTAATGGATATCAGTCTGCGCTCCTCCCGATTAAAGGCGCGATTAGCGAACAGCATAATGCCGCCCGTGGACACATCGCCGACATATCCGATATTCGATTGCGTTTCCATATCAAACACCCTGGCCAGGGCCAGGAACGCGGAGCGTGGTGTGCGACGTTTGTTAACCACGGTTTGAATCTCGGCAACGAACAGTGGAAAGATAGCCGCAGATCATAGCTAACCCGGTAGAGGCTGCCAAGGGTATTTAGTTGCGGTTCGACTGGTTAACGGCGGGCTTGGGCGCCAGATTAAGCGCCAGTCGCGAGGTTTTATAAAAGCGGGCGACTGATAGCAAGGCGATAAACACAAGCGCGATAACCGTGCCCGCCCAGAACCCTTCCACACCCCAGGCCGGGCCCCACCAGTTGGTCAGAGCCAGGGAGTAGCCTACTGGAAAGCCGATTGCCCAATAACCAAACACCGTTAACAACGCGGGAAAACGGGTGTCTTTGTAGCCGCGCAGTGCACCATTGGCGGCGACATTAATGGCATCGAAGATGCGAAACCCGGCGGCGTAAATCAGCAGGTTTGCGGCCAGCTTTTGTACGTCGCGATCGGGGCTATAGAGGCTCGCAATGGGCTCGCGCAGGCTGATGACGGTTATGGCTTGTAGCACCGCGATAGCACCGGTCAATGCGAGTCCCGCGAGACACAGCTTGCGCGCCGCCGTTGGTTGGCGGTGCCCAAGTTCGTGGGCGGCGAGAACCGACATTGCCTGGGCGATGCCCAGGGGGATCATATACATCACCCAGTCAAACGACAGGGCGATGGCGTGGCCGCCGATTTCGGTGGCGCCCAGATGGACGATAAACAACGGGATCAGCAGAAAGAAGCCACCTTCGGCGAGCATGGTGGCGCCGATAGGTATGCCCACTCTCAGTGTTTCCCAAATCATGGCGCGATCCGGCGGGTGCCAGCGTGCCAGTAAGTGAAACGACGTCAGGGTACTCGCTACCCGTGCGTAGAAGAACTCACCGCACACGATCATCGTGGCGACGATCAGGGTAGCCCACCCGCAGCCGGCGCCCCCCAGGGCGGGAAAACCCCAGTAACCAAAAACCAGGGCGATATCGAGTAATATATTCAGGAAAAACCCAATGATGTTAAGCACCATGGCTGGCCGTGCTTTGCCCAAACCTTCGAAGGTGGTGCGCATGGCCAGCATGATCGGCAGTAACAGGGCAGTGCCCAACATCGGATAGATGTACTGTTTACATATGGTGGTGATGTTCTGCGACGGCGTCAGCCCGGGGAGTAGTATTAATGCTACTGCCAGGAAAACCACGCTGGCCAACCCCAACGGCAGTGCCAGCCATAGACAGCTGTGCATTTGCCGAGGGATATCGTCAAATTTAGCGGCGCCAAACAACTGGCCCACCAGCGGGCCGTTCGCCAGGATAATGCCCACCACCAGCATAATGGCGAGATTGAACAGCGAGCTGCCCAACGTGACGCCAGCGAGATCATCCGTGCTCAGGCGGCCCGCCACGATAATGTCGGTAACACTCATGCCCACAATGGCCAGTTGCCCTACGGTGATCGGCAGGGCCAGTCGCAGCAGGCGTTTTATATCGTCTGCGAATGTTGCAGCGCCAACGGCGGTGTTAACCATGGTGTGATTTAGCCTGCCCCGGCGGGTGGGGAACTGTGCAATGAGTTAGTATACGTAAAAGAGCTGGTTTGATGGCTTCCTGTGGCGTGACGCAGGGCTTTCACTACGTCAGGTGAAATGCTCACCAGCGTCGGCCAGTTTAGGAAACAAAGGAGACGGGCGATGGCCGAAAACGGTTTTTCTGCAATGATTATCCTGGGCAACCTTCTCGCAGGAATCTTCCTGGTCGCCATCGGCGCGGCGATTATCGCGGTTGTTGCGATGTATATTGCGGATGTGCGTCAGACCCAACATTCCATTCGGCGCAACTACCCGGTAATAGGACGTTTTCGTTACTGGTTTGAACATTTGGGCGAGTTTTTTCGGGCATATTTCTTTTCCATGGACCGCGAGGAAATGCCGTTTAATCGCGCTCAGCGTTCCTGGGTCTATCGCGCGGCAAAAAATATTGACAGCACGATCGCATTTGGTTCGACACAGAATTTGTCGGCGCCGGGTACTATCCTCTTTGCCAGTCATCCCTTCCCAACCCTGTACACGGATTCGGTGACGACGGTAGGCGTGACCATCGGCTCGGGTTGTCGTAAACCCTATAACGCCCCCAGTTTTTTTAATGTCTCGGCGATGAGCTATGGCGCGCTGTCGCAACCGGCGGTGCGCGCGCTGTCTCGCGGCGCCGCGATGGGTCGGTGCTGGCTCAATACCGGCGAGGGTGGTCTCGCGCCCTATCATCTGGAAGGCGGTTGCGATCTGGTATTTCAAATAGGTACGGCTAAATATGGCGTGCGCAACGAGGCCGGTGAACTGGACGACGGCAAGCTACTGAAACTGGCGGCCATCGAGCAAATCAAAATGTTTGAAATTAAAATCAGTCAGGGCGCCAAACCGGGCAAGGGCGGGATATTACCGGGCATCAAGGTCACTGAGGAAATTGCTGCGATTCGCGGTATTCCCGCTGGCAATGACTCAAACAGTCCCAATGGCCATGCGGATATTCGCAATGTGGAACAGCTGCTGGATAAAATAGTGTACATTCGGGAACTTACCGGTAAACCTGTTGGTTTTAAAATAGTCGATGGCGGTTCTGATTTTTTTGACCAGCTGTGCGTGGCGATTCACCAACGTGGCGCCGAGCACGGCGCGCCGGATTTCATCACAATCGATAGCGGCGACGGCGGTTCCGGCGCCGCACCGCAAAGCCTGATGGATAACGCGGGGCTGACCGTTCGCGAAAGTTTGCCGCGTCTGATCGACACGTTGACGCGTCATGGACTACGCGAGCGTATCAAAGTGATTGCGGCAGGGAAGTTGGTGACACCGATGGCCGTGGCCTGGGCGTTGTGCGTGGGGGCTGATTTTGTCGTCTCTGCCCGAGGCTTTATGTTTGCGCTGGGCTGTGTGCAGTCGCTGCGCTGTAATAAAAACACCTGCCCTACCGGAGTCACGACCCACGACCCGGATTTACAGGCCGGGCTGGACCCGGCGGACAAGGGCGTGCGCGTCGGTCAGTATGTTGCCAACATGGTGAAGGAGGTAGGCGTTATTGCCCATTCCTGTGGCGTTAACGAACCGAGGCAGCTGGATAGAACCCATGCCCGCGTGGTCCTGGACAGCGGTCATTCGATGTTATTGAAAGACTATTATGCTCATGACGTGTCGCCCGCCCCGATTCCCACCCAAACGCTTAGAATCTAATCGACTGATGCTTGCATCCGAATGTGGGAGCGC
This sequence comes from Porticoccaceae bacterium, assembly GCA_041601945.1. Classification (GTDB taxonomy): domain Bacteria; phylum Pseudomonadota; class Gammaproteobacteria; order Pseudomonadales; family Porticoccaceae; genus JBFJKD01. Next base: position 9,801 of record JBFIHG010000034.1, on the reverse strand, counting down.
ATTGCGGTGTAAAGATGGGAATTTTTCTGCAAATTGTGGTTCCAAGTTATCGGTATTTTTTTGCTCGAATAACAATTCACTGGAGTTTGTTGATTCACTGGAGTTTGTTGATTCACTGGAGTTTGTTGATTCACTGGAGTTTGTTGATTAAATATTTCCAGCCATAGGCTCCAGCACTGAACGCTACTAAAGGATGTTTGTTATGCACACTCTGGTCGCGAAATACACTCGCCTGCACCGCAATGTTTTTGATCGACTGCAATGTATGGACGGTATCGCGCCGTTGTTGCTGCGCTTGTACCTGGCACCAATCATGATTGCCGCCGGCTTACATAAGTTTAGTAACTTTGACGATATGGTCGCCTGGTTCGGAAACTCAGAGTGGGGCCTGGGGTTGCCGGTTCCTGCGCTAATGGTTTTTCTGGCGGCATTTGCTGAATTGATCGGTGGTATTGCCCTGCTGGTCGGTTTTGCCGTTCGCTGGTTTGCGCTGCCGTTGATGGTCTCCATGGCGGTTGCCGCTGGTGCTGTGCATTGGCAACACGGTTGGTTCGCCATTGCGCCTGGTGATCCAGATACCAGTACTGCCAAGGTGCTGGCTATGGCAGGCATTGGTGAGGCTGAGGCCAGTCTGGAGAACAGTCGCGAGGTGGGGAAGCGAGTAAGCGCTGCGCGTGCTTTACTGAAGCAGCACGGCAACTACGAGTGGTTGACGGAGAAGGGGTCCTTCGTGGTGTTGAACAACGGTATCGAGTTTGCCGCCACCTACTTTGTTATGTTGCTGAGCCTTTTGTTTACGGGCGCTGGACGCTATGTCAGTCTCGATTACTGGCTCGCCCGGTGGTGTTGGCGCAACACAACGGCTTGATCCTGCGTGGCTAGTCCGAGTTCCGTCGAGCACTGGTGGAACGTGCTATAATCGGCGGCCCTTATGTCTGCGAAGTAACAATCGCGGTACCCTCAGAAAATACTATGAGTGAAAACCAGCAACTAGTGGAACCCCGCCAGCCCCAGAAGAAAGCGCGTAGCCGAGGCCGAGGCCGGGACAAAAACAGCATCGGCAACGAGAAAAATAACCTGGAGTGGAGTCTGGACCAGTTTCCGGTGCCCGAGCAACCCGGAAAGTTTCGGTTTCACGATCTAGAGTTACCCGTCGAAGTTATGCACGCAATTGCGGATTTGGGCTTTCAGTACGCGTCGCCCATACAGGCCGAGTCACTGCCGTTCACTCTGCGCGGTCACGACGTGGTGGGCAAGGCGCAAACTGGCACTGGCAAAACCGCCGCGTTTCTCATCACCATAATCGAAGATCTACTGAAAAATCCGGTAGCGGAAGATCAGCGCTTTGCGGGCGAAGCACGCACGCTGATTATCGCGCCCACCCGGGAACTGGTCATGCAGATTGCGGAGGATGCGCGGGCTCTAACCAAGTACACCGATCTAAAAGTACATACATTAGTTGGTGGCATGGACTACGACAAACAGCGTCGTCATCTGCACGAAAATCTTTGCGATATTCTCGTCGCCACGCCGGGGCGCTTGCTGGATTTTTGCGGTAGCGGTTATGTGTATCTCGATCAGGTTGAAGTGTTGGTGATTGACGAAGCGGACCGCATGCTCGATATGGGGTTTATTCCTCAAGTTCGCCGCATTGTGCGTCAGGTGCCCGACAGGGAGCACCGGCAGACGTTGTTTTTTTCGGCCACCTTTACGCCGGAAGTAGAAAGCCTGGTACAACAATGGACGTTTAATCCTACCTATATTGATATAGAACCTGAACAGGTGGCGACCGACTCCGTCACGCAAAAAATCTATATCACCGAGACACGTACCAAACTCAACCTGTTGCTCAGTATTTTACGCAGCGACGGGGTGGAAAACGCCATTGTTTTTGCGAATCGCCGCGACCAATGCCGAAGATTGCAGGAGCGTCTGGCCAAAGCCGGCTTCGCGTGCGGATTGCTGTCGGGTGAAGTTGCTCAGAACAAGCGCGTTAAAACCCTGGACGACTTCAAGTCGGGCAGAATTAAAGTGCTGGTGGCAACGGATGTAGCGGGGCGCGGTATTCATATCGATGGTATCAGTCATGTAATAAATTTCACGCTCCCCGAAGAGCCTGAAGACTACGTGCATCGAATTGGTCGCACCGGGCGTGCTGGAAAAATGGGCACATCTATCAGCTTTGCTTGCGAGGATGATGCCTTTCTGCTGGAACCGATTGAAAAAATGCTCGGGAAAAAACTCGACTGCGAACGACCCCCTCAGGATTTATAGATATTGGAATGGGTGTGACCATACTTGTTAACGGTCGCCATAGGCCTGGTTTTTGGCAGATCGATTAAGCGCCGCGAACTCTGCAAACCAAAGTGAGGTGGCGCCCACCACCGCGGCAGGCAATACCAGCATATTTATCACCGGTATCGAAGTCCCCAGTAATACCAACCCACCAAACACGAGACACAGCCGCCTTTTGCAGGCCAATGTTGCGCGCATTTTTCTGAAAGCGACCTGATCAATTTCCGCAGGGTAGTCAAGGAATTGCACGGATAGCGACCAGGCGCCCCACAGAAAAGCGATAATGGGTGCCAGCAGGTTGGCTAAGGGTATCAACGCCAGGGCCAGGCAAAGCAATAAAACCGCCACCATCCGGGGCAAAAAATACCCTAATTTTTGTAATTCCCTTAGCAGCGCTCGCCACGCAATTTCCCTGACCATTTGCCAGCTCAACGGTTGATTGTCTAAGCCGCCCCGAAGTAAAAGCTGTGTTTTTTGTGCCAACAACCCATAGAGCGGCGCGGAGATAATGTTTGCCGCAATAGCAAAAGTGTATCCGTATATAATTGCGAGAAAAATTGCGAAGAGAGCCGATAAAATCCAGGTGATAAAGCCCAGCCACTGTGGCAGCCAATCTGTCATACGTACTAGATAATGTTCGAAATATTGCCAGGCGATTACTGTCAGGGATACAAAAAGAAGCGTATTGATAAGTAGTGGTATCAGCACCCAGACTCTTATCCCGGGCCGGGTCATCAATGTAAAGCCCCTCAAGAAGTGTGTAAGGCCCGGCACTTTTCCTCCGTTGTTATAGCCCATATATATTTATTGATGAATTAATTCAGGGTAAGGGCTTCGTTGTTGCCTACACGTTTGCAAAAGCACGCAACGACAATGTGTTGCGTTGCGCGCCATCTATAAGCCGTTAATTCATTAGCGGTCGTAAAATCCCCTGCCATCTTTGGCGAGCTGCGCGAGCAGGGGTGCTGGTTGCCAGTAGTGATCACCACATTGTTTTGCGTATTTCTCGTACGCGTCGCAAATCTTCTGCAAACCTATTTGATCCGCCCAGAACATCGGGCCACCCTTGTAGGCCGGGAATCCGTAACCGTTTATCCAGATAATATCGATGTCCAGTGGGCGCGCTGCAATACCTTCTGCAAGTATTTTTGCGCCTTCATTTATCATGGGATAAAGGCAACGTTCGAGGATTTCCTGATCGGAAATTTTCCGCTGTTCGATTCCGGCCTGGGCGGCGCACTGCGCAATTACTTTGGCCACTTCAGGGTCCGCAAGCGGTGTGCGACCATCAGCGTACTGGTAAATACCCGCCCGGGTTTTCTGCCCGTAGCGACCCATCTCGACCACCTTATCGATCCATAGCGAGTCACGTTTTTCGACCTTGCCCGCTTTACGCCGTTCCTCCCGTACCTTATAGCCCACGTCGAGCCCGGCCATGTCCGCCATGGCGAACGGACCCATCGGAAATCCGAAGTCAAATAACACTTTGTCTACCTGTTCCGGCGTGGCGCCTTCCTCCACCAGAAAGGCCGACTCGCGGGTGCGCTGGTGTAGCATGCGGTTGCCAACAAAACCGTCGCAGACGCCCACCAGAACGCCGATTTTACCAATGCGTGAGGACAGGTGCATAACCGTGGCGATGACATCATCGGCGGTTTTCTCACCGCGCACATTTTCCAGTAATCGCATGACATTGGCGGGGCTGAAAAAATGCATGCCGATCACATCCTGGGGCCGTTGGGTAACGCCAGCGATTTCATTCACATTAAGGGTTGAAGTGTTGGTAGCTAAAATAGCACCTGGTTTGCAGGTTTTATCGAGAATTTTAAAAACGTCTTTTTTAACTTCCATATTTTCGAACACGGCTTCAATAACAATATCCACGTCCTTAATATCCGCGTAGGCAATAGTTGGCTCAATCAGCGCCATGCGTTTTTCCACATCGCTGGACGTCATGCGGCCTTTTTTAGCGGTATTTTCGTAGTTGCCACGAATCACCGCGAGTCCCTTATCGAGTAGTTCCTGCTTCAACTCCAGCAATTTGACCGGAATCCCAGCGTTGGCAAAGTTCATGGCGATACCGCCACCCATGGTGCCTGCGCCGATGACGGCCGCACGCTTAATTTCCCGCCGGGGCGTATCTTTTGCCAGCCCCGGTACTTTCGCAACTTCGCGCTCGGCGAAAAAAACGTGGCGCTGCGCCAGGGATTCACTGGATGCCATTAACTCCATAAACAATTGCCGTTCGCGTTGCATACCTTCGGCAAACGGCAATTCCACCGCTGCCTGAACCGACTTGATAATATGGAACGGTGCTTTGAAGCCCCGCATTTTTCGACTGATACTTTGCGCATATTCCGTAAAATAATCCGGTTTTGCCACCGGTTGCGGCATATCGCGAATATTGCGCGGCCCTTTACCTGCGGCGAGTAATTTCTCCGTATAAGTGATAGCGCCGGCCTGCAAATCCCCTTCGATAATTGTATCGATAATACCGAGAGACAGGGCGTGTGGCGCCGGTACATGGTTGCCCTGCACGATCATATCGAGCGCGGGTTCTACCCCGATCAGACGCGGCAGACGTTGTGTGCCACCAGCCCCGGGCAGTAATCCGAGATGCACTTCGGGCAGACCTACTCGAGCGCTGGCAACCGCGACGCGGTAGTGGCAACCCAGCGCGACTTCCAGTCCGCCACCCAGTGCCGTACCGTGAATGGCCGCGACTACAGGCTTGCTGGCGTTTTCCATTTGTTCCAGTAACTGGTTGAGGTCGGGTGCAGCGAGGGGTTTACCGAATTCGCGAATATCGGCACCAGCGATAAAAGTGCGGCCTTCACATATCAGTATCATCGCTTTTATTGCGTCGTCCGCGAGGCCGCGTTCGAGGGACTCCTTGAGGCCCTCACGCACTGATTGCCCCAACGCATTGACTGGTGGGTTATTGATAGTGATCAGGCCGATGGCCCCGTGTGCTGTGAAACTGACTGTGGAGGACATTGATATTTCCCGTTAAAAGCCGATTGTTGAAGATAGGTGTCTGGCGTTTCCTAATCTAATTAAAGGCTGCGGTGCTGATAATATTCAGTGGAAACGGTTGCCTGGACATGTTTTAGCGCAGCAACGTAACTGGTAGCTGCACCATGGTGTGCAATAACGTCAGGCAGGGGCCTTCCATCTGGCCCTGGCGCGTTAATGTCGCGACCGGCGGCAACGAAATACTGTAAAAAAGTGGCGAAATTGTCCGCAATCATGCCACGGTACGCTCTTTCGAGCACGTGGTAATCGGCGTTGACGCCGACCGGTGGGACCAGGTCGAGAAACGCTTTTATGCGCTCGTTGCCAAAGGACTCGCCTACGACTTTCTGCTTGTCCTTGCTTTTATCTTTAGCTTGTTTATCGATTGCGAGCGCCATCAATGGCTCCTCAGAGTAATGCGTCGAGTTTGCTTGATACGCTATCGTTAACCTGCTGCGGGTTGGCCTGGCCCTTTGATAATTTCATAACCTGTCCAACAAAATAACCCAGCATTTTCGGTCGTTTACTGGCATCGGCTTTGATGTAATTGGCAAGTTGCTGCGGGCTGTCTGCAATTACCTGATCCACCAGCGCGGCAATGGCGTCGGTGTCGGACACCTGTTTTAAACCCCGGGTAGCGATGATGGCGTCACAATCCCCCTCGCCGTTCCACATGGCTTCGAAGACCTGTTTTGCCATGTTGTTGGAAATGCTGCGATCTACGATGCGCGCGATTAAATTAGCTAATGCCTGGGGTGTGACACGACTTTCGCGAATACTAATATCGGCGTTGTTTAGCTTTGCGGAGAGCTCGCCCATAATCCAGTTCGCCGCAAGTTTTGCATCGCCACATTGCTGGGTAGCGGTTTCGAAAAATGTCGCCAACCCGGCGTCGCTGCCGAGTACGTCGGCGTCGTAGGCCGAGAGTTGGTACTGTTGCACAAAACGTTGTTTGCGCGCGTCGGGCAATTCCGGCAGGCTGACGCGCAGTGCTTCGATATAGGCTTCGTCAATTTCCACTGGCAATAAATCCGGACAGGGGAAGTAGCGGTAATCGTTGGCCTCTTCTTTGCTGCGCATAGAGCGCGCAATATCTTTGTCTCCGTCATACAGGCGAGTTTCCTGAGTAATGGTTCCGCCATCTTCGAGCACACCTATCTGCCGTTTTACTTCCAGAGCAATAGCTTTTTCCATGAATCGGAAAGAGTTCAGATTTTTGGTTTCGGTGCGCGTGCCCAGCGGTGCGCCAGGGCGGCGCACTGAAATATTAACGTCAAAGCGCATGGAGCCCTGAGACATTTCGCCATCGCAAATACCCAGCGAAGTAACGATGCCGTGGAGCTTTTTGGCAAAGGCGACTGCTTCGTCGGCGCTGCCCATATCTGGTTCTGAAACAATTTCAATTAACGGTGTGCCAGCGCGGTTGAGATCAATGCCGGACATGCCGTGAAAGTCTTCGTGCAGGGATTTCCCGGCGTCTTCTTCGAGGTGCGCGTGATGAATGCGAATGCGCTTGCTGGAGCCGTCGGGACACGATATATCGACGTGTCCGGGACCAACGATGGGGCGCTCTAGCTGGGTCGTTTGGTAGCCTTTTGGCAAATCCGGGTAAAAATAATTTTTGCGATCAAATGTTGAAATTTTGCTTATTTCCGCATCCACAGCAATGCCGAACATCACCGCCATACGCAGGGCTTCTTCATTCAGTACCGGCAGGGTGCCGGGCATGGCAAGATCTATCGCACAGGCCTGTGTATTTGGCTCGGCGCCAAATGCGGTGCTCGCGCCGGAAAAAATCTTGCTGCGTGTGGCAAGTTGAGTGTGGACTTCGAGTCCAATGACGATCTCCCAATCTGTTGCAGTCATAAACTGGACTCTTCGCAGTTAAGGCCGGGCGCAGTGCGCAGGTGCCAGTCAGTGGCCTGCTGTAACCGATGCGCGATATTGAGCATACGCGCCTCGTCAAAATAATTGCCAATAATTTGCAGACCAACAGGTTTGTTCTCCACCAGTCCGCAGGGTATGGACATGCCCGGCAACCCTGCCAGGTTGGTGGCAATGGTGTATATGTCCTCGAGATACATGGCCACCGGGTTGTCGCCCTTGGCGCCAAAGGCAAAAGCCGAGTTAGGGCAGGTGGGCCCGATTATGACGTCAACTTCGTTAAATGCCGCAACAAAATCCTGTTGAATCAGGCGCCGCGCCTGTTGTGCTTTTTTATAATAGGCATCGTAATAACCGGCGGACAGACAATAGGCGCCAACCAGAATACGACGTTTTACTTCGTCGCCAAAACCTTCCGCTCGGGAGCGCATATACATGTCGCGCAAATCGACCGGGTCTGCGCAGCGGTAGCCGTAGCGTACACCGTCAAACCGCGAGAGGTTGGCCGATGCCTCCGCGGGGGCGATAACGTAGTACGCGGGCACCGACAATGCAGAGTGCGGAAGACTGATGTCCTTAACGGTAACCCCCAGTTTCTGCAGTTCCGCAACGGCGTCGCGCACTGCGCGCTCGGTACCGGGATTTAACCCCGCGTCAAAATATTCGCGGGGCAACCCAACTGTCAGCCCGGTGAGATCGGAATTAATTCCTGCTGTGTAGTCGGGAACTTCCCGCTCGACGCTGGTGGAATCTTTGGGATCAAAACTGGCCATGACGTTGAGTAGTAGAGCAGCGTCCTGCGCGCTGCGCGCCATGGGCCCTGCCTGATCGAGACTGGAGGCAAACGCGATCATGCCCCAGCGGGATACGCGACCGTAGGTTGGCTTGAGTCCGGTAATCCCACACAGCGCGGCAGGTTGACGAATTGAACCGCCCGTATCGGTTGCGGTGGCTGCGGGGGTCAGACGTGCAGCCACTGCGGCTGCGGAACCGCCGGACGAGCCGCCGGGGACGCAACTAATATCCCACGGGTTTTTGACTGGCCCGTAGTAGCTGGTTTCGTTGGACGAACCCATGGCAAATTCATCCATATTGCTTTTGCCAAGCACCACGGCGCCAGCCGCGGCAAAGTTAGCAACCACTGTGGCGTCGTAGGGTGGAATAAAATTGTCGAGCATTTTTGATCCACAGCTGGTACGCACACCCTGGGTGCAAAAAATATCCTTGTGTACGAGGGGCACGCCACAAAGTGCTGGCACTGCACCGCCTGCCCGACGCCGATCCGCCGCCTGTGCCTGTTGCAGGGCAAGTTCCGGGGTGACTGTGATAAAACTGTTGTAGCGTTTATCCAGTTTTGCGATACGCTCAAGGAAAAACCGTGCAAGTTCGACGCTGGAAAAATCCTTGTTGTTCAAGCCGAGACTGAGTTCAGCGAGAGTGAGGTTGTGCATGCCTGTAAGTTCCTGCGGGCTCGTAAGCTAATGTAGAGGCTTGTAGTGCAACCGGTAACGGTGCTGCTGATTAGTCGAGTACCTGGGGCACCAGATACAAACCGTTCTCGCTACTGGGCGCTAGCGCGAGGAAGTCCTCCCGGTGATTGGATTCGGTGACGCAATCGGCGCGCAGGCGCTGGGTGGCATCCAGTGGATGCGCCATGGGTTCAACGTTTTCAGTATGCGCCGCCTGCAGTTGATCCACCAGCGCGAGTATTTCGGAAATGCTGCGGGCGGTTGCCGTGATATTTTGTTCAGTAATGTCAATTCTCGCCAGTTCTGCGAGCTTTTCGATATCTGTGCGTTCTATGGTCATGGTATAGTTTCGGTTCACTGACAGTCGTTCGTGTTTCAGCCGGGTAAGGTACCATATTTACATCTTGCCCTGAATCCCCGCCGTTGCTAGAGTCACCGGGGTCGTTGGGTCAGGCGAGCCTAACATGTTGTCTGGACTCTATTTTATATCCGGTTACGAGGAAATATTCGTTATTATGTTGAAGCGTTTGCGCGGGATGTTTTCCAACGATCTGTCCATTGACCTGGGCACGGCTAACACACTCATCTATGTGCATGACAAGGGTATCGTACTCAATGAACCCTCGGTGGTGGCCATTCGCCATCACCACGGGCAAAAAATGGTGGAAGCGGTCGGCGCCGAAGCCAAGCGCATGCTGGGGCGTACCCCGGGTAACATCAGCGCCATCCGCCCGCTCAAGGACGGGGTGATTGCGGATTTTCAGGTCACCGAAAAGATGTTGCAGTATTTTATCAAGAAGGTGCATTCCCACAGCCTGATTCCGCCCAGTCCTCGGGTGCTGGTGTGTGTTCCCTGCCTGGCCACGGAAGTGGAAAAACGTGCGATTCGAGAGTCGACCGAAAGTGCCGGGGCGCGGGTGGTGTACTTGATTGAGGAGCCGATGGCAGCCGCGATTGGTGCTGGTTTACCGGTTGAAGAGGCATTCGGTTCCATGGTGGTGGATATCGGCGGCGGCACCACGGAGGTGGCGATATTGTCACTAAACGGTGTGGTCTTTTCTGGCTCGGTGCGCATTGGTGGCGACCGTTTCGACGAAGCGATCGTGAATTATGTGCGCCGCAAGTATGGCAGTGTGAT
>JBFIHG010000033.1:0-27515 GCA_041601945.1 Porticoccaceae bacterium | reverse complement strand
CGTCGATTAACGATGTCCCCCAGGGCGCCGGCCGGATAGCCTACCAGTAGAAAGGGTAGCGTAGCGGCGGTCTGGATCAGCGCTATCATCAGGTTGGAGGAGGCCAGGCTCGCCATCATCCAGGTCACCCCCACCTCGTTCATCCAGGTGCCGATATTGGAGATCACCATGGCGATCCACATCACCCGGTAGACAGGGTAAGACAGCGGTGTCCAGACAGAATTAGAAGGGGTAGGTGCGGAGCTCGGCATAGTAGTTTATTGGTAAAGTTGGGGGCATATAAAGCGCTTGACTCAGGATGATAGTTGTCCCGTCGTCAGCACACGGCCATTCGAGGTAACATCAGTAATGAGCATCCTGTCCAGTGAAAATGTACCATAGTTATTAAGTGTTTAGTTAATTAAGTTATGTGTAGTTAAACTACTTATGCAATTTAGTTTCTTTAGAATGATTATTAATTACGGTACAGTGCACAGCGTAAATTGATATATCTGTCATAACCATTAGAAATAACATTAAAGGGGGAGGAAGAGATGAAATACATCTCCGCTCGATCAATTACAACCACCTGTCTTGGTTTCATTCTCGCCTGTGCGCCGCTGGCGGCAGTACATGCATTTAACTTCAGAAACGGCGATCTTTCCGGCGCGCTGGATACCGACTTGACCTACGGGCTGCAGTTTCGCACCGACGACGCGGCAACCGATAATAGCGGTGCCTACGGTAACCGGGCGCTGTACCCCGACCGCGGCGACATCTTCAGTAACCAGGTGCGCGCGTCGGTGACACTAGCGCTGGAGTGGGGCAACAACTACGGGGCGCTGGTGCGTGGCAACGCCTTTTTCGACTTCGAGGGCAATGATGCCAAGTTGCGCGGCGAAGCCAAGGAAGAGCTGGAGAGCCAGGAAAATCTGACCGACGCCTATGTGTACGGTTACTTCGGCGACGACCAGCAATTAATGATACGCATCGGTAAACAGGTGATTAGCTGGGGTGAGAACACCTTTATTCAGGGCTCCCTGAATGATATTAATACCGTAAACCTGAGCAGCCTGCGTTCGCCGGGTCGGGAGTTAAAAGACGCATTTGTCGGCACCGATGCAATTTACGCCACCTATAACTTCCTGGAAAACTGGACCCTGGAAGGGTTTGTGCTACTGGATTTTGACCCGGTAGTTATTGACCCCATGGGCAGTTTCTGGACAACCCTGGATGGTGCCGGCACTGGGGGCGGTCACGATAAAGATGGCAATGGTATTTTGGGCGAACCACCTGGTGGAAATTGTGTTACATACGATAGCCGTCCCTGCGACTTATTTGGCGGTGGGTTAACGCGGGTCAGCGATAACGATGCCAGCAGCGGCGGCCAGTATGGCGTTGCATTGCGACGTTTTCTGCCCGGGGTGTTTAATGGCTCCGAGATAGGGTTTTATTACCAGAACCTGCATGACCACTCTCCGGCCTTTTCTGGTTACAAAGGTAGTGGCCACTATTTCCTTGATTATGCGGAAAATATTGAGCGCTACGGCGTGTCCTTTAATACCAATATCGGCGGTTGGGCTATCGGCGGTGAATATTCCTTTCGTAATGGCGCGCCAATACAGTTGACTGCGCCATTGGTTAACAGTACACCGAAAAACCCTCTTACGACGCCCGACTGGGGCAGCTACCAAAAAGGTTACGGGGAAGTGGATCGCCATCAGGTGCAGTTTACTTTTCAGCGGGTCTGGGGCGTGGTACATGCCATTGGTGCGGACGGCAGTATGACCCTGGCGGAAGTGGCTTATGGGTGGATTGATAATTTACCTACAAATAAAACGGATCTTTTCGAAGGTAATGCCCTTGGACTTTACGCTCCTTTTCCTGGTGGCCCGCTGGTGGTACCTGGTGGTAAAGGGACCGTAACCAATAACTTTTCGGGCTTTCAGATTCTACAAAATGTGACCTACGCGAATGTGTTTGACCGGTTCGAGATGACCCCCTATGTGGCCTGGAAATGGGACGTCGATGGGGTCTCCCAGGAAATCGGTGGTGGCAAGCTGTTTATAGAGGATCGCCAGGCGCTGACGGTTGGGGTTGATTCGAGCTACCAGGGTGGGCGCTATAAAGCAGGTATTAGCTGGACACAGTTTTATGGCCAAGCCTCTGAGCGCAACGCGGCAAGGGGTCGTTTAAACGGCACCACTGATCGGGACTTTGTGGCCATTAGCGTTAGCACATCGTTCTAATTGCTGCACAGCCTGAACCAATAACGAATTCGAGAGTGGGAGCATAATTATGAAAGCTGTATTCTTAGCAAAAAAACTACTGGTCGGCACTGTCGTCGGGCTGGCCGCGCTGGCCTTGCCGGCACTGGCGGCCATGACGGACGCGGAGCTGGCTGAAATCGGTCTGGAGGGGACTACATACACGGCCACCGGCGCTCTGCGCGCGGGCAACGCCGAGGGTACCATTCCCGCCTGGTCGGGCACGCCCATACCAGTGCCCGCCGGGCGTGTAGAAGGCACCTGGCCCGATCCCTTTGCCGACGAAAAACCCCTGTTTACCATCACTGCCCAGAATTACACCCAGCATATGGATAAGCTGACAGCGGGTCAGGTCGGTATGTTCAAGCAGTATCCCGAAACGTTTCGTATGCACATTTATCCCACCCATCGTACCGCGGTGGCCGATAAATGGGTGTATGAGCAGACCCTGAAACAGGCTAAGGCGATCAAGCTGTGCCCGGATAGTCAAGAGAAGGGTATTGTGTGTCTGGCGGATCAGATTCCCGGAGGTGGTTTGCCGTTTCCACGCCCGAAAAATGCCTATGAAGCCGGGTGGAACCACTTCCTCGGATGGCAGGGTATGGGCCAACACGGGTTTGCTAACGGCGCCCTTATCGACACCCAGGGTAATCGCACCGATGTAATTATCGAAAACCGCCTGCTGTGGACCTGGTGGGCGAAGCCCGGCGAACTGGGCGACAGCGACTGGTATAAGCGCGATGGTGGCGCCATGCTGTGTGACTCCTGGCAAATTCAGCAACCGCCGCGCTCATCCGGGCTGGTATTCGGTGGCTGTAACTACGCCCAGAACGTGGATTTCCAGGTGTCTCTCTATATTCCTGGCCAGCGCCGCGTGCGCAAGGCACCGGAAATTGGTTTTCACGATAGCCCCTCGTTTGGTTCCGACGGCCAGCGCACGGTAACCAGCCGCTGGATGTGGTGGTTTGGCGGCCGTGAAGTACGCCACGATTACACCATCACTGGCCCCGTGGAAAAATACGTGCCCTACAACACCTATAAGTTGGCCCAGGAAGATGTCACTTCCGATGATATATTCGGTAAGAAGCACATCAATCAGGATCTGATTCGCTACGAGCTGCATCGGGTGTGGGTCATGGACAGTATTCTCAAGCCGGGTATGCGCCATCTGTACAAACGTCATACCGCCTATTTTGACGAAGACAGTTGGATAGGGCTTGGCTTCGAAGCCTACGATGCCAAGGATCGTCTGTGGCGCGTGGGTGAGCAGTACAATATCCAGTACTACGGCGCCAATGTGTTTAACGCCTACGGTGATAGCCAGATCGACCTGATCAACGGGCGCTACACCACATTCCCGTACTGGTTTACCCAGGTGAAAAACGAGCATGCCGGTAAGCCGTTGGTGATGTTTTCAGACATGAAAGATCTACCCTACAACCTGGACATTTTTACGCCTCAGGGTTTGCGTAAATTCGGTCAGCGCTAGGTTAATTGTTTGCGCTGTCGTTTAAATTGTCAGCAGTACCATTCGGGCGGCATTTGCCGCCCGAATACTGTCTACACTATTCACAAGTTAAAGGGTATGTGATTCTCTTATGAGATTATCCGCAGTAATTATCGGCATACTTTTTGTTAGCCAACTGTTCGCCGCTCTGGCGCAAGCCAGCGAGGCGCCAAGACCCGCCAAAATTGTACCCCTTGCTACCCGGGCCGTATTTCTGGATATCGCAATTAATCAGGATAGCGTCATGGCGGTGGGGGAGCGCGGCATTATTTTGCGCTCCGATGATCAGGGAGAGAGTTGGCGGCAAATACCGTCCCCGGTGGATGCAACGCTGACAGCGTTGACGTTTACCGACGCTCTTACCGGTTGGGCTGTGGGCCACGAATCCACCATTCTCAAAACCCTGGATGGTGGGGAAAGCTGGCAGGTGGTTCGTTACAAGCCCGAAGAAGAGCGCTATTACCTGAATGTCTGGTTCAAAAATGCCAACCGGGGTGTGGTGCTGGGCACCGACGGCGAGTTGTGGAGTACTAGCGACGGTGGCGAGAACTGGTCACTGGAGGTGCTGTCCGTCGAAGAATGGTATCAGAATCATTTATTCGCCTTCCATGAATTACCCGACGGCAGTGCAGTGATTGCCGCCGAGCGCGGCGGCGTGTTTGCACGCTCCGCCGGGCAAGCTACATGGCGTGTGGTCGAATCACCATATCCTGGCACATTTTTTGGGGTGACCGAACTTGCGGGTCAGTTTCTGCTGTACGGCATGAGTGGTAAAGCGTATCAACTGGATTTAGTGCCTGCTGAGAATGAGCTAGAACAATGGCGAGAAGTTGCCACAAACAGCGACCAATTTTTACTTGCGGCAACTACCGCACCCGCTAGCGGGAACGTGGTAATGGTGGGGCGCGGCGGCATCGTGCTTGAGGTTGGCGCGGATGGCACTGTTTTGCACAACCGGCAACGACCCAACCGGGTGGATATTACGGCCATCGCCGAGGACGCCCGCTACGTATATCTAGCGAGCATGCGCGGCGGTATCGAACGCCTGCCGGTCAACGAATTATTTGCGTCAACCGATGACGCTATCGTCAACGATTAAGTAGAGCTTTATATGGAACACGCACAACAGCACGCGGGCTTTCTGCACACCATTTCCGATTCCACTGCCAATTTTTTGCTGCGGTACCGCCTGCCGATTTTGATTCTGGTGGCAGTCATAACAGTGCTGCTCGGTTACCAGGGCCTCAATCAGCGCCTGTCGCCAGGGTTTGACAAAAGCCTGCCCCTGACCCATCCCTATATGGCCACCTACCTGGATTTTCGCGCTGAGTTCGGTGGCGCTAATCGGGTCACGGTTTTTATAGAAGACAAACGCGGCGATATGTTTAATCCAGAATTTTTTCAAATTTTGGATCAAGTCACCGCCGAAGTTCTGGTGATGGAGGGGGTAGACGCGCGCACCGTGACGTCGTTGTTCACTCCCAATGTAAATTACGTGGCCGTCAGCGAGGAGGGCTTTACCGGTTCGCGTATCGTGCCGGCAGATTTTACGCCCACCATGGAGGACATTGAGCGGGTTAAGGGCAATCTGTTTAAGTCCAGTGAAATTGGTAAAACCGTGGCAACCGATTTTTCCGGTGCCCTGGTTGTTGCCGACCTGGTGGAATACGATCCAGTTACCGGCGAGCATATCGATTACGAGCAATTTGCGACCATGCTCGAAGATTTGCGGGTCCGTTACACCTCTGAGCATATCGATATTCGCATTATCGGTTTTGCGCCATTTATCGGCGACATCATCGACGGAGCCGAGGGCGTTATCCTGTTTTTTGGCATCGCGCTACTGATCACCATTTTATTCCTGATCTTTTTTGCGGGTTCCTGGAAGCTGGCGTTAGCGGCTATTTCCACCGCACTGGTAGCGGTATTGTGGCAGCTGGGCCTGGTCAAGTTGCTCGGCTTCGGTATTGATCCGCTGTCGATTTTGGTGCCGTTTTTAATCCTCGCCATTGGCGTGAGTCACGCGGTGCAAATGACCAATGTATGGCGGGTTGGCGTCGTGGAGGGACAGAGCCCCGTCGATGCGGCCCGTTCGGCTTTTTATAAACTGTTTATTCCCGGCGCCACGGCGCTGATATCGGATGCCGTCGGTTTTGCGGTGATTATGTTAATCGACATTCCGATCATTCAGGAGCTGGGTATTACCGCCAGTATCGGCGTGGCGGTGATGCTGGTTACCAACAAACTTATGCTGCCGATCTTGCTGTCTTATACCACGTTGAATGCGCGGGAAGTTGCCAGAGCCGAACGGGCGGTGAGCGGGCTTGATCACCCTTTCTGGAAATGGTTGTCGACTATGGCGACGCCGCGCAAGGCCGTAGTGATTCTGGGTGTCGGTGTGGTTATGGCCGTTTACGGCTATCGTATGGAAGGACAGCTGGTGGTGGGCGATGCCGAAACCGGTGCGCCGGAGTTCTGGCCGGACGCCCTGTATAATCAGGATATTCGCACCATCGATGCGAAGTTTAATGTCGGTCTCGACGAGATCATTGTGCTTGCCAAAGGCAATCGCGAAGAAGTTTGTGTCGACTTTGGTGTGATGCGTACTATCGACGATTTTGTCTGGGCAATGGAAAATGTGCCCGGCGTAAGGTCTGTGAAAGCCCTGTCGCAAGTGATTCGCGAGCGCAACATTGGTAACTATGAAGCCAACCCGAAATTTTTTGGCATTCCGCGCAATTCGCAGATGATTTCTGCCAATATTTACCGGGTGGAGTTTTCGCAAGCGTTATTTTCCAACGACTGTAGCACCATGCCCGTCACGATTTATACCGGCGACCACAAAGCCGACACGCTACAAACGGTCACTGACGCGGTTAAAGCGTTTAATGCCAGCAACACCAATCCGGATGTAGAGTTTCTGCTGGGTATGGGGAATGGCGGCATCATGGCGGCAACCAACGAAATGGTGGCGGGCGCACAGCTGAAAATCTCGCTGATTTTGTTTAGCGCAGTGGGTTTGTTTTGTTATCTGACGTTTATGTCCCTGCGCGCGGCGCTATGTATCGTGGTGCCGCTGGGACTGGTCGCTTACTTTGCCAACGCGGTGATGGTGCATCTGGGTATTGGTCTGAAAATATCCACCCTGCCGGTACTCGCTCTGGGTGTCGGTGTCGGCGTGGACTATGGTATTTATCTGTTCGCCAGAATGAAGGCCCATCTCGATGAGGGTACGTCCTTGGTAGAGTCCTATTACCACTCCCTTAAAGATGTGGGTATGGCGGTGATCTTTACGTCGGTAACCATGAGTGTTGGTGTCGCCACCTGGTGGTGGTCGGATCTCAAGTTCCAGTCCGACATGGGTATCCTGCTTGCCTATATGTTTTTTGTGAACATGTTGGGCGCGATATTCCTGATGCCCGCCATGGCCGCCTGGTTGGTAAAACCCAAAGCCAGAGTCGAAAAATCTGCACAATAAATCCGCGTGCTCGGAGCGTAAAAAACGCGACTGTTGATTTTATGCGCAGGACGATGTTGCGGTCGGAAAATGGAATTCCTGGCCGCGTCGCACATCACGCAAAGGTTTTACAGTCCGTGTTGCACCTCGGTTCGTCTGTCGAATGGAAAAATGGTGGTAGCTGAGCATCGGTATCCCCGAGTATAAGTAACGTCCCAATAATTTCGGTGTTGTGAAAAAAAAGCCATTTTTATAAATGTGGCCGGGCAGTTATCATGGTCGTTGTAGTTGGTTAGAGGTTAACCCGTTTGTCGAAAACTATCGCATCCCCCCGCGCGCCATTTGGCACCCTGCTGGGCTACGCACCCGGTGGTGTGGCTGTTTATTCTTCGGATTACGATTCCGCGTCCGACCAGGATTATCCCCGGCGCAGCTCGTTTCGCAACTACGTCGATGGCATTTACATGGGTTACAAATGGCAATGCGTGGAATTTGCCCGGCGCTGGATGTACATCAACAAAGGGTACATTTTTGACGACGTGGCAATGGCCTACGACATTTTTGCGTTGCGCTCAGTGCGGGAGTTGGCCACTAACACCCGCTTGCCACTGCAGGCATTTCGCAACGGTTCGCGGGGGCATCCGCAGCCCGGCAGTTTACTGATATGGGAAGAAGGGGGTGAATTTCACCACACGGGACACGTCGCGGTGATTACCGAAGTCTTTGCAGACCGCCTGCGCATTGCCGAACAAAACGTTGGACATGTTGTGTGGCCAGCGGGCCAGTCCTACAGCCGCGAGCTGCGCGCCAAGGTAACCGGAGATGGCGATTACTGGCTGGAGTGTTCCTACAGTGACGCCACGATTCTCGGTTGGGTCACACAAACGGAGGCTGTCGAATTTGCCGAACCGAGCGCTAACGTCGAGGGTAAACTGTTCGCTCTGCAAAGTCGCGTGGTAGCGCAGCACGGGCAGGCGGAAAAAACCTGGCTCAATGTGGCCAACGAGGACGAGCTCGCTTATGTGGAGATGATGGGGGGCCATAAACTCACCAGCGTGGAGGCGGACCAGTACCGCTATTACGTCGCCTCCGCAACGGCGCAGCGGGAGCTGGAGCGCGCCACCAATGATCTGCATGGCCTGTTTATGCACGCCACAGATTACGTGCTGGAACGCCCTGAGCTATTAGAAAAATTTAATTTGCCACGGGCTATTTTGCCAAAAATACGGCAATCCTGGGATAACCGTCTCAATCAACTGATTACCAGTCGTTTCGATTTCGCCATGACCGACCAGGGGCTGAAGGTGTACGAGTACAACTGTGATTCGGCGTCCTGTTTTATGGAGTGCGGCAAGATTCAGGGCAAGTGGGCGCGGCATTTCGGCGCCGACGAGGGCGATGATGCGGGGCGCGAATTATTTGGCGATCTGGTGCAGGCGTGGCGCAACAGCAATGCCGATGGCTTACTGCATATTTTGCGCGACGATGATGCGGAAGAAAAATATCACGCCTTATTTATGAAGGAGACCCTCAGAGCGGCCGGCATCCGCTGTCGCATCGTTACCGGTCTCGAAGGGCTGGTGTGGGATGCGTCGGGCAATATTCTGGACGCCGAAGGTGAGCAAGTCAGTTGGGTGTGGAAAACCTGGTCGTGGGAAACGGCCCTCGATCAGCTGCGCGCAGAATGTGAGGCCGATGAACTGGCTCGTCAGACCTACGAGCCACACTGGATAGAAGGTCGCACGCCGCGCTTATCGGATGTGTTGTTGCGGGACAAGGTGATGGTATTTGAACCGCTATGGACGCTGATACCGAGCAACAAGGCGATTTTGCCCGTGCTCTGGTCGTTATTTCCCAACCATCCACTGCTACTCAACACCGACTTCGAGCTTAACGATGACCTGCTTGCCAGTGGCTATGTCAGCAAGCCCATCGTGGGGCGTTGCGGTGAAAACATTCAGTTGGTGGACGAGAGCGAGGGCGTTATTGAAGCGACCGGGGGCGGATTTGGGTCCCAGGATCAGATCTACCAGCAATTATTTCCATTACCTTTTGTGAATGGATACTACGTGCAGGTGTGCACGTTCACCGCTGCAGGCGTGTACTCGGGCAGCTGCCTGCGTGTCGATCCGTCCATGATTATCGGTAAGAACAGTGATTGCATGGCCTTTCGGTTTGTCTCCGATAAAGAATTTATGGCGCACGAATCCGAGCAAGCTGAAGATTAATCGTTGCCAGAACCTGCTTAGCCCGTAAATTTTGTAACGAGAGATTTGCCGTCCGGCACGGCCAGTTGAAATTGATCGACATCCGCGAAGGCGCTAATAAATGCCGGACGCTTCGATAGTCGCGACAAATAGGCGCCGAAAATCGCGTTTTGACACAGGCCGTAGGCCCGCGCCCAGGTGACATTGTGACCAATAATGCAGTCCGCAGCGGAAAACTTGTCGCCACATATATATTTGGATTTCGCGAGACGCGCTACGAGTTGCGGTTCGACTTCATCAATAAATTTGCTTCGGTAGCGAGCGATGGTGCGTGCATCCCGCTCGGGCGTGGGCAAAACGTGTTCGTGAATGCGGATTTGCCACAGCATCATATCCATCCACGAAGCCCCAAAATACAACATCTGTAAATAATCCGCGCGCGCCAACGACAGCGCGTTAGCCGGTGGTGCCAGTTGTTTGTCCGGGAACGCATCCGCCAGCATCGCCACCATAGCCCCGCTTTCGGCCATGTACCTGTGCGAGCCGTCAGAAAATGTTATTTCAAGTGTGGGGACACTGTGATTGGGATTTTTGTGTAAATAATTTTCGTCGTACTGCGCGCCCTCGTACAGGGGCACAACTTCCACTTCAAAGTCGTCGCCAACGGTTTCGTGCAACGCCCACTTGACCCGCGCACTGCGCGTCGCCGGATAGTGGTACAGTTTAATTTTCTGATAGTCCATGCTGTTTTCTCCCTAGCGTAAATCAGGGTAGTCCGTGTTACGTCTGTTCACTAGACGCTAAGGATCGTAATATACTGGAGCAGTATATCGTTCGCTACTGACTGTCAAACCGCCAGGGCAATGCGTAGTAGCGGTGGGTGTATGTAATGCTCGCTGGTATCCGGTGTTGTCGTTGCGAGGAGGATTCATATGGCCATAGAAGTGATCGGCGCCGGTTTTGGTCGTACTGGTACGCTGTCGTTAAAGTTTGCGCTACAACAACTGGGCTTTGCCAATTGCTACCACATGCGGGATGTGTTTGCTCATCCCGGTCACGCGGAGACCTGGACACGGTTAGCCCGGGGTGAAGAATCCCCCGACTGGCCAACTTTTCTCGCGGGTTATCGTTCGGTTGTGGATTGGCCCTGTGCCTACTTTTGGCGCGAGCTGGTCGAATACTATCCGCGGGCCAGGGTATTGCTTAGCGTGCGTGACCCGGATGCCTGGTACGACAGTATTGTTGAAACCATATTTACGGCGATCGGCGCGGCGTTCCCCAACGGAGCGACTGAACCTCAATTACCCGAAGGCACTCCCGCTGTGACGGTGGCGCAAATTGTGCTGGCTAAAACTATCATCGTCGATCGTGTGTTTCAGCGTAAGTTGCAGGATCGACAACACTGCATCGATGTGTATAACCGGCACAATGCGGAAGTGCAGCGGGTAGTCGCTCCGGAAAACCTTTTAGTTTACGAAGTTAAGCAAGGCTGGGCGCCGTTATGTGAGTTTCTGGACGTGCCCGAACCTTCCGAACCCTTTCCGCGCTCCAACACCAAGGAGGAGTTCCACAAGGGGCTAGGTACCCCCGCGGAATAATTGCACCAAAGGTATGCGGCGGTGCCAGGCAGTACGATTAACTTGTTCAGTTAGAAAACGATTTGCAAAAACAGTTTGCGAATTGCAGTCCTATTCGGCGTGCTCCACGACTTTGCGCATACCCTCCACTGCCCGTGGCGCACCTGCGTAAGCGAGCGCGGTGAGCATAAGTTCTTCCAGTTCGATTTTGGTCAACCCGTGGCGCGCCGCGGCAGGTATGTGAATATCCAGTTCTTCCGTGCAACCCAGCGCGGTGAGGATCGAGATCACAATCAGGCTACGGTCGCGACGCGATAATTGTGGGCGCGCCCACACTTCACCAAATACAAAGTCGATGCCGTACGCACCAATGGGGCCGAGTTTTCCCGCTAGAGCGTTTAATACTTCGTCGGGATCGGCTGCGTCGTTGCCGGACAGGCGGCCCATCACTTCCGCGCCGCGGGCGCGACGTTGTGCATTGCTCAACCGTTCTGACCCTGGCAAGCCTTCCGCATCCGGCGCGTGACCCAGTGCGGTCAACTGCCGATTGGTCTCGGCCATAGCGTCCAACGCTCGGGGAAAGCCCGCGTAGGCGCTGAGATGAATCATTACTTCGCGTATTTCTTCTGGCGTCAGTCCGTGGTTTATCCCGGCCCGCACAAAGTTGGCGAGCTGGTTGGTTTGATGCAGAGCGCCAAGTATCGCCAATACGATCAAATTTCTATCGCGCCGGCTTAGCTGGTCGCGACTCCAGAGATCACCCATCACAAAATCGAGAACAAAGGACCCTAGTGCACCGTTATCGGCCTCTAGTTTCCGGGCAAAGGCTTCCGAATTATCCGTGGCGGTGAGTGTTTTAATAACTCCCAGCCCCCGTTGACGACGTACAATATGATCCGCCTGCGGTACATCGCTGTTGTTATCAGCGCCCGGTGGAGGAGTTGTTTTGTTATGCATAGTGAGTCACCCACAGTTAACAAAACGGCAAGGAAAACCAAACTGTCATAAACGCAACGGTGCGCTTTGAAGGCCGGTCAATAATGAAAATTATTGTTCGTTAAAATAATCAAAATTTCCCCGACGGCCATTAACCAGGGAGCTATGAGCAGTTGGCAGTGTTAAACACCACTGGCTAACTGGCGTACAGGTACTAACCAAAAACCGCGTTGGGATCGAGCGCGGTCTTTACCCGTTGTTGCAGGTCGACAATGCCGGCGTGGGTGAAAGACCTGGTGGCTTCCAGCAATATATCGGAGTCGGCATGGGTTGCGCCGTAGCCCTGTTCCGCCAGTTCGGTCAGTATGGCGCGCGCGCATTCCCTGGCTTTTTCCAGGCTGTCCGCATCACTCTGCAGGTAAGGCACGCTGACGCGAGCCAACATGGTGCGCCAGGTAATGGCAAATTCAGTAAACGCGCTGACACCCTGTTTATCGGCAATGGCCTGCACGGCGTTGCTCAGGCCCGTTGCGTCACTGCCTTCGATGGCCGCACCGAGCGTAAGGCGTACCTGTCCGAAATCGGCGGGCGCTGGAGTTGCGTTGACCTGTCCGCGCATGGCCTGTTCGCGGCCATTCCAGACTGGATTGTCCCCCATGTCCGCTGCGGTTTTCAGCTCCGCCCCCGGGATCGCGTCAATGGCGCCCTGTACCGCCCCCCACACTACGTCAACGTTACCTTGTATGCCGTACAGCGCGGCGTATACATTCCAGGTGCCGATATGGTGTTTACTGGCCAGATCCTGCGGGGCCAACTGCGTGTCGACTGGCTCGCCGCCAAAATTAATCGCTTCCTGGCGGGCATCGCTGATAACGATGGTGTTGGGAATCAACATGTTCACGCGCAGAAAGTGTAGCGCGTCGACGGTTGCGGCCAATGCTTCCGGGTGGGCCAGCTGGATGGTGAACGGTGTGTAGACTGGCGGGGCAGGCATTAACCACAGGCCAATTTTGGTAATGATACCGAGATTGGACTGGGTGAACAGACCGTCCACGTAGGGACCGTAACCGTATTTGAACAGCTGCCAGGTGTCGCTGCCCGGCATGGCACCCATGCCGGTACGCACCAGGGTGCCGTTTGCCAGCAGCACTTCCATGCCGCACTGCATCAACAGGTGGTCGCCGTAGGGGGTGTAGCCGAACTCCCGCGCGCCGATGCTGTCGGCGATGGAATGGCTGCTGTTTTTATCCACATCCACCCAGAACGGGATTTTGTTGTCGGCTAAATATTTTTGCAGTTGTGCATAGGTAACGCCCGGTTCTACCAGGGCGTAGGCGGCCGGGGTATTCACCTCGAGAATCTTGTTCATGCGCATGAGGTCGAGCATCACAATATCGCCAGACTCCGGGGGCGGTGTTGTACCGAGTCCGCCAGCGTTCGGCATAGTCCAGAGCTTGACGGGTTTGCCATCCACCAGTTTGAGAATACCCTGCAGTTCCTCGGCACTCCCAGGTGTCACAACGGCAATAATTTCCCGCGCTTCCTTGTCGTAGCTAACCGCGCGACGCATGCGTTCAATTTTTTCTCGATAGGGTGCAGCCCGTTCTGCCGAAGCGGCAATGACATTCTCTGCGCCGAGCAATTTACTGATTTCGTTGACAACGGTATTCATAAAGGTATCGATCCCGATAACAGTTTTTGTATTGGTCGTTAGTCACGACTGGGTGGTGGCATGACGACGGGGTATTTTTTGTCCATGTTGATGCGCGAAAAAGGATCCCGTTTGGCGTACACAATGGACTCCTCCGGTTCGCTATCGCGCCAGGTAAACGAGCAACGGGTGCAATAGAAAACGGTCCACACCAGTTGGTTCTGTGCGTCGCGACCTTCGTGTTCTACGCGGCAGGCATCTTGTTCAGATTGGCAGCGCGGGCAAAAGCTCATGACTGACCTCCTTGCTGTTGCTGCAAAGCCTGAATAATTTTTGCCAGTTCGTCGATTTTCGGTCCGCTGGGCGGCGTAACAATTTTGGCGTCGGCGCCGACTTTGTCGGGGGGCATAAAACTGGTGGCGTCGATAATCAGGCGATGGCCCTTGCCGGGTACTTCCGCTGCCGGGTCAATAATAATCATGGGCATGTTGGGCACCACAATAATATCGTCGGCGCGGGTGCGGGTCGATAGTGCCCACATTACCTGGTTCAGATCAAAGGGATCGACATCGTCGTCTACCATAATCAGATTTTTCAGGTACATCAGTCCGTGGGGAGTGCCGAGGGCACGCATGGCCACGGACTTGGCGAAACCTGAAAAGCGGTTCTTCACGGAAATAATACCGGTCAGCCCGTGTTGATAGAGGGCGTTAACCGCTTCCACTTCGGGAAAGTCTTCTTTGAGTTTGGCGTAGATGGGCGCCGAGGTATTCAGGCCGATCAGGGTGTCGTGTTCGGTCCAGCCCTTGCCGATATAAATGTTTTCAAAAATCGGGTTGTTGCGATGGGAAATTCCGGTGACGCGGAACTGGGGTGCCATACGCACGCCGCTGTAGCTACCGGGAAATTCGCCAAAGGGTCCCTCGTACTGCCGCGAGCCGTGAATCAATTCCGCCTCGATGACCATTTCTGTGTCCGCGAGAATATCCATGCCGTTACCGGATTCCGTCAGGCGCAGGGGCGCGCCCATCATCTGCGAGGCATAGGCAAATTCAGATTCCTCATAGCCAATGGGGGTAGCGGCAAACATACACATGGCGGGATGGTTGCCCAGCATCACCGCGATTTTTAGCGGTTTATCATCCCGTTCCGCGGCGATAATCATACGACCCATATCGTGGGCGGGCACCGACAGCAGGGTAAAGATATCCTTGCCCTGGGGCTGAATGCGATAAATGCCGACGTTTTGCTTGCCGAAGTTATCCGGGTCGTGGGGGTCGCGGCTCACCACATTGGCCTTGCCGATATAAAAGCCGCCGTCGTACTCGTTGATACGATACAGGGGTAGCACATCGTATAAATTAAAATTGGCGTCGATGCGGTTTTCGTGCACCGGGGCTTTGTCCGCTGCAATGCGTTTGAGCAACGGCTTGTCGGCACCCCAGCGGGAAATGATGTCGTAGAACAGTTCCTTAATGGTGGTGCCCTTGGGGTGACCGAGCAGCAGCGCCAGATTAGTAAAGCTCCCGTGTACCCCCAGCACCATGCTTTTGCCAGGATAACCCTTAATGTCGTTGAAGATAATCGCCGGGCCATTCATGGCATCGCGCCCGGCGGCGACCGCAATGTTGCGAATATCGGGTTCGGGCATGACAGCTTCCGGCCAGGTAATACACTGACCGTGTTCAGCGAGAAATTCGAGAAAATCCCGCAGGCTGGTAATGCGCGCCGCTACCCGCAGTGCGGATTCAGAGAGCGTGACATCTTTTGCTTGCGCGGCCTTGGCGGACATTGCTTTAGTGGCCATGATCAGCTCCGGGTAACTGGATAGTGATCCACTTCCATTCGGTGAGGGCATCCACGTCGACCTCAACCCCTTCGCGACCGAATCCGCTGTCGCCAGTGCCGCCAAACGGCACATGGGGTTCGTCGTGCAACGTCGGTGCATTGATATGCACCATGCCCGCGTTAATATTCTGCGCCAGCATCAGGGCACTGTTGATATTGGTCGTGCACACTGCGGCACTCAGGCCGTAGCGAGTGTCGTTGGCCATGGCCAACGCGGCGTCCACATCGGCAACAGAATAAACTGCAGTCACCGGGCCGAAAGTTTCCTCATAGCACAGGGTCATATCTTTGGTCACATCGGTCAAAATAGTGGGTTGGCAGCGATTACCCTCCCATTCCCCACCGGTCACCACCGTGGCACCAAGGTCTCGCGCATTTTTAATGTGACTGCGTACCCGCTCCCGTTGGCGCGGTGAAATAATGGGTCCGAGGATGGTGGACATCTCCCGCAGGTCGCCCATCGACAGGTGGCTGGCGGCAGCGGCGAATTTTTTTACAAACTCGGCGTAGATGGGCGCCTCGACAATAATTCGGCTGGAGGCCATGCAGGCCTGGCCCTGGTACAGGAACATGCCAAATACGGCGGTTTGCACCGCCTGGTCGAGGTCCGCGTCGGCCAGAATGACCAATGGATTTTTGCCGCCGAGTTCGAGAATGCAGCGTTTCATGTGTTTGCCACACAATTCGCTGATATGACGACCCACGCGGCTGGAACCCGTAAAGGCGACGGTCTTTACCAACGGGTGGGTAGTGAGAAAGTCGCCCACATCGACACCGAAGCCCGAAACCACATTTAACGCGCCGGGCGGAAAACCCGCTTCGGCAATTAACTGGGCAAAGCGATAGGACAGTGACGGCGCTTCTTCGGAAGAAAGCAGCACGACGGTGTTGCCGGTAGCCAACGGTGACGCCACCAGTTTGGCGGCCTTAATCAGCGGCACATTAAATGGAGTGATAGCGGCCACAACGCCGAGGGGTTTGCGCACACTCATGCTGAGGCGGCCGGGTACATCGGAAGGTATGGTCTGTCCGGTGACACGACGCGCGGCCCCGGCGGCGGCGCGCAGGTGGCCAATACTGTACTGCACTTCGAATTGCGCCTTGTTCATCGGCGAGCCAATTTCGTCAATCAGAATGTCGATAAATTCGTTGCGATCCCGTTCCAGTAGATCGGCGGCTTTGCATAATAATGCCTCGCGATCCTTGGCCAGGCCCTGGCCATAGCTTTGAAAACAGGCATGCGCCGCTTCCACGGCGGCGTTAATATCCGCCTCGCTGGCCTCCGCCGCCTTGCAATACAGGGCGTCGTCGAGGGGGTTCAGCACGTCGAAGTACTTACCGCTCGCGGGTTTGGTATGTTTGCCGTTAATCCAGAGCTCGTGGGTCTTACTCATAATTGGGGTTCCTGGTGACGCTTAATCCGCTTCCGACGGTGTCGGGCTCGACCCGTTGGGCGCGGTGTTGGCGGTGGCAGCTTCAGATTGAATGTACGCGATCAGGCTGTCCAGATCGCGGTCGTTGATATCGGTGGGTCGAAACGGCGCCATTTCCATAAGGCCATCGCGCACCACGTAACGAATGTAATCGGCGCTGAGGTCAGCGCGTGCCAGAATCACCGAGTTTTCTTCGCCCTTCAGCAATTTCAATTTCATGGTGCCAGCGTGGCCCTCACCGGGGTTGTGGCAGCCGCTACAGAACAGCTCGTATGTGGCTTGGCCGTGGGCCAGATCGACGGTTTTTTCAGCAGTGCTTGCCAGTTCCGGCGCGACAGTCGCGGATTCCTTCTGGCCGGGCTCACAGGCGCTTAACGCCAACGCCAACGCCAACGCCACGGGCGCCAACGCGGTAACGAACATATTTTTCATGATTGCTGCCCCCGCATTCTTTCCGGCCAAATACCCATTTTGCCCGGCGATAGAATACCGTCCGGGTCGAGGGCATCCTTGAGGGTTTCGTGCATACGCCACAGGGCGCGGTCGTTGTAATTATAGGTATCGGCGATTTGATCCATAAACGAAAGATGGGTGCGGTATTCGCCGTAACCCAGTTTGGCGGCGTCGTTGATTAACACACCGAACAGCTCGTGGGCGCGTTGCTTTTCGTCGTCGCTCAGGCGATCGAACATCAGCATAAAAATATGGTGCTGGTCGCGCCAGCCGATCAGGAACTCGCCAATATAGTCAAAGTTGTACTCGTGGGCGCGGTCGCGAATCATATGAAACTGCTTCATCGAATCCTTGCCGTCGGCCGCGGAAATGGGTGAGAAGTTAATATGCCCACCGCCCCCAACCCAATTGAGCAGGCTGAACTCGGTCATATTGGGGATGCCACGCATCAGTTTGGCGCGGTAATCCCAGCCCGGATCGCCCTTGCGGTCGGCGTCGAAGTAAATTTTTGCGCCGGGAATCTGGCGCAGGGTTGCTTCCACTATTTTCCAGTTGTTATCCATAATCGGTTGCGGGCCGTACAGCGCCGCATAAAAATTCCACATGCCGAGTTTTAAATCCGATGCTATTTTTCTGCGAATACTGTCCGGCACCGGACCCTTGCCGGTGTAGTACTGGCGTTTGGTCACCGACATGGCCGATTCCCACAGCAGATCTGCGGTCAGCGCGCCATTGGCGATCACCATATTCAGTTTCAATGGCAATACCAGATCGGTGATGAGCTCCAGATCTTCTTCCCGCGGCAGGGTCACCATAAACGGCATGTATCCGGGCGGCTCGTGCATCAACCAGATACCCATTTTGGTAATGACGCCGAAATTGGATTGGGTGAAAAGGCCGTCCACCCAGGGGCCAATGCCGTATTTATACAGACTGCTGGTTTTGCTGTTGGGCACGCCACCCATGCCGGTTTCCACCACTGTGCCGTCGGCGAGGATGACCTCCATACCACATTGCATCAGCAGGTGATCGCCGTAGGGGGTGTAGCCCGCGCCATGGTCCGAGGTGTTACCGACAATGCCGCCCCAGGCCGGGGCCGCACAGTCAATCCACAGCTTGATGCCTTTTTCCTGCAAGTAATTGTACAGATCCTGGTAGCTCACGCCCGGCTCGACCACTGCGTAACCGTGTTTTTCGTTAACCTCGATAATCCGATTCATGCGCTTCAGGTCGAGCACTACATACCCTGGCTTACGCGGCGCGGGGCCGCCGTAGGCGAAGTTTTTGCCGGTGGAAATCGTCCACACTGGTAGCTGATGGGTGCGCGCCACGGCCAGAACGCCCTGGACTTCCTCGACAGTTTTTGGAGCAACGGCCGCAGAAGGCGCAAAATTGCTATCGTCCAGTGTGGAATAGGCATCCCGGTAACTGCGCAGGTGCGCGCGATCGTCGGTGAACACATACTCGGCACCGACCACAGTCTGTAATTCCGCGATGGCCGCGGCGAAGGTGGCGGGGCTGATGCCCTGGGGTAAAGGCTTATCCATAATAGTTACGTCTCTATATCTAGGCCGCGTTATTGTTTGGTTAGTCTCGATTTACCGGGTAGCGCGGGCGCGCCCGTCTAACCCGTGCTGTTTGCTTTTAACATCCAGGACACCAGGTAACCAGAATCTGCCCGGTTGTACGTTGCCGCCACCGTTGTTTTGGCGCGCGTTAACGTGCCCTGCGCCTGGGCAATCAATGGCAACGCGCTGGCGAGCATCTGTGGCCAGGCTGCGCGCGCCTGTTGCAGGCTGGTGCTCAGTGGTAGCGCTACGGCGTGGGGTGCGTCAATGTCGTGTACCAGAGCAGCTCCCCGGAAATCGTGGGTAGCGCGGTAGTGCACGCTAAATCCCCGCTGCGCGGCGGTGTGTTCGAGCACAAAAAAATCGGAATCTCGGGTTAGCCCGAAGACAATACCATCGGGGTGGGTGCGGCAAAAATTGTCGATTTCGCCCATTTGCCCCGCAACGTCCCGGGCGGTGGCGGAGGGCAGCGGTGCGGAGCCGTTCCAGGTATTGGCAAAAAGGGTGGCCTGCAGGTTGTTTTCATCCGCGAACACCAGAGTTGGTATGTCGTGCGACTCGAGTCGCTTACTCTGTAGTGCCGCCAGACCGGTGCTGCCGGCGATCGCCGAAGCCGCCACCGTGGATTTTAGAAAAGCGCGTCGCGTTAACATAGGAACGCATCCCCTGCATATAGTTGGTTAATTATTACGGAGGGCAATTATTCTTTCCGCCGTCCTTTCTTCTAGATTGTAGCGAGATCTGTCGGTATGTGCCGTATCCGCCGCAGCGCGGTTTACAGCGGTCCTGACCCAACTAATCCGGCCGGACCGTTTCCTTGATACCTTCCCAGCGTTTTACCAGCCCGTCCCGGGCTACGCCGAGCAGGTCGAGAGTGCGGCCTACGGTCTGGTTGATAATATCGTCAATAGTCTCCGGGCGAGTATAGTACGACGGCACAGGTGGGGCAATAATGCCGCCCATTTCCGTTATGGTCGTCATATTGCGCAGGTGCACCAGGTTCAACGGTGTCTCGCGGGTCAGTAATATGAGTCGCCTGCGCTCCTTGAGAATTACATCTGCGGCGCGCGAAACCAGGTTGTCATTGATGCCGTTGGCGATGGCGCCGAGGGTTTTCATAGAGCACGGGGCGATGACCATGCCGTGGGTCAGATACGAGCCGCTGGCGATACTGGCGCCAATATCTTTGGAGCTGTGTACCACATCCGCGAGTTTGAGAATTTGCTCGCGCTCAATACCGGTTTCGCTGAACGCTGTCAGCGCCCCGGCCGCGGAAAGAATAAGATGGGTCTCTACATCATCCATCGTGCGCAGCATTTCCAGCAGGCGAATGCCGTACATGGAACCGGTCGCACCAGTTATGGCGATGATTAGCCGTTTTTTCATTATCGAGTCACCTTCGTGCAGCACCGCACGTTAACGCTATGCCCCAAGGTGGTCAATAGCGGTGCTTGCGCGGCGTCCCATGATGTTGCAACGATGCCCGACATCGTCCTGTTGTCATGGTATTAAGTTTTATGTCACTATCCGGCGCTCAAATAAATTTGGCACCCATAGCCACCTTGTCCTATAACTGTGGCGACCAACAGATAACGGGTTGAACCTATTTAGATACGGGAGCGCGCAAGTCATGACAAGTCAAAGTCAACAAATACATCAACAGATTACCAATATCCTCGATCAGGGCGCCGAAGCCGTCAAGCAGGTGGTGGATGCCTACGTGGCAAACCGCACCCCGGAGCGCGATATGAACTGGCTGTGTCTACAAATGGCCAAGGAGTTTGGCGCGGTCATGTTGCATACCGACAATGCCAGAGAGGCGATTCGCAATGGCGCCGATGGTCGCGCTATGGATGCCTATATCGAAACCGTAAGAGAGGAAGTGGTTCACTACCAGGCGTATTTTAATCTGCTCAATCGCACCATTGGCGAGGATGCGGAAATACCGGTCGCGGATATTTATCGTTATCTGGTTACCAAGATGGATAACGGCAAGCTCGCCATGGACGAAGCTATGGTGGCGTTTGCGGATCGCTGGCCGGAACATCACAAGTACATGGCTTGTGCTGCTCCTTATGTTAAAGCTCAGCACCCCTGGGTGGCCAAAGTGTTTGGCGCCACCATGGAAGGTGGAGCTGGCGGTTGGCACTGGTGCATGAGTCAGGTGCCGCCCAATGACGAATTCCTGGTGCAGGTGGCGAAGCTGCAAAAAGGCATCGCCATCGATGAACTGGAACACGGCCCCGAGGAGTTGGCCGCACTGTGTGCGGAGTACGACGACGCCATGGGAGTGGATCTCAATGAATTGTATCGACAGTTGCGCGAGCACCGTTTTCAGGAAGTGCTACAGCGCAATGAACAATTTTTGTACCCGCTCACGGACGACCAGCTCGAGGCGATTCACCAGCAGCTGTTAAATAATGAACTGACTGGGTTTAATCTGTATTCCCACGCTGCCTAGGCGCATGCCGCTAATGGGGGGTGCTCACCGACAAGCCACACAACGGCGGGAGTGCTGATCCCTCAGATACAGATCGGGTAGTCGACGGACAATAACAACTCAGGTTTTAACAACACAGTTTTTCGCTGCGGCGACGAGTAGCACTATGACCTTTGATTTCAATCCCCTTATCAATAATCAGTTTCCGGTAGTGACTACACGTTTCGATGCGATCAACCCGGCTACCGGTGCCGTGCTGGGTACGATTCCCGAATGCGCAGCGGTTGTGGACGACGCGGTGCGCGGCGCGCTGGCGGCGCAACTGGCGTGGGAAAAAGTACCGCTTTTTGGCCGTATTGCAAAAGTATCTGAACTGATCGGGGTACTTGAAAAACACGGCGAAGAACTGGCCGAGCTGGATGTGCTGGATACCGGTAGCCCGCGCCACGTGATGCTGACGGATGCAAAATTTGCTATTGCGCTGATGCGCTACCAGACCGGGTTAGCGCCGCAGGTGCTGGGCAAGGGCGGGGATCGCTGGACCGGGGACAATATGCATTTCACGCTGCCGCAACCGTACGGCGTGGTGGCGCGTTTTTGCGCGTTCAATCACCCCATGATGTTCAGTGCGTTGCGTATCGCGGCCCCCTTGTTGATGGGCAATTCCCTGATTATTAAACCCTCTGAACACACCAGTCTCAGCACCCTGCGCATGGGAGAGATTCTCGCCCCACATATTCCGCCCGGCCTGATTCAGATCCTGACCGGCGGTGCCCCGGTTGGTGAAGCTATTGTTGGTCATCGGGATATTAAGCGTATTACCCTCACCGGCGGCAAAAAAGCGGCACTGGCGTTTTATCAGATCGCCGCTAAAAATGGCCATCTGAAAGATTTCACGTTTGAGCTGGGCGGTAAAAATCCGATGGTGATTTACCCCGACGCCAATACCGAGCAGGCTTTTCAGTCGGCGATCCACGGCATGAACTTTTATCAGACCGCGGGCCAAAGTTGCGGCTCGACGACCCGTGTGTTTATTCATCGCAGTATTTATGAGCAGGCCAAAAAGGCTATTAAAGCAGGCTGCGAGGCCATTACTGTCGGCGATCCGCAGCGCGCGGATACGCAGATGGGTGCGCTGTCTTCCCGGCAGCAGTTTGAGAAAACACTGCACTATATTCAGTTATCAAAAGACGAGGGTGTGCCCCTGTTGACCGGTGGTGAGCAAGTGATGACGCCGCCGTTGGATAAAGGTTTTTTTGTGCCGCCTACCGTATTTTACGATGTGACGGCGGCACACACCCTGTTTCACGAAGAAGTGTTTGGCCCGGTGCTGGCGCTGATTCCGTGGGACGATGAGGATGCCATGCTGGAGAGTGTTAATGCGGTGGAGTACGGTTTAACCGCCAGTGTATGGACCCAGGATATCGATCGTGCCATGGGCATGGCGCGGCATTTTAAAACCGGTACCGTGTGGATTAACGGGAGTGCCAAGCATTTCCCCGGTTTTGGTTTTGCAGGGGCCAAAAATTCCGGCGTCGGCACGGAAGAGAATATCGAAGAGCTGGCGTCGTTTTGCCAGATGAAGGCGGTGCATTACTTTGGCGCCGAAGGGCGTAAACATGTGGAGATAGGCTTGTGACAACCGCTGCACATTCTGCAAAAATCTGTCGCGCGCTGGTGCTGCCGGATTACCACCAGCCCCTTGAAGTGCAGGAGTTCGATGTACCAAAGGTCGAGGACGGCGGCATTATTGTGAAGATCGATCGGGCCACGATTTGCGGCACGGATCATCACATTACCCAGGGTGTGCTGGCGCCGTTTTCCAAGACTCCGTGTATTCTCGGCCACGAAATGGTCGGTATTATTCAGGAGCTGGGTAAGGGACGCTCGGTGGACGTGGCTGGCACGCCGATTGCCAAAGGGGATCGGCTCATCTGGGCCTATGCGTACTGCGGTCGCTGTTATTACTGTGCGGTCGCCCTGCAACCGACCCTGTGCACGAATTTTACGCCCTACGGTTATGCGGATTCCCGGGTGCATCCCCACATTATCGGCGGCTTCTCTCAGTACAACTACATTTTGCCAAATTGCCATGTCGTGCGGGTGCCGGACAACGTGCCGAGTCACTGGGCGTCATCGGCCAGCTGTGCGCTGCGCACCATCATGCACGCCACAGACAGGATTGGCGGCATTCGCCCGTCCGATACGGTGGTGGTGCAGGGTAGCGGCCCCGTGGGCCTGTACGGAGTTGCGGTAAGTCGAGCCATGGGCGGGAAAACGGTGATCAATTTTGGCGCGCCAGAAAATCGTCTCGACGTCGCTACGGCTTTTGGTGCGGAGCGCGTCGCCAATATCGAAACCACCGACAACGCGCAACGTCTGGCGCTGGTGCAGGAGCTAACTAATGGCCGGGGAGCGGATGTGGTGCTGGAATGTTCCGGTTCGCACTTTGCCCAGGAAGAGGCGTTCAATGTCGTGCGGCCCGGCGGACGCATTGCGGTAATCGGCGCGGGCGACCCCAAACCCATGGCAATTCCGGGTATGGCATTTATCGGTAAGCAGGTGCTGGTGGCCGGTATTCGCTCGGCGGGTATTCAGTACTACCGCGAGGCGCTGGATTTTCTGGCGCGGCATAAAGATGATTTCGATTTCGAGCGCATGTTTGGCGCTACCTATAGTCTCGCGCAAATACCGGAGGCGATGGAAAAAATGGCGCGCCTGGAAGAAATTAAACCGATCGTGGATCCGTTTAAGTAGGGGTATTGCCTCAATCTATATGGTGAGTTTGTGGCTCGGCCCGGCGCGTAATAAATTTGCATTGGTTATTGAAAGGTAAACGACGTGAATCAACCACTCATTCAGACTTCGGGATCATGGAATAACGCTGCCATTGCCGAGTTGGTGGGGGACGGCCGTGTGCATTCGCGGGTCTATACCGATCCCGACATTTTTAAACTTGAACTCGAGCGAATCTATGCCACGTCCTGGGTGTTTGTCGGTCACGACAGTGAGGTGCCCGAGGTTGGCGATTATCAGACGCGCACCATTGGTCGTACCTCGGTAGTCCTGGTGCGGGGCAAGGACCGGGTGGTGCGGGTGCTGGTTAACCGCTGCCGCCACCGCGGCGCCCAGGTGTGTGAAGCGGAGTCTGGCAACACCAAATTTTTTCGTTGCTGGTATCACGGCTGGATATACGATACCGACGGCGCGTTGCTGGAAATGACTGGCGACGGGGCCTACGACGAGCGTATGGATCGCAGCAGTATGGGGCTGGCGGAGGTGCCCCGGGTCGACACCTATCGCGGATTCGTTTTTGCCAGCCTCGCGCCCAGCGGCGAATCGCTGGCAACGTTTCTGGGTGCCACCACGTCCGTGATTGATGTGATGGTGGATGCCTCGCCTACCGGTGAGCTGTATGCCGACGGCGGTGCCCACAAGACCGAGTATCGCGGCAACTGGAAGCTGGTGGGCATGGATGGTTATCACCCGGTCTATCTGCACGCTTCGGTGCTGGAAACCATGCACCGCAATCCGGATTCCGGAATTGGTGCGACCCATCGCAGCAACCCGTTTACCGACGACGCACCCACCTATACGCGGGACTTCGGACACGGGCACGCGATGCTGGACTTTCGCGAGCACCGTCTTAAACAATACGGTCCGCACAGTGAGTTCCTGAAAAAAATTCCCGGTGGCGCAGAGTATATTGCGGCCATGCACGCTGCCTACGGCGAGGAACGGGCGCGGATGTTGCTGGCCATTAGTGGCGACCCGCACCTGGGTTTGTTTCCAAACTTGCAGTTGATCCATAACCAGATTCGAATTATTAACCCACTCGCGGTGGACCACACGCAGGTCACCATGATTGCGGTGCGGCTCGGCGGTGTCAGCGACGAAATTAACGCTGAGCGCTTGCGCCAGCACGAATCTTTTTACGGCCCTTCCGGCGCCGGTGCGCCGGATGACACGGAAATTTTCGAGCGCGTGCAGCGGGGCATGCTCGCGGAAGTGAATCCGTGGCTGGATATATCGCGGGGCATGGCGCGGGAGCGCATCGACGCCGACGGTAGCGTGGTGGGTCGCATGAGTGACGAAGTGCCCCAGCGTGGAATTTTAAGGCATTGGCTAAAGCTGATGACACAATCTGCCTGAGATACGGGATGACAGGTTTATGAATAGTCCGGTCGACAACGCGGCGCAATTACACTGGCAGACGCTGCGGGAAGTGGAGTTGTTTCTGTTTCGCGAGGCGGCGCTGGCCGATGCCAATCAATATGACGAGTGGTTAGCACTGTGGACGGAAGAGTTACTGTACTGGGTGCCCTGTAACGCCGATGACCTCGATCCGCAGCGCAAAATATCGCTGATCTACGACCAGCGCCCACAGTTGGAGGACCGAATTTTTCGACTTGGCACCAGACACGCCTACGCCCAGCGCCCGCAATCCCGGTTAACGCGCCTGGTTTCCAATATTGTCCTGGAAGATTATGACGCCGCAGCTGGCGGCTGGGTCAGCGCCCGTTTTATTGCCACTGAAATACGTCACAACACGCAAACCCTGTGGAGCGGACGCGCGCGGTACAAGTTGGCACGGGTGGATGGCGCGTTGCGCCTGCGCGAGAAGCATGTGTTCTTGCTCAACAACGATACCCCGATGGGGAATTTGACGTTTATTATTTAGGCTGTCGGCGTCGCTACTGATACATTTTTATCGAAACCCAATCCCGGTCCACACTCCCTTCAGGAGATTACCGTAGGTGACTGAATCCGCCACTGCAACATTGCCACTGATTGCGATTATGATCGGTGATCCGGCAGGTATTGGCCCCGAGGTCTGCGTTAAAGCCCTGGCGAGCGGTGAATTGGCGAGCCTGTGCAGGCCACTGCTGATTGGGGATATGGGCGTGGTCAAGCGCGCCGCAGAAGTGTGCGGCGTGACGCTGGCGTTGCAATCCGTCGCTGCGCCGGACGCGGCCGTAGCCAATCATCACACTATTGCGGTGCTCGATCCTGGCGGCTTTGATGTGTCCGCGTGTCCCTTTGGTGTAGCGTCGCTGGCGGCGGGGGAAGCCGTGCTGAACTGGGTGGCATTGGGTACCTCCCTGGGATCCAGCGGGCGCATTCAGGGGTTGGTGATGGGGCCCCTGCACAGTGAGTCGATCAAGTTGACCGGGCGCATCTCCAATATTGACGATCTGCAACCGGCGGGTACCTTTATGCTGCGCATCAGCGGCCGGTTGCGGGTGGTACCCTTAACCGAACATCTTCCGCTGGCAGATGCCATCAGCTCGGTAACCCCCGACGCAGTGCGCAAGTTGATTGAGTTATTGCACGATAATTTGGTTCGATGGGGTTTGCCGCACCCGCGTATCGCGGTTGCCGGAATTAATCCCCACGCCATGTTTGCCCAGGATCGGGAGCAGCTGTTGCCAGCGGTGGAGCAGGCGCAACGCCAGGGAATTGATGTCAGCGGCCCCATTTCTCCCGACTCCGTGTTTCGCATGACCCTTGAAGGTCAATACGACGCAGTGGTGTCCATGTACCACGATCAGGGGCAGATTGCGGTCAAGACCAGTAGTTTTGCCGGCGCCTGCACCGTTTACCTGGGTCTACCCTATGTGATGCTTAACGTTCCCCACGGCACTGCTTTTGATATCGCTGGCAGCGGGGTTGCGCAGCACCAAAGCATGTTGGCAGCCATAAAAATGGCGGCCAACATGGCGTCCGGAGACGGCGTTCTTGGGTAGTTTTGAAGGTCCTGCTGCACCCCTGTCGCCTGCGCTCTACGCGGGGCGAACGTTGCCGTTGTATGACGCTTTTACCACGGGAGGGGCAAGTCGAGTCTAGCCCCAGTTCCGAGCAATTTTCCCTGTGCTGTAACAAATCATGACTCTCCCCTTCAACTTTGGAGGCGGAGCCGGTACTATTGACTAATTGATAAATACGGTTGCCCAGATAGGTGGTTGTAGCCAGTCAAGTAGGTGTTTGTAGCCGGTATTGAAACATTGTTTGCGAGGTTGAACTGGAGTGAGCGGACAGTATAAGGTTACGCTCCTCGACAGCGGTGAGAGCTACCGCTGCGGGGCCGATAGCACGGTGCTCAAGGGCATGGAGCAGTTAGGCCGCAAGGGCATCCCGGTGGGGTGTCGAGGCGGGGGCTGTGGTATTTGCAAGATAGAGATTGTGCGCGGT
>JBFIHG010000032.1:0-30155 GCA_041601945.1 Porticoccaceae bacterium | reverse complement strand
CGGCGCCTGTGGTGTGACGAGCGCCGACCCCGATGGGTAACCACCAATTTTTTTTAATGCGCCCGCAATGCCCTGCTTACTGCGGGTAAACTGCACCGCCGCGGCGTCGGCAAGAAATTCCCGCTGGCGACTGATGGATGCTTTGATAAGATTCCCAAAAAATGTGCCCGCGTAGCCGATAACCATCAATCCCAAACCCAGACCGAGAATTGCGCCAGAACCTTTTTTCGAACCGCGCCGCACCGAGCGCAACAGATAATAGCCAATCAACCCAATTAGCAGGATGCCATGTAAAACGCCTATCAGGCGCATATTGAGCCGCATATCGCCATTTAGAATATGACTAAATTCATGTCCGATCACACCCTGTAACTCGTCCCGCGTCAGGTGTGTAATGGCGCCACGGGTTAAACCAATAACCGCATCCCGGGGCGTAAAACCTGCCGCGAATGCGTTAATTCCCTGCTCGCCCTCCAGCACATAGACCGGCGGCACGGGTGTACCCGAAGCAATGGCCATTTCCTCGACCACGTTCAGGGCTTTGCGTTCGTGCAAATCCGACGTGTGATGATTGATCAGGCGTCCACCCAGGGATTGAGCCAAGCCGTTGCCGCCGCTGCTCAGGGTAAGAATTTTGTAGGTGCTGCCGCCAACGATAACTGTCGTCACCGCTACCGCGATCATGGCAAAGGTGCGCCAGTCAAACTGCGCGGCTATACGTGGGAGCGTCACACCATCACCCCCGGTGTGCACAAAGCCAAACAACACCATGACCAGCACATTGGTAATGACGATCAGGCTCAGCACCGCGAGTATAAACAAGCCCACCAGACGCGCGGTTTTACGGCGCGCCATATCCTGGGCGTGGAAAAAATCCATCGCTTAGAATGAAACTTTCGGTGCCGTCTGTATGGCCTCACGATCCTCGAATTCCAGCAAACTGGCATCGGCGCCATGGCCAAATGTCGCGGCCAACAACACCTGGGGGAAGCTTTGTTTATAGGTGTTGTAGGCCATTACCTGATCATTAAACGCCTGCCGGGCAAACCCCACCTTGTTTTCTGTTGTGACCAGCTCTTCACTCAACTGCAGCATATTTTCACTGGCCTTGAGATCGGGATACGCCTCCAGGACCACGTTTAATTTACTCATCGCGCCGGATAGCGCTCCTTCCGCACTAATCAAAGACTTTATCGCATCTGCATTACCCGGATCGGCGGCCGCAGTGGCCAACACTTGCGCCGCGGAATTGCGCGCGGCTATCACGGCCTCGAGGGTTCCACGTTCATGCTGGAGATAGCCTTTAGCGGTTTCTATCAAATTAGGAATTAGATCGTAGCGCCGCTTAAGTTGCACTTCGATCTGCGCGAACGCATTTTTGTAGCGATTTTTCAACGACACAAGCTGATTATAAATAGCTGCGACGTAGACCGCGATCACCACGGGAATAACGATTAACAAAATAAGCGAAATATCCATGCTATCTCCTTGTTATAAGAATTCGGCGCAACATATCTGCCCACCAGCAGCCAGGTTAATCCGCGGCGTCCCGATCTGCTCACAACCAGCGACGTACGTTTTCTTTATACACCACAAAGTCGTTGCCAAACAAATTCTCGAGGGCGCGCTCTTCCGGAACGATATATCTTTTGTTGACCAGCAACACGAACACCGGCAACAGCACAAAGTTGAGCGCATCACTGGTAAACAGAGCAACCGCCAGCAACCAGCATAAAAAACCAAGGTACATGGGATTACGTGTCACGGCATATAAGCCGCCAGTTACCAGGTGGGTTGTCTGCTCCGGGTGTAACGGATTAAGCGTCGTACCGACGCGCAAAAATAGGTTTCCGCCGATCCCAACCAGTGCACAACCCGAAGACAAAAAAAGCGTCACCCATACGAACCGGCCTGAAACACTGACATCCGTCAGGCTACTGGCTGCATCAACGCCCACCATCAGTGTCGCAAACACCAGTACCCAAAAAATTGGCAATCGCAGAATATTTACCGTCATATGTACTCCGTCATCCCCACATTTCAAGCCAGGCGGGGGCCACACATAATTATTGCAACGCCGACGAGACATAACGCCACGCAGCGGGGACCAAATGGGAAATCGTATGAAGTACACTGCTCCGGTCGCGGCCACGGAAAAGTGGGGACCAGCAACAACTTAATCAGCGTAATACTGGCGTGTCAATCAGTCACGATTCCAGGGGCCCCGCCACAAGCACCCACCATAACTACGCAACAAAAAATTCATGTAACTACGCGCCTTGAAAATGGCTAATCGCAGACCCCGATGCCCCCCATATGCGACGCCTTACATTACCACTATGGAACCCTGCCCCAAAAGCCGGTCAGCCGCCTCCCGGGCGGCGTCCGCATATGGCAACAACACCAAATCAGCACCCGCCTGCTCCAGCCGCGCGACCTCGCCGGAGCTGTGGGCCGTAACCGCAATACGGCCCGCATAGCCCAGATTGCGCAAGGAATGAATAAGCGTCTGGTTGACGTGATGCTCTCGAGCTGTGCTCACAACCCACTGAACTTGCGTTAACGGCAGCAATGCGACGAACTCAGGATCCTCGGCATCCCCGTAGAGCACCGGATAGCCCATAGCATCACCAGACCTAACCAGTTGCGGATTGTAATCGATAGTCGTTACCCTGGAACCACGCGCTCGCAGCGCCTGGGCAATACCAGTCCCGTAGCGGCCTACTCCAAACAATACGATGTCAGTCACACCATCATCGAGGCCCGCACCCGGTTTAGGCTCGCGAGAGGGGGTTCGGCGCTCAAAGATTGTCAACCAGGGCGCCAGCATTTCAAATAGCTGGTGAGAATAGATGATCATGTAGGTGGAGGCGCTGATAGTAATTAGACCGACCAGCGTGATCAGTCCCATGGTCTCAGCATCAATATGACCGAGACTCAATCCCAACGCGCCGAGAATCAATGAAAACTCACTGATTTGCGCCACCGTAAGCCCGGCCAGAAATCCGGTACGCTTACGGTATCCCAACACGCCCATAATGACCATGACGATGAGCGGGTTGCCAATCAGGACAAACAGAGAAAATACCATGGACTCCACCAACTGGGCGCCCAGCAGTCCAAGGTCCAGGCGTGCACCCAGATCGATAAAGAAAAATAGCAACAGGAAATCCCGCAAGCTGACCAGGCGCGCGCCCAGCACATCCCGGTATGGCGTGGAAGCCAGCGACACACCGGCTATGAAGGCGCCTACTTCTTTACTGAAACCTAATGCAGCACCGGTTGTTGCCAGCGCCACCGCCCAGGCGATACCAAACAGCACCAGTAGTTCCTGGGAATGTGACAGCAAATGCAGCAATCGCGGCAGGAGGTAACGGGTCACCAGCCCGATAACCAAAATAAAGCCACCCCCCTTGACCAGCACGACAAGCGCTGCATCGGTAAACGAGAAATCACTCGTTTTACCGACGGCGTTGAGACCGATCATGACCAGCACAACAACCAGATCCTGCACGATCAGGAAACCCAGGGCAATGCGTCCATGCAGTGTGTCCACTTCGCGTTTATCCGAAAGCAGTTTGACGATAATGATGGTGCTGGAAAATGTTAACGCCACTGCCACATACAGCGCTGCAATGGGCGTCATGCCGAACCCCAACGCAATCAGATAGCCAATAACACTAGTAAAGAAGACCTGGCCAAGCCCTGTTGCCAGCGCTACCGGGCCCATGTTGCGGATGATGTGCAGGTCGAGTTTCAGCCCGACGACGAACAACAACAGCGTGATGCCAAGCTTCGCCAGTAAATCAATCTGGTCATTAGCGCTTACCCAGCCAAGGACTGAGGGTCCGACAAGTATCCCCACTGCGATGAAAGCAACGATCAGGGGCTGGCGCAACCGCACGCCTAGCGCTCCGACGCCAGCCGCCAGCAACAGCAGCACCGCCATCTCACTCAACATGTCAGGGAAGGCGCTCATTTATTTGCCTTTTTGCTTCCAGCACGACGGCGCAACCATTTCTCGCTGCCCACCACGGTGTAGATGATGAATCCGCCGGTCAGAATCCAGATCCATTCGGTGAGTCCAATCGGGGCTGTTCCAAACAAGCGATTCATCGTCGGGGAGTACGTCAACAAAATTTGCAGCGCAATCATGGCCGTCACCCCCATCATCAGCCAACGGTTCGAAAAAACACCCAGCTTGAACATTGAATAGCGCAGTGAGCGGCAGTTAAACAGATAAAATAGTTCACCAAAAACAAACATATTCACGGCCACGGTGCGAGCCGTTTCGAGGCTTTGACCATACAACAAGGTCCATTCGAAAAGACCAAACGCACCGATCACCAGCAGCAGGCTCACCAGACCAATACGAAGACCCAATTCCCGAGTCAGTACTGGCGTTTCTGGGCGTCGCGGCGGGCGTTCCATGATCCCCGGTTCCTTGTCCTCGAACGCCAGCGTTAAACCCAGCAACACCGCAGTCGTCATATTGATCCACAAAATCTGGACCGGCGTAATGGGCAGGGTGGCACCCGCGAATACAGCAAGGAGAATGACCAACCCCTCGCCAATGTTCGTCGGTAAGGTCCAGGTGATGAACTTCACCAGATTGTCGAACACCGCCCGACCTTCCTCGACAGCCGCTTCGATGGTCGAGAAGTTATCGTCTGTCAGTATCATGTCAGCTGCTTCCTTGGCCACTTCGGTACCCCCCACACCCATAGCCACACCGATGTTGGCCTGCTTGAGTGCAGGGGCATCATTGACGCCATCGCCGGTCATGGCGACCACATGCCCTTTGGCCTGAAGCGCTTCAACCAGCCGCAACTTTTGTTCAGGTGAAACGCGTGCAAACACGGTCGTCCGCTCGGCTATCTCCACCAGTTGCCGATCAGACAACTGTGCCAGGTCATGACCACTGATTGCGAAACTATCCATATTGCTTTCCACGGCACCGTCAAGGCCTATCTGGCGCGCAATAGCGGCAGCAGTGGCCACATGGTCACCAGTGATCATTTTGACTTGAATGCCAGCCTTCTGACAGGCACTGACGGCGGCCATAGCCTCCTTCCGCGGCGGATCTATCATGGCCTGTAAACCCAAAAACGTGAGGCCACTGCTTACATCGGAATGGGTGACCGATTGACTGGGCGCGATTACGACTTTTCGGGCAAATGCCAATATTCGTAGGCCTCTCGCTGCAATCTCATGCACTTGTCGGTGTATGCGCTCCTGGTCTAGTGCCTGAGCGTAAGCGTCGTGACAGCGCGCAAGAACGCTCTCGACGGAACCCTTTATGTAGATAACAGCCTCGCCTTGCCCTCCAGACTCGTGAAGCGTCGCCATGTATTGATGTTGAGACTCAAAGGGCAAGGTATCTATGCGCGGATTATCATACTCGATCTTCTCTTGAATAAGTCCAGCCTTGAGTGCTGCTGAAATCAACGCCACCTCGGTCGGATCACCCTCAACGCCCCATTTACCATCACTATTGACTAAACGCGAATCGTTGCACAAAAGCCCCGCCGTCAGGCATTCGATCAGCGCCCCGTGTATCCCCGGATTGATTGAAACCTCACCAACCTGGATATCTCCTTGAGGTGCATAGCCCACACCCAGGAATTCGTAGCATTCGCCTCCTGCAAAAACCGCTTGCACCGTCATCTGGTTTTGCGTCAGGGTGCCAGTCTTGTCAGAGCAGATCACTGTTGTGCTGCCCAGGGTTTCAACTGCAGGCATCCTGCGGATAATAGCGCTTCGCCGTGCCATCTTGCCTACACCGAGCGCCAACATGATGGTCATGGCCGCGGGCAGGCCTTCCGGTATCGCGCCAACAGCCAGGGCCACGGCAGCCATGAAGGTATCGAGCAGCGAATCACCGTGCAGCCAACCCGCCAGCACGGTCAGGCCAGCAAGGACCAGAATGATCCAGAGCAAGGTTCCACTGAATTCCGTGAGTTTCCGGGTCAACGGTGTAGCCAGCGTATCGGCACTGGCAATCAATGCGTTGATCTCGCCTATCTCAGTGCTGTCGCCTGTGGCGATGACAAGCCCGGTGCCGGTGCCATAAGTCACCAACGTCGATGAATAGGCCATATTGGTGCGATCCGCCAGTACGGTTTCCTGCGCCAGCCGTTCCGGCTGCTTTTGCACCGGGACGGACTCGCCAGTCAACGCAGATTCATCGATCTGAAGCTCACGCGTTTGCAATAACCGCAAATCTGCAGGCACTTTATCGCCGGATTGCAGCAGCACGAGATCACCGGGTAAAACCTCGGTGGATGGAATCCTGATTTTTTTCCCAGACCTTACGACCGTCGCTGAGCCTTCCATCGAGTGCGCCAACGCCTCAATGGCCTTTAATGCCTTGGACTCCTGTATGAAACCCACAACAGCATTGACTAAAACCACCGCGAAAATCACACCGCTATCGACCCATTCCTTTAGAATGAAAGTAACCAGCGCTGCTGCCAGAAGAATATAGACAAGTGGTTGATGAAACTGCTGCAACAATAACATCAAGGGATTCTTAACTTTCTTTAAGGTAAGGCGATTCGGCCCGAAGTGTGCCTGCCGGTGCGCCACCTCAATCGTGTCCAACCCCTTACTGGCATCCGATTCAAGTATTTTCTCAACTTCTTCTCGAGAAAGATGATGCCAATGTTTTTGTTGCAAGGTATTCATAGTCGTTGTTGTAGTCATAAGCAAATTGCGACGGATGGAAGCATACAATCCAGCGCTATCAGTTTGCCTACTGACAGCAACAGGTCTTTGGTACTTTGATAATCGGGGGTGTGTTCAAAAGGGGGGAGTATTTGTGGCAGGAACCCCTACAGCCTGCAGCAACCGCCATACTCCCCAGGGTATTCTAAAGCGCCGCTGTTTTCTTTCATACACTCATCATATTTCCCTCCCTTTCTGGGTCGCAGCAAGGTATCCGCAATCATCCATTCACTTGCCCTCGCCGCGATCGCGACGACTGTCACATGAGGTATCTCGCGCTCCATAAAAATATCAGGAAAATAAATCAGCGCTAGTGCGCCACCAAGGTTATGCGAAAGATTTTTGTCGGCCTTGGTACGTTGGTCTTAGTACAATGCACGCTAAGAAATCTCTAAATCGTGAAAGGAACTTACCTGCACAGGGGGGGGAATGATCACCGATAACATCGAACAAATGTAATGTATTGTGTACTAATTTTTCTTTTGCCAACATGCGCGATGTCAAGATGACAGAGTTCGCTAACCCCGCAACTCACGCGCGCCGGCGCGCCTGGCCAGCTCATTTTCCGCTGCGCTACGCAATTGCTCCACAACCGCATCCCGAGCATCGAGGGTCAGGCCACGGGTGGGAATCGCCTTGAGTAGATGAATCTCGATGTGACCCGGTCGCAATCGCCAGGTTCCGGGCGGCAACACCTCCCGTCCACCGTGAATCAGCATGGGCAGGATGGTTGCCTGTGCGCCGATGGCCAGCACCGCCGGACCTTTCTTGTAGGGTAACAGGCGTCCATCGGAACTGCGCGCGCCCTCGATACTGATCATTGCG
Organism: Porticoccaceae bacterium; assembly: GCA_041601945.1. Classification (GTDB taxonomy): domain Bacteria; phylum Pseudomonadota; class Gammaproteobacteria; order Pseudomonadales; family Porticoccaceae; genus JBFJKD01. Next base: position 22,604 of record JBFIHG010000032.1, on the reverse strand, counting down.
TTCTCACCGCCCTGTAGTCGCCGCATAGCGCGCTCGATGCCGCGTTTTGCCTGCCATTTCCACTGACGGACTATAACCGGGTCGCCCATGAGCGCTCTGGCACAGCCAAACAGGGGCATCAACGCATACTCTATATTGATAACCACAAAGATAGATGGCAGGCACATCATACAAATCAGTCCCTCGGCAATATTGGACTGATTGAGCCATACATACAGCTGCGGTGACGGTACTGCTTCACCTGCATTTTCACCTGCATTGTCATCGCGCAGAAAATAGGTGACGCCAAAAATTCGACAGGCCACTTTCACCCAGTTGCGATAAATGCGGTAGGCCAACGGTCGGGAAAAAGCACACACCATCAGCAAGGGCAGAAAATGCACCCACGAATTGATAAAGCTGGCGATCCAGCGCGCAACGCTTGGCCAGAATGGCACAGGATCAGAGTTTTGCTGCATTAGTCAATCACCAGGATGGCGTGCACGCCAAGGGATGGCGAGTACCAGCTGCCAGCATTACTGGCGAAAGCTTGTCTAACCTTCGCCACGGGCAACTTTAGCCGCCCATTCCTCCATGGTCAGGGTGCCGCCGGACAACGCCGTTTTACCGGCATCTTTTGGAGGTAGCACATCCTGCAGGTAATCGATGCGCTTCCACTCCGCGTACGGCGTTTCACAGGCCGCTTTGGGGACGTAACGGGAGGTGGCGAGCTTCTGGTATTTGTGAATGTAACGCGGGCAGTTAATCCAGGTTTGCGACACCGCGACGCGAATGATCATATCGGCTTCGGGGTATTCGGCGAGCAAGACATCTTCAGTGTGGGCAGACGCGGTCCCCTGTATACGCATGCGAAACGGATTTTCGAAATCCATCAGCAACAGCCCGACATTGGCGTTGGCGTTGATATTACCCATGGATAAGAACATGCCGTTGCCATTGTAATTGGGAAACGCAATGGTGCGATCGTCCAGCACGCGCACAAAACCGATATCGCCACCCTTGTGGGAAACCGTAGGTCGACCCCGATGATCCACGGTGGAGAGGAAAAACATATCCCGGGATTCGATAAAGGCTATGCCCTGTGCGGATAGACTATCGCTGACGATCGACTCTTCAACACGATCAGCCAATTTGCGTGATTGAAAATGATCCTGTAGCTCGCGGTGCTGGTCACCATACAAATTACTCATACGCCTGTTACTCCGCTTTGTGCTCGATATGTTTTTTGGTTGTCAACCAGTAAGTTATACCCAGAGCCAGCACCACCGCAGCGGTTGCATAAATATATGCGGGGGTCACTTTCTCAAAATCAAAAATAATAACTTTACGGGAAATCGCCATCAGCGCCGTGGCTACCACCAGCCGTACTGGAATAACGTTGGTGCTCAAATACATACTGATATTGATAAATATTTCTATCGCGATCAACACCGCCAGGAACGAACCGAAGGTAGCCAGAATGTCGCTGATGTTAAGCAACAAAAATGGCGGTTCGGTTAAGCGCTGATAAAGCACAAACACAACGTCACCGGTACCCCACACGATAACGAACACCATCAGAATTGCCAGCACTTTGACCACCGCGCGAATAACTTTGTGCAGAACCCGAATAGTGGCGTCTTCGTGCTCCAGCTGAAGATCGTGGCCGGGCTCGTGATGGCGCAAGTTATTTTTTTCGTCGTTCATGAGTCACCTTGTAACACGTAAATACCAGAACGGGCCTCGGCCCAATATTTACCCGGCGCGACGCATCACTAACGTTAATACGAGCGCGGCAGGCCCAACACATTAGTAGAAATGAAGTTAAGAATCATATTTTGACTGACCGGCGCCAGACGCGGCAGCATGGCTTCGCGCATCAATCGCTCGACGTGATACTCCTTGGCGTAACCCATACCGCCATGGGTCATCACCGCCTGCTGACAGGCTTTGAAACCCGCTTCCGCCGCGAAATATTTACTGCCGTTGGCGTAGGCACCACATTCTTTGCCGTTGTCATACAACCAGGCGGCGTACATAATTTTCAGATAAGCGGCTTCGAGCTCAATCCAGTTTTCAGCCAGCGGGTGTTGCACCGACTGATTCATGCCGATAGGTCGTCCAAACACTTCCCGATCCTTGGCGTACTGGGTGGCGCGCGACAACGCGCTGCGACCCATACCCACCGCTTCGGCCGCGAGCAGAATACGCTCTGGATTGAGACTATGCAGAATATACGAAAAGCCTTTACCTTCTTCGCCGATCATATCGTCCTTGGACACCACTAAATTGTCGTAAAACGTCATGTTGGAGTTGACCGCTTTGCGACCCATCTTTTCAATTTCTTTTATTTCCACATGGGCCGGGTCCATATCCGCGTAGAATAAAGTTATGCCCTGATGGGGTTTGGCGCATTCATCCCGCGGCGTGGTGCGCGTTAGCAGCATCACCTTGTCCGCCTGCTGGGCGGTGGTGGTCCAGATTTTCTGGCCGTTGATGATGTAGTTATCCCCATCCCGTTTGGCAAAGGTTTCAATACGGGTGGTATCGAGGCCCGCGTTGGCTTCGGTGACACCAAAACAGGTTTTCTGTTGGCCGGCGACCAACGGCGGCAACCAGCGGGCCTTTTGCTCAGGAGTACCGAATTTAACAATCGGGTGTGGCCCAAAAATATTAATATGCACTGCCGATGCGGCCGACATCCCGCCGTGATTAGCCACGGTCATCATCATCAACGCAGCTTCGGTAACGCCCAGGTTGGAACCGCCGTATTCCTCTGGCATGGTAATACCCAGCCAGCCGCCCTCTGCCATTGCCTGATAAAACTCTTCGGGAAATACACCGGTTTTATCCCGCTCGAGCCAAAAGCTGTCACCAAAATCCGCCATCAGGGCATTGATACTATCGACGATGGCTTGCTGCTCACTGCTTAACGAAAAATCCATGGTGAATATCTCTACAAGTTACACTCGGTTTAGTGGTCGTGGTTAACGGGCATCACTGACAGCGGTAATGCGCGGCCATAATTGCTCAGCACCCCACTCCAGCACCTGCGCGCCGAGGCGTTGCGCCCACACCGTATCGCTCCCAAATTCGTCCCGCCAGCTCCACAGTCTGCGGGTTAAGTGATGCAAACGATGTTCGTAAGTGAATCCCATGGCACCGTGAACCTGATGAGCGATCGCCGCGCCATTATTGACTGCCTGTTCGAGCCGGATTTTGGCTGCCGCAATTTCAACCCAGGCGTCGCCGTCAATCAAGTTATGCCTGGCCACGGCCTCGGCAGCGGAATCAGCCGCCGCGTTTAGCGCCGCGACCTCGCCCGCCAGATCGGCGATACAATGTTGTATAGCCTGAAATTTACCAATGGCGCGCCCAAACTGCACCCGCTCGGAAGCGTATTGAATGGTCAAATCCAGCACCGTTTCCAACGCGCCGCCCGCTTGCACGCTACGCACCAGCGCGCCCAGCGCCTCGACACTGGCGGCATCAGTAGAATCGCTAATCTCGCCAACTGCCAGCGGCTTCACCCCGGTGAAAATCACCTTATCCAGGGGTTCGCCAGCCAGGCTGGCCTGGGGTGCGACAGTACAGTCCGCAACCGCTACCTGTAACACCACGGACCGCTGTTGACTATTGACTATCACTACCAGATATTTTGCATTGCGCGCGTGGGGTACCGCGACCGCAACGCCATTAAGCACACCATCGGCGAATTCGAAATCCCCACAGGCTACGGTCATCGGATCGCTGGACACCGGCAAGCCACCCTTGGCCAACAGCCAACCTGCCATTAAGGTTTCTGCCACCGGTACCGGCAACGCCGCGCCGCCTGCCGCTTTGATTACCGCGAAACCATCCAGCAGCGTAGCGCCAACGCCACCGCTTGTCTCCGGCACCCAGGTCAAGGTCAGACCGGATTCCTCGACCGCATGCCACAACGCCCGGGGCCATTCACCGGCCTCGGCGGCATTGATCGTTTCCGGCGTACTCAGATCGGTAAAAATTCGCTGGGCAGTTTCAAAAATAATGTTATCGGCTGTCATCTGGTTCTCTCGAATTCACTGTCATGCAGGCGCGCAATTTCTCAGGCACTGCGCCAAGGATCGTGGCGCTAAGGTCAGCATCTAATCAATCAACGCAATCCCAACTGGCGGGCAATCATGCCCTTGAGCACTTCGTTGGTGCCACCGCGCAGGGTCGAAGACGGCACCCGTAAAATACCGTCCCGCAATAGCGCGGGTAACAATCCAGCGCTCGAAGCAAGCAGGTCCTGTGGCAGAATGCCCCGCAGTTTTTCCAGCAATTCTCGCTCAAAGCGGGTCGCCATATCCTTCACCAGCGCGGCCTCCATTTCCGGCGACGCACCCTCCTGCAGCAGACCGGCAATGCCGAGGGACATACGACGCAGGGTTTTGATTTTAGCCACCACCTGACCCAGTACTTCTCGGGTTTTATCCGTAGGGTGATTAACCAGCACGCGCATGGCTTCCTGCAACACGATAAATGTACTCAAAAAACGTTCCGGCCCCGAGCGTTCCAGCGCCAGCTCGCCAACCACCATATTCCAGCCACCGCCTACTTCGCCAAGGACATAGTTATCGGGGACAAATACATCCTCAAAGTTAGTTTCGTTAAAGTGCACCTGGCCACCAATATCGGCGATACCGCGAATCTGCACTCCCGGCGATTTGAGATCAATAATAAACTGAGACAGACCCTTGTGACGGGCAGCCGTATCCAGGGGGGAGGTGCGCAGAAGCGTAATCATGTAGTCGCAACCGTGGGCGCCGGTGGACCACAGCTTGGTACCATTGACCCGCCAGCCGCCATCAACTTTTTCTGCTTTAGTAGCTACCGACGCCAGGTCGGAACCGGTGTTGGGTTCACTCATGCCGATCGCGCAAAAACATTCGCCAGCGACAATGCGTGGAATAATCTGGTCGCGCACCTCAGGGGCCGCATGTCTGATAATTTGCGGGCCGCTCTGGCGATCGGCAATCCAGTGGGCCATTACCGGCGCACCGGCCGTTAACATTTCTTCGGTCACCACATAGCGTTCGAGAAAGGTGCGACCGTGACCCCCGTATTTTTTATCCCAGGTCATGCCCAGCCAACCCTGTTGACCGACTTTGCGGCTAAACTCGGCGCTCATCCCCGACGCCCAGCAATCCGCCATCGGTACAAATCCGCCACTGGCGCGCTCTGCCGCCAAAAATTCCCTGACCTCGGCGCGCAGTTGAGTGGCGATGGCAGGCATCTCCACGTGGGGGAAACGAAATCTCGACATGGATTACAACTCCTGAAGAACAACGCCCACCGCGGCGGGCGACAACAACGGTAGCCGCGGGCGCGCCCCGCGGCTACCGGGTATGAAAAGGACCAGGACTAACGCAACTTGCCAACCAGAATGGCTTTTTCTTCCGTGTACTCGGTGAGGCCGCTGGCACCCCACTCGCGTCCATTGCCGGACATTTTGTAACCGCCAAAAGGCGCGGAAAAGCTAAACGGTCCGCCGTTCACCTTGACCTGTCCGGCGCGCAATTGCCGCGCAATACGCATCTGGGTTTCTTCGCTGTCGGCCCAGACGCCACTCGACAAACCAAACGGCGTATCGTTGGCTAAAGCAATGGCCTCGTCTTCATCCTTGTAGGGAATCAGGCAAATCACTGGTCCAAAAATCTCCTCCCGGGCAATGGTCATATCGTTACGCACGTCGGCGAAAATGGTGGGGCGAACATACGCACCGCGAGTAATGCCCTCGGGCAATTCCGCGCCGCCGGTAACCAGGCGCGCGCCTTCTTCGATGCCTTTTTTGATATACCGCACAACACTCTCGCGGGCACGCATGGAGCTGACCGGTCCGAGGAATACATTTTCATCCTTGGGATCGCCCACTTTAAGGGATTCCGCCACGGATTTGGCTACCGCCACAGCTTCTTCGTATTTGGATTCGGGTATAAAAACCCGGCTCAGAGCCACGCACATTTGCCCTGAATTAAACATCGTATCCTTCACCACATATTTGACGGCCTTGGCGATATCCGCGTCCTCGGCAATGATAAACGGGGACTTGCCACCCAGCTCCTGGCACACGCGCTTAACCGTGGGCGCGGCCGACTTGGCGATATCGACCCCGACTTCCGTGGAACCGGTAAACGACACCAGATCCACTTCGGGATGAGAACTCAGCGCATTGCCCATGACGGATCCCCGGCCAGGCACCAGATTAAACACCCCCGGCGGCAAACCAACTTCGTCGCATATTTGTGCGAAAACATAGGTGCACAGTGGGGTTTGCTCACTGGGTTTCAGCACCGTGGTGCAACCCGCCGCAATCGCCGGACCCACTTTGGCTACCACCTGGAATAAAGGAAAATTCCACGGCGTAATAAATGCGCAGACGCCGACGGGTTCTCGCACCACGAGATAACCTTCCTCGTGCTGTCGGACTTCTTCCATGGTCTTGGCGAGGTCGGCAAATAGTGACAACCCGTGGATTGGACCAGACACCTGAATACCCTTGGAGAAATGCACCGGGATACCCATTTCCTGGGAAATCAGGGAGGCCAGCTCGTCCTTGCGTTCCTTGAGCTTGGCGCAGATGGCGCGAATATACCCTGCCCGTTCCTCGGCACTGGTTCTGGACCAGGACGCAAAAGCGCGCCGCGCCGCTTGCACGGCCTTATCAACATCCTCTTCAGAAGACATCGGCACCGTGGCAAACGGCTCTTCAGTGGCCGGATTAACCAGCGTGGTGACTCCGCCGCCACTGGCTGGCACCCATTGTCCATCGATGTAGATAGTGGTGTGTTCAATCATGGGTTGATCCTTTTCTATGTATCACGTTGATTACTGTCACGCTAGAAGTACAGGTCCGCTACCGCCGCAGCTAGCCGCGCCCCACTTGTATCCCGGCCCTGATCGTATGTCAGCTACACCACTACGCGTAGAGTACGACGGTGTTTAAACGAGCCCCAGCTTGGGTCGCAAAAACTGCGCAATCTTGGATATCGCGTCGTCCGCTTCCGGCGCATTACCGGCCATAAATTGAAATACATGCTGCATTTCGGGAAAGACCTGCAGTTCAACATCGACCCCAGCTGCCTTTGCGCGCTCGTAAAAGCGTCGGCTATCGTCCAGCAAGCCTTCATATTCACCGACCTGAATCAGGGTTGGCGGCAAGTTTTCCAGGTCCGCATACAGCGGGTTGGCAATCGGTCCCCTGGGATTTTTGCCCCCCAGAAACATTTCCGCCATACCCATCAATATGTCCTTATTGACCAGTGCGTCCTTGTCCGCATTGGTGTTCAGGGTTTCGCCAGTGCCTTCCATATCGTACCAGGGCGACAGCGGCACGCAGGCCGCCGGCATCGGGTAGCCGAGTCGCTCACCAAACAGCAGCACCGACGTACACAGGTTGCCACCCGCGGAATCACCGATAGTAGCCATATGTTCGGGTTTGTAACCCCCTTCAAGCAAACCGGAGTACACCGCTACCGCCTCTTCGACAATACCGGGATGGGGATTTTCCGGCGCGCGGGTATAGTCGAGCACCAATGCAGCGCAACCTACGGCCTTCGCGATATGGCCAAACATTTTACGATGGCTGGCGGAGGACCCGACGACAAAACCACCGCCGTGGCAACAAATCAGTACTCGGCTTTCATCGGCCCCTTTCGGAATTGCCCACACGCAATCGACGCCGTACAGAGTGGCGTTCTTAAATTCCACATCGGCGGGTTCCGCGGTGATGCTGCCCCAGCCATCAAATAATTCCCGCAATTCTTCCAGCGACATGCCATCGTTCATCGCCAATTTTTGCTTCCACTCGGAATAGAGTTCTACGATCTGTTGCGCCGCTGCACTGGCCATCTTACTAACCTCCTGAATTTATTTTTTTCGGTTGGTTTATTCCCTCTCCGGGAAACGCTCTGAAACTCAATTAATATATGCTTGGTCGCAAATTTCGTTGTAGTGGGCCGCACAGTCTCCTGGGTTACCACACCTTTCCGTGCACTTGCGAGCCGCTAATTATGCCAGAAAGAAGCCACTTTGCCCCCCATTTATCAGCTTTTTGAGCTCAGTCTGTCCTTAAACGGACGTTTTCGCGGACCGGGGGGGCGTTAGACATCGATCACCATCGCGTGACACCGCGCCACCTGGCCTCAAACAGAATCGAGCCCGTAAGCGCGCAGCTTGCGGTACAACGTGCTCCTGGAAATACCCAAAGATCGCGCCGCACGGGTACGGTTGCCCGCATGCTTTTCCATCTCCAGTGCAATGGCCCTTTTCTCCACTTCGTTCAAAATTCCATGGGTGTCATCAGTCACTTTGCCCATGCGCTGTGCGGTGCTCGCCGACACCTGTTGGTGGAGCAATTCATGGGGCAAATCCCCGATGCACAATTGGCCCGGCTCACCAGACGCGCACAGGGACTCCAGAATCCCGCACAGTTCACTGACATTACCCGGCCAAGGGTAGCGCTGCATCCAGCGCAGTAGTTCCGCATCCGCAAATTTGCGTGGGGATCCCGAGCTACGGGCTGTTTGCTCCAACAAATACTCTACCAACGCTGGCAAATCCTCCGCTCTATCCCTTAACGCTGGCACATGCAGGGTCATGCCCTGCAATCCACGATACAGGTTGCGATCCATAGCCTGAGCATCAGAACCAGTAACCATAGAGGCAATTATTCTGACACCAGCCAGCATGGCATGAGGTTCATTCGCCCCTGACAGCTCATGTTGCAAAAAGTGTAACAACTGCACTTGAACCGCAGCGGGCAACGTGTCCACCGCGCGCAGATATAATGTGCCGCCGCTGGCCTGTGCGATTTCCCCCTCGCGCTGATCGCTATTGCGGCGGACTAACCCTTTGTATTTACTACCGAAAACCACTTCACCGGCCGAGTGATTTTCCAGCTCCGCACAATTGACTGTCACGAATGGCCCGTCTCGTCGCGGTGACGCGGCATGTAAGGCCCTCGCTAATAATTCCTTACCGGTGCCTGATTCGCCCTTGATTAAGATTGGCGCATCCATGGCGGCGAAACGTTTAGCTGTCTCCGTGAGACGCTCCATAAGCGCGCAATCACCAACAATATTGGCAAAAGGATCCACCGAAAGTGACCCATCACGACGATTTTTCCCGACGAAACGACAATGGGCCGCAGGTATGTCACGGCATTCGCGGTTTTCCAGCACCAGTAAGCCACCTTGCCATGTGCGCGCGCCGGGGAATGAATCAACCGCCACCAGGTCTATCCCATCCGGCAAAAACTGTGCGCAATTTTCGATGTCATTGATCGCTATTTCTGAGAGCAGAGCGCTGCCGCTGCGCAGCATATGGTCCTGCTGCATCTGGTTAAAAAGCCTGCGTGCGTGGTCATTGCACGTGATAACGCGGCCACGGCGGTCGAGCAATACCACGCTATCCCGACACCAACGTTCGACCTTGTTGGCAAACCAGTCCAGTAGTTGCACATTGCGCGCCAACTCCCGCGACTGCAATGTTTGCTCAATCTGTCGGGCAGCCGTCATGGCCAGCGCAATACTTTGACGACTGAACGCATGACTGCGGGTAGTGATATCAATTACACCGAATAAGTCCCCGCTCACATGATCGATGACCGGTGCCGCCGAGCAGGTCCATATTTTTGCAGACTGGCAGAAGTGCTCCGCACTGTGAATTTCCACGGGTTCACGCAGTGCGATGACCGTGCCAACCGCGTTGGTACCCGCTTTTTGTTCACTCCAGTCGTATCCCGGAGCAACAGATTGATCCGCCCCGCCCTCGACAACCTGAGGGTTGCCACACACGTCCAGCAACACGCCATTGGGTGCGGCGACCAACAGCAGGCTCTCGGTATCCACCAAAATATCCGACAACATTTTCCAGGTGTGCTGAGAGGCCAGCAGCAGCTCTTCATTTTCCTGCTTAAGCTGCTCGAGCTGTTTGCCCTTGGCAATCAGCGGTGAACAGGTGCGGGTCGCTTCAATTCCCTCATCGCGACAGCGGTGCCACGAGTTAAGCACCACGTCTCTGACGGACGCAGTCGCGCAGCTACCGCAATCCACGAACTGATTCCAGGCGCGCTCGACCCGCTTGCGAATGATTCGCTCGGACTCGAGAAATGTGCGTCCCACGTGCGGTGTGTGCATGGCGCTAACCAGTTTGGGCTACCTGAAAGACCTAACTAATTTACTCTGCGGGTAGTTACCAGGGCGGGATTCACAATACGACCTTGGCCATCGGACCCGGATACTAAAACGAAGCGGCCGCGCAACCTTATCAAGAAGATCCCTGGTCGTCCACGCCAGGCCGAGTCTTGCAGCCTGGGGTCTATTCGGCCCCTGAGACAATATTGGCGTCGTGTAAACGTCCGATCTCGGCACTGCTCATGCCCAACTCATCGGCAAGAATTTCGTCGGTGTGCTGCCCCACCAAAGGTGCCGCGCGCACCGCCTGGCGATGGCTAGCGGTAAAGTACAGGGGGTTTCCCGGCGTCAGATATCGACCAATACCCGGGTGCTCAACCTCTTCGAAAAGGGGATTCGCCGTGGAGCACTCCGGATCGCGATCCACCAGTTGTTTAATCGTCTGATATTTCCCCCAGCACACGCCCGCCGCATCCAGAGCTGCCACTACGGCGTCGAAAGTACGTGCGGCAAACCAGGGCTCAAGTAGCTCCGTCAGTGCTTCGCGCCCATGAAAACGATCGCCCTCGCGCTCCAGATTCAGCTGCAGTCTTTCGCCCAACTGATCGATTTCCGCCCCCAATCCGGTGGCCTTCCTGATGCCCCGCCACTGATTGCCGGTGAGCCCCACCAGCATAATCCGGCGCTTATCGGCCGTTACAAAATCCTTGCCGTAGGCGCCGTACAGGTAGTTGCCACAGGCCTCGCGGTCAGTGCCATTGATCTGTGCTTCGGCAATAAACCCCAGATGCCCCATGGTCGCCAACGCGACATCCGCCAGCGCCAGGCTGACCATTTGCCCCTCGCCGGTAATACGGCGATGACGCTCCGCCGCCAATAGACCGAGAGCCAGCGTTTGTCCGGCGATCAAATCCCATGCTGCCAGCACGTGGTTCACCGGCTCCTGCGAGGAACCAGTGATCGCCGGGAATCCCACCTCACAATTCACCGTGTAATCCACCGCCGAGCCGCCGTGGCGATCTCCAGTCAGATTAAGGTAAATCAAATCCTCACGATGTTTACGTAAATTACTGTCGGCCAGCCAGCCGCGAGCAGGAAAATTGGTCACAAACAGCCCGGCATTTTCCCCCGGCGCGGCAATCAGCCGGGTCAATATTTCCTGTCCCTCGGGGGTGCGAAAATCCACCGCAATTGAGCGCTTGCCCTTGTTCAATCCGGCCCAGAACAGGCTCTGGTTGTTGCGGTCCACCGGCCAGCGCCGATAGTCCAGGCCACCGCCGATCATATCGAAACGAATCACATCCGCGCCCATCTGCGCCAACGTCATTGCACCAGAAGGTGCGGCCACAAACGCCGCGCCTTCCACGATGCGCATGCCCCGCAAAATATCCTGCATAAGCCGTTCAGCCTCGCCGACGAATTTAACTAACTTCCAAATACCCGTTATCAATCACTACCAGGTCCCGTTCCACCACGCGACAACGGAACGCGACGCCGCCGTCAATCCGCCACATTTCAGTACGAATCGTTTCGCCGGGATATACCGGCGCGGAAAAACGACATTTGATGCGCTTGAAACGCCTTACATCATAGTCGCAACAGGTTTTTAACAGTGCGTGGCCGGCAACACCGAACGTACACAGGCCATGCAAAATGGGACGTTCAAAACCGGCTTGTCTGGCCACAGCGGGGGAGGCATGCAGCGGATTAAAATCACCCGACAGTCGATAGATCAAAGCTGCCTGCGGCAGCGTGGGAAGATCGCAGGTCATCTCCACAGGCTTGTCGGGAATGGCCTGGGGCGCGGCTGGCGCGGCACTGGAACCACCAAAACCACCGTGGCCGCGAGCCATGGTATTTTGCGTCAACGTACACAGCGGCTCCCCGCTGGCCACGTCCACAACCGTGCGCGACGAATAGATAAACGCACCCTTACCCGGGCCCTTGTCGATAATTTCATCCACCTTGCTACACGCCTTGACCGTGCCCTGCGCTGGTAGCGGACGGTGAAAGACGATTTCCTGATCGGCGTGCAATACCTGAGTCCAGTCGACACCCGTATCGGGCTCTTTCAGCCAAAAACCCGGGTAGGCCAACACCGCCGCCATGGTCGGCAACGCGTTAAGGTCTTCTTCATAGGTGAAGCATAGCGCTTGTTCGTCGGTGGGATCACTGCTCAGCCCCACGCCCAGGGCATACAACATCGTATCTTTGTGAGAATAGGTATGTACGATTTCTTCGAATTTTCGATTTTTTAATTTTTCGTAGTCAATCGCCATAACTACCTCCTGTTAAAATTGCTGGCCGATTACAAACATAAAACGGGGTGCGGACTTTTTCGCCTGCACCCCGACCGCCTTACGCGGGTTGTGCCTGGATTAAATCGGATCCCAGCTGAATATATCCTGGGAGCGATGCAGCGGATAAAAATGGGATTCCAGCGCGGGCATCGCTACTTCGAAAATACTGTCGATGGTCCAGCCGTCGCCGTTGTGGGTGGACCGCACTGGTCGCGACTGACTCATCAGAAAAATTTCGTTCATACGCACCGCAAAAATCTGGCCGGTGATATGCGCCGCTTTGTCGCTGCACAGTGCCGCCGCTACGATTGCCACTTTTTCCGGCGTCATACGCTTAATTTTTTCCACCCGCGCGACCTGATCCGGTGTGTCGGCCGGGATAGAAGCGGTCATACGACTCCAGGCAAAGGGCGCAATACAGTTGGAGCGCACGTTGTAACGCTGCATATCCAGAGCGATGGATTTGGACAACGCTGCAATCCCGGCTTTCGCCGCCGAGTAATTGGCCTGCCCGAAGTTGCCGATCAGCCCGGATGTCGAAGTCATATGCACACAGGCCCCACTTTCCTGCTGGCGAAAATGGGTGGCCGCGGCGCGACTGACATTGAAGCTGCCGCGTAAATGGACATCCACCACCTGGTTAAAATCGTCCTGGGTCATCTTGTGAAAAATCACATCGCGCAGATTACCCGCGTTGTTGACCACCGCATCGACGCTGCCGAAGTTGTCGACACAGGTGGTGACCATATTGTTGGCCCCCTCCCAGGAGGAAACACTGTCGGTATTGGCAATGGCTTCGCTACCGAGGGCGACGATTTCGGCAACCACTTCCTCCGCCACATCCCGATCCAGATCGTTAACGACGACTTTACCGCCAGCTCGGGCGATTTCCAGCGCAATCGTGCGGCCGATACCGCGACCAGACCCAGTGACGACGACCGCTTTTCCCGCCAGATGTTTGCTTTCACTCATGCTTGCTACTCCCGTTTATGCCAGTGTGTTTATCTATCTTTCCACGAACGCTTTTCACGAATGCAATATTGCGGCATGGCAACCATAAATGATTGCCGCGCTTTCCGAGCCGAGTTAACCTGGATCGATCGCACTTTTTTCAGCATTGGCAATCAGTTCCCGCGAGATAACTTTCAACGCCAGTGTTTCTTCGGCGCCTTCGAAAATTGATAATACCCGCGCGTCGACAAAATAACGGCTTACGGGCACTTCCTCTGCGTAACCCATGCCGCCATGAATTTGCAGCGCCTCCCGGGTTACCCACTCCGCCGCGCGGCAGGCAAATAATTTCACCAGGCTCGCTTGCATGTGACCGCCACCGGCATCGACACGCCTGGCTACCGCATAATTGAACTGGCGGGACGCCTCCAGCGCGACAATCATGCGACTCAGCTTGACCAGCGTCAGCTGATAATCGGCTATGGGTCGGGCAAAGACTTTGCGCTCCAGCGCATAGGAGGCAGCCTGTTCACAGGCGGCCTGCATCACACCACAGGCCCGCGCCGAAGTTTGCATACGGCCGCCGGTAAGACCGGCCATCGCATAGTAAAAGCCCTTGCCCAGGCCACCGTCGCCGCCCAGTAAGTTTTCCTCGGGAACAAAGTAATCTTCAAAAAAAACATCGAAAGAATGCATGCCCCGGTAACCGATAGTGGCAATCGCTTTGCCCGTCAGCTTGCCGCCACCTTCCTGAACCACGTCGTAGCGATGACCAGCAGTACGCGGTTTTTCAACCAGAAAAAAGCTCAGCCCTTTATGGTCATCACTGTCCGCGCCGGTGCGCGCCAGGGTCAAAATAACGTTGGCAGTACCGGAAAATGTGCACCAGGTTTTACTGCCATTGAGTAACCAGCCGCCGGTGGTGCGGGTGGCCTTAAGCTTTACTGACGCGAGGTCCGACCCGTAATCGGGCTCGGTCAGCGCAATGGCGCACAGCGTTTCGCCACTTGCCACCTGTGGTAACCAGTGCGCCTGCTGCACCTCGGTACCACCTTTGAGCAACGCGCGCGCAAGAATTTCCGGGCGTGTAATCAAACTGCCTGCGGCGCCCAGTGAGCCGCGGGAAAGCTCCTCAGTTACCAGCAACATCGACAGGCTGTCGTCTCCGTCATCCGGTTGCAGGCCACCAAAGCGCTCTGGAATGGACAATCCGAAACAACCCATCTCCCGCAGCGGCGCCAGTATGGCCTCCGGCACATCCAGGTCTTCGCGATGAATGTCTTCCGCCAGGGGCATGACCACATCGTTGGCAAAACGCCGAAAAGTGTCGCGAATAATTTCTTTTTCCTGGTCGAGACCGGTCGGCAAAAATTCGCCGCCCTGTCCGAGCAGCGCGCGCCCCAGATCGGCCATCACCTGGCTGCGCAGATAATGCTGGGCGAGGCCCAGCTCATCCACGGCAGTGAAACAATCGGCAACGCAGGCGGCGCTAAGTTCATAATCCGCCGGTCGCGCCCGCAAACGGGCAGCAATGGCCTGCGTCGATTCCGCGATAAACTGACAGGCCACCCACGGTAGCCGTTCATCGCTGGCACCGAACCTGTGCGCGTAATCGATCAGCGCCTTTCCAGCGGCGATTTCAGCGGCGCAAAATGACAGGTCGTAACTGGCCAATTGATATTGATCGAGTCGCTCGGGCACCAACCTGTCGTCGACGCTACAAGCCAATTTTATCTTGGCCAGCGCCCGCTCCAGCAAGCTTTCCACCAACGACAGCGATTGCTGCGCTATGGCTACATCGTTGCCCGCAATACCAGTGGCCGTTGTTTCAACCTTAAGCTCCATTAGCCTCCGCTCTTCACTCTTCATTTTGCACTACGGCTTCGCGCCCCTGCTCAAAACCGGCGTGTGAAATACCCTGTCTGCAACCACCCCGGGCGCACGTCCGTGCGCCAGAGGTCGGCAAAATTACGCGTCGTGGCGACCCACGATGGCGACACTGACCACGTTCTGGTGGGGGAAACCACCGAGATTGTGGGTCAATCCGAGCTTTGGATTGGCCAGTTGACGCTCTCCGGCATTGCCGGACAATTGCAGGTACATTTCGTAAATCATGCGCAATCCGGAGGCACCGATAGGATGGCCGAAACATTTTAGACCGCCGTCAATCTGACAGGGGATCTTGCCATCGGCATCGAACATACCATCCAGCACATCCTGCACTGCACCACCATCATCCGACAAAAACAGGTCTTCCATGGTGACCATCTCAGTCACCGAGAAACAGTCGTGAACTTCCGTCATGGAAATTTCGTCCCGCGGCTTGCTTACGCCCGCTTCCGCATAGGCACGTTTGGCAGCGACCCGGGTGGTGTGTACGAAGGACCCATCCCAGCTATCGTAACCCCCTTCCTGACCGTTGGAGGCGCATAGTTGCAGCGCTTTCACCGTGACCAGATTGTGCTTACCCAGGCGGCGCGCAATTTCCGGCGTAGTGACAATGGCCGCGGCGGCGCCATCGCTGACGCCGCAGCAGTCGAATAAACCAATCGGCTCGGCAATCATCGGTGCATTAAGTGCCTGCTCCTCGGTAATTGCGCGGCGTAGATGGGCTTTCGGATTTTTAATACCGTTGGCATGACTTTTAACCGAGACGTGGGCCATCGCCCGCTTTAAATCCTGCATGCTGGTACCGTATTTGGCGCGGTAACCAGCGGCCAGCTGGGCAAACATGCCGGGCGCAGACAGGTTAGGGTAGTACAGATCGTTACTGACCCCGCGCGAACGCTGGGGCAGACCGCCGTAGCCAGTATCCTTCAATTTCTCAAAACCCAGGGCCAGGGCAATGTCACAGGCACCCGAGGCCACCGCGTAGGATGCGGCGCGAAACGCCTCAGTACCGCTGGCGCAATAGTTTTCCAGCCGCGTGACCGGAATATACGGCAACCGCAAACCCATACTGAGGGGCATCGAACCAGGCCCTACACTGAAAGCATCCACTGCGGTCGATTGCCAGGCCGCCTCAATCTGATTTTTTTCGATACCTGCATCAGCCAGGCACTCTTCGAACGCTTCGGCCATCAAATCGGCGGGCTCGCAATCCCAACGCTCGCCGAACTTACTGCAGCCCATACCAAGTATTGCAACTTTATCTTTAATTCCGCTCGCCATAATCGTAACTCCTGTGTTGTTACGGGGGTAGGTCAATCTGGTTATTAAACGGGTATCGCTTTCCAGAAATATTTACGGAAACCGTTTTGACTGTCGATTTGTTTGATCCGAAAATGCACCGACACTCTGGCACCCGTATCAAACGTTGCCGGATCCACTTCGGTCATATCCATCATTAAACGACCACCGCCCTCGAACGCAATCAAGCCAAAGTAGGCTGGCGGGTTGTAGTCGAAGGTCAGGCGGTCGGCGGTCCAGGTGGTGACTTTTCCTTGCGTGGCGGCCATGGGGTGGTCAACCTGAGTATTGTGGGCTCCGCAGTCCGGGTTCACGCAATACAGATGCTTGGGCATTTGCACCGTGTTACAAGCGGTACATTTGCCGCCGAGAAAGCGATTAGTCAAACCGCGGTTGCGGTACATGGCGGACAGATACGCCTGCTTGTTAACTTCCGACCGCTTGCCCAGATCTTTTTCCAGCAGGTCGTTAAAAGATTGGAATTTATTGTAGTTCTCTTCGGGTCGACCGGCGCTGAGACAACCGGAAACCCCACGCGCCGGGCGTTTGTTTTTGATCGCAGCGGTGGCCTTGAACAGCAGGGCATCGCAGCCCTGACCAAAGCCGGTCAGTAAAATCAGATCGCCCGGCGCAGCTTGTTCGAGACGATGGGCAAGCAGCAGCAGCGGGTGAGCAGCCCCGGTGATGCCCACACTTTGTAGCAGGTTATCCGCCAGGGCGTCTGGATTGATACCCAGCGTTTTTGCCAAATCTGCCGGCACCCGCCCCTGATCCGTGGCGAACACCGCGTGAGCGATATCACTACCCTTGACATTACAATCCGCCAGCAACTTTTCAACCGCCGCGGGAATAATTTTCATGTACCCTTCATCGCGCACCCAGCGCTCTTCCCAGCCGTAATCAAAATCCTGACCCTCGCCACGGAAGTGATCGATAAAATCCACCGCTTCACTATGCGAGCCAATCAGTTCGGCAATCACCCCATCGCTGCCAACCGCGAGCGCCGCAGCGCCGTCGCCGTACAACATTTCTTCCCGCGACGCACACTTGGTGCGCCGGTGGTCGGACGCCACCAGCACCGCGTCACCACGGCCTGCGGCCGCGATATCCAGCGCAAACAGGAGCCCCGAGGTACCTGCCCGTTGCGATGAAGTGATATCCGCCGTGCGTAAATTAGCGGTGTCCAAATTCAGAGCTTCAGCCACGACCACCGAGTTCTGACGGTCGCTGAACGGCAGCGTGGTAGAAGCGAGCAGAAGTGCGGCCGGCGACTTCTCGGGAATTTTGCCCACACAGTCGGCAAACGCTTCTGTCGCCATAGTGATCGCGTCCTCGTCCCAGTTGCACACGGCCTTCTCACCCTTGGCCAGCCCCCTGAGTCCCGCATCGAACCAGGCGTTAGCGTCCGCTATCGCCTTTTTCTGCAATCGCATGCGCGGCAAGTACGCGCCGTAAGCTGTAATACCAATCATAGTAGGTTCCTGCTGGTTTCCATGGTTGTGATGTTTTCCCCTGCGCCAAGCGCCTTAATGACCGCTGGCAAAGAAGGCAAACGATTAAATAAATCTACTGATAAAAAGTTTCATAATTTCCGACGTTCCACCGTAAATGCGCCGAATGCGGGCGTCAGTATACATACGCGCGATAGGATACTCGCGCATGTAGCCGTAGCCACCAAACAATTGCAGACAGGTATCGACAATTTCACCTTCCCGCTCGGTAGTCCACAGCTTGGCGATGGCGCCCTCTTCGGCGGTCATGGTGCCCGCCAGTATCTTTTCCAGACACTGGTCGAGATAGGCCCAACCGACCGCGAGATTTGCGCGCACCTCAGCCAGCTTAAACTGAGTATTCTGAAACGCCATCAACGGTTTGCCAAAGGCTTCCCGCTGCTTGACGTAGTCCACGGTGATATCAAACGCGCGCTGGGCCTCTGCCCAGGCCCGAAAAGCGACGGTCAGCCGCTCGCGGGGCAACTCATCCATCAAATAGGCGAAACCGCGACCGGCTTCGCCAATCAGATTACTGGCCGGGACGTGCACGTCGGCGAAAAACATCTCCGACGTATCGGCCGCTTTCTGTCCGATTTTGTCCAGATTGCGACCGCGCGCAAATCCAACTCGATCACTTTCGACAATGATTAGACTCATGCCGTGGGCGCCCTGCTCCGGGTCGGTCTTGCACGCCACAATCACGAAATCACAATGCTGGCCGTTGGTGATAAACGTTTTTTGCCCATTGATAACGTACTCGTCGCCCTGGCGCACCGCGCTGGTGCGCACCGCTTTTAAATCGCTGCCCGTGCCCGGTTCGGTCATTGCAATTGCGGACACCACGTCGCCGCTGACCATGCCCGGCAACCAGCGGAGTTTCAATTCTTCGCTCGCATGATTGAGAATATAGTACGCCGTGATATCCGACTGCAGCGCAAAGCTGCAACTACCACCACCGATGGCGTAGCCGATTTCTTCCGAGACAATCATGTTGTAGCGAAAATCCGCGCCGGGCCCACCATAGACTTCTGGTATGCCACAGCACAACAGCCCCTTTTCCCCCGCGTCGCGCCAGAACTGCCTTGGCACGATACCCTGATCTTCCCAGGTGTCGATGTTCGGCTCCAGATTCTCACGAAAAAACCGCCGGGCAGTTTGGCGGAAAAGCTCGTGGTCCGCGGAGTACACAGTGCGGCTGGTCATGGTCATCGACAGGTTCTCGTAAATTCACGCCGTTTGCGAGTAGCGAGCGTCGGCAGATAATAGCCAACGTTGGTTCGGTGATAAGTATACCGGAAATGAGCTTGTATTACCCGCCGGTAGCATCAGCAGTCGAACACCCACCTGGGCAGACTATTCGCTCCTGGAGCTTGGTCTCGCCGGTAACGCTGATTAACTGCCGCTGAAACCGAATCCCACCGGTGCCAGCGGCGTGGCGACTTACTTGATTTTGTCGGTGAAGTGAGGAAATACCTTTTCCGTCAGCAATTCCAGACTGCGCAACATATTCTCGTTGGAGACCAGACCGTTGTAATTAAACAACCAGAAATACTGACAGGGTAAATCTTTAAATAACTTTTCCAGCTTGCGCTTCACCGTATCCGGACTACCACAGATAACCAGGCCCCGCTCTTCCATGGTTTTAAAATCGTTGGGCACGTCGAACGGGCTTTCGCCGGGGTTCGCGACAGCGCCGTTAAAGCCGAACGGCTGGAAGAAGTTACACCAGATGTAAGAACCACCGTTGCGCGCAATCTCGTAGGCTTTTTCGTCAGTGTCGGCCACAATAACTTCCCGGGTCATACCCATACGATAGGGCTTACCCGCCTTGTCGGCAGCCTCTTTGGCGGCGCGAATATGGGACTGCGCTATCTCAGTATTGGTCACGATTGTGATCGGGGTGACGTCGTTTTCCTGAGCCCACACAATAGAGCTTTCCGAAACACTGAATGGCTGAAACAGATCGGGAATACGTTTGTTAAAAGTCGGCGGAGCAATACCGATTTCCGTGAGGATATTGTTTTCATCGACCCCCTGACCGTACTTGCGGGTCACGTCGCCGGTGGCCCAGAAGGTGTTGGCCGGCGGAATTTCCCAGAATTTGCTCTTGTGGGAGAAGGTGTCGTTCTTCCACGCTTTCATAATGATATCGAAGTGGTCGTAGTAGATTTCTTTTTTGAGCTTGTCGTAAGCCTCGGAGCCCAGTTCATTGGCCTTTGCCATACCATCCATCTGCTGCCCTAGCGTGGCCACCCAGCGGGGCTGATAACCCCGGGCAAAACCGGCAAAGGCACGACCGCCAGACATTTGGTCCAGCATGGCAATATCTTCCGCCAGGCGAATCGGATTGTGAGACGGCAAGACGTTGCCCAACTGGCCCACCTTGAGGTTTTTGGTCTGCATAGCGATATACAGGTCGATCAATATGGGATTGGTGGAAACTTCCTCACCCTCGATATGAAAATGGTGCTCCGTGGTGCCGATACCATAGTAGCCGTGCGCATCCATAAATTTGGCCTGGTCAGATAGCTCCTTGAGCATGTGCTGATACAGATCGGTGCGCTTGCCCGCCATACCCTGTTCGATCTGCTCTCTATTCCCCACTACGGGCAAATAAAATCCACCTACTTCCATCACTTGTCTCCCGACGTTGCTAATCTAACTGAATGAATTTTAAAAATTCGCGACCGCTATCACCTCGGTCCAGGACCGGACATCCGCACAACGCTTGAACGAATACGGATCAGGATACCTCCCGTCTGCGCAGCGCGCTTTGACACATATCATCTCTGGGTATGCACAACATGTGTGGCCGAACCCCATCTGGGAGGGTTCCCGATCCCGGATCGAAAATATGGAATTAACGGGCTAGCCTGGAGGCCCGCAGTTTTACCATACATAATCGGAAAACCAGAATTTCGGAGTGTTGCCGATATCGGTTTCTGTTTCAGTTTGAAACAGTCTCCTAGCGCCCCTTGAACACCGGTTCGCGTTTTTCCAGGGTGGCGTCAATCGCCTCAATATGGTCTTCAGTCAGCTGTAGCATGGCCTGCATACCCGCCGCCATTTCCAGTGCCGCGCCGAGGGGCATATCCTGGGAGTCGCGCAGCAGTTTCTTGGCCATGCGTACGCCAATCGGCGGATGGGCGGCAATACGTTTGGCCATGGCCAGCGCCGCGTCCAGTAATTTGTCCGGTGCAACCACCTCGGAAACCATACCCCATTTTTCCGCTTTGGCGGCATCGATAAAGTCGCAGGTAAAGCTCATTTCGGAGGCGCGAGACAAGCCAATGACCCGGGGCAAAAACCAGGCCCCACCATCCCCTGGAATCAATCCGACGCGCATAAAACTCTCTGCAAAAACCGCTTTTTCCGAGGCAATACGCATGTCGCACATCATGGTCAGGTCACAGCCCGCACCAATCGCATAACCGTTTACCGCGGCAATGCAGGGCACCGAAATTTGCTGCATGGTGCGGGGTATCTGCTGGATCATATCCAGGTACCAGTTGCGCAGTTCCTGGGCGCTCAGCTTTTTCTCCTGAGTCATGGCGCGAATCTCGCCGAGATGTCCACCGGAGGAAAAACTGCTACCAGCACCCGTAATAATCACGCAGCTGACACCGGCATCATCGTTGGCGCGATGCAGTTTTTCCACCAGCGATGGCACCAGCTCGTCGGACAGCGCATTGCGACTTTCCGGCTGGTTCAGCGTGATAATCGCCACGCGTCCTTGTTGTTCGTACAAAACGGGCTCGCTCATAGTCCTGATCCTTAGTTACGGTAGGTAATTGATTATGGTATTAAATTAGTCGCGGTCACGGTTGGGTGATATAACGCGACACCAGTCAGGCGTGTGCAAACTTGTCCCGCAGCGCCTTCTGTACACGCAGGATTTCCCGGGCGCGCGCCACCACCGGTGCATCGATCATTTTACCGCGGTATTCAGCAGCGCCACGCCCCTGTGCCAGCGCCTCTTCGTAAGCCGCCACAAGTCCGCTAGCGTGCTCCACGTCGGCGGCGGATGGCACAAATTCTTCGTTCATAATACTGACCTGACTGGGATGAATACCCAGCGCTCCAACAAACCCCAGACTTTTGGCCTGACGAATGCGCTGGCGAAACAGTTCCAGATCGGAATAATCCGCGATTGAACCGACAAATCCAAACGGCAACACGCCAGCGCGGCGAGCGGCGAAAACCACCTGCTGATTGGCCCACAACAAGCCTTCGGTGGTCGGCTGCATACCCACTTCGGAGCAAAAATCTTCGGCCCCGAGAAACAGGCCCAGCAGACGATCGGTGGCGTGGGCGATGGCGTCGATATTGGCCAACCCGTCCAGACCTTCCACGAACGCCAGCAGCCGAGTATGACCGGGCGTTAATCCGCGATCCACCTCAACTTCGGCAACAACTTCCGCGATAAATGTTAAATGGTCGGCACTCATGACTTTCGGTACGGCGATGGTGTGCACGTGCTCGCCAACACTCGCCTCGATATCCCGCACCGCGAGGCGCCACGGGCGATTAAT
>JBFIHG010000031.1:0-33179 GCA_041601945.1 Porticoccaceae bacterium | reverse complement strand
GTTCGGTGTGTTGTAAGGTGTGCAGTAACTTTCCTGTTCCGCTCACGGCTAAGTTTTGCACAGGATGATCGCGCTAAATACGTTAGTTACGTCCTTGAATGAGATGCGTGCAAAGGGCAGCCAATTACCCGATTGTAATGCCACTCTACCATTCGGTAAAGAAAACTTGTAATCTCGGCGTCAATTAATACAACGCCTTTACCTTTGGACCGAGTGCAACTGAGACGTAAAGATTATGGCCAGACATGTGTTTATCACCAAACCCGGGGACAACGTACGCCTGACCCCCGAAGATGAATATCAACACGCCCCAGAAAGCGCGAGCAATTTCAACGAAAGCGCCTACTATAATCTGTACGACCCCAAAAGCGGGCTGGGTGGCTGGTTCAGGATAGGCAATCGCCTGAACGAAGGCCACGCCGAAGTGTCGATATGCCTGTACCTGCCGGACGGCCGTGTGGGCTTTATGTATCATCGGGCGGCTATAACCAGTAACGCCGAGTTGAGAGCCGGCGGCGCCCATTTCGAAGTGCTCGAACCGTTTCATCGACAGCGGGTGTCATACGAAGGGGAGCTGGTGATCCTGGCTGACCCGGCGGCCATGGCGAATCCCGGTAAAGCATTCAAACAGAACCCTCGAACGCAGTGCACCATTGCGCTGAATTACCAGGGTGTGTCGCCGATGTACGGCGGCGAAGCTCTCAACCCTGACGGTTCGGCGATTGACCTCGACCCGCAAACCGCCATGGCTCGAGCCCATTTTGAGCAGCATGTCCGAGCTCAGGGAAGTATTACACTCGGTTCACACACCTGGGACATTGACGGTTTCGGCCTGCGCGATCATTCCTGGGGCCCCCGCTACTGGCAGAATATCTACTGGTACCGCTGGCTGCCGATCAGTTTTGGCGAAGATTTTGGCGCCATGATTATGACCATCGGGTTGCGCGACGGTAGCACCGACTGTGGCGGTATGGTGTTTACCAATGGCCGCTACGATCTTATTACTGATGCACATATCGAATCGTTCTGGAATGAACACTACTATCAAACCGGGCTACGCGCTTCGGTAACAACTGAGCGTGGGGAGCAATATGAGTTCACTGGCCGCGTGTTCTCGTTGATCCCCCTGCGCAATCAGCGCACATTGGACGATGGCACATTTCTAAGTACCCGCATCACCGAAGGTATGACGGAATATCGCTGTAATGGTCGTGTTGGCTACGGCCTGTCTGAATATCTCGACCAGCTTGAGGATGGTAAACCAGTTCGAGCCGCCTGGGAGGTCGCCCAGCAACCTCCGATACTCTGAGTTTCAGCTGGGAAGATCAAGCGTCAAAATATCTCAGTAACCAGCAGAATATCGTTGTAACTTTAATGTTACCCGGTGTACACTATATTTTACTATGCGGTAGATTCTTGGATGATTTAAGTAGCTGAAGCCGATACTGAGCACGGCGTTAGGCCACTGCCTCGAGACCTGCAGGCGAAGCTTTAATTACAACAAAAAAACGAGGAGTAGTTGTGAAAATATTTGATCTGACGGGAAAGGTTGCCATTATAACTGGCGGTAACGGGGGTCTGGGGCTGGGTATTGCTCGAGGTCTTATTTCGGCCGGAGCCGCGGTGGCCATTGTGGGCCGCAATCCCGAAAAACTTAAAAAAGCGAGTAAGGAATTAACCGAGCTGGGCGGCAAGGTTCTGGCGGTTCAGGCAGACGTCTCTCTGGAGGACGACGTCAACCGGATGGTGGCGGAAACAGTAGCGCATTTTGGACGGGTCGATATTCTGGTCAATAACGCGGCTATCAGCTACGGCGTTAAGGCCGAGGAACTTACTCTTGAGCAATGGAATAAATTTATTGCGATTGATTTAACCTCTGTATTTTTGTGCTGCAAAGCCTGCCATCCAGAATTTGTCAAATCGGGTGGCGGAAAAATCATCAATGTGGGCTCCATCATTACCAAATTGGGTTTTGGCAAATTGATACACTATGCTGCGGCAAAAGGCGGTATGGATCATATGACGCAAAGTCTCGCGCGGGCCTGGGGCAAGGACAATATTCAGGTGAACGCCCTGCTGCCCGGACTCGTGGATACAGAAATGATGCCTTGCTCCGGACCGGACAGAAAACCCATTGTCGATTACATCATTGGCAAGACGTCAGCGGGTCGCCATGGCACCCCGGATGATTTTCAGGGAATTGCAATTTTATTGTCGAGTTCCGCATCGGACTTTATCACCGGCGCAATAATTGTCGAAGACGGCGGTGTTTCACTGGCCATTTAAAATACGAATAACGGTTTTCCTGAATTAATACCCTCCAAATTTAACCTAGAGGTACTTTGTGAATAGATTTGATCTGAGCGGAAAAGTCGCCATTATTACTGGCGGCAACGGTGGCCTGGGGCTTGGCATCGCAAAGGCGTTAGCGTCTGAAGGCGCGGCGGTTGCTATTGTAGGCCGCAAGCAGGAGAAGCTTGATAAAGCTAAACTCGAGCTGGAACAAGCTGGCGCGAAGGTTGTAGCGATACAGGCGGACGTATCCCTGGAGGACGATGTTAACCGCATGGTCCAGGAGACCGTGGATGCATTCGGGCGCGTCGATATTCTGGTGAATAACGCTGCGATTAGTTGGGGCTCAAATCCAGAGACTACCAGCCTCGAAACCTGGAATAATTTTATTGCCATTAACCTTACCTCCTGCTTTTTGTGCAGTAAAGCTTGCTATCCAGAATTTGTAAAATCCGGCGGCGGGAAAATCATCAATATTGGCTCGATCATTACGCAGTTCGGTTTTGGTAAATTGTTCCATTACGCTGCCGCAAAAGGTGGCATGGACCATATGACACAAAGCCTGTGTCGCGCCTGGGGCAAGGATAATATTCAGGTGAATGCAATTCTGCCCGGGCTGGTGGATACCGAAATGATGCCCTGTACGGGACCAAATAAACTCGGGCACATTGTCGATTATGTTATAGAGAAGTCGGCGATTAAGCGTCACGGCATTCCGGAAGATTTCGCCGGACTATCTATTTTATTGGCAAGCCCCGCATCAGATTTTATTACCGGCGCGATCATCGTCGCGGATGGTGGTCTGTCGCTCGCAATCTAACTCGGGTTAGCCGAACTGTTTAGCGCGCTGTAACGGTCATCGTTACAGCGCCGCGTGAGTTCAGCATTGATTCACTTTTCAACCGCCCGCCTCCACCAGCGCCCAGGCGCGATCCGCACGCACACGGCATTGATCTTTGTACTCCAGTGCGCGTTCGGAGCTGGCATTGCCATCCAGACCCCGTCGATAGACACCCTGAACAATACAGCCCGACCGAAAAAGATTATAAATGACATAAAAGTTCCAGTTTTTTACTGGGCCGATTCCTGCGAAACGACAGTAGTCGGCGATAAATTCCTGCTCCGAGGGAATACCCAGCTTAGCCACATCGGCCGTACCCAACACGGCATGTCCGGAAAAACTCGAATGGTATTCCATGCAGATGTAACCAAGATCGGCGAGGGGATGCCCAAGCGTTGACAGCTCCCAATCCAGCACTGCGACTATTTTTGGTTCTGTAGGGTGAATCAACACATTGCCCAGACGATAATCACCGTGCACGATACAGGATTCATCCAGATCGGGAATATGTGCGGGCAACCACGCAATCAGTTTTTCCATCGAATCGATCGTTTCGGTTTTGGAGGCAAGGTATTGCTTGGTCCAACGGGAGACCTGGCGTGTATAGTAATTGCCGGGCCGGCCAAATTCTTCAAGTCCAACTTTTTTGTGGTCGACAGCGTGCAAGGCCGCGAGCACTCTCACCAGGTCGCGGTAAATTGCTCGGCGCTCATCAACTCCCAGGCTGGGCAACAAAACATCGGTAAAAACACGTCCTTCGACCATTTCCATTATGTAAAACTTGGTGCCGATAATTGTCGGGTCCTCACATAGCGCGAACATACGCGGCACGGGAACATCGGTATTTTCCAGTGCGTGCATCACACGATATTCGCGATCCACCTGATGCGCGGAAGGCAGTAATTCGCCGGGGGGTTGCTTGCGCATCACATAACGTCCGGAACCCGATTCCAGCATAAATGTTGGATTACTCTGACCACCCTCGAACTGCCTGACCCGCAGCGGACCTTTAAAACCTTCGACCTGTTTTTCAAGAAATTTCTGCAGAGCACGCTCGTCGAATTCGTGACTCGCGCGAACGGCTGTTAATTCCGGATTATCTGCCATACTAACTTCCACTCCAATTCTAAATTTTGGTCTGGTACAGGATACCGCGTGCAACTTACATCAGTAAAGAAAATCGTTGATAGCACGACATTATTTACTAATAATGACCTGTAGTTCGTAGAGATTTTCCTGCGGAGACATTGCCGCATTCGTCGCCCATGTTTCTGACCAATATAGAAGCACAGATTAACGGAGAAGCGTTATGGATGTTGGACTTGCACTTATTTTTCAAGGGTCGGACACAAAGCTAACCGATAAAGAGGTTTACACTCAGGAGTTACGCCTCGGTGATCTTGCCGAAGAGTTGGGGTTTCAGTCCATATGGGGCGTGGAACATCACTTTACCGATTACACCATGTGCCCGGATGTGACACAGTTTCTGGCGTATTGGGCTGGCCGTAACCCGAATCTCGCGCTGGGCACCATGGTAATGGTTTTACCCTGGCACGACCCCATGCGCGTGGCCGAAGAAATTTCCATGCTCGACAATATGTCGGATGGCAGAATGATCCTCGGCATCGGCCGTGGACTGGGAAGAATTGAGTTCGAAGGTTTCGGGCGAGACATGAATATCAGCCGCGAGTACTTTACTGAGTCCGCGCAAATGATTCTGACCGGCCTCGAAAATGGTTATTGTGAATTCGATGGCAAACACGTCAAACAGGCCCGTCGCGATATTCGCCCCAGACCGTTTAAAACGTTTCGCGGGCGCACTTATGCCGCGGCAGTCTCTCCGGAATCTTCCCAGATTATGGCTGAACTGGGGATTGGAATTTTGATTATTCCGCAAAAGCCCTGGGAAATGGTCGACAGGGAATTAGCGAACTATCGCGACACATTTAGCCAGGTTAATGGCGTGCCTGCACCGGCACCTATTCTGGCGGGCTGGACTTTTTGCGATGAAAACGCGGAGCGTGCAGAAGAGCTGGCACGGCGTTATATAGGCGGTTACTACCGAACTGTTATAGAGCACTATGAAATGGCCGGGGATCATCTGAAAAACACCAAAGGCTACGAATCCTATGCCTCCATGCAGGAACACGTTAGTAAAAGCGTTGAAAGTGCCATCGATTTTTTTATGAGCATTCAGGTATGGGGCACCCCGGAAAAATGCTTTGAAACCATTCGTGAATTCACCGCACGCACTGGTGCTGGCGCCTTCACCGGTGTTTTCAGTTACGCGGGGATGCCCTACGATATTGCGGAGAAAAGCCTGCGTTTGTTTGCCAGGGAAGTTCTGCCGGAAATCAAAAAACTTCCCGGGACGCCGTTATTGAAACTTAGCGATGTCGCGTGACAGTAATGATTGCCAATACAGATAAAATAACACTTAAATAATTGGTCGGAGCGGCCGGATTTGAACCGACGACCACCACACCCCCAGTGTGGTGCGCTACCAGGCTGCGCTACGCTCCGAAAGACGTCAAGCCGGATGCGGCTTGACGAGGGTCGTCATGATACCGAATACGTCTTGCAAAGCAAGGAAAAACCTCAGGCTTTCAGGCTCACCAGAATATCTTCCAGCTCGCTGATTGTCTGGCCGATCAACTGCCGTATTTTGGTGGCCTCTTCCTTAACATTCTCACCACCCAGACGCTGGCGTGCGCCGCCAATGGTAAAACCCTGGTCGTACAGAAGCGAACGTATTTGGCGTATCAGCAGCACGTCCTGGCGTTGATAATATCGACGATTACCGCGCCGCTTGACGGGACTCAAGCTTGGAAACTCCTGCTCCCAGTAGCGCAGCACATGCGGTTTAACTTCGCACAATTCGCTCACTTCACCAATGGTGAAATAACGCTTACCCGGAATTGCGGGTAGCTGATCGTTGTTACTCGGTTCCAGCATAATTTTCTACCCTTATCTTGAGTTTCTGCCCTGGCTTGAAGGTCACTACGCGACGGGCTGAAATGGGAATTTCTTCCCCAGTTTTGGGGTTTCTCCCTGGCCGTGTGTTCTTGTCACGCAAATCGAAATTACCAAAACCCGACAACTTCACCTGTTCATTGCCTTCCAGCGCGCACCTTACTTCTTCAAAAAAAATCTCTACAATTTCTTTGGCTTCGCGCTTATTGAGCCCCAACTCTTCGTAAAGCATTTCGGCAATATCTGCCTTGGTCAACGCCGTCATTCTTTATTTCCTCAAGCTGGCCCCAAATTTATTCTCGAGTGCCTTAACTACAGACCCCATAGTGACACTAACATCCTGATCCGTTAGAGTGCGCGAACTATTCTGAAAGGTCAAGCCTATTCCGACACTTTTCCTATGATTTTCAACACCTTTGCCACGATAGACATCAAAAAACATTAAGTCACTCAAATCTGTCCCGGCGGCAGCCTGTACCACCGCTTTTAGCGCGTCCGCAGGGACCTCATCGTCTACCACCACAGCGATATCCCGGCGTATTGCGGGAAATCTGCTGATTGCCCTGTAGAGCGGTACCGGCGCGTCGGTAATCTGTGAGAGCTTCAGCTCAAACAGATAAACTGATTGGCCGAGATCCAGCTCTAATTCTAGATTTGGATGGAGCTTTCCTGCATAACCAATTGATATACCTGATTTATTTTTTATTTCACTGGTCTGACCAGGATGTAGAGCGGGGTGCGAACCAGCCCCCCAGTGTACTTCGGATTCCGGCTGAGACAGAGCCAGTAGTGCGCTCACGTCACCCTTAATATCGTAATAATCCACATCGACAGATGTGTCCGTCCAGCCTTCTGCAGATCGACTACCGCTTATCAGTCCGGCCATCACAGGTTCCTGCTGGATGACACCCGCGCGAGCAAAACGCAAGCCCGTCTCGAAAATCCTGACTCGGTGCTGCTGCCTTTTCAAATTGTATCGCAAAGTTGACAGCAGGCCCGGCCAAAGACTGGAACGCATCACCGCCATGTCGCTACTAATGGGGTTCGCAACCGCGATTGATTGCGTATTCGGATCAACGCTTTGTTGGAGATTGGGGTCAACAAAACTATATGTAATTACTTCCCGATAGTCCCGCGCCACCAGTAAACGACGCAAATTTTTAATATCAACTACGTTTTCCGAAGGTCCTGTAATAGGCAACGGCATGGTCAGAGTGCGTGTCGGTAGATTGTTGTATCCGTACACCCTGGCGATTTCCTCGATTAAATCCGCCTCAATCGCCAGATCAAACCGCCAACTTG
This sequence comes from Porticoccaceae bacterium, assembly GCA_041601945.1. GTDB lineage: Bacteria > Pseudomonadota > Gammaproteobacteria > Pseudomonadales > Porticoccaceae > JBFJKD01. The sequence goes on along the minus strand of JBFIHG010000031.1, from coordinate 25,771 downwards.
GAATTTTCCAGACCCAGCCCGTATCACTAGTATCCACAATTTGCAGACCGAGGCGTTGCAATATATCAACAACCAGGCGGTCGTCGAGTTGTATTGCTAATTGTTGGCGCAGTCGGGCCTTACCCAGCGGCACCGAAGCTGCCGTTGGGACGTCCAGCTCGGCGCGCGCCAATGGACCGGGCTCCCCGCTGGCAATTTCTGTAAGCAGCGCTGTGGCCCTATCCATCGCCATTACAACCAGTTCAGGATCAACCCCTCGCTCAAAACGATGGGAAGCGTCCGTGTGCAGCCCATATTGGCGCGCCCGCCCCGCTATCGCTAACGGGCTAAAGTGGGCACTTTCCAAAAAGATATCCTGTGTATCCGCGCTCACAGCGCTGTCTTCACCGCCCATAACTCCCGCCATGGCCAGCGCCCGCTTTTCGTCCGCAATTACCAGGGTGTCAGGAGTCAGTGCAACTTCGTTGCCCCCCAGCAGGAACAACGCTTCTCCCGGGAGCGCAAAGCGCACATCTATACCACCGTTGATTTTACGTAAATCAAAGGCATGCAAGGGTTGTCCGAGCTCCAGCATCACATAGTTGGTGACGTCGACAATGGCATTGACACAACGGACGCCGCCACGCCGTAGTTTTTCCTGTAGCCATAACGGCGTAACTGCCGCAGTATCCAGATTACGAATAACGCGCCCAACATAGGTTGGACAGGCCGCGCCGGCGGATAAACTAATGGGCAAAGAAACGCCGTGTTGTGCCGCTACTGGCGCGATTATCGGTGGCGTCAGGTCCGTGTGGCTTAACACCGCCACTTCTCTGGCCAGGCCACGAATACTAAGGCAGTCGCCACGGTTGGGAGTCAGATCCACGTCAATTACGCGATCGTCGCAATTTAATAAGGCGCGCAGGGATTGCCCCAGGGGCGCGTCGTTCGGCAACTCCCAAAGACCCTTGTCATCGTCCGAAAGCCCCAATTCAGCTGCCGAACACAGCATTCCAGAGGAATCTTCGCCCCGTAGCTGGGCTTGTTGAATTTGTACATTACCAGGTAGCGATGCGCCAACCTGCGCGAACGGAATTTTTATTCCGGGACGTGCATTGGGGGCTCCACAAACCACCTGCACCTCGCCATGCTCGCCACCTGCCACCTGACACAGCTGCAAGCTTTCCGCGTTGGGATGTGATTTTGTGCTGATAATTTGACCAACAATGATGTCGGAAAATATCGGCGCGGCTGGCTCGACAGCATCGATTTCAAGACCCGCCATGGTGAGTTGAGCCACCAGCTCTTCGCTGGACCACCGGGCTTTGACCCACTCGCGCAGCCACGCTTCGCTGAACTTCATCTCGTGCCCTTTTTATTACTGTTCTTCGTTGTCACGCCAGATTACCGATTAACCTTACGTAATTGGAATTAATACCTAGAATTGTTGGAGAAAACGCAGGTCATTTTCAAAAAACAAGCGTAGATCCCCCACACCATAGCGCAGCATGGCGAGTCGCTCTACGCCCATACCAAACGCAAATCCACTATAGCGTTGCGTATCGATGTCGCAGTTAGTAAAAACATTGGGGTGTACCATGCCGCAGCCCATGACCTCCAGCCAGCCAGTGTTCTTACAGATTCTGCAACCCTTTCCCAGGCAATTGGCACATTGAATATCCACTTCGGCCGACGGTTCCGTAAACGGAAAATAAGAGGGCCGGAATCGCACCGGTAAATCCGCTTCAAAAAAGGCTTTGAGAAACTGATCAACAGTGCCTTTCAGGTCGGCGAAACTGATATCTTCATCAACCACCAAGCCTTCCACCTGGTGGAACATCGGGGTATGAGTCAAATCAGAATCACAGCGGTACACCCTGCCAGGACAGATGATGCGCAGGGGTGGCGCCTGGCATTTCATGGTGCGTATTTGCACCGGGGAAGTATGGGTGCGCAATACCGTGCCCGGATCGATATAAAAAGTATCGTGCATGGCCCGCGCAGGATGATGAGCTGGAATATTCAGTGCTTCAAAGTTGTGGTAATCGTCCTCGATTTCTGGGCCTTCTTCCACACGGTAACCAGCACCGGTAAAAAACCCCGTGATCCGGTCCAGGGTCCGCGTTACGGGGTGAATACCCCCCAACCCTGAATTTCTTCCCGGCAACGTAACGTCAATTTTTTCCGCCAGCAGGCGCTGCTCAATGTCAGCTTGCTCGAAAGCGCTTTTACGCGACTGGAACAGATCCTGTAATTCCTGCTTCAACACATTGATGGCGGCGCCAGCCTGTGGCCTTTCCTCCGGCGATAATCGGCCAAGGCCCTTTAGAAGCTCGGTCAATTGACCTTTTTTGCCCAGGTAGTCGATCCGCACCTGATCCAGATCTGCGACGGAATCTACCATTGCCACCGCGCGACGCGCCTGCTCCGCGATATGTTGCAAATTGTCCATGGTTGCTTCCCGAAGGGGGGTTAATAACAAAAATAGGGAAAGAGCTCCCGCCCCTTCCCTATAGATGCTAACGCATTATTAATAGTCCGGCACAGCCGGATCGCCATTATACGAGGGCGGCTTTTGCCTGCGCTACTACCTGACCGAATGCCAGCTTGTCATGTACCGCCAGATCCGCCAGTACTTTGCGATCCAGACCAATTTCGGCCTTTTTCAGCCCGGCGATTAACTGGCTATAGCTAATACCCTCGGCGCGTGCCTGAGCATTAATACGCGCAATCCACAGGGAGCGGAAGGTACGTTTTTTAACCTTGCGATCCCGGTATGCATACTGTCCTGCTTTGGTAACAGCCTGCACCGCAACCCGATACACTCGGCTGCGCGCGCCATAATAACCTTTGGCTTGTTTTAAAACTTTCTTGTGACGGCGATGGGCGGTCACACCACGTTTGATTCGGGGCATTTCAAATTCCTCCTATTTGCTATCAGGTACGCAATAAACGGTCTACCAACGGGCTGTCTGAGGGATTCATAATGCTGGTCCCGCGCAGATGACGTTTTCGCTTGGTAGTCATTTTAGTGAGGATATGGCTTTTGAAGGCCCGTTTGTGCTTGTAGCCGGCCGCGGTCTTTTTGAACCGCTTACTGGCACCGCTGTGTACTTTTACTTTTGGCATTTTGTACTCCGTTCTGTCGAAGGTTATCGTGTAGAAGAAGGCTGCCGGTCAGTCTGCCAAAAGGCTGAGCGCGGCTAGCGATTAACTCACTTCTTCTTGCTTTTGGGGGCGATCACCATAGTTAATTGACGGCCCTCCATTTTTGGAAACTGTTCCACACCGCCCAGTTCTTCCAAATCTTTTTCGATGCGTTTCAGCATCTCCATGCCTAATTCCTGATGGGCCATTTCCCGCCCCCGGAAACGCAAGGTAACTTTAGCCTTGTCTCCAGCTTCCAGAAACCGTATCACGTTGCGCAATTTAATCTGATAATCGCCCTCGTCCGTGCCAGGGCGAAACTTCATTTCCTTGACCTGGGTCTGCTTCTGCTTCTTGCGTTGTGCGGCCTGCTGTTTGCGGATTTCAAACACATGTTTGCCGTAATCCATAATCTTGCAGACCGGCGGATCGCCATCCGGAGAAATTTCAACCAGATCGAGACTGGCTGTCTCCGCCGATTTAAGGGCCTCCTCTATCGGCACCACCCCTATCTGCTCGCCGTCGACACCAATTAATCGCACCTGAGCAACATCAATCTCATCATTCAGCCTGGAACGCTTGCCCTGCCCCTTGCCATAATTTTTCTTAATAACTGTATCTCCGTTTTAGGAATTCAAACAAACGCGACCACGGCGTTGTACGTCCTGTTCAAGATGTTCGGCGAATGACGCAAGCGTCATGCTACCGAGATCCTCCCCTGAACGGGTCCGTACCGCCACGGTCTGCGTTTCCACCTCTTTATCGCCTACAACCAGCAGATAGGGCACACGCTGTATCGTGTGCTCGCGAATTTTAAAGCCGATCTTCTCGTTTCTCAAGTCGTTTATGACCCGGAACCCCTTGTTTTTTAATGAATCTGTCATTTTTACCGCAAAATCGGCCTGCCGGTCCGTGATATTCAAAATTACGGCCTGAATCGGGGCCAGCCAGGCGGGAAAAGCCCCCGCGTAATGTTCGATCAAAATACCGATAAATCGCTCGAACGAACCGAGTACAGCACGGTGTAACATCACCGGTACGCGTCGTGAGTCGTCCTCCGCCACATATTGGGCATCCAGCCGGCCAGGCATGGAAAAATCCACCTGAATCGTCCCCAGTTGCCACACCCGTCCAATACAATCCTTGAGGGAAAATTCAATTTTTGGCCCATAGAATGCGCCCTCTCCCGGCAGTAGCTGCCAGGGAAGCTGTTTACTATCCAGCGCGGTAGACAGGGCTTCTTCAGCACGATCCCAGTCCTGATCACTACCCACGCGACTCTCGGGGCGTGTCGACAGTCGGTATATGACCTCGTCAAAACCGAAATCCCGGTAAATGCCGTGCAGGAAATCGATAAAGTCCGACACTTCACTCTGGATTTGATCTTCGGTGCAAAAAATATGCGCATCGTCCTGGGTGAACCCACGCACCCGCATAATACCGTGCAGGGATCCAGAGGGTTCGTTGCGGTGGCAGGAGCCAAATTCCGCCAGCCGTAATGGTAGATCGCGGTAACTCCTGAGACCCTGATTAAAAATTTGAATATGGCAGGGGCAATTCATGGGTTTGACTGCATACGCTCGATCTTCGATGTGCAGGTTGAACATGTCATCGCCAAATTTATCCGCGTGCCCGGAGCGCTCCCACAAGCTGTAATCCACCACCTGTGGTGTGCGTATCTCCATATAGCCGTGGGCGTTCTGACAGTCGCGCATGTAGCTTTCAATCTGGTTATACAGAGTCCAGCCACGGGGGTGCCAGAACACCATTCCCGGCGCTTCCTCCTGCAGATGAAAAAGATCAAGCTTGCGCCCCACTTTTCGATGATCGCGTTTTTCAGCCTCCTCAAGACGTCGTAGATAGGCCTGTAAATCCTTTTTATTGCCCCACGCAGTTCCGTAAATGCGTTGTAGCATCTCGTTACTGGAGTCCCCCCGCCAGTAAGCGCCCGCCACTTTGGTCAATTTAAATGCTGGAATTTTACCTGTACTGGGAACATGGGGGCCACGACACAGATCGGTAAAATCTTCCTGTGCATAGAGCGAAAGTGGTTCACCGGCTGGAATGTCGGCGATAATTTGTGCTTTGTAGGTCTCCCCCATCCCGGTGAATAACGCGATCGCGTCATCCCGCGCCAATGTGGATCGACTAACATCGATATCCTGCTTGACCAACTCCTGCATGCGCCCCTCGATTTGTTCGAGATCCTCCGGCGTAAAGGTGCGATGGTAGGCAAAATCGTAATAGAAACCGTCTTCGATCACCGGACCGATAGTCACCTGAGCTTCGGGAAACAGTTGTTTGACGGCCTGGGCCAATAAGTGTGCACAGGAGTGGCGAATGACTTCCAGACCCGCCTCGTCGCGCGCGGTAATAATCGCCAGAGTCGCGTCTTCGTTAATGAGATAGGAAGTGTCGACAAGTTCGCCATTGACCTTGCCAGCCAGCGCTGCCTGAGCCAGCCCAGGACCAATAGCGGCGGCCACCGCGCCCACGGTAACGGCTTCGTCAAAACGACGTTGTGTAGAATCGGGAAGAGTAATGACCGGCATATATTGATCCTTTCCAGTGGTGGCCCATACCAAAGGCCACGTGGCGATATAGTGCACAGAGCTGCCTGTGCGAAACTACCCAACAAGTTTTGTCGATCAACCAGAGCGCGTGGAAGTACTACACACGCGAAGCTACTACAGAAGTAACCATACTTGAGAACCTTGCCCCATAAGCAGCGGCTTGGGCCTCGAGAATTTGGTAGGCACGAGTGGACTCGAACCACCGACCCCCACCATGTCAAGGTGGTGCTCTAACCAGCTGAGCTACGTGCCTGTTGCGAGGGCGCGTAATGTAGCAGCGCACCCTGTGTTTGACAAGTGTCGACGCCAGTATCGGCAAGTTTCAGAGGCCGTGACCACCGATTCCCACACCCAGCTCCAGCAGCCCGTAGCCAATGCGACCGTCGGACAGTAGAAATTCAAATGCCCCTTCATTCAGCAAATATCCGTCGAAGGGCCAGTGGCATACAGCTCTACGTGTAGCACTTAACTGATAATGGGTGCCCTGATCGTCCGTCGCGCTGATGTGTGCGGATACGGCCTTACCCTCGCTATTGAGTTCAGTAGCGTAGTTATCGAGGGTCAAGGGACGCACCAACTTTCCGTCAAACGCCCAGCATAAGTCGGCATGGCGACCGTCGACAAAATGAATGCGCAAAATACCCAGCGCCGTATTGTCTTCAAATACTGGCCACGCCAACTCGTGGTGGGAGAACGCACTCCAGTTGCGTACACCCGTGGAATGATCCCGGTTACCGAAACCTTCTACCTGCCACTCTCGCTCGCGGAAGCGTATGCTGCCCGTCACGCGCCCCGCCTGCTCCAGATGAAATCCCGTGGCAGCATTTTCGGATTGACCAGCCATGGCATTATGAGCTGGCATAATGGCTTCCCAGGCGATATCGATCTTTAACGGTGTCAAGTCGTCTGCGAAGGTGACCTGATAGCGACGCAATAATTCAACCGCCTGATATCTGACCCCGCCTAGTGCCAACCCGGTATCTATGTCGCCCTCGGGTAATGGCAAGTGCTGCCAGGCCCGGTTGTAGACTTCACGACCACCGACTGCCAGCAACACAGCCATATTAGCGGTCCCCCGGTTAGGGTAAATACCAACCCGAGTAAAAAAAGCGATGTCCTGTTCCGGGTCGTACAGGTTGAAATACCAGCTCTCTCCCCACAACGCATTGTCGCTGCTTGGGACGTGACGTTTGTCATCATCAGGTTTTAGCACGGGACTTTCTCCTTTACGAATTTAGAAAGGTTTATCGCCAATATCGGGCTATCTGGTAACGTTGGTCCAAACGCAACCCTGTCTAACAGGTAAATCTACTTACAAGTTGTTGTCTCGCATCCGAATTTAAGCCTAATTGTTGCGACATAAATTTGTCTGTCGTACCTGCTGTTTTCTCCATCACCTGCCAGGCTGTCTCAAGATATATTGTGCGGGCATCCAGAATGGGAATAATAATATCCTGATCAAATGGAATACCCTGGGAATCGAACATGTGTTCAAATTTTTTGATCGACGCCCCGAGATCAGCGTATGCCCTGGAAGATATCAGATAGTCCTCCCGCACTTCCGCTGCGGATACGCCCAGCGCTTTAAGTAGCAACGCGGAGGCGATACCGGCGCGATCCTTGCCGAACGAGCACATCACCAGGATATTGCCCTCACCTTCCAGCATATGGCTGAACATGGTGCGATAACCGGGTATTTCTTCCTGGGTAAGTTCCCGATAACGTTCCATCATGATTTGTTCCGCACCCTGTGGGGTCAGTCCTTCTTCCAGTAACATTGCCCACAAATTTTCGACGCTTGCGACCAACATACCCAATTCCACTACCTGCGTGTCTGAATTGACCGCCAACTTATTTTTTGCACGTTCGACCGGGCTGCGAAAATCGTAAATAGTATTTATCTCCAGGCGCTCGAATGCAGCGCGATCACTCGCGGTATCGAGATGCAGAAAACCCGATCGATACAGGCGATCACCAATCGTGGTGCGGCCGCCGGCAGTTTGATAGCCACCCATATGCCGAAAATTCATGGTGTCACCAAAGGTAAAAAATCGTTCCACTAACGTCGCTCCCGAGATTGAAAAAAAAATCACTTGTTGTTGTCACAGATGCGCAGGTTAATACGCTAGCACTTCACCGGTTAACGATTCTGCTCAACAAACCTTGTCAATACTACCCCTAACGGCTCGGTTCAAGGCAAATTTTACTACGCAAGACTTGCTTGCGCGGCTTTTTAACGCTAATAATAGCCTCCGACATCTGACGTGCCGCCATTCAGACCGTTGTATCAGTTGCTGACCAACACCCTGTCGTTGGCAGAAATAACCAGGATAACCGGGCTGCGCCTGGAACGGGCACTGTAAAACAACAATTACCACGCGGCGAACAAATCGTGGACCAGACACCCCAGACCATTCCTGTGGGCAGAACTCAAAGGAGAGCGCAGTATGATTACCGACCAGGACGTATTTTTCCATCCACCCACCTCCGACGACCCTACCTGGGCTGAAACCAATTATTTTGGGTTCTACGTCCCCGGCGAACCTCTGCATGTCAGCGTCTATGTGCAAACCAAACCCAATCTCGGCGCGGTTTTGTCCAGCGTAACCTGCGTAGATGGATTTTCAAATGCGCCCCACGAGGTGCTTTATTCCGACTGCCATGTGCACCTGCCCATGCCCAAGGGAAATCTTGATGACTACCAGCTTGCCAATGGCCTGTCGATCACCTGTACTAAACCCGTTATGGATTACCACATTCGTTTCGACGGTGGCGAGGGTGTTTCTCTGGATGTTAATTACCAGGGTTTGATGGCGCCCTATGATATCCACGACCCCGACATGGATCCTTTGGCAAATGCCGTGCTCGAAGGCGACACCCTTAGCAATCACGCCTATGCAGGGCACTGGGATCAATCCGGTCGCGTGACCGGGACCTGCAATATTCGCGGGAAACAATACGCCATCGATTGCGTGTCCAGTATGGATCACAGCTGGGGGTTACGGGGCGAGAGACAGCTGAAGAATTTTTGCTGGATGAATGCCAATTTCGAAAACGACACCAGCATCCATTGTATTTATTTAGTCGACCCCAAGCATATTGATCGCTACCCCGCCATCGTGCACGGTTATGTTCGCGAAGGTAACAAGGTCTATGGCATAAAATCAGGATCCGGAAAAATATTGCGGGACGGCTACCTGCATAGATTTTTTGAATTACAGGTTGAAGATGTGCGCGGAAAAGTGCATCGCTTTACCGGAACACCCCTGGCTGCCAACCCATGGCTAGCCTGGCCCTTAATGTATCTCGCGCACGCCTTTGTACGCTGGGATATGGCGGGCACCATAGGCTACGGAGAAGTTCAGGACCTGTGTAAGGAAGAGTTCAACGCCAGGCCAGCATAAATAACCGTCCTGGTGTGTCTCGCGCGACGCATCCGGACTTGACCTGAATAACGAATCACGTTCTGGAGATGTTTGGATGGGCCCCGAAATTTCTCAATTTCTGTCCGGTATGAAAAAAACAATTGAACAGGTGGTTATGCCTAACCTTACGGACCGCTTCGCCCAGGAGCAAGCGGGAATCGTCGCCGCCACGCTCGGTTTTCTAGGTACCGTTCAGGATAAAGTTTTTCATTACGAACTGCTGGAAAATTACGAATATAAACGCATCCTCCAGGAATTCGTCGGCTTATTTACGCAATCGGAAGATACGCCCGAGGCAATAAAGAACATCCTCGAGAATATTCATAAACACTTCGCCGACGATCAACCGGGGGATGCGGTCTATTTGCGCCCATACACCTATATCCGTGCAAGTAATGAAGTGATGAAAGAGCTCCTGTGCGAACTCATTCAGCAGCAACCCGCCATGTCGGCCACCCTGCGCGGTATTTTTGAAGGCGTCCTGACACCTTTTTTAAAGAGTATCGAAACGCGAGAACGCTCCTGGGTAAAGGCGCTAGGTTTTGATCCCGAAGCAAAACACCAGCCCGATATTGCTAATCTGTTGTACAGCGAAGGCTATCTAAACATTAAAAATAACGGGTAACTTGAATGTCCCGCACAAACAACAATCCCGCACAAACAACAAATAGGTAATTTTTAAGGCAACACCCATGAGCAAGTATTACACAACGACCCTGGAACAGCGCGCTCAACCTGCTCCAGAATGGATCAAGCAGATTCGACAACGCTTTCCGTTGGAGAAAACACTCGACGCCGTCCTCACTAAAAAGTTGACTAACCGCAGCGCCCATGTGGAGCACACTACCGACTTCACTAATCTCGCAGCGAAACTCCACGACTATCTCAAGATGGCAACTGGACAGAACGACATTATCGTCGAACATTTGCATCGACTATCCGGTGGCGCATCGAAAGAACAGTTTACTTTTGATCTGACCTGGCGGCAGCCTTCGGGCAAACGCGATACCAGGAAAATGATTCTACGTATGGATCCCAGCGAGTCCATCGTTGAAACCCATCGTTTGCGAGAAGCCGAAATTCTGGCAGCAATGTACGGCGAAGTTCCAGTCCCGCAGGTCTACTGGACCGACGCCGAAGGCGATTTTCTGGGCCACCCGTTTCTAATTGCCGGCTTTTTGGAAGGCACTGTGCAACCGGAAGGCGGCGATAAAGCCAGCGGCCTTGGAATGTATTTCGACCCGGAATTAAGGGTCGGCCTACAGGACCAGTTTGTCAGGCACCTGGCCAAAATACACACCATTGACTGGCGTAAAAAGTCACTATCTTCATTCGACACGCCAGCCACAAATTCTACCGAGGCAAATGCATGGTCCCTTGGCTGGTGGGAACGGGTGTGGCAGGAAGATGCCATAGAAGCCCATCCGGTGGTAGAAAATGCGGCGCTGTGGCTACGGGAAAACATGCCTGTTGTCGAAAAACCCGTAATTGTTCACGGCGACTATCGGTCCGGTAATTTTATGTACACAGACGACTATAGAATAAATGCCATACTCGATTGGGAGCTGTGTCATATCGGTGATTTTCATGAAGATCTCGCCTACACTACCAGTCCCATTCTGGGGACACCCCAGGACGACGGCAGCGTGCTGACCAGCGGGTTGCTTAGCAAACAGGAGTTTCTGGATAAATATCAACGTTATAGCGGGCACACTGTAGACCTCAAACGACTTTTTTATTTCGATGTTTTCTCCTATTACAAAGTGTCCGTCATCGCCGTCGCGACCAGCCTGCGGGTCGCCCAGGGTCGCAAAACCCATCTCGACGCTATGATGAACTTGTTGAGCGGATTCGGTTACATAGGTATATCGGCGCTGCAGCGACTGTTGGACAAAGCGTGATTTTGCAAATGGCCTTTTTTGCTGAGCAAAGGTTTGCCGCATTTTCAGGCAACCTGCACTTCTATGCGGAGCGACTCGGAAAATGACCGACTACACACCGACGCTGGTAAACCGCAGTACGCCAACCGAACAATGGATTGCTGACATGCGTGCGCGTTACCCAGTCGAGCGTAGCGTTGATGAGATGTTTACCCGCAAATTACGTAAGCGCCTTGAGTCGTGCGAACACACCATGGATTTTAGCGGCCTGGAGAGTCGCCTGCTTACTTTCTTACAAAACGAAACGTCACAGCCCGATATAACCATCGCGAACCTGCAACGTTTGCCGGGGGGCGCTTCCAAAGAACAATTTGTTTTCGATTTAACCTGGCACCCGGATGGTGAGAAAACCGCAACCCGACGCCTGATGATTCGTATGGATCCCAGCGAATCCGTTGTCGAAACTCATCGCCTCCGGGAATATCAGGTGTTACGGGCTATGTGGGGTGAGGTGCCAGTGCCCCAGGCACTGTGGATCGACCCGGACGGGGACAACCTTGGCCACCCTGCGCTTATTGCGGGCTTTATTGAGGGCAACGTCAAACCGCCAGCGGAGCCTGGGGCCACTCAAAAAATCAGCGGCGTAGGTATGTACTTTAACCCGACATTACGCGCTGCTCTGGCTAACCAATTCGTCGATATCCTTGCCAAAATCCATTGTATAGACTGGCGTAATAAAGAATTGTCCACGTTCGACATTCCCGCATCAGGCACCACACAAGCTAATGCAACCGCCATCGGTTTATGGGAGCGCGCCTGGAATGAAGATACCTTGTCAGCACATCCGGTGATGGAGCGCGCATTAGTCTGGTTGAAAGAAAATATGCCGACCGTGGAGACGCCCGTTATTGTGCACGGGGATTACCGCAGTGGTAATTTTATGTTTTCAGAGCAACTGGCTATTAACGCCATCTTTGATTGGGAGCTAGCCTACCTCGGTGACTATCACGACGATCTTGCCTGGGCCAGTCTGGAAATTTTCGGCGGTAACGACGAGAACGGCAATTTGCTCGCCAGCAGCCTGATGTCAACGGAAGATTTTCTGGCCCGCTACGAACTGACCAGCGGTCGCAAAGTGGATGCAAAAAAACTATTTTATTATCGCGTCTTTTCCTACTACAAAATGTCGGTCATAACAGCGGCCACCAGCTTACGCGTCGCCCATGGCCGCCGCACCCACCTCGATGCAATGATGAATCTTGCCAGCGGCCTCGGCTACGTGTGCCTTTCCGAACTCAACAAACTACTGGATAGCGCCTGAATCATGCTGCAAGTGCGGCACGTAAGCGTTTTTTGTCTATCTTGCCAATCGGCGTCAGCGGAATTTGCTCAATAATTTCTATGCGTTTTGGCACCTTGTAAGGAGCCATATTTTCCTTGCAAAATACCATGATTTCTTCAATCAACCCATCGCGATTTTCCGATTTTCCCTGCTCGGTTAACTGCACAAACAAATTCACCAGATCATTTCCCGGCCGTTTCGGATCCGGCGCACCTACCACCGCAGCCAGCTCCACAAATGGTAATTCGGCAAGCTTACCCTCCACTTCCACCGAAAATACTTTGTACCCGCCCACAATTAACATGTCTTTACTACGATCACAGATGGTCACATAACCGTCCTGATCCATCATTGCCACATCGCCTGTCAGGAACCACCGCTCGCCATCAATTTCCCGCATGGAGCGCGCGGTTTCCGCAGGCAGATGACGATATCCTTTCATAACCTGCGGGCCGGATATAGCCAGCTCCCCGGGCTCGCCAAGAGGGACTTCGATGGTTTTAGTTTCCACATCAAGAATTTTTACATCGGTATCAAAAACTGGAATGCCTACCGTGCCCTGTTTTACAAATCCAGGCGGATTTACGGTGATCATTGGACTGGTTTCCGTCATACCATAACATTCCACCACGCGCCCCTTACCGATAATCGCTTCCAGTTTTTCCATTTGCTCCATAGGAAATGGAGCAGCACCGGAAAAACCTATTTTTAGCTTACTGAAATCAAGCTGTGCAAACCCTGGGTGATCCATCAACATCTGATAAAGGGTGGGAACGTTACACATTAACGTCGGCGGCGATTGACGCATCGTTTCAACAATATGCTCGATGTTGCGCGGGTCCGGAAACAGGTGATAGCAACCCCGATTACGTAGTGTCAGTAATCCAACGAACAATCCCGCTACATGAAACAGTGGGAACGCAGAAAATACGTTTTCCCCATCTTTCTCAAAACCAAGAAATGCACCACCGAGCCCCGTATTGCTTAGCATATTACCGAGGGTCAACTGGGCACCCTTGGGCTTGCCCGTGGTGCCGCCGGTATACTGAATAAAAATGGTGTCGTCAAAATTGACCGGCGTGTATACGCGCTTATCGCTGGCAGACGCCATTGCCGCGAGGAACGACTCAACCTTCGCCCCGGATAGTTCGATTAAGGAGTCGCCGTTTTTACCTGGGCCAGGAGCCTTTTGCCAATCGGTTGACAACAAATCACCCACGCCGGTGATAATGACAGCTAGCAGACCCGGGACCTGCCCCGTAATTTTTGGTAGTGTGGTGGTCGCCAGAACATCCAGCGTCACCAGAATGCGAATATCTGCATCGTTGATCTGGTAGACAATTTCTGGTGGTGTAAGCAGTGGCGACACACCCGAGACCGCGCAGCCCGTTTTCCACGCGGCCAGCATCGCCACCACGTACTGCGGAATATTGGGCATATTAATCCCGACGGTATCCCCCGGTTTGAGCCCCAACTCCAGAAAGACGTGGGCCAGCCGATTGGCTAAGGCATCGAGTTCGGCGTAACTGATAACGCGCCCCATATACGCCAGTGCCGGCGCATCGGGATACTGATGTCCAATCTCCTCGACAATCGACGACAGCGGAGTCTCCACCAGAAGTGGTAAATCGTAAGACAATTTTTCGTAAGTTCGGTGCCAGGGTTTAGCTTCAGTGTGTTTTGGTGATTGATTTTCCATAATTATGGCCTCAATTTATTATGTCACGCCGCACTCACTACTTGCTTACTGGCGACGCTTTGTAAACCACGGATTCGGCTGCCGCACCACCTCCGGGCCAGCGGCTGTCCGTTGCGCCGTAGCGCAGTGCGCCGTCGGAGGCAATACTTTGACTTCTGCCGATTACCCGTGGGGTCGCTTCGAGCTGATGTCCCATCGCCCGCAGTACGGTTATCGTATCCGGGCTGATACCCGTCTCCCAAAACACTCTGTCCGGTAACCATTGGTGATGAATACGCGGCATCGCGGTAGCCTGCGCGACATTCATACCGAAATCCATGGTATTCAGTAAGACCTGTAATACAATGGTGATGATCGTACTGCCTCCCGGACTGCCAGTCGCCAACACCGGTTTACCATCCTTAAATACTAGCGTAGGTGTCATGGATGACAGCGGTCGTTTGCCTCCTGCGATCGCGTTAGCTTCATCGCCTACCAACCCGTAGGCGTTGGGTACGCCGGCCATGGCAGAGAAGTCATCCATTTCGTTATTGAGTAGAAAACCTGTGCCCGGTACGGAAATACCACTGCCATAGGAAAAGTTCAGGGTGTAAGTATTACTGACGACATTACCTTCTTTATCCCATACTGAATAGTGTGTCGTCTGCGGGCTTTCGGGAACCAGTTTCAGCGCGGGCGCGATGTCCACCGAGGCGGATGCCCGGGTCAAATTAATTCCGGCACGTAGTTGCGTGGCATATTTTTTATCGATCAACGCTGCTACCGGAACCGAATGGAAGTCCGGGTCACCCAGATACTTGCTGCGATCGGCGTAGGCTCTACGCATGGATTCTATCAAGCGATGTAAATAGCTGGCGCTGTTGTGGCCTAACGCCGATAAATCCCACCCCTCAAGAATATTCAACATCTGCACGAGGTGAATGCCACCCGACGATGGCGGCGGCATGGAAACAATGTCATACCCGCGATACGTCCCGCTAACCGGCGCCCGTTCGACTACACGGTAGTTCACCATATCCTGGTGTGTAATCAGCCCCTGCCCTTTGCGCATCTCCTTCACGAGTTTGTCAGCTGTCTCCCCTCGATAAAAACCATCGACCCCCTGTGCCGCAATCAAGCGTAATGTATGCGCCAAATCCCGTTGACGCCAGCGTGTACCCACCCCGGGCGGATTGCCGTCGGGGGCGAGGAAATACTTCGCGGAGGCGGCATTGCGCGCGAGGCGTCCCTGCGCTTGCTGCAAGGAAAAAACCAGAGGATAGGTCACCTCGATACCTTTTTCGGCAAGCTCTATGGCTGGCTGCATGACCTCTGCCAGTGGCAAGGTGCCGTACTTGTCGAGAACGTGCAGCAATCCAGCGACCGTGCCCGGCACACCGGCAGACAAATGACTGAAGCGCGCCTTGTCGGTGTTGACTACGCCGTCATCAACAAATAACTGCGCATGAGCCGCGGCTGGCGCCATCTCTCGATAATCTACCGCAACGGTGCGCTTCTCATCGGCAAGATAAATCATCATAAAACCACCGCCGCCAATATTGCCCGCCTGCGGGAGAGTCACCGCCAACGCAAATCCGGTAGCGACAGCGGCATCAATGGCATTGCCGCCCCGAGCCAAAATTGTCGCACCGGTCTGGCTGGCAACCATTTCCTGGGAAACCACCATGCCCCGATCGCTGTACTCGGGATGAAACTGCGCTTTGAAATCGATGATGGCCGGCTCGCCCGCCAGACAGTTGCCGCACCAGCCTAACAATATAACGAACAACCAATTGCGACTCGCACTATGCATAGCAAACTCCGGTAACAGATTTACCCACATCCCGCAGTATCCGGTCGGGTATTGAGCTTCTAGTAAAACATGCTATAACTAATTCCTCTATACCCAAACCCGGGTTTTCCCAATACCGTATTATTAAAGCCCGACAGCCACGGAACGCTATCATGGAGAACATAGATTTTTTTGCCATCGACGTGGAACAGGCAGACTGGCAAGCGTCGCAGGCTGTCATCCGCGCTATTCGCCAGACAGTCTTCGTGGACGAACAGGGTGTTCCGCAGGATCTGGCGGTGGATGAGCAAGACCCCGCAGCGCTGCACTGGATCGCCTATAACGAAACCGGTCAACCGGTTGGGGTGGCGCGCCTGGTGGGCCATCAAATTGGTCGTATGGCCGTACTAAAGACTTATCGCGACAAAGGCGTTGGGTCCGCACTTTTGCGTCGCATATTAAAGTTAGCGGCCGACACCGACCTCGATCATCTGCAGTTAAATGCCCAACTCCACGCCGTGCCATTCTACGCAGGTGTGGGTTTCGAGGTGTGCGGGGCCCAACTCGAGGAAGCGGGCATAGCCCACCTGCCCATGCGCCTGGACTTACAGCGCTTTAGAACTGCCCGCCCTTCCGTCGAACCTGTGGATATCGATCCATCCGCGCGGGTACGTATACGCCTCGACAGCGCGGACGGATTTCGCGAGCACGCATTGCTGCTGGCAGGCAGAGCACAACGGGAAATTCGTATCTTCAGTGCACGGCTCGACCCAGCCGTATACGACAACACTGAATTCTCCGAGTGTTTATTCGACTTCGCAACAGCCCACCCCAATGCGAAAATATATCTGCTGGTGCGAGATGTGCAGTGGCTAGTTCAGCACAGCCACCGCTTGCTGGCGTTCTACGCACGCCTGCCCAGCCGCGTGGAAATTCGTGCCCACAATCCTCGCACCCATATCCTGCACAGCGACTTTATGATCGTCGACAGAGAAGCCATACTCTACAATCAAAGCGTGGATCGCTATATCGGTTACGCGCAACTGTACGCGCCGCGGATTGCCGCGGAACTGGCGCGCGACTTTGACAATCTATGGGAGAACGGCTCGCCCGACCCAGAATTTCGCGATATGCGACTCTAGGTCAGAAGCACTCAGCTGCAGCCAGCGTAGCGTGCCTTGGCAGCACGGCGGCTCGCATGCAGAACTGGTTCGGTGTAGCCGGATGGCTGTTCGCAACCTTTAAAAATAAGATCGCAAGCCGCGTTAAACGCAATATTATTCTCCAGGTCCCTCGCCATCGGACGATACGCGCTGTCCCCGACATTTTGCTCATCAACCACCGTAGCCATGCGCCGCAGCGTCTGCATAACCTGATCCGTCGAACATAGACCGTGGCGCAACCAGTTCGCAATGTGCTGACTGGATATCCGCAGGGTCGCGCGATCTTCCATCAGGCCAATATTATTGATATCGAGCACCTTGGAGCAACCTATGCCCTGATCCACCCAGCGCACCACGTACCCTAAAATACCCTGTACATTGTTATCCAGTTCCGCCTGAATGTCCTCCGCCGTCAAGCTTGATCGATCGAGATAAAGTGGTAATTGGAGGATATCGTCGAGCTGCGCGCGGGGTAGCTCGGCCGTAATTTCCTGTTGCCGGGCAGCCACATCCACCTGGTGATAATGCAGGGCATGTAACGTCGCTGCAGTGGGGGATGGTACCCAGGCGCAACTCGCACCCGCCTGGGGATGCGCCACCTTGGCCCGGTACATGGCCGCCATCAAATCCGGCATAGCCCACATTCCCTTACCGATTTGCGCGCGCCCCCGCAAGCCAGCGGCAAGTCCCACATCTACGTTCCAGTCCTCGTAGGATTTTATCCAGGGCTGGTCCTTCATCTGTTCCTTGCGTACCACTGGGCCAGCTTCCATCGACGTATGAATTTCATCACCGGTGCGATCTAAAAATCCAGTGTTGATAAAAATTAAACGATCCCGCGCCTCGCGAATGCAGGCTTTCAGGTTTACCGTAGTGCGACGTTCTTCGTCCATCACACCGATTTTCAGGGTATTCGTTGCCAGGCCAAGGGCCTGTTCCACCCGCGCAAACAACGCCACGGTAAAAGCAACTTCGTCGGGGCCGTGCATCTTTGGTTTTACAATATAGATGCTGCCTGCACGACTATTTCTGATGGTTTCTTTACCCAACAAATCGTGCTTGGCGATCAGGCTGGTCACCATGGCATCGAGAATTCCCTCCGGAATCTCGGCACCATTGTTGTCGAGTACCGCGTCGGTATTCATCAACAAACCCACGTTGCGCACCAGCATAAGGCTGCGGCCGGACAGCGTAAGCGAGCCGCCAGCAGGATCATGATAGGTGCGATCGTCCGCCAGTTTACGTACAAACTCACTGCCGCCCTTGGTCACGGTTTCCTGTAGATCGCCCTGCATTAACCCCAACCAGTTGCGATACACCAGCACCTTGTCACTGGCATCGACAGCGGCCACCGAATCTTCGCAGTCCTGAATGGTGGTGATCGCCGATTCGATTAATAAATCTTTCACCCCGGCCAGGTCGTCTCGCCCTACAGAATGATTGCGGTCAATCTGAATTTCGATGTGTAATCCGTTGTTTTTCAATAAAACAGCGTGCGGTGTTTGTCGCGAACCGTTATAGCCTGCAAATTGTTGCGGAGTTTGCAACGTGGTTGTTGTATCGTCTTCGAGGGTTACGCGCAATTGACCACTGTCCACGAAATACTGTCGGACGTCCCTGTGGCTACCTGCCACGAGCGGCGCCGCCTGGTCGAGAAAATCGCGCGCAAATTCAATCACACGCGCACCGCGCACCGCATTGTAGCCCCCACTGCGAGTCGCGCCATTGTCCTCGGCAATGATATCGGTGCCATAGAGCGCGTCGTAGAGGCTGCCCCAACGTGCATTGGCTGCATTCAGCGCATAACGAGCGTTGGTCACCGGAACCACCAGTTGCGGTCCCGCAAGGGTTGCAATCTCCATATCGACACCGGTGGTGGTAATCTGAAAACTTTCACCCGCGGACACCAGATAACCGATGTCAGTTAAGAATGCTTTATATGCATCGACATCAATCGGGCCCACCCCGCGCTCACGATGCCAATTATCTATTTTTGACTGCAGGGTTTCGCGCACCGCCAATAATGCGCGGTTACGCGGCGCAAATTCGTTAATAATTTCTGCCAGAGAAGCCCAGAAATCTTCTACCGCAACTCCACTACCCGGCAATGCGTCGTCAGTAATTAGCCGATACAGTTCTTCGTCTATGTGTAATCCACTCGCCTGAATGCGTTGACCCATATCCTGCTTCCACCCTTAAAAAATACAAAAATGTCATAGTTCGCCACGCGGAAAGTTTCCTGCCGCCCCGCCATCCAATATTTACTTTTTTCGATAGCGCACACCGCCAATAATGGCTGACCCAGGTGGTGGCGCAGCCGAGCCAGCTGGGGCATTCTAGAGTTAACGCCCACCTTTGGCTAATTTATGATCTTTATCCCCGCTATACATGGGGCGAATAGTGATGGTTACACCCCGGCCGCCACTTCGACGATAAGCCGCCGCAACCATTGGTGTGCCGGATTGTGTTGCAGCAAAGGACTCCAGGCCATCTTAAGCTCAAATGGGGGAATCTCGAAAGGCGGAGGTTTAATTACCACCCGCGGGTTGCGACGCTGTAATTCCGCCAGTTTACTGGGCACGGTGACAATTAAATCCCGCTGCTCGGCGAGCAAGGCGGCGGCCTGATAATGTCGCGTAAATACGGTGATTTCACGTTTCTTGCCCTGTCGTCTTAAGGCTTCGTCCACCCAGCCAAGGCGCTGCGAATCCTGTGGGTTCATCCCCACCCCGGCCCCCATGCCGGTTTTACTTACCCACACATGGCGACCTTGCAGGTAGGTCGACAGGTTGAAGTTCTCCCGTATGGAATTATTTTTACTCAGTAAACACGCATACGTATCCTGCCAGACCGTGGTCTGGTGAAAGGATTGGGGCATACTGTCAAAACGATTGATCACCATATCCACTTTGCCCTGCTCCACGTCCAGAAACGTCACATCGCTGGGCGTTAGAATATCCAGGGTGATACCCGGCGCCTCGTTGCGTAGGCGTCGCAACAGCGCCGGGATCAAGGTGGATTCCGCATAGTCGCTGGCCATAATACGAAACACGCGGCTGGCTGCAGCGGCATCAAAGTCTTTACGGGTCTCCAGCGCTTGCTCGGCGGCGGCGAGGATGGTACGGATCACCGGTTGTAACTGCAGAGCCCGCTCAGTGGGGGTCATACCTTCACTGGTGCGCACCAGCAGAGGATCCTCAAATAAGGTCCGCAAACGACGCAGACTGTTGCTCAATGCCGGTTGGCTGATACCCAGATGTGCCGCAGCCCTGGTTACATTCCGTTCCCTCAGCAGGACATCCAGGTACACCAACAAATTGAGGTCGACACGGTGAATATTCATAGCACGCACCCTTTATTCATACAAAGAATAGCGAAAATAATAACGATAAATTAGCTAAATCATCCCACACTCCTTAGAATCTGCCAACCCCGAAGTTTTCCGGTGCCATAAGGGCGCACTGTCGGGAAAAATTCCGTCGCAACAACTACATTCGTAGTAACTACAAAGGATATTTCGAGATGACTGCTGGCAACTATGATCGCAACGCTGAAATCGCGCGCATTGAAAAAGACTGGGCCGAAAACCCGCGCTGGAAAGGCGTCACCCGAACCTACAGTGCTGCGGATGTCGTGCGCCTGCGTGGCTCCATCAAGAAGGAAAACACTATTGCTCGTCGCGGCGCTGAGCAACTGTGGTCGTTGGTCAATGGCTCGGCTCGTAAGGGCTACGCCAATTGCCTTGGTGCACTGACCGGCGGACAGGCCTTACAACAGGTGAAAGCAGGTATTGAAGCCATTTATTTGTCCGGCTGGCAGGTCGCTGCGGACAACAATGCGGGCATGGCCATGTACCCCGACCAATCCCTGTACCCGGCTAATTCAGTACCGGCCGTCGTGCAACGGATCAACAATACTTTTTCCCGGGCAGACCAGATCCAGTGGGGCAAGAACCTTAAACCGGGAGACGCGGGCTATGTGGACTATTTTGTACCCATCGTAGCCGATGCCGAGGCCGGTTTTGGCGGTGTGCTCAATGCGTACGAATTGATGAAGAGCATGATCGAAGCAGGTGCCGCTGGCGTTCACTTCGAAGACCAGTTGGCATCGGTAAAAAAATGCGGCCATATGGGCGGCAAAGTACTGGTGCCCACGCAGGAAGGTATTCAGAAATTAATAGCCGCGCGTCTTGCAGCGGATGTTGCCGACGTCCCGACCATTGTACTGGCGCGCACTGACGCCAATGCGGCGGACCTGCTGACCTCCGATTGCGACGACCGGGACAAGCCGTTCGTGACCGGCGAACGTACGCCGGAGGGGTTTTATCGTGTCAGGGCGGGGCTCGATCAAGCTATCGACCGCGCACTGTCCTACGCCCCCTATGCGGATTTACTCTGGTGTGAAACCGCAACGCCGAGCCTGGAAGAAGCGCAACGTTTTGCCGATGCCATTCATGCCAAATTTCCGGATCAATTGTTGGCTTACAACTGCTCGCCCTCTTTCAACTGGAAGAAAAACCTCGACGATGCCACCATCGCTAAATTTCAGCAGGAACTGAGTAACATGGGTTACAAATATCAGTTCATTACGTTAGCTGGCATTCACAACATGTGGTACAACATGTACGATCTGGCCCACAGCTATGCCCGTGGGGAAGGCATGAAACATTATGTTGAGAAAGTGCAGGAGCCGGAATTCGCCGCAGCCAGCCGCGGTTACACGTTCGTTTCCCACCAGCAGGAAGTAGGCACCGGTTACTTCGACGATATGACCACCGTGATTCAGGGTGGCAAGTCTTCGGTAACTGCACTGACGGGTTCCACCGAAGAAGAGCAATTTTGATTAACTGATTATCCGTTATATAAGGCCGCCTCCGGGCGGCTTTTTTTTGCTTGTGACTTTCGTTGCGATGTATGCAAGGTTTCGCTATTATCAAGACACTCAATAGAAAATTATTGTTGTGCATCCAGCCGATCAGAACAGGCAGTAACCAGCGGGGAACATAATGAAATTAATGTATTTCCATCTCATGCCCTATATGGACCTGCCAGAGGATTTTGCCGAAAAACATGAATCGGTGTGGGTAGATGTAAACTCGAAATTATTCGATCCGCGCAAAGCCCACCATATGTACCACGAATTTATCAGCGAACTGGAACACGCGGATGCGGTCGGATTTGACGCCATCTGTGTTAATGAGCACCACTCCAATGCCTATGGCATGATGCCCTCGCCTAATTTATTGGCATCTACCCTGGCGCGCTCCACCACGGATGCCGCGATATGTGTAATGGGTAATTCTCTGGCCCTGTATAACCCACCGACGCGGGTCGCGGAAGAATTTGCGATGCTCGATTGTCTGTCCGGGGGCCGTTTGATAGCGGGCTTTCCAGTCGGAACGCCCATGGACACCTGCTATGCCTATGGGCAAAACCCAAGTCAGTTGCGACAGCGCTACCACGAAGCCCACGATTTAATTATGCGCTGCTGGACCGAAACTGATCCCTTTGCTTTTCATGGTCGTTTTAATCAACAGCGTTACGTCAATCCCTGGCCGAGACCAATCCAGCAACCCCATCCACCGGTATGGATTCCCGGTGGCGGCGCGGTGGAAACCTGGCGCTGGTGCGCCGATGTGGATTACGTCTACGCCTACCTGTCCTACTACGGTTACCTGGCTGGACAAGCTACGATGCAAGGGTTCTGGCGGGAAATGAAAAATCTTGGCAAAGAGCCCAACCCGTACCGCGCTGCCTTTTTACAATTTGTGGGCGTCGCCGAAACCGAACAGGAAGCTCTCGATCTGTATCGCGAACCGGCGGAGTATTTCTACAACCGCTCTCTGAAAGTGTCCCCCAAATACGTTGCCCCGCCCGGTTATATGACCGAAGCTACCCTGCGCGCCCGCGCCCAATCCCAGGTCGCCAAACTGGCCGGACAAACTGCTGGTGCCGACGCCGCTGGTGCCGGAGCTGCAAAAGTTGAAAGTGGCGGCGGCCCGCCAAGCTTCGAAGAAATGGTTGAAAAAGGATTTGTGGTGATCGGCTCCCCCGACCAGGTGGCGGAGAAACTAACCACCGCCATCAAGGATTTGCATTTCGGCAACCTGATGGTTTTGCTCCAGTACGGCAATATGCAACGGGATCTGGCAACCTACAACACCGACATGTTTGCCAAATACGTACGTCCACAAATCGAACATATTTTTGAAAATGAATGGGAACATCACTGGTGGCCCAAACCCATGCCGATGGCTGACAGAGCCGCGGGGAATTCCCATGAATAATGCCACCTTAAAAACCTCCTTTGTCACCGTCAATGGCGCCCGGCATCGGGTGTGGGAAAAAGGTTCCGGCAAGCCCCTGGGGTTTGTGGCGGGCATCGGTGGACGACCGAAATGGCTACCGCTGTTCGATCGCCTCGCACAACACTATCGCGTGGTGGTTCCATCTCTGCCCGGCTTGCCCGGCGCCGAACCAGGACACCTGTTGCTCGACGATAATGCGGACTGGATTTGCGCGACCCTTGATTTACTGGAGCAATCTGGCCTGACCGGCGCGGATATGATCGGTGCCTGTCTTGGCGGTACCCTGCTGGCAGACGTTGCGGCGCACTCGCCCCGTAGTGTTGGACGGCTGGCGCTTATCGCACCCTTCGGTCTGTACCACGAAACCCATCCCTTACCAGATTTTTTTGCGCAAACTTTTTCCCAGCAGAAAAAATTATTGTGCCATCGCGAGCACGCATTTGACGAAGCTTTTGCGCCCCCGGTGAATGAAAATGACAAGGAAGAATGGGAAATCCTGCGCTATCGCGGCATGGAAGCGGCGGCGCGTTATCTATGGCCGTTTGGCGATCGCGGCCTGGGAAAACGACTGCACCGCGTCACACATGACACACTCTTAATCTGGGGCAAAGAAGACAAGATCATTCCTCCTGCTTATGCCCAGGCTTTTGCCAACGGTATTAAGGGCGCCACGCAAACCCTGCTAATCGACAACGCCGGACACCTCGCAGATATCGACCAGCCAGACACTGTTGCGCAGGCGTTGTTAACGTACTTTAATTCCGCCTAGTCAGAGGACACCAGCTCAATTTTTTGGTAGCGCCTTCACGGACACCACCACGCCATTACTATCTGCATACACGTGCTCTCCGGGCCTGAAGGTCACGCCACCAAATGTCACGGGGATGTTGAAATCACCGAGGCCCCGTTTCTCTGTTTTTAGCGGGATTGCAGCCAGCGCCTGCACACCTAAATCGATTTGCGAGATCGCACTGACATCGCGAATACAGCCGTAGATAATGACGCCTTCCCACAGGTTTTTAGCCGCGCTTTCAGCAATCATATCTCCCAGTAACGCTCTGCGTAGAGATCCCCCGCCATCCACCACCAGTACCTTGCCCTGACCTGGGGTACCCAGTGTTTCCTTGACGAGGGAGTTATCCTCCAAACACTTCACCGTCACGATTTCCCCGCCAAACCCCTCGCGCCCACCAAAATTGGATAGCATTGGTTCCAGCACGCTGATCAGCTCCGGATGGCGATCACATAAATCCGGAGTGATATCGCCAATGGTAGTTGTTGCGCTCATTACTCGACTCCGGGCAAAAAGATGTGTGGTCAGGGTGATGTTCAAACGTTGGAATTATACGGGAAAATGCCCGCCGTTTAACCGCCGATAAATGTCATAATCACGACCAGGTATGTCCCTGTAACCATAGTAACGAATATGCTTGATGACCGACATTCAGGATTTCCCCTACCCCGCTAATGCCGCGCAGGTGTTCGAACAAATTCGCACGCTACCCTCCCCGGTGTGGCTGGACAGCGGCAAACCACGTTCCCTGCAGGGACGCTTCGATATCATCAGTGCAGCACCCCAGCAAATCCTCGAAACACGCGACGGCATCACCCGGATCGGCGGATCACAAGCGGCCACTACAGAGTCCTCTGCAGATCCCTTTATGCTCGCACAGCAAGTTCTGGACAGCATCGAACACTCGGTCTACCAGCCTGGTTCGCTGCCTTTTACCGGAGGTCTGATCGGCACTTTTGGTTACTCATTGGGCCGCACAAACGTTTCAACACCGGCAGCAATTGATGTGGTTGATTTTCCCGACATGCGCCTCGGATTGTACCTGTGGGGAATTGTTATTAACCATCAAACGCGCCAGGCGTGGCGCGTATTCCATCCCGCCTGTCCGGCGCCGTTACGCGCTGCAGTAACGGCCTTAACCGGACATGATTTACATAAAAAAATCCAGCGTGGCGGGGAAAACTCTGCTCCAGATTTCTGTCTGACGGATAATTTTCGTCCCGCTACGGACAAGGCCACATATCTGAAATCGTTATCCCGTATAAAACGTTATATCGCTGACGGGGACTGTTATCAGGTCAATTACGCGCAACATTTTAGCGCCGCTTACCAGGGCGATCCCTGGTGTGCTTTCCAGCACCTGCGCAGCGTATTACCGTCCCCCTTTAGCGCCTATCTAGAATGGGGCGAGCAGGCTGTGCTCAGCTTTTCGCCAGAGCGATTCCTGAAAGTCGCCGGCAATATAGTCGAAACCAAACCCATCAAAGGCACAGCGCGTCGGGGTCAAACATTACAGGAGGACCAGGAAGCCGCTATTCGGTTACTGAATAGCAATAAGGACCGGGCCGAAAATCTGATGATTGTGGATTTATTACGCAATGATATTGGTCGCTCCTGTAAACCTGGCAGCATTCGCGTGCCAAAACTATTTGCCCTGGAAAGCTTCGCCAATGTTCACCATCTGGTGAGCAC
>JBFIHG010000030.1:0-35840 GCA_041601945.1 Porticoccaceae bacterium | reverse complement strand
TACTGCGCATCCGTTCCACAGCATCGCGCGCCACCGCGCTGGCCATGGAGCGCTGGGCCGCCTCATAGGAATAGCGTTTAGCGGTGGTTTGCAAGGTCATCATGCCCAGTAAACCCACTGCCAGTACCAACGCCGCTATCAGCACTTCTATCAACCCCGCACCCTGTGCGTTGTGCAACCGCGAACGTCCATTACGTAATACGCGTGTTTTCGTCATAGCAAACATATCCACGTTTTCATTTATACCCGCCTGGATCTAAGTACGCCTGTGTCCGATTAAGGACAGGTCTTGTCCGCATCCAGGCCCTTTTGCATCCGCGGCCGGCCGGTCAGGGAGACGGCAATTTGCCGAGCCTCCTCGTCAACCGCATTCGAGCCGCATAAACGAAATGAATCGGCCTGGCTCGCGGTGGCATCCGGCCGGTAAGTGACTCTATTGGCATAGTTGGCCCCGGTACGCAGGGTGTTACCACCGCTTAACGCTCCGACCGAGCGAATCACCGGTTCGTCTGCGTCCAGCGTGTTGTCTCTGTCCTTATCAGGGAATACCAACCAACCCTGCTCCCAGTTCCCGGCGCCGGTACAGTCCGCGCCGTCGGCACTTTTACACACCACTACAGGGTAGTTGCGCTTTACCGCCTCGCTGCGCGCCAGCATCAGCGATGTAAACAGTGCGTTGCTCTGGGTTTGCAAGCGACTCATGCGAATGGTTTGCATAAATGAAGGGGCAACCGCAGCCACCAGCACCGCCAATATCGCGATGGTGATCATCATTTCGATCAACGTAAAGCCAGCGTACAGACGTGTGCGCCCGTTGCCCACTGTCAGCCGCCGCTTCGAAATCTGTCGCTGTCTGACTACTCTATCCATGTCGATCACACACCCCCGTACCTGTTGTCGCCTTGATAACAGACAAAAAAATTAAATTCTCAGCTGTGCGACGGACGGAAAAATTATCCGACCGGCAACTATTGACAAGGATGCGCGGCGAGAATCGACGCCCAGCGGTCGCTTTGCAGCGGCTATTCACGTGTTCAACGCAGCGCCTTGGGCATGGAAAAGCGAATATTTTCGGTTTTTCCAGATACCTCAACAGGCTTTTCTGCGCCCAGTTTGCGTAGTTGTTCAACCACATCAGTCACCAGTATTTCCGGTGCGGAAGCACCCGCAGTCACACCAACAACCCGTCGATTTTGCAGCCAGTCGGGATCAATCTCGGCAGGCGTATCAATCAAATAGGCGGTCGCCCCGCAGCGCTCGGCCAATTCCCGCAGACGGTTCGAATTAGAGCTGTTGGGGGAGCCCACCACCAGCACCAGATCGCACTCCAGGGCCAGCTGTTTAACCGCATCCTGCCGATTCTGGGTGGCATAGCAAATATCGTCCTTACGCGGACCAGCTATATTGGGGAAACGGTTGCGTAGCGTATCGATCACCCGTGCGGTGTCATCCACCGACAGGGTTGTCTGGGTGACGTAGGCGACGCGCTCGGGTTCGTTGACAGTCAGGTTAGCGACATCGCTGTCGTTTTCCACCAGATAAATCTGCCCACCGTTGCCCGTGTCATATTGCCCCATGGTACCTTCCACTTCGGGATGGCCCTGGTGCCCGATCAGGACACATTCGCGGCCTTCGCGACTGTAGCGAGCCACCTCCATATGCACTTTGGTCACCAGCGGACAGGTGGCGTCAAATACGCGCAACTGTCGCCGCGCGGCTTCCTTCTGCACCGCTTTGGAGACGCCGTGGGCGCTAAAGATAACGATAACCCCATCGGGCACTTCGGCGAGATTCTCCACGAAGATCGCACCCCGTGCACGCAGACCGTCCACCACAAATTTGTTGTGCACCACCTCGTGGCGCACATAAATGGGTGCGCCAAAGGTATCCAGAGCACGATTGACGATATCGATTGCGCGATCCACGCCAGCGCAAAAACCCCGTGGATTGGCCAAACGAATTTCCATGCGTTTCCCTATTTTCCAGTCACTCTACGGCGAGCACATGCACTGTAAAATCGAGGGTGTGCCCAGCCAGCGGGTGATTAAAATCTACGGCAATACTGTCGCCGTCAATCCCGGTGATAGTGCCGGGTAATTCCGCGCCAGCAGCATCGGCAAACAACACTACCAGACCTTCACTCAACGCCATATCCGCGGCAAAATGCTGGCGCGGCAGGGTTGTTGTATTGGTCGGATTGGGTAATCCGAAACCATGTTCCGGCGCCACAAAAAATGTTTCTGCCGCGCCAACGCCAAGCCCAGTCAGCAGCGCCTCAAAACCTGGCAACAAACTACCATCGCCCATGGTAAAGGACGCAGGTGTGCCACCAAAATTGCTGTCGACCACACTGCCATCCTCAAGAGCCAGGGAGAAATGCAGGGTGACTCTGGAGTCGGGGCCAATAGTCGCGCTCATTCGCCACCTCCCTTCATCTGGTGCTGCACCCGTGCGCGTTCTTTGTCACCAAACAACGAGTTCACAATCAGTATTGCCGCACCCAGGGTAATCCCGCTATCCGCTACGTTAAACGCTGGCCAGTAATAGTCATAGTAGTGCAGCTGCACAAAATCCACCACGTAACCAAGGGTTACCCGATCCCACAAGTTGCCCAACGCGCCGCCCAGTACCAGGCTCAACCCAAGACTTTGCCAGGCAGCCCGGTGCGCCAGACGATACAACCACAAAATAATAAAAGTTCCCACGCCCGCGGCAATTACCGCGAAAAACCAGCGTTGCCAACCACCTGCTTCACTTAAAAAACTGAACGCGGCACCGGTGTTGTGCAGCAGGGTAAAATTAAAGAATTCGGTTATCACTAGCGGCTCACCATAACGCAAAGCGCTGGATGCCATATTTTTTGTTAACAAATCGAGCGCAAACACCAGTGTGGCGAGAGCGTACCAACGCCCCACATAAAAATTCATGCGGCCCGCCGGAAGTCATGCATAACGCCGCACCTCCCCTGCGCCAGTCACATTGTCCACACAACGATGGCACAGTTCGGGATGTTCCGTATTGACGCCCACGTCGCCGCGATAATGCCAGCACCGTACGCATTTACGCTCACTGGACTTGCGCACGATTATTTTTAGCCCGGGAAGTAACGTCCCTTGTGCTGCTTCGCCAGCGTCCTCCAGTGGGGCGATATCCGCGGTGGACGTAATCAGCACAAAACGCAATTCGTCCTGTAGCTTAGACAGGGCATTGCGCAACGATTCATCTGCATACAACGTGACTTCAGCTTCCAGGGAGCTGCCCAACAAACCGCGCCCGCGCTGTACTTCTATCTGTTTATTGACCGCCTCTTTTACTGCACCAAGGACGTCCCAGTCTGCGCGGCTAATACCGTCCAGTCCTGCCACCGACGGCAGTGGGTACCATTCCGCGACAAATACTGATTCCTCCCGCGGACCTGGAATACAGGTCCAGATTTCCTCCGCCGTAAAACTCAGGATGGGCGCGATCCAGCGCACCAACGCTTCGCTGATATGATACAGCGCGGTCTGGGCAGATCGCCTTGCCACGCTGTCAGCCTGGCAGGTGTACTGCCGATCCTTAATAATGTCGAGATAGAACGCACCTAAATCGTGACCGCAAAACTGATGTAATTTTTGGTAAATACTGTGAAATTGGTAGTGTTCGTAGGCAGCCTCGATTTCACTGTGCACCAACGCCGCGCGATCCAGCGCCCAGCGATCCAGTGACAACATATCCGCCGGCGCCACGCAGTGCGCACGCGGATCAAACCCGTCCAGATTGGATAACAAAAAGCGCACCGTATTGCGAATGCGCCGATAGGAATCGGCCGTGCGCCGTAGAATTTCGTCGGACACCGTCATCTCGCCACTAAAATCTGCCGAAGCCACCCACAGCCGCAGCACGTCGGCCCCCAGCTCATTGAGAACTTTCTGGGGTGCAACTACATTGCCGACGGATTTCGACATTTTGCGGCCCTGGGCATCCACCGTAAAACCGTGGGTTAACACCGCTTTGTAGGGCGCATTGCCATTTATCGCGACAGCAGTTTTCAGGGACGACTGGAACCAGCCACGATGTTGATCGGAACCCTCCAGATAGAGGTCCGCTGGGTAATGTAATCCCTCCCGCGCCCGCAACACCGCCTCGTGACTGACACCGGAATCAAACCACACATCCAGGGTGTCCGTGACTTTCTGGTAATCCTCACTGTCGGCCCCCAGTAAATCCGCCGGGTCAAGATCGTACCAGGCATCGATCCCCCCCTGCTCCACACGGGTGGCGACCGCCTCGACCAATTGGGCTGTGTCCGGATGTAACGCGCCGCTCTGGCGGTGCACGAACAACGCAATCGGCACCCCCCAGGTACGCTGACGAGAAATACACCAGTCCGGACTATTGTCCAGCATGCTGGCCATGCGCGCGCGTCCCCAGTCTGGATGCCAGGCTACCTGCTCAATCTCGCTACGTGCTTTGTCCAGCAATCCATTCGCGCTCATACTCACAAACCACTGCGGGGTGGCGCGAAAGATCAACGGTGTCTTGGTGCGCCAGCAATGGGGAAAGCTGTGGGTAATTTTACCGTCCGCGAGCAATCGTCCGCGCTCGCGCAGTAGATCCACAATTTTTTCGTCGACTTTGTAAACATGCTCGCCCGCGAACAACGCCACGTCGTCGCGAAACACCCCGTCATCGCCAATGTAATTGAGTGTTGTGATGCCGTATTTTATGGCCACCACAAAATCGTCCGCGCCGTGATCGGGGGCCGTGTGTACTGCGCCCGTACCGCCTTCGGTGGTCACGTGATCGCCAAGAATGATCGGTACGTGGCGCGTATAAAACGGGTGCTGCACCAGAATATTTTCCAGCGCGGCGCCCCGACAACGCCCAACAACACGGTGCACCGCCACGCCCCAGCGCGCCAACGACGTAGTTAACAGCTCCGCTGCGAGTAGCAGACGTTCGGTGTTACCGTTGCGCTCTACCTGCACCACTACGTAATCGAGTGCTGGGTGTACCGCCACCGCCTGGTTAGACGGCAGTGTCCACGGGGTAGTGGTCCAGATAACGATTGCCAGCTCGCCTTCTCCGCCAAGCTCCGGGATCACCGCGGCCAGCGCTGAGGGATCGACTACTGGAAAACTGACATCGATGGAAAAAGACGTCTTGTCCTGATACTCGACTTCCGCCTCTGCGAGTGCCGAGCCACCAACCACACTCCAGTACACCGGCTTGTAACCTTTGACCAAATGGCCATTGGCGACAATTTTTCCGAGGGCGCGAATAATGTCCGCTTCGTATTTGAAGTCGAGACTTAAATACGGATTATCCCAGTCTCCAAGAACTCCGAGACGAATAAAATCCTGTTTTTGTCCGGCCACCTGTTTAAGGGCGTACTCGCGACACTTTTGCCGAAAAGTATGCTGGTCCACCTTGACCCCGGCTTTACCAATTTTCTTTTCAACCTGGTGTTCAATGGGCAGACCATGACAATCCCACCCGGGCACGTACGGGGCGTCGAAGCCAGCCAGAGTGCGGGATTTGACGATAATATCCTTAAGGATTTTATTGACCGCGTGGCCGATATGAATATCGCCATTCGCATAGGGCGGGCCGTCGTGGAGGATAAACGACGGACGACCGGCACGGGCCTGACGAATCTTTTGATAGAGCTTCTGTGTCTGCCACTGCTTAACGATGCCCGGTTCCCGTTGGGCCAGGTTGGCTTTCATGGGAAACTGGGTGTGGGGCAAATTTAACGTGTGCTTGTAATCGCTCATATCTCTTTCGTCAGTTACTCATTACTAATTTTCGTGTTATCGGATGCTGCGCTGCGCCCTGCGGTAGCAAAATATTTTCGGGCAATAATAATATCGTTTTTAATTTTCAACGCTAACTCATCCAGTGAAGCGAATTTTTGTTCGTCGCGCAATTTCTGCCGGAACTCCACTTCGATGCGCGCTCCATAAATATCGCCATCCCAATCGAGAATATGCACCTCGAGAACCGGTTTCACCAAATCCCCGACGGTCGGGCGCACACCCACATTGGCTACCGCCCGGTGACGCCTGCCATCCACCGTCGCTTCCACCGCAAACACCCCTGCCAGGGGTGCCCGGTAGCGGTGTAAATTGACGTTGGCTGTGGGAATCCCCATTTGTCGACCCAGCCGTTGCCCGTAAACCACACGACCAGCAATGCGAAACGGATGTCCCAGCAGACGCTCGGCATCCGCAAACTCCCCGGCTTCGAGACAACGACGAATGCGCGTGCTACTGATACGCGCGCCGTCCATTTCCACAGTCATGGTATCAACCAATTCGAAACCATAGCGCGCACCAGCGCGGTGTAACATAAAGTAGTCGCCCCGGCGGTCGCAGCCAAACCGGAAGTCGTCACCGACCACCATACAGCGCACGCCGACACCATCCACCAGCAATTGGCGTATAAATTCCTGGGCCGACAGGCTGCGCAGGGTGCGGTTAAACTGGATACAGAACACCCTGTCGATCCCGGCAGCAATAATGGCCTCTACTTTCTCGCGCATACGCATCAGACGCGCTGGCGCCTGTTCGCCGGAAAAATATTCCTGCGGCTGGGGTTCGAAAAACATTACCATCGACGGCAAACCGTAGTAAGCCGCCCGCTCCTTTACCTGTTCGAGAATGGCAGAATGTCCGAGGTGTATACCGTCAAACGAGCCGATAGTCGCTACGTTGCCCTTGTGCTCCGGAAGAAGATTCGTCAACCCCCTGATAAAAACATGTTCTCCGACCTTCACCGGCAGCGCCACCGCATTGTTGGTATTTGTTCAGCGGCAAAGTATAACGCAGGGTCGCAGGTGAATGTAGGCATATTGTCGGCTCGGACGTCAGTTTGCGCGCGGTAAATTGCGCAGCTCGCTGATGCGCATTCCCGCTGCGTACAAAGCCCCGGCATAAATTAAAAAGCCGCCCACGCATAACCCCAGCAGCCACAGAACACGCGCGCCTCCCGACTGCTCAATCCAGCCCGCCAATTCGGACACCGACATCCACAACGCCAACGCCATCACTCCATTGGCAAACAAAAGTATCCCGAAGAAGCGCCGCCAACCGGCGCAGGGTCGATACACGCCAACCGTTCGTAAACCGCGGTACAAAAGAGATGCGTTGAGGACTGCGGCGATAGAGGTCGCCAGCGCCAGCCCCGCGTGACCTACCTGCCCGTAATGATGCAACGGGATTACCAGCGCGATGTTTAATACCATGTTCACGAACATGGCAATAATGCCGATACGCACCGGCGTGCGTACATCCTGCCGCGCATAAAATCCCGGCGCCAACACCTTGATCAGCATAAACGCCGTGACCCCGGCGGCGTAGGCGCTCATGCTGTAGGAAGACATTGCGATGTCCCGTGCGGTGATTTGGCTACCATCGTAAAACAGTGTCACCAAAATCGGCTGCGCCAGAATCACCAGCGCCAGGGATGCCGGCACCGCGATCAGTATGATAAACCGCAACGCCCAGTCGAGGGTTGCCGCAAAGTGTTGGGGCGACTTCGTGGCGTGCTGACGGGATAGATTCGGCAAAATAACGGTGGCGGCCGCTACCCCGAATACACCTAACGGTAACTCCGCGATACGGTCGGAATAATACAACCAGGACACACTACCGGTCGGCAAAAATGAGGCTATCACCGTATCCAGCAACAAATTGATCTGACTGACCGATACACCGAACATCGCCGGCGCCATTAAACGCAAAATCTTGCGCACGCCCTCGTCACGCCACGCCAGTTTGGGCCGCGGCAATAAATGGAGCTGCGCGAGAAAAGGCATCTGAAACAGGAGTTGCACAATACCGGCGGCAAACACACCCCAGGCAAGCGCATAGACTGGCTCGCCAAACCACGGTGTCGCGACCAGCGCGGCGCCAATCAAACAGACATTGAGCCACACCGGGGTGAAGGCTGGTATGGCAAACCGATCGAAACTGTTGAGGATGGCGCCAGCAAAGCCGGTCAGCGAAATAAACAGTAAGTACGGAAATGTCACGCGAATCAGGGCGCTGGTGGCGGTAAACTTATCGCTATCGCCAATAAATCCAGGGGCGAAAATGGCCGTTAACACCGGCGCGCCCACCACCGCCAGTACGGTTAGCATAATCAGCGTTGAACCCAGCACCCCCGCCACTCGGTCGGCCAGATGCTTTACCGCCGCATGTCCGCCCCGCTCGCGCACCTCCGCCAATACGGGCACAAATGCCTGGTTAAATGCACCCTCGGCAAACAAACGTCGTAAAAAATTTGGAATCTTAAACGCGACAAAAAATGCATCGGCCAGCGCGTCGGCACCGATGACCCGGGCAAGTACCACATCCCGCACCAAACCCAACACCCGCGACACCATGGTCATGGAGCCGACCACCGCGCTCGCGCCGAACAACCCCCGCTTTACCCGTGGCTTTTCCTGATGATCACCCTGTAATTCAGCCAAACGCTGTCTTCCCGAAAATTTCTTGCAGTTTAACCTTGTCCCGGGTTTCGGCCAACAAAGACTCCACTGTATTGAAATTTGCGCAGTGCGCCCCCACCATGTACAGACATCATCGGTTCGGAGCACTATCTTGGAACAATACCGCGGCACCACCGTAATATCCGTCCGTCGCCACGGCAGCGTTGTCATCGGAGCGGACGGCCAGGTCACCCTCGGCAACACCATTATGAAAGGCAACGCGCGCAAGGTGCGGCGCCTCTATCACGACCAGGTCATTGCCGGCTTCGCCGGTGGCACTGCGGATGCGTTCACGCTGTTTGAACGCTTTGAGGCAAAACTTCAGGAGCACCGCGGCAACCTGGTGCGCGCCGCCGTGGAACTGGCCAAGGACTGGCGCACCGACCGTATTCTGCGGCGCCTGGAAGCCCTGCTGGCAGTGGCGGACAAGGATGCGTCTTTAATCATTTCGGGCAACGGCGACGTGATTCAACCGGAAGATGACCTGATCGCCATCGGCTCCGGTGGTCCCTTCGCCCAGTCCGCTGCTCGCGCACTGTTACTCAATACCGAACTGGGCGCCCGCGATATTGTCGAAAAAAGCCTGGGCATCGCGGCCGACATCTGCATCTACACCAACCACAATCTGTCTGTCGAAGCACTCGATTGCCCGCAACCCTGAACCGTCGCGCGCACTTGCCAAGCCTTACTCATTCCCTGACCAACGAGCGTTTTATATGTCCAGCATGACACCCAGAGAAATCGTTCACGAACTGGATCGACATATCGTCGGCCAGGACAACGCCAAACGGGCGGTTGCCATTGCCCTGCGCAACCGCTGGCGGCGCATGCAACTGCCGGTGGAATTGCGCGATGAAATCACCCCAAAAAACATTCTAATGATCGGCCCCACCGGGGTCGGCAAGACCGAGATCGCGCGCCGCCTGGCACGCCTGGCCAATGCGCCCTTTATCAAGGTGGAAGCCACCAAGTTCACCGAGGTGGGCTATGTAGGGCGGGACGTGGAATCCATCGTGCGGGATCTGGCGGAAACCGCCGTCAAACAGCTGCGCGAACAGGAAATGGAAAAAGTTCGACAGCGCGCTCAGGATGCCGCCGAGGAGCGGATACTGGACGCGCTGCTTACGCCCGCGCGGGGCGAGACCGAAAGCGGCGCGAACAGCACTCGGCAATTGTTTCGCAAAAAATTGCGCGAAGGCGAACTCAACGACCGGGAAATCGAAATTTCAGTGAATGCCGCGCCGATTGGCGTGGAAATCATGGCGCCACCCGGCATGGAAGAAATGACCAGTCAGTTGCAGAGCATGTTTTCCAACATGGGCGGAGGTCGCGCCAAACAGCGCAAACTGCCGGTGGCGGAAGCCCTGCGCCTGGTGACCGACGAGGAAGCCGCAAAGCTGGTT
Source organism: Porticoccaceae bacterium (assembly GCA_041601945.1). Lineage (GTDB taxonomy): Bacteria > Pseudomonadota > Gammaproteobacteria > Pseudomonadales > Porticoccaceae > JBFJKD01. Next base: position 25,961 of record JBFIHG010000030.1, on the reverse strand, counting down.
AACGAAGACGAATTGAAAATACGCGCCTTATACAATGCCGAACAAAACGGCATCGTGTTTATCGACGAACTGGATAAAGTGGCAAAGCGGGGCGAAACCTCTGGATCCGACGTGTCCCGCGAGGGCGTGCAGCGGGACCTGTTGCCGCTAATCGAAGGCTGCACCATTTCCACCAAATACGGCATGCTCAAAACTGATCACATTCTGTTTATCGCATCGGGTGCTTTCCATTTCTCCAAACCGTCGGATCTGATTCCGGAGCTACAGGGAAGATTACCCATTCGGGTGGAACTCGATTCCCTCAGCGCTGCCGATTTCGAACGTATCTTGACTGAACCCCGCGCGTCGCTGACCGAGCAATACCGAGAATTACTGGGTACTGAAGGCGTGCAACTGACCTTCACACCAGATGGCGTGCAACGCATCGCACAAATATCCTGGGAAGTGAACGAGCGCACGGAAAATATCGGTGCCCGCCGCTTGCACACGGTGCTGGAACGCTTGCTGGAAAAAGTGTCCTTCGAAGCGGCGGATTGCGCCGCAAATGGCGGCGCTGTCACTATCGATGGGGCGTTCGTCGATCAACATCTGGACGAACTGGCTCGCGATGACGACTTGTCGCGATTTATCCTGTAGCCACCCATAGCGTTGACAGACCTATGCATCCGAGCAAAGTAAAACTTAATAAACCGGACCGCAGCCTTGAGCTGACCTACGCCGACGGTGCGCATTTTATTCTGAGCGCCGAGTACCTGCGGGTGTATTCCCCCAGCGCCGAAGTGCAGGGACACGGGCCCGGCCAGGAAATTCTGCAGCACAGTAAAAAGCAGGTCGCTATAGACCGGCTGGAAGCGTCGGGGAACTACGCCCTCACCCTGCATTTTAGCGACGGTCACCACACCGGGATTTATAGTTGGGTGTATCTGCGGGATTTGTGCGACAACCGGGAAACCTACTGGAACACCTACCTGGAAAGACTGCATCGCGCGGGCGCGAGCCGCGATCCCAGCGAACAGGTGGTGCGCTTTATCAATCCTTAGTGAGCATTGCCGCTCCGGGCAATGGCGGTATACCGGGCAAAGCGCTCAGAAAGTGGTCGCCCGCGCGCTCAAATTGACCCGTAAACCCCGGGGATACATGGTGAACTCCAGACGCTCGGTAACCTCTTCGAGAGGCGCGCCCGCCGTTACGTCAAAATGCTGTACTACCATTGCCAGCACCGTTTTCATTTCCAGCAGCGCCAAACTACGTCCCGGGCACAGGCGCGGACCAGACCCGAATGGCATAAATGAACGGGGATTGGCTACGCCACGCTGCCCGTTGCTCTTAAGCCAACGTTCCGGCTTGAATAATGCCGCGTCCGGGTAATCGGCCTCGCCCGTGGCCAGCGCCCGGGTCAGCACCACCGCCGATTCGCCCTTACGGAAAATCAGCCCAGCCATGTTGACCGGACGATTAGCTTCCAGAATATTGATTGGAGCAACCGGCTTAAGACGCATGGTTTCATTGATCAACGCATCCAGGTAGGGCAACTGGCGGGTTTGTTCGAAGGTGTCGAGAACCCGTTCCCCGACTACGTCTTCAATTTCTCGACGCAGCGTGTGCTGGACATGTGGGTATTTCGCCAGAAAATACATGGCCCAGGCAAGGGAATTGGCGGTCGTATCTTCCCCCGCGAGCAGCATGGTCAGCACGTTATCTGCGACTTCCTGCTCGGAAAACCCGGATTGGTCGTCCTCCACCGCCAGCAATAAGGATTGCAACAAATTCTGCGGATTTTCCCGGTACGCTGGATTTGCCTCCAGCTGTGCACGTCCCTGGCGAATAAATTCAATAACTGTGTCGTACACAATGGCCACCGATTTTTCCACTGCTCGATCTCGTGGCAGCTTGAAGTACTGCCAGTAGCGAATGGGCGCCAGTAAGCGCCTTTGCAGCATTGGAAATATGGTATCGAGATGGTCGTGAATCGTACCGCCCTCCCGCTCCAGCGTATTGGTGTCCTGCCCAAACGCCAACGAAGTAGTGACATCAACCGTAAAGCGCGTTAAGTCGGACTGCACGTCGACGCCTCCGGCGACTGTCCCGTTAGCCTGCCAACGTCGGCGTAGACGTTCCGTCACCGCCACCAGCGTGGGGAAAAACTGCCGCAGGTGGCGTATATCGAGCGATTGCATAATGACCGGACGCTGTCGACGCCAACGCTCGCCCTCGGCCATAAAAACACCCTGTGTACTCATGCCACTGACAAACGCTTTTTCCAGGGATGTGGGGCGCCGAAAATCGTCCGGGCGAGCCTTCAATAGCTCATTGGCAATGGCTACATCGCTGACCACCACAATCGGCCAACCTGCCAGTCGGCACTGATACAAAGGTCCATAAATATCTGCCCACGCCTCGAGGGTCTGATGAAATGCATTGCGCTTTATCTGCAACAGGTTTCCCACCAACGGCCAGCGACGGGGTCCAGGCAGTGAAGCAATGGTGCGTCCCATCGCTTGCGGCGAAATGTCCCCAACGGCGTCGACGGCCACCATTACCTGCCCCCCAACCACGCTGCTCGCCACTGACCGCAGGCAACTTTCCGTCTGACCCACGTCAGGCTGCACTATTCCCTGCCCGGACAAACAGTCGAATTGCCACTGGTGCGATCGACAAATAAGTTTCCCCTGGGAGATATCACCTTCGGATAACAGGGTTCCCTGATGGGGACAACGGCCCTCAAAAACCCGGATTTCCCCCTGCCAGCACAGCACCACCAGCTCAACAGCGCCCACTCGAGCACCCAGCAATCCGACCTCGCGCAGATGCGCAGCATCGGCCACCGCAATCAGGCCACCAGACTCGGCAGTCTGTTCAGCGCCCATTCCCTTTACTCCCAATGTTTTATCAGCACTTAACTGGCGGGTCATACCATAACCAACCGCCATTGAATGGCTTGTGGCCGCTTCACACGCCCCTGTCAACCGACACTAAATCCCACGCATTCGCAATCCTCAACAGCGCGCCATGTCACCGACGCCACCCGTGCCGAGGGCGAACCACACGCCACTGCCTTTTGCACCTGGTGTACATCAGGTTCCGCCCCGCATAAAAGAACTTCCACATCGCCATCGGGCAGATTGCGCGCGTAACCCCGTACGCCCGCCGCTTCGGCAATATCCTGAACGTAACGTCGAAAAAATACGCCCTGGACCTTACCCCGTACCAGGCCTGCGACACAGTGGTTCACGGTGTCGCCTGTAACAGATCACGCAGCGTCGCGGTCAGTGTGGTTTGTGTCTGGGGACCCAGCAAGACCGTAACAATCTCACCAGATTGGTCGAGCACCAGGGTCTCCGGCAACGCCGTGGCAGGTTTTACGCCCAACGCCACGCGAGGGTCCCGCAGCAATGTGGGAAATTCAATTCCCAGTGCCGCCACCTGCGCGGCTAATGTGTCACCACTAACCCCGTCAAAATTCACAGACAGTACCGCCACGGTCGGATGCCGCGCACTAAACTGGTTAAATTCCTGGATTTCTTCGCGACAGGGTGTACACCATTCGGCCCAATAATTAATAAACACCGGATTGCCCCGCAGTGCGTCAAAATGCAAGTCTCCACCCCCCAGAAGCGGATATCCCGGTTCGCGCTGCCCGCACCCGGGCAGGGATACCAGCAGTGCACACAACAGCAGTCCCGCCCACGCCAAAACAACGGGTGTACGGCTGTTACCCAGTCGCGCTGGTACCATCACCGTCCTCACGCGTCGTAAACAGATCTGCCAGAGAGCGATCGTATAACTGCTGCGTTTCGCGGTTGCCCGCGCCGATAACCTCGGCAAGTGGCGCGGACCAGGGGTAAGCGGCCAGAACGTTCTTCGCGCTCGCGGACGGCTCTGTCACAAAATTGTCCCCGAATAAGTTCACCAACTCCCACAGCGTCAATTGCGCGGGATCCCGCGCCAAAACATATCCCCCAGACGCGGTAGTCACGAGGACATTGCCAGTCAGGAGTATGGTGCGCAATTTCAACCAGTGCTGTTCATCGACGCCGCAGCGCAGTACATCTTTATCGCTCAGGCTATGACCATTTTGTTGCCCACGCCAACAGGCCCAACACACCAGCACCGCCGCCACCAGATTGGGGAAGTTGTAGCCCTTATACACCGCCTTAAATGTTTCCAGGGAGCGCACCAATTCCGCACCACCGAGAATAATCATCCAGCACAGATAGGTCCACAGTAGAAACACGGGCACGATGGTAAACGCGCCGTACACCGTATGGTAGGACGAGTCGACCACCAGCGCGCCAAATGCTGCTTTGGCTGACTGAAACAACAGCATCGACACCAGGCCGCCGGTCAGTGCATAACGGACGGATACCTTACAGTTCGGCACCGCGATAAACAGTAGCGTAAAAGCGATCCAGGTCATCAACCACGGCAAATATTCGAGAATCTGGTGGGAAACCCCTGCAATCTCCACTTCGTTCGTCACCAGTTTGAACGACAGCAAATAGGTGTGCATCATCAGGCCAATACCCAGCAGTAGCGGTCCGAAACTCAAAATCCCCCAGTACAATAGAAAGCTCGACAGCCCCTTGCGACCGCCCGCCGTTCCCCAAATATGGTTGAAGGTTTTTTCGATATTAGTCAGCATCAAATACGACGTGACGATAAGAATAAATCCGCCAAACGCGCTCAGCTTGCGTGCCTGTGTCGAAAACTGCGACAGGTGGCGTTGCACCTCGGAACCACTCTGGGGCAGCAGATTTTCGAAAATCAATCCCTGCACCTGATCACCCAGCCCCTGAAACGCTGGAATTAACGAAAACATCGCGTAGGTCACGGTCATCAGCGGCACCACCGCGAACAGACTCATGTAGGTCAGCGCGGCGGCACTTTCATTACAACCGTCGCGCCGATAGCGGTGCGCGAGATGAACAACGAAACTGCCCGCCATAGCGAAAAACTTTTTTACGGCCGTAAACCATTCCACAGTTGTGTCCTCGTTACTGCGCACGCTCATAGCCGATTAAAATATGTGGCTAATTGAACGCCGCGCAAGCGGTGGCCCCCGCATCAAGTTCCCATTACAATGAGCCGACGCTGATCACCGTATTGTACACAAAACCATGATTACTATTTATCACAACCCGCGCTGCTCAAAATCTCGCGAGACGCTAACATTACTCAAAGAGCGCAACCTGGAACCCCAGGTGGTGCTCTATCTGGAACACCCGATGAGCACCACCACCTTGCGCGGCCTGTTAAAAAAACTGGATTGCAGTGCGCGCGACTTAATACGCACCGGCGATCCACTGTACCGGGAATTACAACTCCGGGATTCGTCTCTGACCGAAGCCCAGTTGCTCGAGGCGATGACTGCTCACCCAATACTTATCGAGCGACCCATAGTGGTGAATGGTGAGCGGGCAATTGTGGGTCGCCCGCCGCATAACGTACTGGCTATCCTGTGACGACGCCCGCCTACGTTCTGGTGCTTTATTATTCCCGTTACGGAAATACTGAAAAGCTGGCGCGGGAAGTCGCGACCGGCGTAGAAAGTGCGGGCATTGCTTGCAAGTTGCGCACCGTACCCCCGGTATCCGCTACCTGTGAGGCAACTTCCCCAGAAATCCCCGCAGACGGGCCGCCGTACTGCACCAATGACGATCTCGCCAATTGCAGCGCGCTGTTGCTGGGCAGCCCTACTCGCTTTGGCAATATGGCAGCCCCGCTCAAGTTTTTTCTCGATGGCACTGGCGACATCTGGATGAACGGCGCACTGATCGGCAAACCGGCCGGGGTATTCACCAGCACTGCCAGCCTGCACGGCGGCCAGGAATCGACTTTGCTCAGCATGCTGCTACCACTGTTACACCACGGTATGATTATCGGCGGCATCCCCTACAGCGAATCCGCTCTGTCGCGCACCACCACCGGCGGCACGCCCTACGGTGCCTCCCATGTTGCTTGCGCGGATGCCACGCAACCGATCAGCGACGACGAACAAGCCCTGTGCCGAGCACTCGGTAAACGAATCGCTCTGTTAGCCAACAAACTGAGCATTGCATGAACTGGATCGTAAGTGACCACATTGACTACACATAGACTCCTGTCTCTGGCGCGTACGGTGACCTGGTTGAGCTACGGTATTTTACTGACTGCACTGGTAGCCGGAGGCATCAAAAGCGGCACCGCGCCGCTACTGGTTATTATCGCCGCAGCGCCACTCGCGCTATTTGCCCCGGGAATGTTGCGCGATAATCCCCGCACCTTGATATTATTGTGCTTTGTCGCATTGATCTATTTTACCGCCATCGTCGCCAATCTATTTGAACCCGACCGCACCTTCTACGATGTCATTGCCGTGGTCGCGGTATCAGTGCTGTTTATAACGGCGATGCTGTTGAGCCGCTGGTTGCAACGCCGTACCCCAGACAAGACTACGCTTACAACCAACCCAGAGGTTGCCAGCCGCGAAGGACAAACTGATGAGTAGGGAAAATCCCGGATTTTTGCGCCGTATGTGGCGCTTTATTGGCAAAATTTTTGGTTTTTTACGCGCCGTCGTCCGCTTTTTTATCGTGCTCTTTTTTATCGGACTGATCGTCGGCCTGTTTGTCGATAACGTGCGCCCGCTTCCCGAACATGCCCTGCTGCGCATTGCTCCGAGCGGCATATTGGTGGAGCAGCGCACTTACGCCAACCCGTTCACCCAGATACTTGAGCAGGGCACCACACAGGACAGCGAGACCGTCGTAAAAGATGTTGTAGAGGCTATCGACGGCGCGGCCACCGACAAGCGCATTATCGGCCTGGTGCTGGAACCCGAATATCTGCTCGGTGGCGGCATCAGCAAGCTGAGCGATATTGGCGGCGCCATCGAACGTTTCCGGGCGCAAGGAAAAAAAGTGATTGCCGTGGCCGACAATTACACGCAGGAACAATATTACCTCGCCAGCTTTGCCGACGAAATTCATCTCAATCCGATGGGCGAAGTGGCCCTCACCGGTTACGGCAGTTACGGCAGTTACTTCAAGGACGCACTGGACAAGCTCAAAATAAATTTCCATATCTTCCGTGTGGGCGAGTACAAAGACGCCGTCGAACCGTTTATGCGTAACGACATGTCCACCGCCTCACGGCAACACACTTCGCGCTGGCTAGGTGCCCTGTGGCAGGCCTATACCGACAAAGTGGAAAAACTACGTAATCTGCCCACAGACAGCGTTAATAATCATGTTAACCAGCTCGACGTAAAGCTTGCCGAAGTCGGCGGCGACGCGGCGCAACTGGCACTGCAACTGACGTTGATTGACCAGGTCAGCACCCGCCCGCAAATGCTCGCGCGCCTTCAAGAACTGGCACCCAAAGACAAGAATAGCGAGGAAGATTTCGCACAAGTCAACATGAAGGAATATCTATTCCACCTGCGCCTGAAAGCGGAATCACCAATTACCAGCGATAAAGTTGGTGTGGTGATCGCCACGGGCATGATTCTGGACGGCGAACAGCCGGAGGGCAGTATTGGCGGAGACACACTTAGCGAACTGCTAAGAACAGCCCGCAAGGATCAGGATTTACGTGCCCTGGTAGTGCGTATTGACAGCCCGGGCGGTAGCGCGTTCGCCTCGGATTTGATCCGTCAGGAAATTCTGCAAACCCGGGAGGCGGGCATTCCGGTGGTGGTCTCCATGGGCTCGGTGGCCGCATCGGGCGGTTACTGGATCGCCGCCGATGCCGATAAAATATGGGCTACGGATACCACACTGACTGGATCCATCGGCGTGTTCGGCATGGTTCCGACGTTTGAAAACACCCTGCAATCTATCGGTATTCACAGTGATGGCGTCGGCACCACCGAGCTTGCCGACCTGTACCGGCTCGACCGTCCACTTAGCCCCAAAGCGCAACGCGCGATCCAGTTAAGTGTGGAGCATATTTATCGGGAATTTTTGCGCCTGGTGGCCGATGGTCGCAACCAGACCACGCAAGCCGTACACGAAATTGCCCAGGGACGTGTATGGACCGGGGCACAGGCGCAGGAGTTAGGCCTGGTTGACGAGCTGGGTGATTTACAGGATGCCATTCGATCCGCAGCAACACTGGCGAAGATCAGCGATTATCGCGTGGAGTATTTACATCGCCCCTTAAGCTTTAAAGACCAGCTATTGAAGCGTCTAAGCGAAGGCGCGGCGCGTATCGGTTTTTCCGCACACGGCGTGGGATTGCCTGCAGAATTAACACACTGGCTATCCGCACCACTGGTGCCGCAGTTAAAAGCGCTGACCCGGCAATTATCCACACTGTTCAACTTTAACGACCCCCGGGGTATTTATCTGCACTGTACGGAATGCACTGATATTTAAGCGATCTACGGGTACACCCGTTAGTTAAAACGGCTACCAACCAAATACCTGTTTGATAAACGGTACTGTCGGTTTGCGTTGTTGCGCGAGAGCCGCTTGGTCGAGGGTTTGCAGACACGCCATCAACGCTCCCATGGAACGCGCCGCACGGTGCAAAATCAAGCGCGCCGGGTCAGTTGCCAGCTCTAATCCCAGTTGCGCCGCTCGAAATTGTAAAATGGCTACTTTTTGTTCATCTGTATAATCGGGCAAGTGTATAACTACCCCCGCAGCCAGCCGCGAGCGTAAATCCTCCAGATTCAGCTTCAGTTCACGGGGCGCGCAATCGGCAGCCACCAACAGTCGTCCACCTCCGGCCCGTTGCAGGTTGTAAAAATGAAACAGAGCCTGTTCCCAGGCCGCATTGCCACACACGCTTTGCAACTGATCGAGACACACCAGATCCAGGTGTTCTAGCTCGGCGAGCACGTCCGCCGGCGCGTAATCGAGCAACTGATCGAGTGGCAAATATTGCACCGTTCCACCGGCATCAGTGCAGTGGTTACCAGCCGCTTGCAGCAAGTGACTCAAGCCACTGCCCGCGCCTCCCCATAGATACAGGAACGAATGTTCACCCGCAATCGTGCGCTGCAATAAATTTACGGCTTGTCCGCGCGCGGAATCGCCAGCGGTCAAAAAGTTTGTAAAGCGCGCATCGTCCGGCAGGCCAATGGGCAGGCTGAGCTGATTGGTCATAAGCTAGCGAGCAGCCCCATGCCAGCGAAACCGATAACTGTTCGGCGTCGGCTGCCCAGAATTCACCGGTTCTGACGGCGTAACCAGGCTCAGGGCAGCATCCCGTTGCAGCGCGGCAATTAATATCTGTGCATCGCCCTCCACGTTTACCGACAAATGCAACAAATCGCCCTCGACTTGCGTGACCTGCACGTTGGAAACCATCTCCAGCGTTTTTACCAATGCCAGCGCATCGGCATAGTGTTGATAACTGGTAATATTTTCCAGTGTCAGGGAGGCCTGGGTTTGACTGCCCCCGCCCGCATAGGCAAAGCGCGGCGCAAAGCGATCCACTGCGGCATCAAGCGCCGCCACTACCAGCTCACCGAGGCTCTGCGCTGACACGGTTCCCCTTTCACCAGTGCCCGCACCGGCCAACAACCAGCCGCCCTCCCACCCGGATGACGTCCGACTATAGCGGACCACAAAGCCGTACTCGGCTGCATAGCGCCGGGCAGCGGCGTGCAGAGCGGCGGCGTCAAAATTCCACGCTTGTTCCGTATTGAGGGTTAACTGATCCTGCAAATCGAGAAGCGGTACCTGATAGGTCATCCCGCGCCGGGTGAAGGTCTGCTCCAGTTGGGCGTACAGATTTGCATCGCCATCGGTTGTGACAAACTGTAAGCCATCCGGTCGATCAACCACCACCCACACCACCCACTCGGGCCGGTTAGCGGGCCAGATAGGCAGTTGTTGTTCACGTAATAACTGATCGACCAGAGGCGCGGCATAACGGGCAGTCAGTGCATTGCTGGGATTCCCGTCTGCACTGACCTGAGTGGCGTAGCCAAATTCGAGCATGTAGGTTTCGGCCTGAGACAACGCCGCTCGCACCGCCACATTGTTCAATACCGCCCGCGAACCAGACATCTTAACCAATACGTCCGCGAGCCCCTGACGCACCGCTTTGCGCCGTTCCACTTCTGACTGCGCTGCAATCGGCACGGTGGCGGAGTACAGATTCTGCACCGTCGCCCCCTGAGCGACGCTGGCTGCCCACAGCAGGCTGGCGCCGATAGCCAACGCGCAACGATATAGTTTTGCCCGGTACGTTTTCATGACGCGATTGTATCAGGTGCAATCCACTGCACACATATCCGCACTGACAATCCGCACTGACAATCCGCACTGACAATCCGCACTGGCCGAGCTAAAATACCGCCTTTCCCTCGGACCAACCTCATGAGCCAATCACCGCCCTCCCTGAGTTACAAAGACGCCGGCGTCGACATCGACGCCGGCAGCGCCCTTGTGGAACGCATCAAAGACGTCGCGCTGCGCACCCGGCGACCGGAAGTCATGGCGGGGTTGGGCGGATTTGGCGCACTGTGCAAAATTCCCGCCGGCTATCGTGAACCCGTATTAGTATCGGGCACCGACGGCGTCGGTACCAAGCTGCGTCTGGCCATTGATCTGGGTGAACTCGATGGCGTCGGTATCGATCTGGTGGCTATGTGTGTCAATGATCTGGTGGTGAGTGGTGCGGAGCCCCTGTTTTTCCTCGACTATTATGCGACCGGCAAGTTGGACGTGGAAGCTGCGGTGGCGGTGGTGAACGGCATTGGCCGCGGCTGCGAACTGGCAGGTTGCGCTCTGGTGGGCGGCGAAACCGCCGAAATGCCGGGTATGTACGCCGGTAAAGATTTTGATCTGGCCGGATTTTGCGTCGGCGTCGTGGAGGCAGACCAGATCATCGATGGCTCCCGTGTGGCAGTGGGCGACGTATTAATTGGTCTCGATTCCAGCGGACCGCACTCCAACGGTTTTTCCCTGATCCGTAAAGTCCTCGAGGTTTCCGCCACCCGTCCGGAGGAGGTCTCTCTCGGCAATGGGACCCTGGCCGACGCGCTGCTGGCGCCCACGCGTATTTACGTTAAATCCCTGCTCAAGTTGATTGCCAGTTGTCCGGTAAACGCTGTTGCGCACATTACCGGCGGCGGCCTGCTGGAAAATTTGCCCAGAGTACTACCACCACAAACCAGGGCGGTACTCAACGCCAGCAGCTGGGTGCAGCCACCGGTGTTTGCGTGGCTGCAGCAGGCGGGCAATATTCACACCACCGAGATGTACCGAACTTTTAATTGCGGTATCGGCATGGTGATCTGTGTGCCCGCCGCTGAGGCAGAGCGCGCCATGGAACTGCTGACCACTGCCGGAGAAACGGCGCGACTGATCGGCTCGATCGCCAGTGCAGAGAGTAACGATGCACTCGTGACCTTTAATTGATCAATGATCTGCCAGGCACCTGCTCACCTGAAACTATTACTACCATGTCTGCACCAGCGCGCCTCGCCGTTCTGATCTCTGGCAACGGCAGTAACCTGCAGGCGTTGATCGACGCCATCACTGCGGGTGAACTGGACGCCCGTATCGCACTGGTCATCAGTAACGTACCCGATGCGCCGGGATTGACCCGCGCACACGATGCGGGGATTGCCACACAGATTATCGACCACAGGAATTATTCCAAACGCACATTGTTCGATCAGGCACTGGCAGAAGCAATCACTCCATACGCCGTTGATCTGGTGATACTGGCCGGATTTATGCGCGTTCTGAGCGTGGATTTTATTCGCGTTTTTGCCGACCGGCTGATCAATATTCATCCTTCCCTGTTGCCCAAATACCCCGGCCTTGACACCCATCAACAGGCCATCGACAACGACGACCGGGAAGCCGGCGCGACGGTGCATTTCGTCAACGCCGAACTGGACAGTGGGCCAGCCATTATGCAGGCCGCCACCGCTATCCAAAAACACGACACTGCCAGTTCGTTGGTCACCCGCGTAAGGCAGCTGGAACATCAAATCCTGCCCCTGGCGGTACAGTGGTGCTGTAGTGGACGCGTTGTGTGCCGCGACAATCAGGCGCTACTGGACAACACAACCCTGCCGCCTGGTGGCTGGCGGTATAGCCCTGTCGACCAGACACTGCGAAAAGACTCTTGAACGTTACGGCATCTGCACTTTCTAATTCACGCTCCGCAACTTCGGAAACCACCATGCGCGTTATATTGACATTATTGCTGACCTGCGCCGCCTCACTGGCCACGGGAGAAACCCCGTTATTGCCAAACTACGTGGCCACCTACTCCGCAACCTTTAACGGTATGCCCATCGACGTGACCCGGAAATTATCCTCCACGGCAGACGGCTACGCGGTGACGGTAACCGCTAAAAACTGGCTCGGAAATATGCAGGAGATCGAAACTTTTCACATTGATGCCGAGAATCGCCTCCTGGTCGACAGCTACAGCTCGCAACGGCGTTTTCTTGGTGTTTCGCGGAAGGAAAACCTCGTGATAGATCGCAAGCGCGGGCTGGCATTGTACGACGCCAAAAAGAAGCACCGGGAAATTCCACTCCTGGACAATTACTTCGGGCCACTGGGTTACCAATTGCAAATGAGCAGGGACCTGGCCAAAACGCAAAACAAATATTGCTACCAGGTGTTGATGCGCGGCAAAGTGAAAGACTATTGTTTTGAACCCACTGGGGCGCAGGTACTCGACACCGCACTGGGGAAAATCAATACCGTACAGATGCGACGTATTCGCGAAGATCAGGAGCGGGAAACAGTGTTCTGGCTGGCTCCGCAATGGGATTACCTGCTGGTAAAACTCTGGCAGAAAGAGGAAGATGGTGAAACCTACGAAATCGTTTTGAGCGGCGCAACGGTGGATGGCAAGCAACTCCACACGTATTATCCCGCCGGCACTAACGCCGCTGCGACGCACTAAATTCAGAGATCACAGCGCAACCCTGACCTGTATCGAAGCGGTATGGGCGTAGCGCAACTGATTACGTTGAGGAAACTGTATGCAGGTGTCACCCGAAGACCGCCCCACCGAAACGACTCACGCAACCAGTCAGACGCCAAAATTACTGCTGGTTATTGCGGTGCTGTTGCTCGCCGCAGGCGGTTACTGGATGTACCAGTATTTTGATCAGGAACAGGACGCCAGCGTGACTGTACTGGAATCCCTGCCTGAACCCGGGCCAGTCCTCGACGCATTACAGCTGCCCAAAGTAGATATTCCAGTGCGTACCGCGCCTGCGACCGAAACGGTTGCGCCGCCATTGCCTGAGCTGGCAGACAGCGATGCGTTCACCCGCGAGCAATTGCTCGCGCTGAGTGCGGATCCCAACTACCACGCCTGGTTGCAGGCCGACCACTTGCTGGAGCGAGCCGCGGCCATTATCGACGGCCTGTCTCGTGGAGGCATGCTGAAAAAGATGATTCCCGTAACGCCCCTGTCAGGTAAATTTGTCGCGACTAACGTGGGCGGCAGGCTATGGCTAGACACGCCTAATTTCGTGCGCTATGACGAACTGGTCAATTTGCTGGCCAGCCTCGACGCGCGAAAATTAACGAAAATCTTTGATCTGCTACGGCCACTACTGGAAACCGCGTATGGACAGCTTGGCTATCCCGAGGAAGATTTTGGCGCAACCACCATACGTGCCATTGATGTGCTCCTGGCCACGCCCGACGTCGGTTCACCCATAGAGCTGAAGCTCGAGGGAGTGCTCTATACATTTGCCGATCCGGCCCTGGAAAAACTGTCCTCGGCACAAAAACAAATGCTGCGTATGGGTCCGGAAAATTCAGAAAAAATTAAACGCCTGTTGCGCGCATTGCGGAAACAGTTGCTACGTAAGTAATAAGAATACTGTGATTATTTCGGATCGTTCCACAGGTCCCGCAAGGTGAACTGATCCACCTTGAGACGGAATTTCAGGTATACGCCCTGCGCGGTGTAGTCTGCACCGCTAAAGTCGTCGTCGCGAAAGCCAACGAAGTTATAGCCGAGGGATACCCACACATTGGTGACCGGCGAATAACCCAGGGAAACCCCGAGATTCAAATCCAGTACATCGGCGGCCCAGCTGTGATAGGTGCCACCATGGAGACCCCAGTCCCACTTCTCTCCGATATCGTGTCGGAATTCCAGCAACATCAAATCGGTAAACCCATCGTAGGTCTCGCCGTCGATCTGGTCCAGCGCATACTTTAAACCCCAGTGGACATTCCACTGGTACGCCTGTTTACGGTAATTGGCCAACAGATTACTGACCATACGGCGACTGACAAAGCCGCTGCTTTCCACACCGGGAATATCTTCGTGTATAAAATCCATGCGCTCCAGTACGGTCCAGCGGCCGCCGGTAGGCCGATACGCCAGATGCAGCCGCGCATCGGCCTGCACCCCACGCCCCAGATCCACCGTGTCGGTTTGATTGAGGTTGATACCACTGGCAAACGTGAATCCTTCGTCCAGCTCCTGCAACCAACCCATGCTGCCATTCCATTTTTGCTCGGTATCTCCGTCGCGCCACTCCAGGCGGCCTAACCATTCCCTGCCGTCGAGGCGATAACCAAGGGACGTCGCCACTGCCGTGTAATCTTCGCGACCACCGCTGGCTGGGTCCACCTGGGGATTAAATTCCCGCAAACCCGTGCTGGGCCCAGCCTGTGGCCCGGTGGCTGCCTGACTGCGATCCAGGCTGAAATCCATGGTCCAGCGGTCGTCAATGCGCCAGTTTTGCAGGGCCCCCAGGTTGGCAAACAGACGCGCGCCATCGGGGGTTGCCTGCTGTTCCAGCGAGGTACTGATGTCGGCCCCGGCCCAGGGTCTGACCCGCAACCCAGCACGGGTACTTTCCGTATCCCGATCCGCGCCCCAGGTCCACTCGTTGGCCACAAATAAATCGAGGGATTCGGTCAGTTTGTAATCCGCTCCGACAACAATGCGATTGGGAAAATCAGCGTTGTCATCATCGCTGCCACTGCTGCCTACGCCGAGTTCCGCATCGGTGTGCAGGGTGATGCGATTGTCATAAATACCGTACGCACCTCCCAGTAGTAATTGATTTGATTTGCGGATATCTCCATCGTCAAATTTATCCTTGGCCATACGTAGCCCGCTGTAAGCACGCGCCTGGTCAAGGTTATCGTATTCCAGTAGCGCGTCGGCTACTTCCCGCGTCGCATCGCTTTCCAGGTGTTGTTGGCGGAACGTGTCGGCGCGCAATTCGTAATTATCATTCAGGTGATAGGTCATCATATTGCCGACTTTGCGGGTGCCGCCTTCCGCGGCGCGCTGCTGGCCGAGGCCAAACTCCACATCTTGCTGGCGGGCATACAACAGGTTTTCCACCTGTCCACCGCGGGTTTCCAGTTCCACCAAATAAGCATCACCACTGGTACTTGCACCGGTCTGCTCATCATCCTGCTCGGTGCGTGCGGTCTCGATGCGCAACTCCGTGTTATCACTAATTTGCAAGGTGACATCGTTGGCTACCAGGTCGCCGGAGCGGGCGCCGCCCTCCTCGTGAATAGCCGTCACTCCTACTTCAAGGTTTTCGGTGGGTTTCACGGCAACCCTGCCACCACCGGTATAACCACCACCCGTGCCGCCCCCGGTCTCGTATTCCACCACAATGTAAATCGGGTTGAACTGATCATCCCGGGCCGGTATGGGTCGCTTGAAAAACAGACTGCCGTCGTCGTAATCGATGTTGTAGTCGATATGACGGCTCAATACTTCGCTGCTCAGAATCTGCTCGCTGTGCAGGCGATCGCGGGTTTCGATAACAATTTTTTCGCTGTTGATAATCACTTCGGTGCTACCCAGAAAATATTTACCGGACGTGCCGTCGCCGGGAATTTCCTTGCGCACAAAACCCTGCTCCGATTCGGTGACAAACAAATTGGCTTCCACCAGGTCGCCACGAAATTCCATTTTCGCGCCGTTCACCGTGCGACTGTAACGCCCGAGCTCGGTGACACTCAAACCCGTGTCAAAATCTCCAAACATAGCGTAAAACTGTTTCTTTTCCAGCTTGAGATAGAGCTTTCTTTGACTCGGCGCTTCGTACTGCTGGTAGGAATTGTCGCCGTACAGGGTGTAATAACTGTCGGGGTCAATGGTCTGTTTGAGACTATCTCCGGTGCGTTTATCCGTGTCGTAGGCTGCGGTCAACAACCAGTCGCCGCGAATGGTGCCCTTGGCAAAAAAAGCCACCCGCCCGTCGCTGAAACCGCCGTCATCGATACCCGCATTACTCAAACCATCTTTGTCACCGGAGGTCATATGCTGGCCGATGGTGCGCTCGGCGAGGCCCACCAAAATCCACTCCCGCTGACCGGCGGACAGCCAGGCGCGAACTTCTTCTCGATAATCATTTTCGAAATTAAATTGCAGCACCAGTTCGCCCGCGTCGGTGGTGGGCTGCAATTCGATATAGCCGATACCCCCAGCACCTATTTCAAACCGCGGTCGTTCGTTTTCGACTACCGCGAGACTCTGGCGTTGCTGGCGCTTAAATCGTTCCCGGGATTCATAGGGGGCATTGATATTGTAATCGCCGATCACCCCCGGCCGCGCCGGATAGCCGTGACGGTCAAAAAATTGCACCGCAACCACTGGTGGCGTTTTGCCATCTGCCACCAGATTCGATTTGTCCACCAGCAGTTTGGCTTTGACCGGCACGTCGGAAAAATGCACCGTGCGCTCCAGCCGCTCTACCGTGGCTCCACCGGCGTCCCGCACCTCCGCGACAAAACGGTTATCGCCAATTTTTATATCCACACCCTGCCATTTGCTGAGGGCAACGGTTTTATCGGGAGATACCGTGGTACCGTAAAAATTAAGGCGGTTCACCGGCTCGCCGTTGAGCAGCAAATTCACGCTTTGACCGGGCAAGTGCTGAATAAATAATTTCAACGCACCAATTGCCGGCACATATTCCGGCGTGGGAAATAGCCAGTGGATGCCCGGCTCCCGGGGGACAATATTTTCTTCCTCGACATCGTTGTGTCGATTCTTGCCCGCGCCTAACGCACCGGCTACTGCCGTAGCGACGGGTTCGTCAAACTGTTCGGTAATCTGCAGCTGACTTTCCCCACTGGCAACGTCCTTCTCCACAGGAGCGCCACTGGTGGGGTCGACCTGGGCGACTGCCAAGGGTAAGCGCTCAGTTTTCCCCTGAGCCAAAAATGCCACCATACTTTTAATACTGGTATCACTTACCTCGTTATGCGCTGCAAACGCCCCCTGTACCTTTAACCGGAAATCTCGCCGCCACTCACCTTCACTTTTCACGTCCCCGAGATTAAACGTCAGGGTTTCCCCGAAGGTTTGTGGTGCGGGTACCGGTTCGCCGTCCACCATGGCGCTATCGGGGACATAGGTTAATCCGGGAGGCAACATCAGAATCGGCCGCAACGCGGTCACCGCGAGATCGCCACCGCTGATAATCAGACGAATATCCGCCCCCTGCGGCGTGCGGGTCACACTCAGTTGCTGCAGCACATTAAACTGGCGCGGCGGGCGGCGTTTTACCACAAAATCCACGCGCCACAACGAACCGCCCTGAATATCCACAAACCGACTAAAACTGCGCCCTGCACTGCGGGTATCCGCATCGCAGTGCAGCACTTCGTAATCTTGGGGCAAACTGTCAAAATCTATTTGCACCACATGGGTGCCCGGCGTGAGTCCCTCAAAATGAAAGCGCCCGGATTCATCGGTCAATACATAGCTGCCATCTTCCAGATAAATGCGGGCATTTTCCAAACCCGGTGCCTCGCGGCTTTCCAGCGCGTCGCAATCACCATCCACCACGCGCCCGGTAATAAAGGTTTTGTCCCGGAAAAAATCGTCCCGCACATCCACCTTGGCGCGAGCGACATTGGAGGTGGCCGCGAAACTGTCCGTCGCAACTGCCGTGTTGTAGGCCGCGCCGGGTTTGGTGCCGGGGGTAATTTGCGCCACATAGGAAATAACCACACTGCCACCCGCCGCCAGACTGGGCACGGTGAATAACAACTGTCGTCCTTTGCCGCCCACCACCGGGTCGGCCACTCGCTGACCACCCACCCGCGCCGAACCCGATTCAAAACGAAAGCCCGGGGGCAATGTGTCCGTCACCTGAATATTTACCGCCGCCCCCCCGCCGCTGTTCTCCAAAGTAATATCGTAGGGCACAAAGTCGCCAATTCCCGCCACCGATTTGCGCGCCACCTTGGCCACAAACAGACCGGTGCCGGAGGGATCAATGGGCACGTCGATATTGACCGCCGGGCCGGGCGCAATCACAAACACCCCACCACGGGAACCCCCGTTGAGGGCATAGGGAGCGCCCGGCAGTAATTGCAGGTCTGCATCGCTGACCGTGGATGGGAAGCTGTAATCCACCGGCGGCGTCACTTCCAGCCGATAATTACCTGGCAACACCGACGGAAACTGAAACCCTCCGGGAGGCAAGTTGTACACAGTGCCACCGCTGTCCGAGACGCTACTGCCGGTGATCACGGTAGCCGGATAACTGCTCACCCCATCCAGCCCCAATACGTTGGCCGGCAAACCGTTGTCCGCGTCGATTAACGTCACCTGCGCCCCATCTACCGGCAGCCCGGAGCGGCTATCGAACACAATGCCGAGGGGGTCCACCAGCACCGACGCGGCAATGCTGTCCGAGCCATCGGCGGGATCCGTGTAGGTGACTGTAATACCCTTGTTACCCTGTACCGACAGCACCCCATTCTGGGCGCTGGAAGGCGCGGTGCTGGTTTGCATAACGCCGATAAAAATACCGGTGTCCGGTCCGGTCTCGGTCAGTACCAGTATTTCCATATCCCCGGTTCCATCGGCGCGCAGCACCACCACCAGCGTCTCGGCCAGCCCGGGGTCGAGATTCTGATCAGAATCCCGGACCTGCACAAATATCGGCTCGCCGCCGAGTATTACCCCTGCCGCAGCCAAGGGCACCGGTGAACCTAAATTGAGTGGCGACGCAGCCCCCGGCAAATACACATCGCCCACTGCGACGGTGCCGCCGCCGGCGGTTTGGTAGAAACTGGGTGGTACGACAGTCGCACTGGCCACCGGATTGGGTGGCCAGTAGCGCAGTACGGTAATGGTGGCGGCAGTGCGCACCACCGTCGATGTGGTGGTTACCGTATTGGAAAATCGCGTTTGTGGGAACCCCGTGATGGAGTAGCTGATTTGCGCAGTATTGGTAATGCTGACCCCGTGGCTGGAGGCCTGGGCAACCGGTAAGAACAGCATCCCCAACAACCCACAGGCGAACAGGGGCCACAGTGCACCCCGTAGGGTCCGCGCAACAGCACTCAGCCGCTTCGCCAACCCCCTGAAAACGAGAAAAGCAGACCCTGCAAGCAGGGTCTGCTTAATGTGCCATGTCTTAAGCACGCGTACTGCTAGCGGGTTAGCGCTAGTTAATCGTCACATCAAAGGTGATAATCACGACGCCGCCCGCAGCAATAGTCAAAGCACCGGTACCCACCTTACCCACCGTAAGGTTTGGCGAAGCAAATGCCACTCCCACTCCACTGTTGGCGCCATTACTACCATCGGTCACATTGGTATCATCCACCCCAGCGTTAATGACACCATTGCCATTCATATCGATATCGACGCTATTAGCCACATAGGTGGTACCCGCCGGAATCCCGTCGGCAATAACGATGTCCGTAGCGGCGGTGGTGCCACTCGAATTCTCGAGACGAATGGAGTAGGTGATTGTTGCACCAGGAATCGCATATTCCGGGCTACCGGCAATACCATCGTCGGTAACGACGGAGGTTTTGGTCACCACCAAACCTACTGCCTCTACCGTGTAGGTACCAGTATTGGAGTAACGACCATCCAACGCCACATCGGTCACCCCGGTAACACCGCCCGAGCCCGCCCCGTCGGCAAACATGGTGTCGTTCAGGAGTTTGCCATTGCTGCCAGTCGCTGTGGTCAATGTGCCTGCTGCGTTCACGGCAGCACCAGAATTAAGTGTTCTGGCCACCAGGGCGTATTTAGAGGTATCGCCAGCAAACCGACCAGTGGGTGAATCCGCCACCACAAACACTGTTATTGCGCCCCCATCTTTAACCAGATCACCGGCGTTGATGAGGTTGTCGGCAAAGGTGGCACCCGTGTACAGAATGTCGTTCGCGACATCGAACGAACCCACCGAGCCGGCTCCAGTATTGTCGATGTAGATTCTTACATTGTTCATATTGAACTGATCGTCCGTGGCGTCCGTCCCCGACACCAACGACAGGGCCACGCCCTTGGTGGAGTTGCCCGTATTGGTTACGGTAAACGTCAGCACCCGGTTTGTGCTTCCAGAAAACACAGTGGTCGCCGGATTGGTTCCCACCGTCAAGTCGATTTTGGTATCAACCTTGAACGTATCCGTACAGATACCGCCTGTGCAGTTACCACTGTTAATTTGCGTCTGATCCACGGTGTTGACTTTGTAGTCGACCGTGACGTTGTTGATGATATTGACGCCTGCCAACGTCGACGCCAGAGCCGACCCCGATATCAGTAAAAGGACGACACCGCCCCACCAGTTTTTAATAGACATGACTACTCTCCACTTTATTGTTTAAGCGTTATGTAAAAGCATTAAAGTTTTTACAAAGATAGCTGTGAGCGTTCCCGGTAAAAACACCGTTGCGTTGTCTGACTTATTCAACAGCACTTTCCTGTTCACTTACTGCACTACTTCACTACTGCCCTGTAACCCACCAGAGCGGATTTCCCCACCGGCAGCGGAACATCGAGCTGCCAGCGAATATGGTTAATATCGACCGCGAGGGCGCCGCGTACTTCGCCGGTTTGATCGGTCACCACCAGATCGCCGCGGGGCAAATAGGTCTGCCCGGCATCAGCGGAAAACGCGGTTTTCACGCCGGTTCCGGTGATCGAGGAAAAGGTACTGTTTTCCACGTAGGTGGTATCTGCAGGCACTGGATTGACCACCACCACATCAGAGGCGGGGGCGTCACTGATGTTTTCGATGCGAATGCTGTAGATAATTTCGTCGCCCGGTAGCGCCACGTCCACCGGGATGCGGCGCACCACTTCTTCACCCTCTTCATTCACTTCCACGACTTCCTTTTCGGAAATCAGCGTAACTTGCAGGTGATTGCTGGGCGGTGCGCTGTCGGCCGCGGCAGGTTCGTGGTTATCCGCCAATGCCAGGGTGCCGAACAGTAGCAGCGGAATTGCCGCTATACGTGTCAATGCTTTCATCGGGCTATCTCCTTTTGTTGGTGGTGTATATCGTTCTCGTTGGCCAGTCATTTAATTAATCGTCACGGCAAATTCGACGGTCTGCACCGCACTCGCCAGGGTCATATCTCCGAGGCGCACTACGATGCGATTTAGCCCCGTGTCGTGTTCTCCCGCGTCGTTCCCGGCGCTATCCGACAACAGACCCGTATTCAGATACAGCGATGCGGTTTTGTAGGTGGTGTTGGTGGGGATCGGATCGGTCACGGTAACGGCGGTGGCGGTGCCAGCACCCGCTGAAACACTGACCTGAATGCGGTAGGTAATAATCGCCCCTGGCACCGGCTGCGAACCGCCAAACGGATCGACTACACTGAGGACACTTTTGACAAAACTTAAGGAGACATCGGACACCACATAGGTGCCGGTAAAACTTGCGGCACCGCCACTGGCGCCAACAATGGCATCAGTCCCCGCATCCCCATCCCCGGCATTGACCGAGCCGGGAGTGCCGGTCACATTGGTTGAAGTAGCGGTCAATGCGCTGTCACCGGTCTGGGCGTTGGTGGCCCCGCCGGGAATACTGTTCAGCACGTAAACGATAACCGATGTTTCCGATGCCAATACCGGGTCGTTGCTGTTCAACACGTACAGGGTATCTCCGCCGGAAAAACCGGGAACCCCGTCTGTCTCCAGGTAAATGGACTGCAGGGTCGGGTTGAAATCGTCGCCACTCAGGGAACTGTCCGCACTTAGCGCAAAAGTCTCGCTGCCGTTGCCGATATTGGTCACCTGAAACGTCAGCACCTGGCTGGTGGAGCCGGGACTCACCGCCACATTGGCGGAGTCCAGCCAGGTGACTTCGATATCCACCAGTTCCTGAACGGTCAGGCTGGTGAGGTTACTCGAGGCATTAAATGGGGTGCCTCCCACCGCGTAACTCACAGCCGCCTGGTTGGTAATAGGTTGGCCCGGCGCGGTTAGCGCCAGCGCCGAGGTACCACCCAGCAGGGCCAGGGTAAATGTCATAGCCTTCCCTGTTCGGCACAAAAATTTCCTGTTGATACGCATGTCTTACCTCACTATTGCTAACGCTCAGGTACGAAAACTATTGCACCTGCGCTTTAAAGGTTACTGTGGTGGTTGAACTCACATTCACCGTCCCCAAGTCGATAATCACGTTCTTGGTGGTGCCATCAAACTGTACGCCGTCCCCATCCGCGCTGGTGTCGGTTTTGGCCACCCCGCCTACGGTGATGGTGCCCGGCACATAAGCGGTTTGGGTGGGCACCGGGTCTCTGATCACAACACTCTGCCCGGTGGCAAACGTTGCGGTGTTCTGTATCACCACCTGGTACTGAACAACGGCACCGGGAATATGGTATTTAGTACCTGGCCCGGTACCGACCACCGGGTCGCTAAATAACGACGAACTCTTGGTCACCACCAGATTCGGCGCCGGGTGCAGGGTGACGGGCGTCGAGGACTGGTTATTCCCAGTATTGGTGTCGTAACCCAATGGCGAGCGCAAATTATTGGCGGTATTGGTCACCGTGATCGGCAAGGCCTCATTGGGGGAGGTATTGGGGGGGTTATTAACAAGCACCCGCAATGTCAGTGTGACCGTGGCCCCAGGGTTCAGGGTGCCGATGGTCCAGACATTACTGGAGAAAGTTCCCTGGGTCGGGGTGGCGCTGACCAGCGCCACCTGGGAGGGCAACACATCCGACAGAGTTACGTTGCGGGCTATGCCAGCATTCGCGCTGCCCCCCACCGCGTTATTGGTCACCGTGAGGATATAGTTAAATTGGGATTTCCCGGCCGCTTGTGGAGTACCCGCCACCAACACCGCATTGGAGGTTTTCACCACCGCCAGGTCGAAATTATCGACAAACATAAAGTTGCCGCCGGGGCCATCCATATTGTCATCGATCTGGCCCGGCAGGTTGCCGCTGTTGGACGACGACACATGAAAGCCCAGGGGGCGCTTGCCCGGCGGACTCAGAACGGACCATGGCATGCGCGCTTCGAGCCGAACACCGTCGACGTGCCCCCCCACCACACTTGAATAAATGCTGGTTCCGCCGCTAATACCGCCGAGCATATCGTATCCATCCGCAACGCCTACTTGCCCGGGGAACGGACAGTTGGCCGAAATCTCACACACCAGCGGATCAGATCCGGTGGCCGGAACGTAGTTGTACAGAATCGTATTGGTCAGTTGATTGGCGCCGAACCATTCCACCAATAACACTTTGTCGGTGCTTTCCATACGACCGTTGGCGTCCAGATCCAGATAAAACCACCACCAGTTGCGGTTCTTCGTGGAACCCCAGCGCTCCACATAAAAATACAAATTGTTGATATCCCAGGTGTAAGCAAACGTTTTTAGATCCCGCCCGGTACTCTGCACCGTGCGGTCGCGATCAGTTCCAGTGGAGAGCCCTTCCGGGTCGGAGGCATATTGCTGGGGTGAGGTGTTCGCTAAAACGGCAGTCCAGTCGCCAAATAATCCGTCAACCGTGATGGTGGTGGAAATAAGATCAGCGTGTAGCGCTGGGGATAGCGCACACAGGCAGGTCAAAAGAATGACGCGCACAGCCCGCAGCGATACAACCGCGACAACCGCGCGCGCGCGTGCTACAAGCCAGGCTATCCCCCCTCTTTTCAAACTGCGGCCCTTCTATTAGATAATTTATTAGAAACATCCCATATCCCTATGAATTATCTTAAATTAATGGCAGCACACTGACGGATTTAAGGATGGAAATCAAGCCCCCAACAGCCTTCGAGTGTCAAAATTTTGCCACTCGGGCATAAAGGGAGGGGTTTATCCGACCAACGGTCTTAAGTTTGCCGTTTATTAACCGATGAGTTTGGTATTTTTGACTCAGACAGAGGGTCTGTGAACAGCCGGTTTGCAAGTTGCGAAACCCCGGTAAAGCTAGGCCCGGGGCAGGGTTACGCCCCGTTGTCCCTGGTATTTACCACCCCGATCCTTGTAAGACGTTTCACACTCCTCGTCCGACTCAAAGAACAACATCTGCGCCACGCCCTCATTGGCATAGATTTTGGCCGGCAGAGTGGTGGTATTGGAGAACTCCAGGGTGACGTGTCCCTCCCACTCCGGCTCCAGGGGCGTGACGTTGACGATAATGCCGCAGCGGGCATAGGTGGACTTGCCCAGGCAGATGGTGAGCACACTGCGGGGAATGCGGAAATATTCGACCGTTCGCGCTAACGCAAAGGAGTTTGGGGGGATTATGCAGACATCTCCCTTAAAATCCACAAAACTGGCCGGGTCAAAGTTTTTGGGGTCCACCGTGGCAGAGTGTACATTGGTGAATATTTTAAATTCATCTGAACAGCGTACGTCGTAACCGTAACTGGACACACCGTAGGAAATTACCCGCTGACCGTCGCCATTTGGTTCCCGTACCTGCGTCGCTTCAAACGGTTCTATCATGCCGTGTTCAGCCGCCATACGCCGAATCCACTTGTCTGACTTAATACTCACCCTGCACTCCTTAAATCCATCAGGCGCGCGGCCTGATGTATGTTGCGAAACTACGCCTGAAACCCGGATCGGGGATTCCTGGCGAACGATTGATTATTCTTCGATGGTAATTTCCGGCCGCGCATCGGAGAGATCGGCCAGTGCAGCAATCAGGTTGCGGGCAATCACGCCGTAAGCTGCGGCAATTTCTCCCTGGGGAGCGCTGACGACTACCGGGCGACCGCTGTCCCCCTCCTCGCGAATGCGCCGATCCAGCGGCAGCGAACCGAGCAATGTGGTGCCGTATTCCTCGGCCACCCGCTGCCCACCGCCTTCGCCAAATATGGCATCGCTGTGACCACAACTGGAACAGATATGCAGCGCCATATTTTCCACAATGCCCAGCACCGGAATCTCTACCTTGCGAAACATTTCGATACCCTTGCGGGCATCCAGCAGGGCGATATCCTGAGGCGTTGTCACGATCACCGCGCCAGCAACCCGCGCTTTCTGTGCCAGGGTCAGTTGAATATCGCCAGTGCCGGGGGGCATATCCACCACCAGCACATCCAGCTCGCCCCACAGAGTTTGCGTCAGCATCTGCACCAGCGCGCTGCCCGCCATCGGACCGCGCCATACCATCGGCGTTTTTTCCGTCACCAGATATCCGATGGACATGGATTTGATGCCGTGGGCCTCGACCGGCAAAAAGGCGTTGCCGTTGACCACTTTAGGCTGCGTGCCTTCCGCCACCCCCAACATCATAGGTTGGCTGGGCCCGTAAATATCCGCATCCAGAATGCCGGCCTTGTGGCCTTCTGCTACCAGAGCCAGCACCAGATTCACCGCCGTGGTGGATTTGCCGACCCCGCCCTTGCCGGACGCCACCGCGATGATATGTTTAACCTGAGCAAGCCCGTCGGAAACTTTTGCGTCCGCCATTGTGAGTTTCGAATCCTTCTAAAGAGTTAAACCGTAATGAAATAACCACTGAAAACCGCTATAGTGGCGCGCTGTTACGACACCGAAAATAGCTGCTCCCACTATGCCCGAAACTGCCTCTCAGAGCGCGCCACAACGCGCCGAGCAAACCGTATCCGACCGCCGTCGCATCCTGGTAACCAGCGCTCTACCCTACGCCAATGGCTCGATCCACCTCGGTCATCTGGTGGAATATATTCAAACGGATATCTGGGTGCGGTTTCAAAAACTGCGCGGGCACGAATGTTACTACGTTTGCGCCGACGATGCCCACGGTACCGCCATCATGCTGCGCGCCGAGCAACTGGGC
>JBFIHG010000029.1:0-35883 GCA_041601945.1 Porticoccaceae bacterium | reverse complement strand
GGTCGTCCAGTTGCTGAGCAAGGATTTCCAGAACCGGGAATCCTTCGTCGATTACCAGATCGAGGATGGTATACAGCAGGTAGTCTGCGCACCGCGATCGTAAATTATTGCCGCCAGTGCGCAGCCGGCGACGAATCATCTCAAAAGGATCGCGGTCAGAATTCGCGAATGTAATAACGATATTTTCACCGAGGAAAACACTGATTTGTGCAGTCTGTACTATGTTCTCGATAACGGTTGGTAGTGCGGTGACAATAAAATGGTGATTTTCGTAGGTGTCAAATTTGGGCCGTTGTCCTGTGTTTTGAACATCCTCCAGAGCGAGTGGGTGCAGGTTAAATTGTGCGCCCAGCAGACTTAAGAACTGGGCGGATGGGGTGCCCTGAATATGTATCCAGGCCGTATCAGCTGACGATGTATTGGACGCAGGGCTGTCCGGGTGTGTGGGTTTTAGCCCGGCGTCTTTATCGTTCGCGGAGCTTTCTTGTCCAGAATATTTTTTCGTGAACTGGATTTCGTCGAAGTTTTGTTCGTTAAAATCCAGCGGGTTAAATACCGTGACGTTGATCAAGGCGCTCGCGGCGCCGCTGTGGGGCGGTAGTAAGGTGCCGGGAGGAGTGCCGGGTGGGTGATAGCGTTTCAAAAGCCGTTTCATCGGGGGCCTGCGGCGGCGGGTTAGCAAAAAGTTCGTACGTTGAAGCTTGCCTCCAGACTACGGCAACAGGTTCCTTGCGGCAACCGCGCAGATGTCAATTTCTGCACAGTTGCGGCCCGGGTTGTCAGGCGATGACTGAACGTTTGGCAATTTCCTCGAGCATCACTTCGGTGGCACCGCCGCCGATACTTTGCACGCGCGCGTCGCGGCTCATTCGCTCAACAGGTGTTTCACGCAGATAGCCCGAGCCGCCGTGAAACTGCAGACAGGTATACATGACTTCGTTGACCAGCTCGCAACAATACGCTTTCACCATTGACACTTCCTTCACGCACTCCTGCCCATTGGAGTCCAGCCACGCGGCGTGGTACACCAATTGTTTGCCGGCCGCGACTTTGGCTTGCAACATGGCGAGACGCTGGCGAATGACCTGCTTGTCCCACAGGGGGGCCCCGAAGGCGGTTCGTTCCTGCACGTAATGCAGTGTTAGCTCCAGCGCTTTTTCCGCCTCCCCCATGGACTGCGCGCCCAGTACGGTGCGCTCGTTTTGAAAGTTGCGCATAATCGAGTAAAAGCCCTTGTTTAGTTCCCCCAGAATATTTTCCCTGGGAACTCGGCAATTATCAAAAATTAGTTCGGCGGTATCGGAACACAACCAGCCCTGTTTTTTCAGGGCGCGACCAACTGTAAAACCCGGAGTCCCTTTTTCTACGATAAAAATGGTGATGCCCCGGGAGCCTTTTACCGTCGTGTCAGTTTTCGCAGCGACAAAATAAACGTCACCTTTGACGCCATTGGTGATAAAGAATTTGCTGCCATTGAGTATATAGTCGTCGCCGTCGGCGACTGCCGTGGTACGGATGGCTGCGACATCGGAACCGGCGCCCGGTTCAGTGACCGCAACCGCGCAGATTTTCTTGCCGCTGATCAAATCGGGCATGTAGCGGTCTTTTTGTGCCTTGCTGCCAAAATTTTGCAGGTGCGGTGACGCCATATCGGTATGCACCATCACAGTTACGGCGAAGCCGCCGAAGGTGGAGCGCCCCAGTTCCTCGGCGAGAATGGCGCTGCTCAGAGTATTCATATTGCTGCCGCCGTATTCTTCAGCGTAGCGAATGCCGAGAAAGCCCAGATCGCCCATCTTGCGCAATACCTCGCGCGGCACGAATCCCTGTTCTTCCCAGGGTTCAGCGTGCGGCACAATTTCCTGTTCCACAAAACGGCGAATTTGCTCGCGCAACATATTTTGTTCGTCGGAAAAATACAGTTGATTCATGATGTTCCTCTAGCTTTTCTGAGTTTCAATACAGTAATAAATCTTTCGTTTGTTTCATTTCCCGTTTTCACCCGCGCCATCCTCGCAGGCCGGTAGTTCTATATCTAACAGGATTGCACCGCTTTCGACATTGTCGCCCACAGCATAAAAAATATCGCGGACGGTGCCCCCGACCTGAGCACTCAGGTCATGCAACAGTTTCATGGAGTCGAGCACCACCAGGATATCGCCCTGATTAACTGTAGCACCTGGCTGGGTGCGAATTTCGACGATGCGCCCCGGGAGTGTTGCCGCGATGCGGTGATCGCCGGAGCCTGCGGCGTGTTCCCGCTGCATAGTCAACTGCTGGTCGCTGGTCGGTCGAAAACTACTGGCCTGGCCGTTGCAGTGCACCACCAACTCGTCGTTTGCGGTGGCGACGTCGATTTGCCGAGTCGCTCCGTCGAGTTCGATCCGCAACTGTTGCGCGCCAGTCCAGTGGGCTGTGGCGTCAATTGTTCCCGTTGGCGCGTGGATGCGATAACGACCGGCGTTGCCCAATAGCTGCACGGTTGTTACCGACTGGTCCGGGTGACGCAGCAGTACCCTGGTTACAGCGCACAGCCCAGCGCGAGCGGAAACGCGAAATCCGCCGAGAGACAGCCACGGGTTGGCGTGGCCGTGTGCATTGTCGCGTTCCCGTTCCAGTAACATTATCCAGGCAACAGCGGCGAGTTGGCACAGTTGCGTAACGCTATCGGGCTGCATCCAGCCCCCGGGGAATTGTTCGCCTAAAAAACGGGTGGTCAATGGTGCGCTGAGGAAACTATCTTGAGCAAAAATATCTCTTAACAACATCAGGTTGGTACCTACACCGGCGATGGTGTACGCATTGAGAGCGGCTTGAAGTTTGCTTCGTGCCTGTTGCCGATCACTGCCGGTGGCGATCAGTTTGGCCAGCAGAGAATCGTAAAAGGGCGTGATGATAGTACCCCGCTGCACACCGCTGTCGACTCTGATGTCCGCCCCATCAGGTTCCGCGTAAATAACGAGCGTGCCCGTTTCCGGCAAGAAATTATTGGCGGCATCTTCCGCATTGATGCGCGCTTCGATGGCCCAGCCCTGTTGGGTGATTTCGCTCTGGGCCAGGGCCAGGGGTTCCCCTGCCGCACTGCGAATTTGCCATTCCACCAGATCAATACCGGTAATTTGTTCGGTGACAGGGTGTTCAACCTGCAGACGGGTGTTCATTTCCAGGAAATAAATTTCGCCGCTTTGCTGATCGAGTATAAATTCCACCGTACCAACTGAGTCGTAACGGATTGCCTGGCCGAGGGCCAGCGCATACTTGAATAAGGCGGTGCGCTGCGTGTCGGTAATGAAAGCGGCCGGTGCTTCTTCAATAATTTTTTGATGATTGCGTTGAATAGAACATTCCCGTTCAAATAAGTGTACCAGTTGACCCTGTTTATCCCCCGCCAGTTGTACCTCGATATGCCGTGGATGGGTAATCAATTTTTCCAGTAAAATTTGATCGTTGCCAAAACCGGCTTGCGCCTCCTCCCGCGCCGCCGACAGAGCCTGCATAAAATCCGTCGCCGCTGTGACTTCACGCATGCCTTTGCCGCCACCGCCGGCGCTGGCTTTTATCATCAGGGGATAACCAAGGCGCTGTGCCGCCCGTTGCAAAGCCGCGTCACTCTGATCGCTGCCGTGGTAGCCGGGAATAACCGGCACACCGATGTTTTCCGCCAGGGCTTTAGATTCAATTTTCGAGCCCATCACGCGAATTGCTTCGCGCGCTGGGCCGACAAAAATAATGTCTTCCTGCGCGCACAATTTGGTCAGCTCATCGCTTTCCGAGAGGAACCCGTAACCAGGGTGGATGGCGTCCACCTGCATGCGCCTGGCAGCAGCAATTATTGCCTCCGCGTTGAGGTAGGACGCGGCGCTGGTGGCCGGACCAATACACAGGGCGGCATCCGCGAGAGCAGCGTGCAGCGCATGGCGATCAGCTTCGGAATACACCGCGACCGTGCGTATCCCCAGCCTGCGACAGGTGCGGATAATACGTACCGCGATTTCGCCGCGATTGGCGATAAGTAAAGATTTAATCATTGGCGCGGTCGCCTACCCAGCTGGGTTTGGTCTTGTCCAGAAAACAGGCGATGCCTTGCTTGGCATCTGCCGTTTCCCAGGCATCCGCGAGGGCTTGCGCGGTGTATTGCATATTTTCTTCAAGGCCGTGGGTGTCCACATAATCGATCAGCTTTTTTGTGGCCGCGACGCCAACGGGAGAGCAGTGCATGAGTTTTTTGATTTCGGCTTCTACGGCATTGTCCAATTGCGCGGCGCTGACGGATTTATGCAACAGTCCAAGTTGTACCGCTTCTGGGCCTTTAAAAAAATGGCAGTTAAGTAATACCCGTCGCGCGTTGTTGCGACCGATGCGTGCAACGACATAGGGCGCGATATTGGCTGGCAATAAACCCAGGCGCACTTCAGTGAGGCCGAACAGCGCGCTATCTACACCGATGGCAATGTCGCACACGGAGATCAAACCAACCCCACCGCCAAATGCCTGGCCGTTAATGCGTCCAATCAGGGGTTTGGGTAAGCGGTCGAGACGCGCGAACAGGGTGGCCAGTTTGCTGCTTTCCCGAATGCGCTCCGCACGCGACAGTTGCAGTGTTTGTTGCATCCAGTTCAGGTCGCCACCGGCGCAAAAACTTTTATCTCCGGCTCCCGTCAATACCACCGCCCGGATATTTTCGTCCGCGTAAAACTGATCGGTCGCGGTCGCCAACTCGTTGATGACATCCGCGTTCATGGCGTTATGCATTTCAGGACGATTGATGGTCAAGTAGGCAATGCCCTGGGGATCGATGCGCAGGTCAAGGGTGGTAAATTGCATAGGGGTTTACATCCGATAGACGGGGGATAATCCCGTTGCCAGGGGTTGTAATGCGGTCAGAGCCAGACACAGGCCGATCACATCGCGGGTATCGGCGGGTTCGATGATGCCATCGTCCCAGAGTCGGGATGTGGCGTAATAGGGGTCGCTCTGTTCACCATATTGCGCACGCACCGCCGCTTCAATTTTTTGTAGCTGCGCAGGATCGGCGTCGCCCTGTTTTATACTACTACGACGCAGTTCCAGCATCACATTGCTGGCGATGTCCGCGCTCATGGTGGCACATCTGGCGCTTGGCCAGGCGAATAAAAAATGCGGCCAGAAGCCCCGCCCGGCCATACCGTAATTACCCGCGCCGTAGGAGCCGCCGATAATGACCGAAAATTTTGGCACGCGACAGTTGGCCTGAGCGTAAACCATTTTTGCGCTGTTTTTGGCGATGCCACCGCGTTCTGCTTCGCGACCAACCATAAAGCCGGTGATGTTGTGTAAAAATAATAAGGGTGTATTGCGTTGATTACACAATTCGATAAAGTGCGCGCCCTTTAGCGAGGACTCGGAAAATAACGCTCCGTTGTTGCCCAATATGCCCACCGGATAGCCATGTATATGGGCCGTACCACAGATAAGCGTGTCACCGTACAGGGGTTTGAACTCGTGAAAGTCGCTGCCGTCCACCATGCGCGCGATAATTTCTCGCACATCATAGGGTATTTTTGGGTCGGCGCTGACTATGCCGGGAATTTCTTCCGGACTGTAGGCTGGGGCCTTTACCGGCTGCACCTGGGCATAGCACTGTTGTGGCCAATTGAGTTTGGCGAAAATTTCGCGTATGCGCGCCAGGGCTTCGTCTTCATCTTCCGCCAGGTAATCGCTAACGCCTGATACTTTACTGTGCATCTCGGCGCCACCGAGACTTTCTCCGTCTATTTCTTCGTTAATGGCCACCTTGACAATGGACGGCCCGCCCAGGTGAATGCGCGCGTTGCCGCGCACCATAATGGTTTCGTCTGAAAGTGCGGGAATATAGGCACCGCCGGCGGTGCAGCCGCCGAATACTGCGGAAATTTGTGGCAGACCTTGCGCCGACATACGGCATTGGCGGTAAAAGGTATTGCCAAAATGTTCCTTGTCGGGAAAGACGCGATCCTGCTCGGGCAGATAGGCGCCACCACAATCCACGAGATAGACACAGGGCATGCGGTTTTGCTCGGCGATTTCCTGGGCGCGCACATGTTTTTTCACGGTTTCGTGGAAGAACGAGCCGCCTTTTACGGTGGCGTCATTGGCAATCAGTACGCACGGCACACCGCAAATATGGCCAATGCCGGTGACGATGCCAGCCCCGGGCACTTCATTTTCGTACTGTCCATACGCGGCCAGCGGCGATAGTTCGAGGAACGGTGTGTGGGGATCGATCAAGCGATCGATGCGTTCGCGAGGTAGTAATTTGCCGCGCGCGCGATGACGCTCAATGTGGGTTTCGCGAATACCCTCGGCGGCTTCTCGCAGCCGTGCCCTGAGTTGGTCGAGCATAGCGCCGTAGTGGGAGGCGTTGTTCTCATAAACGGGAGATCGGGGGTTAATTCTGGATTGCAAACGACTCATAAAATTATTCTACTCTGCGTTGCGAACGGCTCGATTGGCGCGTTAACCAGCGTTGCGCACCAGAAAATTGTGGTCACCTTTGGTGCGCGCAATAAACGCGTCGCGGCTTGCATTTTTGACCACAAGCGGCGACCAAGGGGCGGAAATTTAACAAACGTGCAGGGGGATTGCCAGCTTTCTGAGTTTCTATCTGGTATCCTTGTTGACTTGTCAGTAGTGCCTGTTCGTTGTGTCGGGCATAGATAATTGTTTAGTTCGCACACCAGTACAACGTTCGCGTTCCTTACCAACTCCCGAAACCCCCTGGATCTCGGGTTGGGTTGGGGAAGCGGCGTATTAATTTACATCAGCTTAGTCAAACCGGAGCTCCTTCATGGCCGATTATCAGGATATTCTATACACCGTCAAAGATCATATTGCGACCATCACCATTAACCGTCCTAAATCCCTCAATGCATTCACCGGCGATACCATCGCTGAAATGGTCGATGCTGTTAAAAAGGCTAGCGCAGACCGGGATGCGGGGGTGTTGGTGATTACCGGCGTCGGCGAGCGCGCGTTCTGCGTCGGCGGCGATGTTAAATGGGAAGCCGATGGCGGTCTCGAGGGGCTGGATTTTCCGCTTAATCAAATGATTCTGGAATGCCCCAAGCCGGTGATCGCCCGGGTCAATGGATACAGTATCGGCGGGGGTAATCATCTCGCTTATTTTTGCGATTTAACCATCGCCGCCGAACACGCAATTTTTGGTCAGAACGGTCCCCGTGTGGGGTCCCCTGCCAGTGGCTATATCGTCGGCTATCTGGCCAATGTGGTCGGCCATAAGCGCGCCCGGGAAATGTGGATGGTGCTGCGTAAATACAGTGCCAAAGAAATGCTCGATTGGGGGCTGGTCAACGCCGTGGTGCCCTACCCACAACTGGATGCGGAAGTAAACAAGTGGGCCCAGGAAATGCTGGCGCTTAGCCCTACCTGCCTGCGTTTAATCAAACAAACATTTCGCGACAACGTC
This sequence comes from Porticoccaceae bacterium, assembly GCA_041601945.1. Taxonomy (GTDB): domain Bacteria; phylum Pseudomonadota; class Gammaproteobacteria; order Pseudomonadales; family Porticoccaceae; genus JBFJKD01. Next base: position 28,439 of record JBFIHG010000029.1, on the reverse strand, counting down.
GACCATTTAATGGATCAGACCATGAAAAAAATGATCACCACCCACGCGCCGAATTACTTTGAGACGGGCGAGCAACAAGAAGGCGCCAACGCGTTTCTGGAAAAACGCGCGCCGGATTTCAGTCCCTGGCGCTAGCGGCTAGTCAACATCGACACTTGGAGTCTATGCAGACTCCAAGTGTTAATTCTGCAATCCAGTTATTGAGGCGCAGGATGTCGAACGCAGCCGTAAATCCAATTATTCGGGAATAACTTTTTCAGCTTGTGGGCCCTTTTGGCCCTGGGTCACTTCCATAGTAACTTTTTGACCTTCGCGCAACGATTTGAATCCGTCTCCCTGAATGGCGCTATAGTGGACAAACACGTCCGCACCGCCTTCCTGTTCGACGAAACCAAAACCCTTGCTATCGTTAAACCACTTAACTGTTCCTGATACTCGTTGCTCTGACATATCGACCTCATTATATTGATGCTTGTCACTAACCCCGTCGGCACTCGCGCCCACAACACACACTCCAGCAGTAACTGGCAGAAGCCGACGCAACTATCATAAATCTTTATAAAACCGGAACGCAATCAACATTTTGCGTCGCCCGTGGGGGCTTAAAACTGCTGTGTAGCTGATGAGGATACGCCGCAGGCGAAGGGTTTTATTTGGTGGGCGTGGTTAGTGGGTGCAAGGTGAGGATTGAGGGCTGGGCAGGTTTGCGCTGGGCGTGGGCGCTCAAGGCACGGTGATCCACTAAACCCGAGGCTGTATGGGTCGGGTTTAGTGGAGGTCGATCAGTCAGGTGACCCGGGGCAGATAACGCATTTCGGTCAAATAGTCGGTTACACAAATTTGCTGAGTGGTTTGGCGAGCAGCAGGCCGATAATCATGGTGGGCACGAAGATAAGAGTCGGGGTGTAAGCATAGCTAAGCCCGGCCACGGCCGGCCCAGGGCAATATCCCACCAGTCCCCAGCCAATACCAAACAGCGCGGCACCGATCCACAGGGGCTTATCGATATCGGTTCGAGTTGGCACTGAAAAGCTGTTGTCAAACAAGGGTGCGGGTTGTCGTAAAACCAGTTTGTAGCCAATAAAGGTGATCAACAGTCCGCCACCCATAACGAATGCCAGGGTCGGATCCCACGCGCCGGCAATATCCAGAAACCCCTGCACGCGAAATGTATTAGTCATACCGGAAATTGCCAGGCCTGCGCCAAAAATCAGGCCCGATAGTAGTGCCGCTAATAATTTGCCCATGGGTTCAACCTCCAATCAGATGGCGCAGGATGTACACCGCTACAACCCCGGTGGCCATGAAAATGACGGTCGCAACAATGGAGCGTTTCGAGAGTCGCGCCATTCCGCAAATACCGTGACCGCTGGTACAGCCACTACCCAGGCCGGTGCCGATACCGACGAATAGCCCGCCGGCAATGACCAGGCCGATGGTGGCATCGGGCACGGGTGGTGCGGGCAGGCTGAACAGCAGGCCAGGCAACGCGCCACCGACCACCAGGCCGACAACAAACAGTACGCGCCACAGCTTTTCGTTTCCAGGTTGCGAGAACACGCCGGAAAGTATCCCGCTGATACCCGCGATACGGCCGTTTAACCCCATCATGACTACCGCCGCTATACCGATCATGGCGCCGCCGATGGCGGCCAGAATAAAGTGGTGCATTACGCCTCCTTAAATTGATTGAGTGGTAATTTGAGATAGGACACGCCGTTATTTTCCGGCGTGGGCAATGCACCGGCGCGGATATTGATCTGAATGGATGGCAATATCAGCATTGGCATCTCCAGTGTTGCATCCCGCGCGGTGCGCATTTTGATGTAATCCATCTCCTGTCCCTGAAAGTGGATATTGTTATGTTTTTGCTCGGCCACCGTTGTACAAGCCACCGGCGCGATGTCCGGTGCAGGGTAGTCGTGACACAAAAACAGGCGTGTTTCCTCCGGTAACGACAATAAGCGCATCACCGATTGGTACAGGGTGTGGGCGTCGCCACCTGGAAAATCTGCACGGGCGCTACCCGCTGCCGGGGAAAACAGCGTGTCACCGATAAACACGGCGTCGCCAATTTGGTAGGCAACGCACGCGGGCGTGTGGCCTGGGGTGTTCATAACGCGCACGATCAGATTGCCAAGATTCAACTCGTCGCCTTCGTCGACCAGCAGGTCAAACTGGCTGCCATCGGGCGCGAGGTCGTCGAGGTTAAAGATTTTTTTGAATACCGTCTGGACGGCGGTGATATGTTGCCCGATGACTACTTTTCCGCCGCGTTGAGCTTTGAGATAAGGCGCTGCGCTGATGTGGTCGGCGTGAGCATGGGTCTCGAATATGTAATGGAGTTTGAGGCCCTTAGCGTCGAGGGCAGCAATAACTGCGTCCATGGATTCGGTGCCGGTGGAACCCGACTTGTAGTCAAAATCCAGCACCGGGTCGATGACAGCGGCGGCGCTGGTTGCGCTGCACCACGCTAGATGGGTGAAGGTTGAAGTGGCCTGGTCAAAAAAACTTTGAATCTGCATAGTATTCGCCGTCGGTCCTCAGTGTTCGTTCGCGATATTATATTAGCATTATATAAATTAGCAATATATAATTAATCGGCGTTTAAGCGCAGGGTGTGGCGCTCGCAAGTGGGAGCCCACCGTGCTTACGGCACTATTTCCAGCCCGTTGGCTACACAGTGGTCGGGTTGATGGAAGCAAACGGTAACCATGAACGAATGGTGCACGGAGACTGAGGTGAAAAGCATTGTGAGAGCCGCTACAAAAAATGGGAAAACCAGCGTCAGCCTGGATATGTCCCAGTTGGCGCAGCATGCCACGCAGGCGGAGACCTTGTTAAAAGCCGTCGCGAATAGTCATCGCTTAATGGTGCTGTGTTCCCTGCACGAGCAGGAGGCATCTGTCGGCGAACTGAACCGGCGCGTACCGTTGAGTCAGTCTGCGTTGTCCCAGCATCTGGCAACTCTGCGCAATGCCGGGTTGGTGGCGACCCGCAGGGAAGCTCAAACAATTTATTATCGAATCGAGGACCCGAGCGTCAGGGTGCTGATCGCGACGCTGCACACTTTATTTTGCGCACAGGATTAGCGAGATATTGTTAATTGGCGTGCGGTTATTTGAAGCTATGTTCCACTTCCGGAAAGGCGCCGCTACGCACGGCGACCGCGTAGGCCTGTAGGGCGCCCTGAATATCGCGACCGTCGGTGAGAAAGTCTTTCGTAAAGCGCGGTACCCGCGGCGAAATGCCGAGCATATCGTAGAGCACCAGTACCTGCGCGTCGGTGTGCGGACCTGCGCCAATTCCGATTACTGGCATGGCCAGCTCAGAGCTGATGGTTCTGGCCAGCTCACTGGGAACGCATTCAAGTACCAGCAGGTCGGCACCGGCTTCCTCCAGCAAGGTGGCGTCGCGACGCATTTCTTCCGCCGCCTGTTCGTCGCGACCCTGTACCCGATAGCCCCCGAGTTTATTCACCGATTGTGGTGTCAATCCCAGGTGGCCGCAAACCGGAATCCCCCGTTCACTAAGCATAAATACGGTTTCTTCGAGCCATGCACCACCCTCCATTTTTATGACATGGGCACCGGCTTGCATAAGTAATGCAGCGTTTGCCAGAGTCTGCTCGGGGTTTGCATAGGACATAAACGGCATGTCAGCAATGATCAGGGATTTGTTGTTACCACGGCGCACCGCAGCAGTGTGGTGCAGCATATCGTCCATGGTTACCGGTACGGTGCTGTCGAAGCCGAGAACTACATTACCGAGGGAGTCGCCTACCAGGATGACCTCTATTCCCGCGAGTTCAATCTGGCGCGCAAAAGCACTATCGTAAGCCGTGATAACAGGAAATTTTTGCCCTTCTTGTTTGAGGCTTCCGAGGGTATTGAGCGTCACAGTTTTCATGGTGGTGCGACCTTACAAGTTGGGGTGCGGGTTGTAGTAATGGCGTCCACTTTTGATGCTTAACAAATATTTGACCAACTGGCGGTAGTCGTCGCTATTGTTGACCAGGTCAATCTCGGCGGCGTTGACAATCAGTAGCGGCGCACTGTCGTAGACGTGGAAAAGGCGTGTGTAGGCGTCATTGAGTGCGTCGAGATAGGCGTGGTCAATGTGACGCTCCATAGCAACTTTTCTAAGCTGGATACGTTCGAGAAGCACATCAGTGGGCGCTTGCAGGTAAATGACCAGGTCGGGCGCCGGTGCGTCGATGGTCAGCTGTTCGTAAACGGTCTGGTATATTCTCAGCTCGTCGTCGTCGAGTGTGACCTGCGCAAACAGTGGATCCTTATCCATCAGAAAGTCGGCGATGCGCATCGGCTGAAACATATCCCTCTGGCGCAGCTGTTGAATTTGCCGGGCTCGCTGAAAAAGGAAAAACAGCTGGGCCGGCAGCGCGCCACTGCGACGGTCGTTGTAAAACCGCTCCAGGAAGGGGTTGTCGTCGGGTTGCTCAAGCAGAGTGTCGTAATTGAATGTCTCCGCAAGGCGTTTGGCGAGGGTGGTTTTTCCAACCCCGATGGGGCCTTCGACGGCGATAAAGCGCGGTAATGCGTCGCTATCAAGATTCAGCTCTACGTCGTTAGCCAGTACTTCCACGGGACTCTCCAGCCGAGAGTCGGACAATACCCTGCGGACTACTTTTTGCCAATAGGTGCGCCACCTGGGTACCGTCCGGAAGAACCAGGTTCGGCGCGATATCGTGTAAGGGATAGACAACGAAACTGCGGTCTTTGAGTCGTGGGTGGGGAATGGTCAGTCGCGGTAACTGAATGGTGTCCTGCCCGTACAGCAAAATATCGAGATCAAGGGTACGTGGCCCCCAGCGCACATCGCGGACCCGTTTATGCCGCTGCTCGATCAATTGCAACTCGTCGAGCAAATCAATGGGTGCCAGTGAAGTCGCGATACCCAGTACGGTATTCAGGTAGTCCGGCTGTGGACCAGGCCCGACAGCCGGGCTGCAGTATCTGGGGGCGCAGTCCAGCAGTTTGGTCTCGGGCAAGTTTGCGATTGCGGCAGTGGCTGAATCGAGTTGCCGCTCGGGGTCTCCGAGATTGCTGCCCATACCGATAAAGACGCTGACAGCCATACTATGGATTAGAGTTACTGGGATTAGAGTTGCTGGGATTAGTGTTCTTGTGGTCAGGGTTCTTGCTGCGACGTCTGCCCCGCCTTGGACGTCCAGTTCCCGCGGGTGCGACTTCATTCACCAGGGTTTGACGGACGTCGGCATTGGCTTCCTGATACTTGGTCCACCAGCGACCCAGTCCGTTCAGATCTTCTCCCACCTCTTCGCGCAGTAGCAGGAAGTCGTACCCCGCGCGAAATCTGGGCAGTTCCACCAGGCGGCTGGCGCGGTTACCCGTACGATTCGGCAGTCGCAGCTGTAGATCCCATATTTCTCGCATTGGGAGAGTAAATCGTCGCGGCATGGTGATGCGGTTTAGTTGCGCGGTCACCACTTCATTGGCCGCCTGTTGAGTAGCATAAATGGGTGTTTCACCGCGTGCGATGAGACGATCGCGGGCCGCGCAAAGCGCTGGCCACAGTAAAGCGGCCAGTAAAAAAGCCGGTGTCACGCGCTGGCCATTACGTACCCGTTTATCGGTGTTTACCAACGCCTGCTCAACAAAATTACGATTAAACGTCTGGTCTTTGCCGAAACTGGCAGCATTAACTGGAAACAACTGTAAGAACAGGCCGTACTGATCCAGAAAACGGTACGTCGCCAGCGCCTGGCCGTTCATAAACAGTTTAAGGACTTCGTCGTAAAGCCTGGCCGCCGCTACCTCGCCGAGCAGGTGGCCCAGGTCGAACAGGGGCTGTGCGGTGGCTGGATCAATGGAGAAACCCAGTTTTGCCGCAAAGCGGCAGGCGCGCAACATACGCACCGGATCTTCCCGGTAACGGGTAGCAGGATCACCAATAATACGCAGCACGCGCGCCTTGATGTCCGCCATACCATTGGCGTAGTCGTACAGGCTGTTGTCAGAGGGGTTGTAGTACAGTGCGTTGACAGTGAAATCGCGGCGCCGCGCATCTTCTTCGATGGATCCGAATACGTTATCGCGCAACAGCAGGCCTTGATCCGATTTGCGCGAAAGCTCGGCACCCATATGCCCACCCTCTTCGTGTTGGGCGCGAAAGGTGGTGACTTCGACGATTTCCCGGCCGTAACGCACATGCACGATTCTGAAACGACGCCCGATAATACGCGAGCGTCGGCAGATTTTGACGACCTGTTCGGGAGTGGCATCGGTAGCCACATCAAAATCCTTGGGGTGCAGGCCGAGCAACAGATCGCGCACGCAACCACCTACCACGTAGACGCTAAAACCCGCTCCGGTCAGTTGTTCGACCACCTGCAATGCGCCCGGGCTTATGTCGGACCGCGACAGATTATGTTTTTTCTGTTCAACGCCGTGTGGGGCCGTAGCCGCCGATACGGCCGCAGACCTGTTGCTGCGAAAAAAGAAGTTGTGTAACCGTTGTCTTAACATTCGGTAGTAACTGTATCCTCGAACCAAAAAATAGGCCGCAGTTTATCACAGGGTCTCAGGCGAGTCGGGATCAATCGGGTGAGACAATCAGCAGGACGTAACGGATCTGGGGAGGTGTATTCGAGCTGCACCGCGTCTAAAAAGTAAAAAAGGGGCCAATGGCCCCTTTGTAATTATGTTATAGGCTGTTAGCGGTAGTCTCTAAAGACTCCTTTGCTGCGCAGCAACTCATCCAGTCAGTTGTCCCGTTCTTTTTATGGGTATTGTTGTTATGTTGTTCACTCATTATCGTTATAATTTGGCATCATGTTACCCGTGGGGCACCAGTTTAGGCAAAGGCTAAATTTAGATCAATAAATTATAAGTATATTCTTTTATGGAATTAGATCGCCAGTTCGTTTCGTGAATAGCCAGGCAGAGCCATTTGTTGAGGAATAGTGTGCCGTTGCCAGTGGGACTTGCCCCAGTTCAATAATTCGCTAATGGATGCGCCGCTCAGCTCCGGGGGAGGGCTTTGGCGCAGCCATATGAGCGCTGAAAAAATGGTCTCCCGAGCCTTGCCGGGGGACAACGCCCGCGCGTGATTTTGTTTGCTCAATTTTTGCCCGTGGCGATTGAGTGCTATGGGTATATGGCCATAACGTGGCTGGCGAAGCCGCAACTGCTGCATCAGGAACCACTGGCGGGGTGTGGAGCTCAATAAATCGCTTCCGCGGATGACGTCCGTAACGCCCTGGTAGGCGTCATCGATACTCACGGCGAGTTGATAGGCGATAAGTTGATCGCGGCGGCGTACGATAAAATCGCCCGCACTCGACGACAGGTCAACCCGCTGCGAACCCTGAAAGATATCAGCAAATTCTATGTGCGTATCATCGGGGGTGACGATGCGTAGCGCTACGCTCCCGTCAATTGTTAAATTAGCGCTCCGACAGTGCCCGTCATAAGCATCACCCAATTGACGCAGCCGCTGGCGGCTGCAGTTACAGCCGTAAATCTTCCCAGCCCGTCGTAGCGTGTCGATAGCCGCCCGGTAGGCGTCGGTGCGGCGACTTTGATAAAGCACCGGTGCGTCCCATTCCAGGCCGTGTTGTTCGAGTTGTCCGAGAATAATATCCGCGGCTCCGGGCACTTCCCGGGGCGGATCGATATCTTCGATGCGCACCAGCCAGCGACCATTGACGGCGCGGGCATCAAGATAGCTTGCCAGTGCGCTCACCAGGGAGCCAAAATGCAGGGGGCCGGTGGGAGATGGGGCGAAGCGGCCGATGTATAAACCACTCATCGGCGTGACCATCTCGAGTTAGACAGGGTGCAAAACTGATCAGCTGCCAGTAATCTGTTTTTCTCTAATTTCATCAAGGGTCTTGCAGTCGACACACAGGGTGGCCGTGGGACGTGCCTCGAGCCGTCGAATACCGATGTCGACGCCGCACTGGTCGCAAAAACCATAGTCGTCGGTTTCAATGCGTTCAATGGTGCTGTCGATTTTTTTGATCAGTTTTCGCTCGCGATCCCGCGCTCGTAGTTCGAGGCTAAATTCCTCTTCCTGGGTGGCGCGATCCGCAGGGTCCGGAAAATTGGCTGCCTCATCCTTCATGTGGGTGACGGTGCGATCAACCTCTTCCATCAATTCCTGTTTCCACGCCTGCAACAGTTTTTTGAAGTGCGCCAATTGCCGGTCGTTCATGTATTTTTCATTCTTCTTCTCTTTGTAGGGCTCAAAACCATGGAGAAGCAGGGAGGGTGACTTAACAACTTTTTTCTTGGCCATTGGTAATCCGTCAGCAGTTTCGCGAAACCCGCGTTTATAGAGCTACTGGGAAAATATATCAAGCAGAATTTGCCTGCTTACCTCAGGTAATGGCGACCCAGTATCGGTACAATGGCCATTTTTGGTTTCGCGTCGAGACTGCGGGACCAGCGCGGTTGGGCTGGTCAGTGGCTAGCCTTGGTCAGTGATTCAACCGCGCTTCGCAGGGTAAGACGTTGGGGAGCTGGCGCCACGGCGAGGCGATAGCCGTATGAGGAAAGCATGAACGCTAACAACAAGGTAAGAACCGCCGACCGTATCGCCGGAATGACGTCATTCAAAGTGGTAGATTTCCTCGAAGCAGCGGTAAAACTACAGGCCCAGGGCCGCGATATTATCCGCATGGAAGCGGGGGAGCCTTCATTTGCCACTGCCCAGCCGATTGTCGAAGCCGCCAATCACGCGCTGGCACAGGGGCGCACCCACTATACGCCAGCACTGGGAATTGCCGAGTTGCGTGAAGCAATCTCGGTCTTCTGCGAACATCGCTACGGGGTAGATATCGATCCGCGACGGGTGGTTGTCACCACCGGGAGCAGCGCGGCCTTGGGTATGATTTGTGATTTGCTGATCAATCCAGGTGAGGGCTTTTTGCTTCCCGATCCGGGATATCCGTGTAATGCCAATTTTGTGCGCCGCGCTGGCGGAGAACCCCAGCTGGTGCGGGTGGAGGCGCGCAACGCCTATCAGCTCACCGCCGATGCGGTCGACGCTCACTGGCGCGATAATACCATCGGTGTGATGGTCGCCTCCCCGAGTAATCCCACTGGCGAGATAATCACCGCCCACAACCAGCGCTCTCTCTACGATACCGTCGCGCAACGAAATGGTGTGCTGGTGATGGATGAGCTGTACCACGGTCTGGTGTACGACCAGCCAGTTGCTTCTCTGCTTGAAATCACTGACCAGGCCTATGTGATCAACAGTTTTTCCAAATATTTCGGCATGACGGGCTGGCGGCTGGGGTGGATGGTGGTTCCGGAAGGAGCGTTGGAGGCAATCAATATTATGGCCCAGAACTTTTTTATCTCGCCACCCAGCATAGCCCAGTACGCGGCCCTGGCGGCGTTTACACCGGCGACCCTGGATATTATGGAGGAGCGGCGCGAAGAGCTAGGGCGGCGTCGGGATTTTCTGGTGCCCGCGTTGCGGGAGCTGGGGTTTTCTATTCCGCATACGCCGGCCGGTGCATTTTACATCTACGCGGGCATTGAGAACCTGGCTACGGATAGCGAAGCGTTTTGCTGGGATATGCTGGAGCGGGTTGGCGTGGCGTTTACACCCGGTACGGATTTTGGGCACTATCTGGCGCACCAGCATGTGCGTTTTTCTTACACTGAGCCGCTGCCCAGGCTCGAACAGGCGGTGCACAGGTTGGGCGCAGCCCTGGGGCAGGCAAGATGAAAATTAATCCCGTCCTTGAGCGGGGAGTGTTCCTGCGCCGCTACAAACGCTTTCTGGCGGATGTTGAACTGGCCAATGGCGAGGTGTTGACGGTGCATTGTGCCAATACCGGGTCCATGAAAAATTGTATGGTACCGGGCACCCACTGCTGGTATTCCCGCAGCGATAACCCCAAGCGCAAACTGCCGGGTACCCTGGAAATTGTCACCACGCCTGCCGGCGCCATGGCTGGTATCAACACGGCGCGACCCAATGTGCTGGTCAGAGAAGGGATTGAGAATGGCGTAATCAGCGAGTTGCAGGGTTACGCAACTATACGCCCAGAGGTGCAGTACGGCACCGAAAACAGTCGTATTGATCTGCTATTGGAGCGGGAAGCGGAAAAGTGTTTCGTCGAGGTCAAAAACGTCACCCTGGGAATGCCTCAGGGACTGGGGTTATTTCCCGATGCGATCACCACCCGCGGCGCCAAACATTTGCGCGAGCTGGTGGCTATGGTCGCCGCCGGGCATCGAGGGGTATTGGTGTTTTGCGTGCAGCACTCCGGCATTGAACGGGTGGCGCCCGCCGATGAGATTGATCCCGAGTACGGCACAATGTTGCGCACGGCGATGGCTAACGGTGTGGAGGTCCTTGCTTACAAGTGTCGCATGGCGCCGGGAGAGATCGCCATCGAGCAAAAAATCGACGTGGATTGTAGCGATCGCCCCGTCGCGAACTGAATCAGGTGCTCGCCGCGCGGGTTTGCTAAAAATCGGACGGAGTTGATTGGCGGACGTGGCCGTGACACCCCAGCAGCTGACGATGCCGGGGTGTCATTGCAGAGAATAATAAAGGTTCATCTTCCGGCGTTTAGTGCTACGTTTTGCCCTGGCTTTATTCGGCCGAAATTTCCAGCACCGGTTTAATGGTCGAGCCACTTTCCGCGTCGGTGATCGCCTCGTTGATTTTGTCGAGAGGGTAGAATTTAATCAGTCGATCAAACGGGAATCTGCCCTGCATATGCAGATCAATCAGGCGTGGGATAAATATATCGGCGACGCTGTCCCCCTCGACGATGCCGCGCAGAGTACGTCCAAACAAAATATTATTCATATCCAGCGTGAACTCGGTACCCATGGGGGCGCCGCCAATCAGTCCGCACACGCCGGTGGTGGTCAGCGATTCCACGGCCTGGCGCAGCACCGTTGGCACAGCGGTTGTTTCGAGGGAGTAATTTACGCCGGTGCCGGTCATACCTTGAATGATTTCCACCGTATTACCCCCATCGCGGGGGTTAATAATGTCCGTAGCGCCGAGCTCTTTGGCCAACTTTAGCCGTTCGCCATTCAAGTCGATGGCAATGATCTTCGTACAGCCGCAAACCCGCGCAGCCATGACCGCGCTCAGGCCTACCGCGCCAGCACCGAAGATGGCGATAGAGGTTCCGGCTTCCGGCGCGAGACTGTTTAACACACCGCCAGCACCGGTCTGAATGCCACAGCCGAGCGGGCCAAGCAATTTCAGCGGGGCGTCCTTCCTCACTTTGACCACGTTGCGTTGATTGGCCAGCGCGTGGGTGGCAAACGAAGACTGGCCAAAGAAAAAGCCACTAATGCGGTCGCCACCGTCACTGATTGGGGTCGAGCCGTCGAGGCGGCCGCCACCGAAGTTATAGGGAAACATCAAATCGCAGTAGGCGGGCTTACCACCGTGGCATTTAACACACTGTCCGCACGGCAGGTAACTGAGGACAACATGGTCTCCCGGCTGGACCTTGGTCACACCGGCACCCACTTTTTCAACAATCCCGGAACCCTCGTGGCCAAGCACGGCGGGCAACGGCACGGGATAGTATTGGTCGCGCACGGTGATGTCGGTATGGCAGACACCGGTTGCCACCACTTTGACTAATACTTCGTCATCGCGAGGTTCTTCGAGCTGCAATTGCTCGATGCTAAAAGGCTTTGATTTCTCGCGCACAACCGCTGCGGTTATCTTCATATATCCTCCAGTTCGGATTCGGTGTCTGTAGTGAGATTAAGTAGTATTTGGTTAACCTTTTTTGCCGTCAATTTCCACAACGCGCTGCTGGAATTTCCATTCGCCGTTGATTTTTACGACACGATCCTGGTAGCGACCTGAATCCGCCACGTGCACCTTATCTTTGGTGTTTAATACAATCAGGTAGGCGTCGTGGGTAGCATTGTCTCCATCCACTTCGACAATAGCGTCGGTGGTGCAGTGCTTGATACTCATGGTGGGAATGACTTTTTTAGCAAAGGCCAGCAGGGCCTCACTTCCGGCCGCGAGGGTTTTACTGCCCATGTTAAAGGTGCCGTCCGCAGTAAAGCAGGCCGCCCACGCGTCTGGATCCCCGTAATCAAAAGCCCGGTTATAGCGGGCCGCCAACTCGCGAATGGCTAACTGATCTTCGACCTTGCTCATAGTACTAGTCCTCTATTAATGACTTGCTCATAAATAACATAAGCCGTGGATTGTAGGGTAAGGCATCGGTAGCGACAACAGAGACCGTGGTGGGTGGTTCGACATGCAGGGTGGCGCGGTGTTCACTCGTCGATATAAATGCCGCCGGCGTCGATATGGAACTTGACCGGATGCAGGTAAGCACCGGCACAGGGTCCGGCCACACACAGGCCGCTGGTTATTTCAAACATGGCGCCATGGGCAGAACAGAGAATATATTCGTTGTCGATATCGAGAAATTTATCGGGTAGCCAGTTGAGTTCAAAACCGGCATGCGGACACAGGTTGCGATAGAGGTACACCTGCTCGCCGCTGCGTACGGCGAACAGGTTGGGTGCATTTTCCATGTGGAACCCGCGGCTTGCGCCTTGCGGAATGTCTTCCACGAGACAGAGCAGAGCGGACGGATCAGTCACGCCGCATTGGCCAGGTCGGTTACAGGCCTCGGCGCAGAGCTTCGATACGCTCTTCGAGGGGCGGATGGGTCATAAACAGTCGGCTCGCGTGTTTTTTCCAACCGCCGGAAATGCCAAGTGCGGTCATGGTGTCGGGCATGGCGCTGGGTATATGGGCCTCGGACTCAGCCTGCAGCCGTTGCAGGGCGCCAATCATACCCGCACGGGTTGCCAGATGAGCGCCGGCGGCGTCGGCACGAAATTCACGCCAGCGTGAGAACCACATAACAATGGTCGACGCCAAAATACCGAGTATCACCTGCAGCACCATTACCGTTACAAAATAGCCGATGCCGTGGCCGTTCTCGTTTTTGAAAATGGCGCGATCAATAAATGAACCGATGATGCGCGCAAAAAACATCACAAAGGTGTTTACCACGCCCTGTACCAGCGCCAGGGTGATCATGTCGCCATTGGCCACGTGGCCAATTTCATGGGCGAGCACGGCGCGAATCTCTTCCTTGTCAAAACGGTTCAGCAAGCCCGCACTGACAGCTACCAGGGCCTTGTTTTTGTTCCACCCTGTGGCAAATGCGTTAGATTGCTGAGCCGGAAATATGCCCACTTCCGGCATCTCGATATCGGCTTTGCGGGCCAGCTGCGCCACCGTGTCCACCAGCCAGCGTTCATTCGCGGTACTGGGATTTTCAATGATTTGCGTACCGGTTCCCCGTTTTGCCAGGAACTTGGACATCAACAGGGAAATGATGGACCCCGCCATACCAAATATTCCGCAGAACACCAGAAGCACGGTTAGATTGGACTCCATACCCTGCTGGCTAAGGTAGTGTTCCAGACCCAAAAGTTTGAAAACAATACTGACCAGCGCCAGGATGGCGATGTTAGTGGCCAAAAATAACCCAATTCGCAACACAAAAACCTCCTGTGAGGATAGTCAAGCATGGTTTTGACTGACGTCCCTGTATAAGATAAGGGCAGCACGAAAAAATTCAATGCCGTCGGCGTCAGCGCGCCAAGTATGACACAACGGCTGTGGGAAACAGGTAGTGCTTGGGTGTCCGGCGAGGTAATCGCTATGCATTGGGTGTTGACCCGAACCAGCGGGGCACTCGGTACTTGCAAAATGAATGAAGGCGCCGCAGGAGGTGCATCGTGCGTGCAGTTGCAACGTTAGTACTGTTCATCTTACTGCTCTCGGGCTGCGCGCAGTTTGCGGCCCCCGAGCAGCGCCCGGAGGTGCATCTGATTGATGTTATCCCGCTGGCGTCTCCAGGGTTGGCGCCCCGCTTTCTAGTCCGCTTGCAGGTTGTTAACAGGAGTCGTCGCGCCCTTAATGTCACGGGCCTGTCCTACGATCTGGCGTTGAATGGCGCGCGGGTGATGAGCGGCGTAGCGGCCGACAGTGTTTCCGTAGCCCCGTTTGGGCAGTCGCTGGTGGATGTGGATACCACCATGAATCTGATGGGTGGTTTGCGCATGATTACCGGCTGGCTCGCGGCGCCGGCGGATGTGGAGTACGAACTTGAAACGACACTTCATAATCGTTGGTGGCCCGTACCGATAACCGTGGTGGAACGGGGCGTTCTGGGCGGGGGTAATTCACCGGCGCCGCGCTAAATTCACCGACGGTCGAGGTTCCGACCCGGCCACAACACGGAGTGCATGCCCATGGTAGAGCAACGCCTGACCGATATCGAAGTTAAGCTTGCCTTTCAGGAAGACGCGATTAAAGCCCTTGGCGAGGCGGTCTATCGGCAGCAGCAGACTCTGGATAGCCTGATGGAAACCTGTCGCCGCTTAACCGACTACGTCAGAGATCTGGCGGAGGACCGAGCTCAGGGCGCAGGGCAGGATGACGGGACCAGCGAAGAGCGGGAAACGCCACCCCACTACTAGTGGACAGGTTATTGTTGCGCTGCTGCGCGACAAAGTTTTGTCGCGGCAGGCGCGCTTGGCATACGATTGGCGATAGCAATAAAAATGACAGATAGCAGAGCTCAATGGATTGCCGCAGCAACCGGGCGCACCGAGTCACACGTGATTGCGTGGCATGATCAATGTCTGGTGCACCGGGATGTAGTGGCACCTCTTGCACAACTGTGTGAGCAGGCGCAGCAGGCAGGTTTCGCACTACGCATTGCCAGTGGTTTTCGTTCCTTCGAACGCCAGCTGGCGATCTGGAATGCCAAGGCCGACGGTCGTCGTCCGGTGCTGGATCAGGCAGGTCGACCTCTGGTTTTGGCGGCGCTCAGTGAACGGGAAAAAATGTGGGCTATATTGCGCTGGTCCGCACTGCCCGGAACGTCTCGTCACCACTGGGGCACGGATATCGATGTCTGGGATGGGAGCGCGGTGGACGACGCTTACCAGGTGCGCTTAACCGTGGACGAGTGTGTCGCGGGCGGGCCATTTCACGCACTGCATTGCTGGCTCGATCAATTTATCGACGCTGCACCCGGCGGGTTTTTCCGCCCCTATCAAACTGACCGCGGTGGCATCGCACCGGAGCTCTGGCATCTGAGCTATCTCCCGGTTGCCGCTCAGTACGAACAATGGTTGCAGCCGTCAGTGGTGCGCGAGTTACTCGAGGCATCGGACCTGGCATTGAAAACGGTGGTGCTGGACAATCTCGATGAAATTTTCGAGCGTTATGTGCGCTTGTAACCGCGAGGGTTATCGGCGATATTCCCGCAGCGATGGTGGTGTGAGGCGATGAAAGATAAAACGGATACGTTATGGCAGGCAATTTGCGCGGAGGTGCGCGACTCCGCCCGGGACGAGCCCGTGCTGGCCAGTTATTTTTACACAGCGGTACTTAGCCACGACTCCCTGGAAACAGCACTTAGCAATAACCTTGCACAACTGCTCGGCAATTCGGTGGTGTCCGCGCTGGTGATTCGTCAGTTATTTGTTGAGGCTATGGCAGCCGACAGGACCATAAGCGCCAACATGCGTCGGGATCTACTGGCCCACTACGAACGGGATCCCGCCTGCGAAAAATATTCGATGCCGTTACTGTATTTCAAAGGATTTCACGCCGTTCAGGTTTATCGGGTTGCGCACTGGCTGTGGCAACATCAACGGCGCGAGCTGGCGCGCTATCTGCAAAACCAGATGTCGGAAATTTTTGCGGTGGATATTCACCCGGGCGCGACCATTGGCGGTGGTCTGATGGTGGATCATGCCACCGGTGTCGTAATTGGCGAAACTACTGTCATTGAAGACGACGTTTCCATTCTACATTCCGTGACCCTTGGTGGTAGTGGCTGCGGCATCGGTGCGCGCCATCCCACCATTCGGCGCGGCGTATTGATTTCGGTGGGTGCAAAAATTCTCGGTAACATTGAGGTTGGCGCAGGCGCCAAAGTAGGGGCTGGTAGCCTGGTGCTGGAATCTGTCGCGCCCCATACCACAGTGGCGGGCGTGCCAGCGCGTGCGGTTGGGACTCCTCGGGAAGCGCAGCCAGCGCTGGTAATGGATCAACATATCAACGGCGATGAGGAGGAGAGGGCATCGTGAGTGAAGACAGGCCCGGATTGCTGGGTGTGGTGGAGCGCCGCGTGGTGCATGCGGCCAGATACACCCTGCAGGGGTTGGCGGCCTGTTATCGCCACGAGGAAGCATTCCGTGTCGAAGTATGGTTGTCACTCTTATTGGTGCCCCTGGGGTACTGGCTGGCGAGCACGGTGCTTGAATTCGTGCTTTTAACCGGTGCTGTAGTGCTGGTGATGATGGTCGAATTACTGAATTCTGCGATCGAAGCAGTGGTGGATCGTTTCGGGGAGGAACGCCACATCCTTGCGGGCCGGGCCAAGGATCAGGGCTCGGCGGCGGTATTCTTTGCCATGCTGATTTTCATTGGCGTGTGGGGCGCGATCCTGTGGCAGCGATTAGTTGAATAGGTGCCTGGTTGGGTCAAAAAGTTATCAGCATACGTATTGTCACCTGTTACTCATTATTGCTATTCAAAATGGACTCGTCGTTCTTGAATAATCGCCCCTGTAAATATTCCTTTATTTTAAAGTTTTGCGCTGGAATTTTTAATGCGTAGATATTGCGCCGAATTTATAGGTACCTTTGTGCTGGTGTTTGCGGGTACGGGGGCCATTGTTGTCGACGATATTAGCGGCGGCCAGATCGGGCATGTGGGTGTGGCGCTGACGTTCGGTCTGGTAGTCATGGCCATGATTCATACCCTGGGCGAAGTTTCCGGCGCGCATATGAACCCGGCGGTCACCATCGGTTTTTGGGTGGCGCGGCGTTTTCCCGCTGTGGATATAGCGCCCTATGTTGTGGCTCAGGTGGCCGGTGCTATCGCCGCCAGCGCGCTGCTACTGGTGTTGTTTCCCGAGCACCGCACGCTGGGCAGCACGGTACCTGCGGGCTCTGTGGGGCAAAGTGTGCTGCTGGAAATTGTCCTCGCATTCATATTGATGTTCACCATTATCCATGTGGCGGAAGGCTCAAAGGAGCAGGGGTTGCTGGCGGGGCTTACCATCGGCGGCGTGGTGGGCATGGAGGCGTTGTTTGCCGGGCCAATCTCCGGCGCCTCGATGAATCCGGCGCGCTCCATCGGCCCCGCGCTGGTTTCCGGGAACCTGGCTCATTTATGGATTTATATTATCGCGCCCTTGACTGGCGCTGTGGCGGCAATTTTTGTTTGCCGCTGGGCGCTATCACCGGATTGTTGTGTGGGGCCCAGGGAGGCAGGGTGAAGAGCGTGGATAAAAATGCGGTACAACATCTGTTATTTGTGTGTGTCGAAAACTCCTGCCGCAGCCAGCTTGCGGAAGCCATGGCGCGGCGCAGTCTCCCTGCAGGCTTCGAGGTGCATAGCGCCGGTTCGCGGCCATCCGGGTTAATCAATGCCCGTGCAGTGGAGGTGATGGCGGAGCTAGGGTATGATCTGGCGGTGCATCAGTCCAAAGCGCTGACGGAAGTACCGGATGTTGAGTACGCTGCGGTGATTACCATGGGGTGCGGGGACAATTGTCCCTGGGTTCGAGGAAGGGTGCGCGAAGACTGGGGTTTGCCTGATCCAAAGGGTCTGCCGCTGGAAGAGTTTCGCAAGCTGCGGGATATCATTGGGACCCGCGTCACCGAATTGTTCGAGCGACTTGGTGAATACTAGGCGTTTCGCACATTCGCGCTGAAGGGATAGTTACACGGGACAGATGTGGCGAGTAAGTGCTGGGGCGGTAGTTTGTAGCGCACTGAAAAGCCGACGTTGTATGCGGGAAGTTGCATCGATTTAATTTCAACAATAACTAAAAATTTAAATAAAGTGTTGACGATAATGGCCGAAGAAACGACGTTCGAAGTGATTTTCCGCGGTGACATTGTTGCCGGGCAACAACTGACGGCTGTCAAAGAGCGTCTCAAAGCGCTGTTTAAAGTTGACGATGCGCGCATTGAGCAATTATTTTCCGGTCGGCCTGAAGTTATTAAAAAGGGTGTCGATCAGGCGACCGCCAGCCGCTATCGCGATACATTATTAAAAGCAGGGGCTCAGGTTCAATTGCGTGAACAGGCGGCGGGTACCCCTGCGCCGTCGTCGGCACCCACAGCACCGGTTACACAGCCTGCCGTCACCCCCGATTTAAACAGTGAGCCCTCCTCCGACGCCATGACCAGCAGCGCGCCACAGGTTGCGCCTGATGCGTCCGCGCCGGAGGCTGGATGGACACTCGCCCCGGTAGGGGCGGATGTGTTGCGACCCGACGAGCGGCGCCAGGTGCAGTCGGTAGTGGTGGACAACGTTGATTTTGAGCTGGCCCCGGCGGGTGCGGACTTGTTGAAGCCGGAGGAGCGCACCAAGGTTGAAGCACCGGAAATTGATGTATCCCATCTGACAGTCGATGCCCCCGAGGAAGATAAAATTTCCTGAATCGCTGCGGTTTAGCAGGCGCGTAGCGCTGTGAAAACTGGGTAATGTCGCGGCATTTGTCTGCGCTACCCTGATGTTATCCTCCATGTTCGATACCATTCCGGTGGGCCAGGGCCGCTCCGCTGGTTGGCGGGTTTGCGCGCGATGGTAGAAATACGTTACCGTTGAGCCGTCACTTGAGGGGTGTTTTTTTGTACGGCAACTGGGCAAGCGTGGCGTATGATTGCCCCACGACCGACATTGATTACAGCGCGTAACGGACGTCCTGATGAGCCACCGCTGCGCTGACCCAGAGCCTGTGCTGTGCATCCGTAGTCGGCGTTCGCTATGCAGGAGAAAGGTATGGGCGTAACACTTGACGATAAATATATTCTCACCACGGGTCGGGCTTATCTCACCGGCATCGAAGCGTTGGTGCGCTTGCCAATTTTGCAACGCCAGCGGGATATGGCCCGCGGTCTGAATACGGCGGGTTTTATTTCCGGTTACCGGGGGTCGCCGTTGGGCGGGCTCGACAATGCGCTGTGGCATGCGGATGCTCATCTCAAAAAACATCATATTCGATTCCAGCCCGGGGTTAATGAAGAACTGGCTGCCACGTCGTTATGGGGTAGTCAGCAGGTCAATCTTTATCCAGACGCCCGCTACGACGGCGTCTTTGGTATGTGGTACGGCAAGGGTCCGGGTCTCGACCGGGCCATGGACGCGGTTAAGCATGCCAACAACGCCGGGACCTCAAAGTTTGGTGGCGTGCTGGCGGTGGTGGGCGACGACCATCTGTGTAAATCGTCGACGCTGGCCTTTCAAAGTGAGCAAATGTTTGTGGCGGCCACCATTCCGGTGCTTAACCCGGCGGGGGTGCAGGACGTGCTGGATCTCGGCATCTACGGCTGGGAAATGTCCCGGTTTACCGGTAGCTGGGTGGGCATGAAAACCACGGCGGAAAATATGGATGCGGCGATTTCTGCCGATATCAACCCGCAGCGACTGACTATTCTGTTACCGACCGACTTCGCGATACCCGCAGATGGTCTGCACATACGCTGGCCGGACCATCCCCTCGAACAGGAAAAACGGCTGCAGCGCCATAAAATTTACGCGGCACAGGCTTTTGCCCGCGCCAACAAACTGGACAGAATTGTCGTCGACAGTTCGCGTCCCCGCTTTGGCATTATTGCCGCAGGCAAAGCGTATCTCGACACAGTGCAGGCGCTAAGTGATCTGGGCATCGATAGTGAGTTAGCGCAAACGCTGGGTGTGCGGGTCTACAAGGTGGGCATGAGCTGGCCCCTGGAGCCGGAAGGCATTCGGGAGTTTGTGCACGGTTTGCAGGAAGTGTTAGTGGTCGAGGAAAAGCGCAGCCTGATGGAGGACCAGCTTAAGAGCATGCTCTACGCTTTGCCGAGCGAACAACGCCCGCGCATCGTGGGGGAATACGATGAGCGCGGTGCTCTGCTGGTAAGTAACGTCGGTGAATTGAATCCGGTACAGATCGCGGAAATTATCGTCGCACGGTTAGCTAACTTCGGTGCCGATCAGGAGCTGGCTGACAAATTGTCCCGCCTGCAGGCGAAACACAATACCAGCTTGCCAGTGCCGGGCGCGCTGCCGATCCGCCAGCCCTGGTTCTGTTCCGGGTGCCCCCACAATACCTCCACCAAGGTGCCGGAAGGCAGTCGCGCGCTGGCGGGTATCGGTTGTCACTTTATGGCTACCTGGATGGATCGCAAAACCGAGACCTTTACCCAGATGGGGGGGGAGGGTGCGTCCTGGATAGGTCAGGCGCCGTTTACGGAAACCCGCCACGTATTTCAAAATCTCGGCGACGGCACCTATTTTCACTCGGGCATTCTCGCGGTGCGTGCCGCGATTGCGTCCAGGGCGAACATCACTTACAAAATTTTATATAACGACGCGGTGGCCATGACCGGCGGTCAGCCAATCGATGGGATCATGACCGTCGAACAGATGGTGTACCAGCTCATTGGCGAGGGCGTTAAACGCATCGCGTTGGTGTCAGATTTACCGGAAAAATATCAGAAAAATTTTCCACGTTTCGCCGGACTGAGTATCGATCACCGCGACAACTTTGACAGCATTCAACTGGAAATGCGCGAATTACCCGGCACCACCGTGATTATCTATGAACAAACCTGTGGTACCGAAAAGCGTAGACGCCGCAAACGGGGATTGTTGGTCGATCCACCAAAACGGGTGTTTATCAACCAGCAGGTGTGCGAAGGTTGTGGCGATTGTGGCGTGCAATCGAATTGTCTTGCGGTTATTCCCAAAGAGACCAGCCTCGGGCGCAAACGCGCCATTGATCAAAGTGCCTGTAATAAGGACTTTTCCTGCCTCAAAGGGTTTTGTCCCAGTTTTGTCACTGTCCACGGCGGACAGTTGCACAAACAGAGCGCGGCCTCCGGCGATGTATCGTTCGCGGAATTACCCGAGCCTGTTCTGCCCGATCTGAACCAGCCGTACAGCATTTTGTTGGCGGGTGTGGGTGGCATGGGTGTGCTGACCGTTGGCTCGATTATGGGTATGGCGGCGCATATCGAAGACAAGGGGTCGGCGGTGCTGACGCAAACCGGTTTGGCGCAGAAATTTGGCGCCGTAACCAGCCATGTGCGTATCGCCCGCTGTCAGGAGGATCTGCACGGGATGCGCGTGCCCGTGGGTGGCGGCCAGTTGCTGTTGGGTGCCGATCTGGTGGTCTCCTCCGGCGCGGATTCATTGTTGCGCATTGCCAGCGGCGCTGCAGCCGTGGTTAATAATCACGACTCTCCGACTGCGGAATTTACTCACAATCCCGATGCACCGTTCCCCGAGCAAGCGATGGAAGCGGCGATTCAAGGGGTCGTGGGTCCCGATCGCGCGCACTTTATGGATGCCACGGGACTCGGTACCGCACTACTGGGCGACGCCATTGCGGCCAATCTCTTTTTGCTCGGGTTTGCCTGGCAAAAAAGTTTGGTGCCAATCGGCCGGGAGGCGCTGGAGGAGGCAATACGCCTCAATGGCGTGGCCGTCGAATTAAATTTAAAGGCCTTTTTATGGGGCAGACGTTACGCCCTGCATCCGCAGCAGGTGAATCAGCATGCGGGTATTGCACCGACTCCCGCAGCCTCCTCGTCGGAAACGGTAGAGGAAGTTATTAGCGATCGGCGTACGCGGCTGGTGGCTTATCAGAACGAAAATTATGCCCGTCGCTACACAGCTCTGGTGACACGAGTCGAAGCGGCGGAGCGCCAGCTTGCCGCCGGGCAGAACAAAACTCTGACATTGGCCGTGGCCAAAAATTACTTTAAATTGCTGGCATACAAGGATGAATACGAAGTGGCGCGGTTATACACTGACGGCGAGTTTAGGCGTCAGCTTGCCGAGCAGTTTGACGGTAACTATAAGTTAAGTTTTCATCTTGCACCGCCGCTGTTGTCGCGACGCGATCCAGTGACTGGGCATCTGCGCAAACGCGAATTCGGTCCCTGGATATTCGGCGCGTTTCGCCTGCTGGCCAAGCTAAAGTTTTTGCGGGGCACGGCCTGGGATATCATGGGGCGCAGTGCCGAGCGCAAAATGGAGCGGCAGCTTATTGTTGATTACGAAGTGAAAATTGATGAAGTGCTGGCGAACTTAAACGCAGAAAATTACGCGGTTGCCGTGGAAATTGCCGCCTTGCCGGAATTTATTCGCGGTTATGGCCATGTTAAGGACAACAACGTGGCAGTGGTTGCGCGGCGCGGTGAAGAGCTGAACCGAAAATATGCCGGCGGAGAAACACAAGTCGTAAAAATTCAGGAAGCGGCAGACGCAGTGCACTGAATAAAAATAGATATGCAACCTGCCTGTCGATACCAGCGTCTGAGGTATACGTGTGGCGGTGCTACTCACGAAATTATTAACATCATCTGAGGAAAGAGCAAATGACTGAATCGACCCTGGCGGCGCAGAGCGGAACACTAAAAAATAAAGTAGCGGTGGTGACCGGTGCGGGCGGTGGTATCGGTCGCGCTGCCTGTCTGGTGTTTGCCCGCGAGGGTGCGAGCGTGGTGGTTGCCGATATCGATGCCACGTTGGGACAGGAGACCGTAGACGCAGTCATTGCCGCGGGTGGCAAGGCGGTTTTTGTGCGTTGCGATGTGAGTAAAGCGAGCGACGCGGAAGCGCTGGTACAAAAGGCGGTGGATACCTACGGACGCCTGGACTGTGCGTTTAACAACGCTGGTGTGGAGGGCGACTACGCGCCGTTGGCGCAAGCCACGGAAGAAAATTTTATGTTGAACTATCGCGTCAATATGCTTGGCGTGTTCCTGTGCATGAAGTATCAAATTCGCCAGATGTTGATCCAGGGTGGCGGCGCGATTGTCAATACTGCGTCTGATGCCGGTCTGGTGGGGGTGAAAAATCTTGGACAGTACTCAGCGGCCAAACACGCGGTGGTGGGGTTAACCAAATCCGCTGCCCTCGATTACGCCACCAAAGGCATCCGTGTCAATGCAGTGTGTCCGGGGCCGATTCGCACACCGATGCTGGAGCGTATTATTGCGGAAAATCCGAAGATGGGTGAGGCCTTAATTGCCGCAGAACCCATGCGCCGGCTGGGCGAGCCGAGCGAAATCGGGGAAGCGGCTGTGTATTTGTGTTCGGACGGCGCGTCGTTTATTACGGGCCATGCATTACCCGTGGACGGCGGGTATATGGCCACCTGAACAAAATAACTACAGAGTAATGAATAGCGACATAGTCATTCACGGCTAATAAAAAGAGGTTGGTATGGACGGATTTTTTAAAGTGGGGAAATTGTTGACGTTGGGCTTTTGGGTACTGCCGATCGCCGGTTTGTTGGGGCTGCTGGGCGATCCCTGGAGTCATTACCTGGTGCTGGCAGGTGCATTTGTGTTGTTGGCCCACATCGGCGAGCTGGGGCTCATCTATGGCAAGTTAAAGGCGCGGGGTCACGCCCAACCCATGGATATTGTGATGGTGTTGCTGGTGGGCCTGTTTCACTGGATGCCGCTCCTGAAAAAACCCGCCTGAGCAGAGTCCTCTGGCCCAATGTGGGCTCTGGTTTAGGTTAAGGGGTTGCGTCCGGCGCCCCCTTATTCTGTCTGCTGTCATGTTTAAACGGCCGGCTTGCGGGCTTGCGGGCCCGCGCGCCGACCGGCACCGCCGATCCAGGTCTGTCGTGTCAAAGCGGCGCGGTGTTGGTGGGGTTGCGTATGTACTATACTGTCGCGCCTCCTCCTGCATACCTTTGCCTGCCGATATCATGGACACCGCCAAATACCTGTTTTCCTATCCCAAATACTGGGCCGAATGTTTCGGTAGCGCGCCGTTTCTGCCCACCAGTCGTGCCGAAATGGATGCACTCGGTTGGGACAGTTGCGACGTGGTGATTGTGACCGGCGACGCCTATGTAGATCATCCCAGTTTTGGCATGGCGGTGGTTGGCCGGCTGCTGGAAGCGCAGGGTTTTCGAGTGGGCATTATCGATCAGCCCGACTGGCGCAACAAAAATGATTTTATGGCGCTGGGTAAACCCAATTTGTTTTTCGGTGTAGCGGCCGGGAATATGGATTCCATGATCAATCGCTACACCGCCGACAAACGCACCCGCAGCGACGACGCTTATTCCCCGGACGACGAAGGCGGTAAGCGGCCGGATCGCGCGGTGGTGGTGTACAGCCAGCGCTGTCGCGAGGCCTGGGCGGATGTACCCATTGTGCTGGGCAGTATCGAAGCGAGCTTGCGCCGTATTGCCCACTACGATTATTGGTCGGACCAGGTACGGCGCTCAATTCTGGTGGATGCCCAGGGCGATATTTTGTTGTACGGCAATGCCGAGCGGGCGCTGGTGGAAGTGGCGCACCGGCTTGCCGGAGGTGTGGCCGTAGAGGATATGACGGATATTCGCGGCACCGCTTTTCTGACCAGAAAACTGCCCGCCGGATGGACCATTATTGATTCCACCCGGGTGGATTTGCCCGGCCACGTCGATCCACTGAAAAACCCCTACGAGTCGGACGAGGAGCTGGCCGCCGCGACCGGCGGCAAGTGCCGAGTATCTGCGCCTGGCGATGCCAACGGCGACGATGTGCAGGTGCTGACGTTTGTGCCACCACGGGAAAAAGTAGACCGTGCCACCACCGCGATTCGTCTGCCTTCCTATCACAAGGTTAAGGCGGACCCGGTGTTATATGCCCACGCGTCGCGCGTATTACATCTGGAAACCAATCCTGGCAATGCCCGGGCCCTGGTACAGCGCCATGAAGATCGCGAACTGTGGTTAAATCCGCCGCCCATTCCATTGTCTACCGAGGAACTGGACGCGGTATTTGCCCTGCCCTACGCGCGGGTTCCGCACCCCAAATACCAGGGCCGAAAAATTCCTGCCTTCGAAATGATTAAATTCTCCGTGAATATTATGCGCGGCTGTTTTGGAGGTTGTACCTTCTGTTCAATCACCGAACACGAAGGACGCATTATTCAGAACCGCTCTGAAGATTCGATCATTCGCGAAATAGAAGCGATACGCGACAAGACGCCGGGGTTTACCGGGATCATTTCCGATCTCGGCGGACCCACTGCCAATATGTACCGTCTGGCCTGTAAAACCCCGGAAATCGAGTCGGCGTGTCGCAAACCGTCCTGTGTGTTTCCCGGTATTTGTCCCAACCTGGTGACTGACCACAACCCGTTGATTCAATTGTACCGCCGGGCGCGGGCCGTGCCGGGGGTGAAGCGCGTTCTGATCGCATCCGGTCTGCGCTACGATCTGGCGGTGGAATCCCCGGAGTACGTCGAGGAGCTGGTGACCCATCACGTGGGTGGCTATCTTAAAATTGCGCCGGAACACACCGAAGATGCGCCCCTGTCAAAAATGATGAAGCCGGGTATCGGCAGCTACGAGCGCTTTAAGGTGCTGTTTGAAAAATTCAGTAAAAAAGCCGGTAAGAAACAATATCTGATTCCCTACTTTATCGCCGCGCATCCCGGCACTACGGATGGCGATATGGTGGCGTTGGCCCGCTGGTTAAAGCGCAATAATTTTCGCGCCGACCAGGTGCAGACTTTCTATCCATCCCCCATGGCGACGGCCACGGCCATGTACCACAGCGGGCGCAATCCGTTGCGCAAAGTCGGTTACAAAAGTGAAAAGGTGGCCACCGTGCGCGATCTTGGCGAGCGGCGTTTGCACAAGGCGCTGTTGCGCTACCACGACTCTGCCAACTGGCCGGAGATTCGCGAGCTGTTGGTCAAAATGGGGCGCAAAGATTTGATTGGCGATGGCGAGCAGTGCCTGATTCCGGCTGCGGAGGCGGGGGTGCAGAAAACTCGATCGCGAAAAAATGCGCAACGCTTTTCCACTCAGCACACTGGCCTCGCGGCGGCTGCCGGGCCGCAACGGGCGCGTCGTGCACGGCGTCGGTGATTTGCGGGCAGTTGCCGCAATCGCTACATCAGGGCGTCAAACATTTCCTGGCCTGACAGATCGAGGCCATAGTTACGCATAATGGTGTCGTGATTCATGATGACATGCTGCGCCACCGCGTGGGTATCGCGCCAGTAGCGCTGCAGCGGCGAGTGCATATAAATAGCGCTGGCACCCGCATTCTGAAACAGGGCGGCGATCACCTCGCGACACTCCTTGCCGACCTGTGCACGCCACCCCGCCACGCGCATTCTGAACTCTTCGGCGTCCACACTTTCACCTTGCGCTATGGCGACGCCAATGGTAGTTAACTCCTCGGCGTAACTGCGCAACATATGCTGGGCGAAATCCAGGCGGACCTTGGATTCGGCCAGCAACACGTGCTGTGTGGCAAGCTGCTTATGTTGCTGACTGGTGAAGGTGGGGGTGCGCGTCCGCATGCGGGTTTTGAATGCCTCCAGAGCGCCCAGGGCGCCGCCCATCACCGGCGGCATCAATGAAATGGCGAGTCCGGACACCATCGGCACCTGGTAGATTGGGCCGCTATTACAGGCGTGTCCCGGAATAGCACCGCCAGCCATAACCGCGCCGAGATCGAAGGCTCGGTGTTCGGGCACGAACACTTTGTCGACGGCGACGCTGCAACTCCCTGTGCCGCGCATGCCGACCGTATCCCAGTCGCGAATCACCGTGTATTCATGTTTGGGTACAAAGCACATCAGAAACCGCGGTGGCCCATCCGGCGTGGGTACGAGAGTACCTCCGGCGTACCACTCCGACCACAGAATGCCGCTGGCAAACGGCCATTGGCCGGACACCAGGTAGCCGCCGTCGACCGTCTCGCCTTTGCCCATGGGCGCAAATGCATCCGCGAACAGGCGGTGGGGATTGTCGCCCCACAGTTCGTCCTGCAACTGCGGGCTGGTCAATGCCCCCCACCAGTGGTGAATACCCAGGATGTTGGCGATCCAGGCTGTTGAGACGTCGTACTGTCCCAGCACAAAGCCCACTTCCACCAGTGCGGGAAACCCCATCTCCAGACCACCGAGGCGGGCCGGCTGCAGGATCTGAATCAGTCGTGCATCGTTAATATCCTGCACCAGTTCATCGGACAACTGCCCATTTTTTTCGGCGCTCTGGGCCTCGCTGGCGGCCCGTTCGCCAATGCGGTGAGCACTGAGCAACAGATCGTCAAGTGTTGGCGCTGGGGTGCTGGAGTCAGGCATAGGATATTCTCGGATTGAAAAAGCTTTTAGACAGTTGTTCTTAGTGTGTTGTTGGCCGCCCGGGCAGGGCAGCTTCGAAGCGCAGTGTTAACAATCCGGTAATGGGTGTCAAGAACCCGGGTGTTGCTGGCATCCGCGATGTGGTGGGCAACCAGCCATTGGGTGTCGTTCCGCTGGTAGCGAGTACCGGGGACAGTGCCTTACCCGGTGATCCAGGGTGTTCGCATACCACAATAACTAACTGAATCAATGCAATATTTTTCGTAAACCCGGGCGCAGGGATGACAAATATGCGCAGTTAAAGAATCCCGGGTGCGCGCCGATAACAGGGCAGTAACATTAGCACGGCCCAGGAACTTGGCACGGTTCGGGACAGGGCTTGCCTCCCGCGGCCTGTGTTTATCCACGATAAGGCGGGTTACCA
This sequence comes from Porticoccaceae bacterium, assembly GCA_041601945.1. Classification (GTDB taxonomy): domain Bacteria; phylum Pseudomonadota; class Gammaproteobacteria; order Pseudomonadales; family Porticoccaceae; genus JBFJKD01. The sequence continues at coordinate 859 of JBFIHG010000029.1, read as the reverse complement.
GAAAAATTTCTCAGGAGATTATCCATTGAAGGGTTGTTACACCATTAATTTGCGCATCTGGTTGCCGACGTTTATCTGCGTGGTGCTGGTGGGGGTGTTCGGTGCCTGGCTTGTAGTGCACTACAACGACCTGCGCAAGCAACATCGTGCTGAACACATGGCAAACTGGCGGGAAGTGCTGGGACGTATTCAGCCCGTGCTGGGTGGCGAAATGGACGCGGAAAAACAGGCGAAAGCACGGCATTTTTTAAACAGTTTTCGTGCTGATCCGGGGGTGCGAGCATTTGTGCTTATCGACCAACACAATCGTATTATCGGGACCAGCAACCCCGCGTGGGAGCAAAAATCCCCGACCACAGTGCTCCCGGACTTTATTGCCGAGCAGGCGGCGGACGTTGTGGCCAGCGATACGTCTGCGCTCACTTTCGATGCTGGGCGCAACAGGATTGTTGGCTACTACCCGATCCGCTTTATAACTGAGTTTGACCTGAGAGACGCGAACACCGCAGCGCAACCAGGCCACGGACTACTGTTTCTGGATTACGACCTCGCTCACGGCCAACAGGAAATTTATGCGGAACTGAAGGGCGATGCTGTTGTGATGCTCGGTTTGGTGACACTTGGTTTACTGGTGTCGATAGGGTTTGCCTATCTGTTTGTTGGTCGACCGCTGCGCATACTTATCAACACTATTCGTAAAACCAGATCCGGTCAGATCCCAGTCTTCGAATTTCGTGGCTACGGAGAATTTGCGTATCTGGGGCGAGTGATTTACGCCGCTCGCAAGGAGCTGCAAAAAACCCTGGTAGATCTCTACGGTCGCGAACAGCGTCTGGACAGAACACTGGAAGCGATCGCG
>JBFIHG010000028.1:0-36719 GCA_041601945.1 Porticoccaceae bacterium | reverse complement strand
TTCGAAGCGACTTCCCTGCTCCCCGAGGGTTTCGTCAGCTTCAACTTTGGTCAGGTTGGGGTCTTTAAACTTGGGAGAGTCGCTCAACTTCCGCATGAGTGCTGAGATGCGGTTGTTGGATTCCGCAAAGCCCGTTAATGAAAGATTATCCCCCGCCCGAATCATCCCGGAAAAAAAGACGCCATCCGGCACGGAACGTACGAATTCGTCGAAAATCTTGACCGTTTCCGGCCGATTGCTCTGCAAGCCCTGGATGACTGTCATGCGCTCCAGCATTTCCTGCAATCGAGTTTTTAGCTCATTGATCTCCTTGACTTCTTTATCCAGCTTGGCCGTTTCCGTCCGCAAAAACTCGTTGCGGCTCATCTGGTTGTCGATATTGCCAGTAACCCACCGGTCCCAGACCAGGACCGTAAACAGTGCACCGAATACGAACCCACCGAGTACGATCAAAAATTCGCGCTTTTTCTCTTCGCGATGCGCTTCTCGCCAGGGAAGTAAGTTAATCCTTGCCATGATTATTCAAAACTCCTGAGGGCGAGACCCGCGGCAATCAACATTGCCGGCGCATCATTCGCAAGCGCTACAGCGTTCACCCGGCTCGCAATTGCCATATTCGCAAAAGGGTTGGCGACGATAACTGGAAGCCCAAGCTTTTGTTCCATTTCGTCGCGCAAACCATCCATCGCCGCAACACCACCGGCCAGGACTAGCTGGTCGACATAGTTATACTGGCTGGATGAAAAGAAAAATTGTAAAGAACGTGATACCTGCTGAATCAGCGCTTCCTTGAATGGTTCGAGAATTTCCGTCTCGTAATCTTCCGGCAGTCCGCCCTGTTTCTTGGCCTGCCCCGCTTCCTCTACGGATAATCCGTAGCGGCGCTGAATTTCTTCGGTCACCTGCTTGCCACCAAATAATTGCTCGCGGGTATATAACGTCTTGCCATCCACCAGCACGCTCAAGGTCAGCATCGTCGCACCGATATCCGCGACCGCGACCACCTGATCCCCAATTTCTTCGAGCTGCTCGGCGATAAGCTTAAAGGCACGCTCCACGGCAAACACTTCCACATCCACCACTTTCGGGGTCAGACCAGCCAGCTCCAGCGCCTCCTGACGCAGATCGACATTCTCCCGGCGGCAGGCCGCCAACAGCACATCCACCTGATCGGGGTTGGTAGCGGACGGGCCAATCACCTCAAAATCCAGGGACACCTCGTCCAACGGGTAAGGAATGTACTGATCCGCTTCCAGGGCAATCTGCCCTTCAAAGCCCTGGTCGCTCAAGCCCGCCGGCATCTCGATCACCTTGGTGATTACCGCCGAGCCGGGAACGGCCACCGCCACATCTTTCAAACGGGTTTTGGATTGACTGACAACTTTGCGAATAACCTCCGCTAATGCATTGACATCATTGATATTTTTTTCAACTACGGTGTTCGCCGGCAGGGGCCGAACCATATAACTTTCCACACGGTATTTGCCACCGCTTTTGCTTAATTCCAGCAGCTTGACGGTAGAAGACGTGATATCCACCCCGAGCGTGGGCGTAGACTTTTTGTCCAGAAAACCGAAAATTCCCATTTTTATTTTCTAATTCCCGTAGTTATGCCAAGCAGATACTAAACTACTTTAACTAATTATCGCAACTTTGCAAGTGTATTGTTACCCACTTACCGCTATATAATAGCCGAGCCTAATTACTTCGCCACTGATCTTATCAAGGTTGTAATGCATTTTCTCGCTCGACTCATCAGATTTTGTCTCAGGCTACTGGTCCCCGCCCTGGGCGCCGGACTGATCGTGACAGCCAGTCTGTACATGTACCTTAGCCCCAAACTGCCGCCGGTGGAAACCCTCAAAACGGTAAAATTGCAGATACCTTTGAGAGTCTTCTCACAAGATTTACAACTAATCGGCGAATTTGGCGAAAATCGACGCTCTCCCATCAATTTCGAACAAATCCCCCCCTTGTTCGTGCAAGCCATTCTGTCGGCAGAAGACGACAGTTTTTATACCCATATTGGCGTGGACTTCAAGGGTCTGTTGCGTGCCGCACTGGAACTGGTTAGCACGGGCAGTATTCAATCGGGAGGCAGCACCATAACCATGCAAGTCGCGCGCAACTTCTTCTTAACCAGGGAACAAAGTTTCGTGCGCAAATTTAACGAAATATTACTCGCGCTACGCATCGAAGACGAAATTTCTAAAAACGACATACTGACTTTATACGCCAATAAAATATACTTGGGTAACCGGGCATACGGTGTTCAGGCTGCCGCGCGCGTGTACTACGGCAAGCCCATTGAGGAACTGAATTTACCGCAACTGGCCATGATCGCCGGGTTGCCCAAGGCACCCTCCACGTTCAACCCCCTGGCCAACCCTGAGCGGGCGCTCGGACGTCGCAACTGGATTCTCGCCCGCATGTATAAACTCGGGCACATCGATAAAGCTACCTACACCGATGCGGTGATGGCACCGGTCGACGTCAGTTATCACGGGCCACTGGTGGACTTCGACGCGCCTTACATCGCAGAGATGGCACGCCAGGAAGCCATTGCACAACTCGGCCTGGAAGCCTACACCAACGGTTACTCCGTCATTACTACCATCGACAGCACCCTGCAAAAAAAAGCCGTACAGGCGCTGCGCACCGGGCTGCACGCTTACGATTGGCGGCACGGCTATCGCGGCCCGGAAAAAAATTTACCTGACCCCACCACCTGGCTTCCAGCCCTGCGCCAGACGCCAGCCTACGGGGAAACCCAACCCGCCATAGTCACCGCCCTTGACGACGCGCAGATGTCCGTACAGCTGGCGGACGGCAGTAATGCCACCCTCGACTGGGACACCAGCCTCAAGGGTTTACGGCGCTATGTGACCGAGAACAGTCGCAGCGCTCCCATCGCCAGACCCAGCGATATGTTCACCATCGGCGATCTGGTGCGTGTGGTCTCCACAAATGACCGATGGCAATTGACACAGGTGCCCGCGGCAGAAGCCGGGCTGGTGGCGCTTGCCCCGGAAAATGGCGCCATCAAGGCATTGGTGGGTGGCTACGATTTTAACCGCAGTCATTTCAACCGGGTAACCCAGGGAGAACGCCAGCCGGGCTCCAATTTCAAACCGTTTATTTACGCCACCGCGCTATCCAAAGGCATGACCGCAGCAACCGTAATTAATGATGCGCCAGTGGTATTTGATGACCCCGGACTGGAGAGTGTGTGGCGACCAGAAAATGACAGCGGGAAATTTTACGGGCCGACGCGGTTGCGCACCGCTCTATACCTGTCGCGCAACCTGGTCTCAATCCGCGTGTTGCGCAGCCTCGGCATCAAAAACGCAATCCGTGGGTTACAAAATTTCGGATTTAAAAGCGAAGAGTTGCCGAAAAATCTATCCTTAGCTCTCGGCACCCACGCCCTGACCCCCATGGAAATCGCCACCGGCTACACGGTATTTGCCAACGGCGGCTACAAGGTAGAACCCTTTCTAATCGAACGCATCGACGACCAGGAAGGCAACACGGTGTACCGCACCAACCCAATCACCGTGTGCAACGATTGCGCAGAGATGACCGAAACAGGTAATACGGATGGAAGTAACACGACATCGAATAGCGAACCGAACACAGGTGATGTTGCGGACAAAAACATGACCGTCACGCAGGGACCAACATTGCGACCAGCGCCACGGGTAATGGACGAGCGCGTCATCTATATCGTTGACTCCATACTCAAGGACGTCATTCGCAGGGGCACCGGCACCAAGGCTCTGGCGCTAAAGCGCAGCGACCTAGCAGGTAAAACCGGGACCACCAATGGACCTCGCGACGCCTGGTTTTCGGGGTACAACCCCACCATCGTCACCACGGTCTGGGTTGGATTTGATGGCAATGAACCCCTCGGGAGAGGCGAATACGGCGGTTCTGCCGCACTACCGATCTGGATGGATTTTATGGGTGCAGCTCTCGCGGGCAAACCCGAAACATTCCCCCCGCAACCGGACGGGCTGGTTTCGGTACGCATTAATCCCACCACCGGCCAACGCGCGGCCCCCGGGGACACGGACGCGATATTTGAGTTGTTTTTGCAGGAAAACGCGCCGCCGCCGCTCGCTATTCAAAACACTCCCCTTGGACACCAGAACGCGCCGCTACCACAGGATATTTTCTAGCTGTTATGTAGAGTCGTGGTTTTTTTGCGCATTTTTCAGTAGCGTTGACCATGCAAACGTCTGGTCGCCGACCACATAAAAGAACGGATTGAGTAATTCCTCTTTGGTGTTGTAACGCATTGGTGCGAGATCAATATCCAGCACGGCACCGCCCGCCGCCTCGACCACCGCCTGTGCAGCCGCGGTATCCCACTCAGAGGTCAACGCCAGGCGCGGATAAAAATCCGCCTTACCCTCTGCCACCAGACACAATTTTAGTGAACTGCCCATGGAAACTGCGTGCACCGGGCCCAGTTGTGCCGAAAGACGTGTCAATAATGCCTCTACTGTATCGGCACCGTGCCGACGACTGGCCACTACTGTCACTTCTCCGGCTGGTGGCAATGGGCGCACCTGGATGGACGCACGTATCCCATCCACTTCCTTGAACGCACCAGCCCCTGCCGAGCCGGCGTACACGACCCCGGTAACCGGCACATAGACAACACCTAGTACCGGGATATGATTTTCGATCAACGCAATATTGACGGTAAACTCGCCGTTGCGCTGGATAAACTCCTTGGTGCCATCCAGCGGATCGACAATCCAGTAACGCTGCCAACGGGCACGCTCGCGAAAAGCCGGGATAGCCCCCTCCTCCGACAGCACCGGAACATCGGGCAATAAGCCGCGCAGGCCCGGCACGAGCAGAGCATGGGCGGCAAGATCCGCCGCCGTTACCGGAGACTCATCGCTTTTGGTCTGCACGTTGAATTGATCGCCGTCATACACGTCGAGTATTGCTCGTCCCGCCCGTTGCGCCAGCGCAATCACCTGCTCCAGCAACGCCCCACGGCTAATTTCAACACCTGTCTCGCTATGGTTTTTTGTCACGCTAAAATTTTTCCCTATTATTTGTGTTTGGTTAAGGGACGGGAGCGCACGCCTCTGTCGGTAAACCCTGGTCGTGCAGAATGTCGCGCACCAAATACAACGCGGCAATGGACAGACTGTCAGAAACATCCCCCCGCTCCATCAGTCCACCTAAATCTGCCAGAGGCCAGGTCATCACCTCCAGCGGCTCCGGTTCGTCGCCAGGCAGGGATGCAGGGTATAAGCCCTGCGCGAGCACAATATCGATGGTGCGCGACATGTACGACGGCGACAAATGAATACTTTTAATAAATCTAAGTTGACGCGCGCCATAGCCCGCCTCTTCCTGCAGTTCGCGATTGGCCGCTGCCACATTTTGTTCCCCGGGGTCGATCGCCCCCTTGGGCAAGCCCCATTGATAGTCTTCGATTCCCGCTGCGTATTCCCGCACCAGCACCACCGAGGCATCATCTAACAGGGGCACCACCACCACCGCGCCAAATCCGGCGGAAGCCAGTCGCTCATAGGTGCGCTCAACACCATTGCTGAAGCGTAGTTCGAGTTGTTCCACCTTAAATAGACGCGTGCGCGCCACCGCCTGTCGCTGCAATATTTTCGGACCTTTCATTGTGCTAGGATTGGACGACATGTTACGCAACCTGCCAGACTGACTTTCGAGTATTATCCGCAATGATTGACTGGAGCGCCATCGACACCGTTTTCCTCGATATGGACGGCACGCTGCTCGATCTGCATTTTGATAACTATTTCTGGCTGCACCACCTGCCCCGGCGCTACGCAGAACATCACGACCTCGACCCCGATCAGGCCCTTGAGGACTTACTGAGTCAGTTTGCGAGCAAGCAGGGCACCCTCGACTGGTATTGCACCGATTACTGGTCACACACGCTGGCGGTTGATATTCCAGCGCTGAAGCGGGAGGTTAGCCACCTGATTGCCGAACGACCTCAGGTGCGGCGTTTTCTGCAACAGCTTGGTGCAGATCGCCGCGCGCGCATACTGATCACTAACGCTCACCGCCACAGCCTTGATCTGAAACTCGATATTACCGGCATCGACATCCTGCTCGACCAGGTTATTTCTTCCCACGATTACGGCGCACCAAAAGAATCGAAGGCGTTTTGGCAGCAGCTCGCAACGCACGTAACCTTTAATCCCGCACGCTCCCTGTTTATCGACGACAGCGAAGCCGTACTGCGTGCCGCTCGAGCGTACGGAATAAAACAGCTGATTTGTATTCGCCAGCCCGACAGCAAGCAGGCACCGCGGGGAAATCTGGAGTTCCCGGCAATTGACCATTTTTATGAACTACTGGCGGCACCTTTAAACGACAACTTACGCGGCACTGGAACAGGTTAATAACTACGTCCTCGATTATGGAAAAAATACGGGTCGACAAATGGTTGTGGGCAGCGCGTTTTTATAAAACTCGGGCGCTGGTCAAAAGCGCGATTGAGGGCGGCAAAATAACGGTTAACGGGCAGCGCGCCAAACCGAGTCGCGAAATTAAAATCGGTGCAACGCTGGAAATTCGCCAGGGTTGGGACGCAAAAACAGTGGTTGTCGCAGCTCTCTCGGAGCAACGTAGAGGTGCCCCCGAAGCCCAACTTCTGTATACCGAAACCCCGGACAGTATCGCCAGGCGACAACAGCATATGGCACTGCGCAGCGCGGCACGCGACGGTCACCAACCGCCGCAACAACGGCCCACGAAAAAACAGCGTCGCCAGTTACACCAATTTCAAAATAACGCCCACGACCAATAGTTGTAAATACAAAATGTAGTACCATAAGCCGCCAATGTACCCAGGCACAGCTGCCGGGCTTTAGCCCGACACCCCGCCGCCGACACCCCACACTACGCCATGCCAATACCTGAATCCGATATTCTTCAACGTTTTATCTTTGTCGATAGCGACGTGCGCGGGGAAATCATCTCACTGGATGCGAGCTACCGGACTGCACTCCAGCATCACGTCCACACGGACGCGGTGCAATCCTTGATTGGTCAGTTCATGGCCGCGGTCGGGCTGCTGAGCGCCACACTGAAATTTGACGGCACCATTACGCTACAGGCCCGGGGCGGCGACGGCCCACTCGCGCTGATTATGGCGGATTGTTCCCACCATCACGACCTGCGGGCCATCGGACAGCTCAGAGATGGCATTCAGCCTGACGCTTACGATTCCATAGACGACCACGATATTCGCCAGCTTATAGGTAACGGGCATCTGGCCGTCACCATCGATCCGCAGCAAGGGTCGCGCTACCAGGGCGTCGTCCCCCTGGAGCAAAGCCGCCTTGATCGCTGCCTCGAAGAGTATTTCGAACGCTCCGAACAACTACCCACCCGCCTGTGGATCACTGCGGACGGCCAGCGTGCCGCAGGCCTGTTGCTACAGGCATTGCCACTTAAGATGCAAAGCTTTGCACAGCGCCAGGAAACCTGGGAGCGGCTCACCAGCCTCGCACACACCGTCAGCGCGGCAGAACAGCTGACCCTGAGCCACCAGCAGCAACTGCACCGCCTGTTCCATCAGGAGTCCGTGCGCCTGTTTACGCCCCAGGCGTTGCGTTTTGCATGTACCTGCTCGCGGGAACGCACGGCTAATATGCTGGCCAATCTGGGCCGAGGCGAGATTCAGTCCATGCTGGCAGAGAATCCGACCATCGAAGTCACCTGCCAGTTCTGCCACTTCAGCTACACATTCACCCGCTCAGATATCGACGCGGTGCTGCTCGAATCAGGCCCGGTTCTACATTGAAGTGACGATGGACGACTCCCAGGGCAAACGGAAACTCGCGTTTCGCGCCCGGCACCTTTTCTGGCATAATTGGCGGCCGCTTTTCTGGACCGATTTCACCTGGTGAACAACTCGACACATTTTGCCTTATGTGCTCCGGCAAACTACCTGTTGGGGTGCTCCCCGGAATGTCTGCTGCGCGACACCCTGATCGAACGGTTGCATCAGCTACCCGGCCCTGACTGGTTAAACCCTGTATTTTTGGACTATCCTTTTTTGAACTTTCCTCAGGATTGATACTAATGACGCAAATCGAAGATTCTGCGGTAAATGTCTACACCGACCTCAGCCACGCCGAGCTCATCGAACTGGCTCTGCAGCGCAAAGAAGGCATACTCACCAACACGGGCGCGCTGCTCACCACCACCGGCAAACATACCGGCCGCTCTCCGGCCGACCGCTACATCGTCGACGAGCCGAGCAGCACCGATGCCATCGCCTGGGGTCCGGTCAATCGCCCATTTGCGGCGGATGCCTTCAACGCGCTCTGGGAGCGGGTTGACTCGTACCTGATCGACCGGGATCGTTTTGTCACCCACCTGCACGTGGGTCAGGACCCCGAACACTATTTACCGGTTACCGTCACTACCGAAACTGCCTGGCACTCTCTGTTTGCGCGCAATATGTTTATTCGCGCTGAGAAATTTAATCCCGCTGGTAAAGAAAAATGGAAAATACTGCACGCCGCTAACTTTGTTTGCGACCCGGCGCGAGACGGCACCAACAGCAGCGGTGCGGTGATTCTGAATTTTGCGCAGCGCAAGGTGCTGATCGCGGGTATGAAATACGCTGGTGAAATGAAAAAAGCCATGTTTTCAGTACAGAATTTTTTACTGCCAGAAAAGGACGTTATGCCCATGCACTGTGCAGCGAACGTGGGCTCGGATGGCGATGTCGCGCTGTTTTTCGGCCTGTCTGGCACTGGCAAGACGACCCTGTCCGCCGACCCAGACCGCTACCTGATTGGCGACGACGAACACGGCTGGGCCAAAGGCGCAGTATTTAATGTCGAGGGTGGCTGCTACGCTAAAACCATCAACCTGAGTCAGAAAAATGAACCCGTGATCTGGGATGCGATCCGTTTCGGCGCCATCGTTGAAAACGTCGTGGCCAACGCGCAGCGCGTTGCCGACTACGACGACACCACGCTGACTGAAAACGGACGCTGTAGCTATCCCCTCGAGCACGTGCAAATGCGCACCGCCGAGAACCGGGGCGGGGAGCCCAAAAACATCCTTTTTCTAACCTGCGACGTCACCGGCGTATTGCCCCCGGTGTCGATCCTGTCCAAGGAAGCGGCGGCTTATCACTTTCTAAGCGGCTATACCGCGCGGGTGGGTTCTACGGAACTGGGTGCCGCTGCAGGCATCAACCCAACCTTCTCCACCTGCTTTGGGGCACCGTTTATGCCCAGACCCGCAAGCGTATACGCGGAACTCTTGATGAAACGTATCGCAGACTTTGACAGCCGAGTGTATCTGGTCAACACCGGCTGGACTGGAGGTGCCGGGGGCGCCGGGGGAACGGGTTCGCGGTTTCCCATACCCGTTACCCGCGCCATCGTGGCCGCCATTCAGAACAACGCGCTGCATAATGTGCCAACCCAAAAGCTGCCGTTGCTGAACCTGGAGATCCCCACCGCCGTACCGGGCGTCGATGCAAAATATCTAAACCCCCGCGACGCCTGGGGCGATACCGCCGCCTACGACGTGCAAGCCACTAAGCTGGCCACACTGTTTATCGAGAATTTCAAGAAATTTGCGGTATCCGAAGAAATTACCGCTAGCGGACCTCACCTGAGCTAACCGCAACGCCCCAACTGTCGCTCCAACCTGGAGCGGCGGAACAGGGAGCCAATGGATCGCAAACAATCACACTTGGCGCTACGATGCCCAGGAACGATTAAGTCAGTCCGCGGCGGGCGTATACGCCGCCAAACCCTGCTGATAACACTCGTGGCTTTTTTCTACCTCACCAAGCTCTACCAGAATGGCCGCCAATTCAGCATAAGCTTCCGGGCGCTGGCGTAGTCGTAACGACGCGCCTAGATAGTCCCGCCCTTTGCCCCAAAGTCCGGCGCGTCGACACAGGCGCCCGAGGGTCAGCAACAAATCCGGATCCTCTGGATGGGAGCGCAACCAGCCCTCGGCAAAAGCCAATTGCCTTGTCGCGTCACCATTGCGCAACACGCCATACAATCTGATAAAGCGTGGCTCCCAGTTATCGCCTTTTAGATAACCACGCAGCAAAGATTCCGCCTGTAGTGACTCGCCAACATGCTCCAGTGCCCCGGCACAGGCGAAAATAAGATCGGGATGACGGCGCAGCTGACGCGGAACTTCAGACCACAACCGCATAACAGCTTCGCCCGCGTGCGGGTCGCCGACGCTGACCTGCTGGACCCGTTTGGCATCCAGCAGGCTACGGTAGTAATTCGTCTCTAATACCTGCAACGCGGATTTGGATTTGACTTTGTAGCGTCGCAAGTCCGGCAACAGCTTGCCGAGACTCTCCTGGTCACCACTTTCCTGATAGACCTCGGCCAGCAACGCCAGCACCTGAGTATGGTGTGGCGTGCGCTCATGCAGCTCGCGCAACAGAGCCACTGCCTCCGACAGCCGATCTTGCCTGATAAGCATTTTGGCCTGGGTCAAACTCGCTATCCAGCCAGCCTCCGCACCCAACAGGCTGGCCTTCGACAACCAGCGCTCGGCTGCATCTTTCTGCCCCAGCTCAACAGCGGCCTGTGCGGCCATTACATAATTCACCAGTTGCATATCCGAAGAGGGTGCCGCCTTTCCGAGATATTTTTGCGCGGCAGCCCAATGCCCGGACACAAATGCCTCCAGACCGCGCCTGGTAAGGGCCCGGCTTTTGCGGAGTGCGCGACCCTTACGCTGCCCCCACAGGGCGGCGAACGGTCCAAATATTGCCACCAGTAGGCGACGCAGTAACCACACCACAAACCACAGTACCAATAGCGACAACACCACTAACCACAAATTGGCCTGAATGGCATAGTTATCGATAGAAAGTAAAATAAACCCCTGCTTGTTCTGCATGAGCCAGTACAGCAAGCCACCGAAGCACAGAGCCAACGCAACCACCAGCAAGCGCTTCATCATGGCGTTGCGACCGCTGCAGGTTTACGTGTCTCCCGCTCCCGTTGATAGTGCCGTAGCGCGTCCAGCGACCCGGAAATGTCCGGCAGCTTCTGCGCGACTTCCTCGGTTTGCAGGGCCTGTAGCTGGGCGATCAACACCTGCGCGCCAGGACTCAACTGGTAGTAAGTTTGCAGCCACTGCTCGGCCTTTTGCAGGCTCGCCACGTAGACCACCTGTTCCTCCCGCAACAACGCCAGCTCAGCTTGCTCAAGGGCAAGGCGTAAGCTGTGATTGAGCAACAGCTCCTGATCCGCAGACAACATCGGCGTCATTGGCCGGTCGAGCGTGCGGATGGTCAGATAACCCTCTGAAAAACGGTGTAAGGCCTGTCGGGCATTGGCGAGCAATTTTTCATACCAGCGCAGCTGCGGTTGCTCTGCCACGGCCTCTCCAGCATCGTGCACCGGCGCGTCCACCGAAGACTCCTGTGCTGTGTCCACAGTCGTAGGCGTCGCCGCGTTCGTCAGCCTGGGCAACGACTGTAATTTAGTGACAGCTTCACCCAGGGCCACAAGTTGCAGATACAGGCCTTCCCGATCGACTGTCGCGGCAAGCTGCAAAGCGCTGATGTCCTGGGCAAGCGCCTTGCGTACGGCAAATAATCCGGCATCACCGATTTCAGAAAAAATTTTGTCGCTGCCCTCGAGCAACACCAGTGCGCCGCCGGGTTGCCGTTCACTTAGCAATCGCTGGTTGGCCAGACGCAACAGGAATTCCGCCTCCGCCAGTAGTAAATCTTCGCGGCCAGAAGCGGACATATCTCGCATTAACGCTTCCTGGCTGGCAAGGCGCGCTTCAATCCCATCGCCGTGCGCCGCCTGCGCGCTAAACCGTTGCGCCCAGTCCTGAGTTTCGCGATCAAATTGTCCTTGTAACCGGTCCAGTTGCCCCTGCTGCTGTTCGAGTATGGCGGTAAGTCCCTGTTTCGAACTGCCCGGCCCGGCCTGTTGCCACCACTGCCAACCAAAAAATCCACCGCCAACCAGCGCAGCGAGTAATAGCAGCAGTACGACTTTCCTCCACGCGCCTTCGCCACTGGACTTTTTCTCAGTTTGCTGCTGCCCCGTTGCGCCTGGTGTCGGCGCAGCACTTTGCCCAGCCCCTTCGCCAACGGTCTGTTGCGCTTGCTGCGCATCGTCGGGGGCCTTGCTATTGCCGATGCTATCGTCGTTGCTGTCGCCGCCGTTTTGCGCCATTACGCTAGCGTCTGTTTCGTTTGGTTTGTCCACAAGGAATATCCTGACTCAACATCATCAAAAATAGTTCTGGTATACAGTCAATGGTCGTACCAAGTACCACATCGCTAGCCAACACATCTTTTCTACCACAACGTGGCTCGCAATTAACCCGTCCAACGACACTCAATGCTGCAGCCGCGCCAGCCTGACTGAGGGCCCACTAGCGCCCAGTGTACCAGCGTCTGATTTCACCCACCATGTGGTGTGTCAAAGCACTGCGGGCCACGATCACCGTGGCCGAACTCGCCATGCGCACCTGCTCAGCAACACGTTCGCCTGGCACCAGGAAGCAATGACGGACCAACAGATCCGGTGAATCCGCGCCGACCACTCCCATAAAAGCGTGCAATAATTCTACGCTGTGAATTACCACCAGCAACGGTGATTTTAACGCCAAAATATGTCGCAGTTGCTGCTTGTGTTGGGCATCAGCTACGCGGCGATAAAGATCACAATATTCCACCTGGGCGCCCCGCACCATTAGCGTATCCGCCAGCAGATCGCGCCCCCCCTCGCCCCGTAAAATCAGTACCCGTTGCCCGCGCACCTGTTGCAACTGAGGCAGTGTAAGAAGCGCTTCACTGCCCGCTCCCCGCGCGGGGACAAGCACCTCTATTCCCCGTGCACGCAGTGGTTCAGCACTGTTCTCTCCCACCGCAAAACACTCTACATTCTGCGGCCACTGCGAGCCGTACTGATCCACCCAGGACAGGGCCAACTGTGCCGCCCGGCGACTGACAAACATTACCTTGTGGTAATCGCCGAGGCACCGCATACGCGCTTGTACTTCAGGGTTGTCGGCGGCGAACGGGAAAATGCTCATCACCGGATACTCGAAAACTCGGCAGCCGATGGTTGCCAGCTCGGCAATCAAGGGATCATCCGAGCGTTGCGGACGGACAATCAACACGGTGCGAGAGTCAGCCATATCAGGCGCGGTGAATAGCCGCCAAAATATTGCGAGCGCCGCGCTGTAACAGCCGTTCTGCCAGTTCCACTCCCAGTTGCTCTGCAGCGGCGGCGGCCCCGCGCAGCTCCTCACACAACAACTGTGCGCCATCGGGGGAGCCAACGCGCGCGCGCAAATAAATCTGTTGCTCGCCCTCCAGTTCAGCGTAAGCGGCGATGGGCACCTCGCAACTGCCTTCCAGATGTCGATTCACCGCCCGCTCCGCCGTGACACAAATCGTGGTCGCCGCGTGACCCAGTGGGGCGAGTAGTTCGAGGATGCGCCGATCCTCGCTGCGACACTCAATTCCGATAGCCCCCTGCCCCGCGGCTGGCAGGGACAATTCGGTCGGTAAACGCTGACGAATACGCTCCGCGAGACGCAAACGCACAAGTCCAGCGGTGGCGAGAATAATAGCGTCGTAATCTCCCGCCTCAAGTTTGGCGAGACGAGTGTTTACGTTGCCGCGCAAATCACTAATTTCCAGATGTCGGTGCGCCGCTCGCAGCTGACATTGGCGGCGCAAGCTGGACGTCCCTACCCGTCCGCCGACCGGCAAATCATTGAGACTGGCGTACACATCCGAAACAAAAGCATCGCTGGCGTCCTCCCGTTCACAAATCACACCCAGCGACAAACCTTCCGGCAATAGCATCGGCAGATCTTTCATGGAGTGCACGGCGATATCCGCGCGCCCATCTAACAGCGCCACCTCCAACTCCTTTACGAACAGACCCTTACCGCCAATTTTGGCGAGCGAGGTATCTAATATTTGATCGCCACGGGTCGTCATACCGATGATATCCACCGGCAGTTCCGGGTGGTGGCTTTGCAACAGCTGTTTAACGTGATGCGCCTGCCACAACGCCAGTGGGCTTTCGCGGGTAGCAATACGCAGGGGGGTAGTAACGGCGGAGGTCATGGGAAGTTATCGGTCGAATGACAACGGGTCGCCATGATAACAGAATGGGCGTTGCCGATTGCTGACCAGGTCAGATTTGCTCCAGCAGCTTACGCAACGGCCCGATATGACGGCGACTCACCTGAGGCTTGATGTCGAGTCCTTCGAGGCGCACAAAACACTGTCCTTCCTTATCCCGCTCCAGCCCGTCGATATGATTAATTGCCACCAGCGCATTGCGATGAATGCGCATAAAGCGGCCTTCGAACTCCTGCTCCAGCTCTTTCAAGGTTTCATCCAGCAGCACTTCACCTTCGTTGTAGTAGGCGGTGACATACTTGTGATCCGCCTGAAACAGTCGTACTTCCGCCACCGCGACCAGATCGATACCGCGGCGATTTTTGGCGGCAATATGGGTGCGTCCGCCGGACGTAAACCCAGGTTTTTGTTGTAACTCGGTCAGCTGCGCTTTATTGACCCGGCGCGTGCGATTGAGCGCCAATTCCAGATCTACCTGTTTGACTGGCTTTAGCAAATAACCGACCGCCTGGGTTGAAAACGCCTGGATCGCGTAGTCATCGTACGCCGTGCAAAAAATAACCGCTGGCGGTGGATCCAGTTCCGCGAGGTGCTGCGCCGCCGCGAGGCCGTCCATACCCGGCATGCGCACGTCCATAAACACCACATCGGGCGAGGTTTCCCGCGCAATTTTTATAGCGTCCTGCCCATTGCCAGCCTGGCCAACGATACGGCATCCACCCAACGCCAGCACCATCCGTGCGAGGCGCTCCCGTGCCAGTGGCTCATCGTCTACGATCAGTATATTCATCGTTATTCTGATCCACTCACGGGATAGCTGATGGACGTTACATACCGCGTATCATCGGCTTCAAATCGCAATTTTGCGCTTGGACCAAAATGGGCCTCCAGCCGATGGCGTACGTTACTCATTGCCATTTTACTGCCCTTGTTGTGCTTCATACGTGGGTTGCGCGGGTTGCTGACATTAATCTCGATGCGATCGGCAATTCTTTTCACCCTGATCTGAATTTCTCCACCGTCCGGCAACATCTGTATGCCGTGGTAAACCGCATTTTCGAGTACTGGCTGTAACGTCAAGCAGGGTATCTGCACACCGGCGCCATAATCGCCGATTTCCCAAACGGTTTGCAACCGATCCCCCAGCCGCAACTTTTCCAGTTGTAAATAGCTGCGCGACAGCGCCAGCTCCTCGCGCAATGGCACCAGCGTCTGGGAATCTGTCAGGGCGCGGCGAAACAGGTCGGACAAATCTTCCACCACCCGTTCCGCTTTTTCTGGATCGGAACCGATCAGGCTGGCAATCATATTCATACTGTTGAATAAAAAATGGGGGCGAATGCGCGATTGCAGTGCCTGAATGCGCGACTCCAGCTCGGCCCGTTGTTGAATGCGTAACTGCTGCTGCAAAAACAGGAACCGCAGTACCACGCCAGCCGGTATCGCCGCGATCAATACATTTTCCAGTACTTGAGTGGCATCCAGTGGCCGCCCCCTGAATCCATAGGAAAGCAACAGCTCTGCGCCGACGCTGCTCACCAGTGTGACGCCGAGAATTAATGCGTAACTAATCAGCGCACCGCTGACAAAGGAGAGCCCCACCAGTTTCGGGTTCGCTTTACACAACACCAGCGCGCTGAGCAGGGATATCCATAGCGCCAGTACCGATATCTGACCCAGCATCACCCAGTTGAACGGTAGCAACCCGCCCGCGACCACGGTAATAAGTAACGCCAGTAGTTCCGCGATTACCACAACCCCGAGCAACCCTTCGCCGCGACACAGGTCGGGTAGAACATAGTCGACATCGCCAAGGGATACGGGTTTGTGTCTGAGGGAAAAATCAAACTTCAACTTCACACCTGTTTTTCTCCGCCGCGTTTGCCCTTCAATTCGTTATAATAATATCCACTCGCTAGTGAAGCACGTTTCGCACCCGCGCAACAACCCTGCCAGAGGCCGCGCCAATGACCGATAAAAAAGCCGCCAACCCCTCCTGGGGAGGGCGTTTCAGCGAAGCCACAGATGCGTTTGTCGCGCGCTTTACCGCGTCGGTAAACTTTGATCAACGTCTGTTTCGTCACGACATACAAGGCTCCCTCGCCCATGCGACCATGCTGCACAAAGCGGGTATTTTAAGCGCGGCGGAAAACCAGCAAATCGCGGCCGCCCTGCAGGATATCCTCACTAGCATCGAGGCTGGCGAGTTTTCCTGGTCCCAGGAGCTGGAAGACGTGCACATGAACATCGAGGCTGCGCTGACCGAAAAGATAGGTATAGCGGGTAAAAAATTGCATACGGGGCGCTCGCGTAACGATCAGGTCGCGACGGATATTCGTCTTTGGCTACGGGATGAAATTGACGGTATCGCCGTGTTACTCACCGCGCTGCAAGTGGCACTGCTGGACCTGGCCGAGCGGGAAGCGCACACCATTTTGCCGGGCCTGACCCATTTACAGACCGCGCAACCGGTCACCTTTGGCCATCACATGCTAGCGTGGTTTGAAATGCTGGACCGCGATTACGGACGCCTGCGAGATTGCCGCAAACGGCTCAACCAATCACCCCTTGGGGCGGCCGCACTGGCGGGTACTACCTACCCCATCGACCGCGCCCTTACCGCGCAACTGCTGGGCTTTGACCAGCCGACAGAAAACTCCCTGGACTCCGTCAGCGATCGCGATTTCGCCATCGAGTTCTGCGCGTTTGCGAGCCTGTTGCTCACCCATTTATCGCGGGCCTCCGAAGAACTGATTCTTTGGACCTCATCAGCATTTGGCTTTATTCGCCTTCCCGATCGCTTCTGCACCGGCTCTTCGATCATGCCGCAAAAGAAAAATCCCGACGTGCCGGAGCTGGTGCGGGGTAAAACCGGCCGGGTGTACGGCCACTTGTTGGGCCTGTTGACCCTGATGAAAGCCCAGCCACTGGCGTACAACAAGGATAACCAGGAAGACAAGGAACCCCTGTTTGACACGGTAGATACGGTGCGCGACTGTCTACAGGCCTACGCAGCGATGATGCCCGCAGTGGAAGTTGTAGCGGACAACATGCTGGCCGCCGCGCGCCAGGGTTTTGCCACGGCCACCGATCTGGCGGACTACCTGGTGCGCAAGGACGTAGCGTTTCGCGACGCCCACGATATTGTCGGTAAGGCAGTCGCATTTGGTATCGACTGTGGTCGCGATTTGTCGCAAATGACCCTGGATGAATTGCGCGTATTCTCGCCGCACATTGACGCGGACGTATTTGACGTGCTGACCCTCGAAGGATCTGTCGCCGCTCGTAACCACCTGGGCGGTACCGCGCCGAATCAGGTGCTGGCCGCAGTAGTGCGCGGCCGGGACAGACTTGCCGGGCGGGACATTGGGACGTAGATGTTGTTTAAAAATTTACCAGCACCGTGGCATTGCATTGCCTGGACAAAGCCTCGCTGAGCATATCCTGCAAGGTCTGTGCTGTGGTCGAACACCGCCAGACGCCAGCGTCATAATTAAAGTGGAAGCCGCCAGATTTTGCCGCCATCCAGATTTGTGCCATGGCCGGTTGTCGAGAAATGATAATTTGCGTGCCGGTCGCTTCACAGGTAATTGTCAGTAGACCGCTACTGGTCTCCACATCGAGGTCCGCGCCACAGACTTCCAACGCCTGATCGAGAGACTCAACCAGATCTTCGGCCAGAACATTAAATTCAGATTCGTTCACATTGCACTCCGCACAATCGGTTGGCAGTATACGTGATTGAGCCTTGGCCGGTAGTACCGCTATACTTCGCGCATAATCCCTACAATCCTTTTGAGACAGCGCAAACTTATGAAGCCCTTCCGACTCCCACTGCTTATTATCACGTCGCTAATCGGGCTCGCCGCCTGTGGCAACAAAGGCCCACTGTATTTGCCGGAACCCGCGGCACAGCCGCAAAGCACTGCCCCCGCCGCAACTCAGCCAGCCAGCCAACCCGTATCCGAGGACAGCTCAGACGCGACCGGAAGCGGCTCTTAAACTACCGCCGACATGACTCATTTCGCTTATCGCAACGGCCAACTCTATGCCGAGGACGTGCCGTTGGCGAGCATTGCCGAGCAGTACGAAACGCCGACCTATGTGTACAGCCGCGCAGCGCTTACCGAACATTTCCTGGCCTATCAAAACGCCCTCGCGGATTGTGCCCATCTGATTTGTTACGCGGTCAAAGCAAACTCGAACATCGCCGTGCTCAACCTGCTGGCGCAACTGGGGTCGGGCTTCGATATCGTCTCAGCAGGTGAGCTGGAGCGCGTGCTGTCCGCGGGCGGGGACCCTACCAAAACCGTATTCTCCGGAGTGGGCAAACAACCGCAGGAAATCGCACGGGCCCTGGAAGTGGGTATATTCTGCTTCAATGTGGAATCTGCAACCGAGTTGAGCACTATCAACCAAGTGGCCGGCGAACTCGGTAAAGTCGCGCGGGTGTCGATACGGGTTAACCCGGATGTGGACGCAGGGACTCACCCCTACATCTCGACCGGATTACCGGAAAACAAGTTCGGTATCGACATCGCGGATGCGCGCGCTATCTATCGCCACGCGACCACATTACCCCATCTGCGGGTGGTCGGAGTCGACTGCCATATTGGCTCGCAGCTCACCAGCGTGGCGCCGTTTCTGGCCGCTCTGGAGCGTATTTTATTGCTGGTTGAACAACTGGCCGCGGACGGCATAGCCATCGAGCACCTGGATTTAGGTGGCGGATTGGGGGTGCGGTACCGGGACGAAACCCCGCCGGACCCGCAGACCTATATCGATGCGATTCGCCAGCGCATCGGGCAGCGCGATCTGACCCTTATTTTCGAGCCGGGGCGCTCCATCGCCGCCAATGCGGGCGTATTGTTAACCCGTGTCAACCAGCTAAAATCGAACCCCCAGAAAAATTTTGCGATTGTGGATGCCGCCATGAACGACCTGCTGCGTCCCGCGTTGTATCAGGCGTGGATGGCTATCGAACCAGTGCAACTCACCGGCAACCAGTCGGCTCACGCAAAAATATACGATGTGGTCGGACCAGTGTGTGAAACGGGAGACTTTCTTGGCAAAGACCGGGAACTGGCGATTGCCGCCGGGGACTTGCTGTGTATCCGTTCGGCCGGGGCCTACGGTTTCGTGATGGCTTCCAACTACAATACCCGACCGCGACCCGCCGAGATTATGGTTGATGGGGCAGTGGTACATGAAGTGCGCACCCGGGAGACCATTGCAGATTTAATGCGCGGCGAAGCTATTTTGCCGAATAACCTGGAGCGCTGACTGCGCTGCCGTCACCAGTCGAGGTTTTTAGTGCCACGGTTCGCGACACAATAACAACGGAATCATCTTATGTTACTGCGCTTCACCAAAATGCACGGCCTGGGCAATGATTTCGTCGTGATCGACGCCATTACTCAAGAGGTGCAAGTCACCGAAGCGCTGGCCCGCCGCCTGGCCGACCGCCGTTTTGGCATCGGTTGTGATCAGGTGCTGGTGGTTGAACCACCCACCGATCCCGACGTGGATTTCAACTACCGTATCTTCAACGCCGATGGCGGTGAGGTGGAACAGTGTGGCAATGGGGCGCGTTGCTTCGCCAAATTCGTGCGCGATCGCCGACTCACTGGCAAACATCATATCCTTGCACAAACCAAAGCTGGTGTACTGCAACTCACGGTCAATCGCGATAACCAGATCACCGTGAATATGGGGGTTCCCCGCTTCGCACCGCAAACGATTCCCTTTCAGGCCGAACAGCCAGCCCTCCTCTATGAGTTGCAGCTGGACGATCAGGTCGTGCACCTGGCAGCACTCTCAATGGGCAATCCTCACGCGGTAGTACAGGTGCAGGATATCACCACCGCTCCGGTCGCCACCCTGGGCGCGCGCATCGAATCACATCCGCGCTTTGCCCAACGTGTCAACGCTGGGTTTATGCAAATTATCAGTCGCACCGAAATTAAATTGCGGGTCTACGAAAGGGGTGTCGGTGAAACTCTGGCCTGCGGCAGCGGCGCCTGCGCCGCTGTGGTGGCAGGAATACAACAAGACCTGCTAGACTCTACCGTAACGGTGCATTTAACCGGTGGCGATTTGCACATTAACTGGCCAGGAGAAGGCCAACCCGTCGCGATGACCGGCCCTGCCACCACGGTCTACCAGGGACGCATAAAAATATGAGTAGCGAAACGCCCCCGACCAAAAAGTCCAGCTCACTGACCGAAGAGCGTGTGGCCGCTTTTCTTGCCGAACAGCCCGACTTTTTTACGCGACACCCCAAGCTTCTGGAAAGTATTCAGCTCCCCCATGAAAGTGGGCAAGCCGTGTCGCTGATTGAGCGCCAGGTATCCGTGCTGCGCGACCGCAATATTGAAATGCGCCACCGCCTCAGTAACCTGCTGGAATCCGCGCGCGCCAATGACAAGCTGTTTGAAAAAACCAAACGCCTGGTGCTTGCCATCCTCGAGGCTCGCGACCTGGCAAGCACGGTGGACACTCTGTACAACAGCCTGCGCACCGACTACCAGCTTGAATACTACAATCTGATTCTGCTTGAAGACAGTAAGCAGATACCGGTCAGCGAAGCCCGCGTAGTGGGTCTGGACGAAGCACACAGCCAGGTGGGCACGCTGTTACGCAACAATCGTGCGATTTGCGGCATTTTGCGCCCCGACGAACTTGCCTTTCTGTTCGGTGAGGACGGCGCAAAAATTGGCTCCGTCGCGGCGGTACCCCTCAGCCACGGCCATACGTTCGGAATTCTCGCGGTGGGCAACTCGGACCCCAAGTATTATCGCAGCAGCATGGGCACCTTATTTCTTAGCTATATCGCCGAAATACTAAACCGGGTTGTTCCTCGCCTGATCACCTGACGGGGTGACACCATGCCCGACACCACTACCGCACTCCCGTTTGACGAGCAATCCAATGCCTTTGCGGATGATCTGCGCTACCAGCGCAGGGTTTCCGCACACACCCTGAATGGCTATTTGCGCGATTTGAGAAAATTTCAAACCTGGGCGGTGCACGCCAGTCTCGACAGTTTGCAACAGGTGGACGACCAACATATTCGTCAATGCCTCGCCACGCTGCATCGCGGTGGATTGGCCCCCGCCAGCCTGGGGCGCTGGCTAGCGTCACTCAGAGCATTTTTTAATTTCGCGGTGCGGCGCAAATGGATTGCGGCCAACCCGGCAACCGGCATCAGCGCACCCAAAGGCCAGCGCAAGCTGCCTAAAACTCTCGATGTCGATCAGACCGGACAATTTGTAGCGGTGGTCGGCGACGACTGGTTTACCTGTCGCGATCGGGCCATTGTGGAACTGCTGTACTCTTCCGGGCTACGGCTCGCCGAGCTCGGCGCGCTGAATCTAAGCGATGTAGATTTCAGCGACGGTACTGTGACGGTTACGGGTAAGGGCAGTAAAACCCGCACGGTTCCGGTGGGCAAACTGGCGGTAACCGCATTGCGACAATGGCTGACACAACGGGCACAGACCGCCACTCAGGATAATAACGCCGTTTTTATCAACCGCAGTGGTGGGCGACTATCCCATCGCAGCATTCAACTGCGTCTACACAAGTTGAGTGTCCGACAAGGCATGCCAGGGCGCGTCAACCCGCATATGCTGCGACATTCCTTTGCCAGTCATCTACTCGAATCAAGCGGCGATCTGCGCGCGGTGCAGGAATTGCTGGGGCATGCTAACCTTTCGACGACACAGATTTACACCCATCTGGATTTTCAGCACCTGGCCAAAACTTACGACCTTGCGCACCCCCGCGCGCACCGCAAACCCCGGTAACAGACGCCCATAAAAAAGCGCCGCCCTATGGGGCAGCGCTATTAAATGACTTGTCCCACCCCCTATCGATTCGAGATCAGTGCTCCGCGGACGAAACCCCGGTTAACGCAGGGCGCAGTCAGCATCAGGTCTCAAACTATACGTCCGAGCACCATGCGTTATCCCGGTTTGTGGGTCAGACCGCATCCGCGCCAGTTTCGCCCGTGCGAATGCGAATAACTTCTTCGAGGGACGTGATAAAAATTTTGCCGTCGCCGATCTTACCCGTGTTCGCCGCTTTGGTTACCGCCTCGACGACCGCGTCTACCATCTCATCCCCGACCGCAATTTCGAGTTTTACCTTGGGCAGAAAATCCACCACATATTCAGCGCCGCGATACAATTCCGTATGCCCTTTTTGACGACCGAAGCCTTTGACTTCGGTGACCGTGATGCCCTGCACGCCAACTTCCGCCAGGGCTTCGCGCACATCATCCAGTTTGAATGGTTTGATAATGGCCGTAATAAGTTTCATAACTCGCTGATTCCTCTTGATCAATACTTTTTTTGTCATAACGCAGTGGTCAACGATACACCGTCATTCGCAAAAATGCACCCGCTTCATCTGCGCCTCTGCCTTCCCAAGCCCGCTACGGAAACCCACCAACTCGCCTATTTATCCTGACCCTGATCACCCGCCGGAATTTTCCGGCTACGCACCCAGTTAATCACAAAAAAACAGGGGGCAAATGCCCCCTGTAAATTGTTTCTCGCAAACATCCTGTTATGTTATCCCGACATGCAGCCTATTTGGCAGAAGTAAACTCTGGATAAGCTTCCATACCGCACTCCGACAGATCCACGCCGTCGTACTCTTCTTCTTCGCTAACGCGGATACCAATCACCGCCTTGAGCACCGCCCAGACAATCAGACTGGCAACAAACACCCAGGCGAAAATCACTGCTATTCCCAGTAGCTGAGCGCCAAGGGTGGCATCCGGGTTGGACAAACACACTGCCAACAAACCCCATATCCCCACGATACCGTGCACCGAAATGGCACCGACCGGATCGTCGATCCGAACCTTGTCCATGGCAACGACGGAAAACACCACCAGCACACCGCCGACCGCGCCAATGGCCGTCGACAGCATCGGTCCCGGTGTCAGGGGTTCGGCAGTAATGGCCACCAGACCGGCCAGCGCACCGTTGATCGCCATGGTCAAATCGGCTTTACCAAACAGCAGGCGGGCGATTACCAATGCGGCAATCAGGCCGCCACAGGCAGCGGCGTTGGTGTTCACAAACACATCGGCTACGGCGTTGGCTTCGTCGATATTGGACAACTTCAACTCCGAGCCACCGTTAAATCCAAACCAGCCTACCCACAGAATAAACATACCAAGGGTGGCCAGAGGCATATTGGCACCCGGGATGGCGTTGGCTTTACCGTCGGCGGTATATTTGCCCTTGCGCGCCCCCAGTAGTAGCACCCCGGCCAGTGCCGCCACTGCGCCGGTCATATGCACGACTCCGGACCCCGCGAAGTCCAGGAATCCCGCCTCGTCGAGAAATCCACCGCCCCATTTCCACATCCCTTCAACGGGATAGATAACACCGGTCATAACCACGGCAAAGGCCAGAAATGCCCACAGCTTCATACGTTCCGCGACGGCACCGGATACGATCGACATCGCGGTCGCCACAAAGACCACCTGAAAGAAAAAATCCGACGCCCCGGAATAGTAGGTCTCCCCGCCACTGGCCAGCACCGCTTCGGTGGTCGCGTTGGCAATACTATTGCCAAACCAGCTGTCGGGCAGAATGCCATTGGCGCTACCGCCGTACATAATGGTGTAGCCCATCAACAGATACATCACGCAGGATATCGCGTACAGCGCGACATTCTTGGTAAGTATTTCCGTGGTATTTTTAGCGCGTACCAGCCCCGCTTCGAGCATCGAGAAACCCGCCGCCATCCACATGACCAACGCTCCAGATACCAGAAAATAAAACGTATCGAGCGCGTATTTGATCTGAACAATATCGTTTTCCATGCTATTCCCCCAATTGGAAGTATTAAGAAACCTAAACCGCTTCGTCCCCGGTTTCGCCGGTGCGAATGCGTACAGCTTCCTGCAGATCAGAAATAAAGATTTTCCCGTCGCCGATTTTGCCGGTCTTGGCCGCGTTGAGAATGGCCTCCACGGCGCCCTCTACCAGGCCGTCGGACAATGCCACTTCCACTTTCACCTTGGGCAGAAAATCCACAACATATTCGGCCCCACGATACAGTTCAGTGTGGCCTTTTTGTCGACCAAAACCCTTCACCTCGGTGACCGTTACGCCCTGCACACCCACATTTGCAAGAGCTTCCCGAACGTCATCCAGTTTGAATGGCTTGATCACGGCAGTGATCATTTTCATAGCTGTTCTCCTTATTAATTACGGCGACCCAGACACCAGTCGCGGGTTACGATAAGGTTTGCATTCAGGGGGCTATACGTCGGCGTACAAAAAATCCTGCTGCGCCACCCCTTGCGACGTCACTGTCGGGAGTAAAACCACCAACCTTGCGATGTTCCAATGCAGGACACGTGCCAACCTCCAGAGTTGGCGATATGGGACGTTTTTTGTGGCGATATGCACCGTCTTTGTGCGCGTTGTTCCCAGCTATTTGTGGTCCTGCACCAATTAGGGACATCCACGTCCCTAGCCGCCGCTGGTGCTCCCCGGCGTCGCCGGGTAAAATCACCCAATACCCGCTAACCCGGATCGACCCGATGAATCCCAGCGATGTGTTTAACGAATTTATGCAGAAATTCGAATCCCAGTGGGGTCAGGATTTGGCGTCCGTGGACAATGAAATGCGCGCACAAATACGACGGGTAGCCCGCACCGCTTTCGATAAAATGGATCTGGTCACGCGGGAAGAATTCGACGTTCAGTGCGCAGTGCTGGCCCGCTCGCGCGAAACCCTCGACCGCCTGGAAAAAACCGTTCAGGAGTTACAACAACAGCTGGCCACGCAATCGCCCAATACCGAGTAGCGGGGGCGCTATTTTTGCGCGGACAAGCGCCGCGCTAACCTCGGCCGGAGAGCCGATAGCAAATACTTCAGGGAAGAAAACCACTCATGACACTCGCCATTGTTCACACCCGTGCAAAAATCGGTATAGATGCCCCCGCCGTCGCCGTCGAAGTACACCTGTCTAACGGACTGCCGAGCCTGAACATCGTCGGCCTGCCGGAAACTGCGGTAAAGGAAAGTAAAGACCGGGTACGCAGCGCGCTGCTAAACGCCCATTTCGAGTTTCCGCCGCGACGCATTACCATCAACCTCGCTCCTGCCAACATCCCCAAAGAGGGCAGTCGTTTCGACCTGCCCATCGCTCTGGGCATTCTGGCCGCCTCCGGACAGCTGCCCGCAGAAAGTCTGGCTGATTATGAATTTATCGGCGAGCTGGCATTGTCTGGTGAATTGCGTGCCGTGGACGGTGTGTTGCCTTCGGCGCTTGCCTGCGGACGGGACCAGCACCGCCTGATTTTACCCAGCGCCAATGGCCCCGAAGGTGCGCTGGCAAAAGCCACACCGATGTTTACAGCCGATCACCTACTCGACGTTTGCGCGCACCTGCGGGGTGCGGCGGATCTCCCTCAACCCAGCTTTAGTCCGCCTGATATTGCATCAACGGCAGACAGTCTGAGCGATATTATCGGCCAGCACCAGGCCAAGCGCGCGCTGGAAATCGCCGCTGCTGGGCATCACAATCTGCTGCTAATCGGCCCGCCGGGCGCAGGTAAAACACTGCTGGCCAGTCGCCTGCCGGGCATACTGCCCGCACTGGACGATCCAACCGCGCTTACGGTCGCGACTATTTACTCGGTTGCGGGCTACGGTTTGCGGGAGCAGTTCTACCAGAGTCCCTTTCGCGCCCCGCATCACACCGCGTCGGCGGCGGCACTGGTGGGCGGGGGCAGCTCACCGCGCCCGGGAGAAATTTCCCTGGCCCACGGTGGTGTGTTATTTCTCGATGAATTACCCGAGTACCCGCGTCGGGTGCTGGAGGTATTGCGCGAGCCGCTGGAATCCGGGCGCGTTATGATTTCCCGTATTCAGGCGCGCACCGAATACCCGGCTCGCTTTATGCTGGTGGCCGCCATGAACCCCTGCCCCTGTGGCTATTTTGGCAGCACCCGCTGCCGCTGCACACCAGATCAGGTCAACCGTTATCAGAACCGCATTTCAGGGCCATTGCTGGATCGTATCGACCTGCAGGTGCCAGTGCACCCGGTACCGCGACGAGATCTGACCGACACACCCCGAGAGGGCGAAACTAACAGCACCATTCGCCAGCGTATCAGCGCCGCGCGACGGATACAGATCGCACGTCAGGGGGGCCTCAACAGCGTGTTGAGCCACACTCAGCTCGCCACAATCTGCGTGCTGGACAAGTCGCAACAGGCGTTACTCCACCGCGCCATCGACAAGCTCGGGTTATCGGCCCGCGCCTACCACCGCATTCTGAAAGTCGCGCGCACCATTGCCGATCTGCAGGTCAGCGCGAAGGTGAGCACGGCGCATCTCACCGAAGCCCTCGGCTATCGCGTCGCCGCGCGGGATCAAAACAGCCATTAACTGCCGACGACAGCCCGACCATAGCCGCCCAAAAAAAAGGCGCTCAAATTATGAGCGCCTTTTCCCTGTAAACCACGGCCTACAGCAGTGGCGCGATTACCAAGCTCACAATAGCCATTACGTTAATCAAAATATTCATAGCAGGACCAGAGGTGTCCTTGAAGGGATCGCCTACTGTGTCGCCCACTACCACCGCGGAGTGTGTTGCAGACCCCTTGCCGCCCAGGTTGCCCTTTTCCACGTATTTCTTGGCGTTATCCCAGGCCCCACCAGCGTTAGCCATCATCAGCGCCATCAACACACAGCCTAACAGAGCGCCGGCCAACATCCCGCCCAGCGTCTCTGCACCGAGCAGGAAACCCACCAGTGGCGGAGAGCCCACCGCGATAACCCCGGGCAGTATCATTTTGCGTAGCGCCGCGGAGGTTGCAATATCCACACATTTGGCGGTATCCGGATCGGCCGTCCCCTCCAGCAATCCGGGGATTTCCCGGAACTGGCGGCGAATCTCATGAATCATGTCAAACGCCGCGTCACCAACCGCTGTCATGGTGATGGCGGCAATCAGGAACGGAATGATGCCGCCGATAAACAGCCCCACCAACACATCGGGATCGGATAATTGCAGGGTAAATTCGGGATTGTGTACTGCCACAGTTTCCACAAACGCCGCAATAATCGCCAGTGCCGCCAGCGCCGCCGCGCCAATCGCAAAACCTTTGCCGATAGCCGCCGTGGTATTACCCAATTCATCCAGAGAGTCAGTAATATCCCGCGTCGCCTTGCCCATGCCCCCCATCTCGGCAATGCCACCAGCGTTATCCGCTACCGGTCCGTAGGCATCAATAGCCATGGTGATTCCCACCGTGGAAAGCATGCCAACGGCGGCGATACCAACCCCATACAGCCCCGCCTGGCCGGTGGAGACGTAAATAATCGCGGCAATAAACAGAATAGGCAAAGCGACGGACTGCATGCCGACAGCGAGCCCCGTAATCATCACCGTCGCTGGACCCGTCTCTCCCGACTTGGCAATTTTACGTACCGGAGCACCGCCAGTGTAATACTCGGTCACCAGACCAATAAAGATGCCACCCAGTGCACCGCTGACCACTGCATACCAAACGCTAACTTCAATACCCATGCGTTCAATCAACACGTAAGCGGCGATAACAAACAACACCGGCGCGGCGATCGTACCGGTGCGCAACGCCGCGCCCGGTTCCGACTTGGCTCGCATGCGCACCACGATAATACCGATAATCGACGCCACCAGCCCGATACTGGCCAAAGCTAATGGCAGGGACATCTTGGCCACCTGAGCGGGATCGCTCACCATAGTGGCCGCTATGGCGATGGACGCTATCATCGCTCCGCAATAGGATTCAAAAATATCCGAACCCATACCCGCCACGTCGCCGACATTGTCGCCCACGTTGTCGGCAATAACTCCGGGATTGCGGGGGTCATCCTCGGGGATACCGGCTTCGATCTTGCCCACCAAATCGGCACCCACATCGGCGCTTTTGGTAAAGATACCGCCTCCCACCCGGGAGAACAGTGCCACCGTAGAAGCGCCCATCCCAAAACCGTGGATGGCGTGAATATGCTCCATGTCGCCACTAAAGAAATAATACAGTCCGCCGAGACCAATCAGGCCCAGGGACGCGACACACAGCCCCATAACGGAGCCTCCATAAAAGGCAACCGCCAGCGCCGAGGCGGCACCCTCCGTATTCGCCGCGGTGGCCGTGCGTACATTGGCCCTGGTCGCGGCAAACATGCCCAGCCACCCAGCGCTGGCGGAGCTGAGCGCGCCCACCAGAAAAGCCAGTGCGGTGTTATAGCCGAGGGGGGAAAGGTAAATAATCACCAGCAGCGCACCGGCAAACATGGCCAGCATGGAGTATTCGCGGCGCATAAATACCATCGCACCCAGATGAATTTGATCGGCAATTTTTTTAATCTTGTCTTCACCCGGCGGATAACGCATTACCATCAGGTAGAGAATAAACGCGCAGATCAGTCCCAGCGCGCCTAACACGGGAGGAAATAACATATTGATATTCATAAGCCCTCTGTATTTGTAGTTATGACAGGTGCCATTCTGAGTTGACAAAGTTATTCTAACCCCAAACCAGCAAAAGTCGAGAACCGCAACAGGCGTGGAGTGGTTTGACGCCAGCCCTCAATCGCCAGCCCTCAACGAAAGCGCCGGGCACAGGAGTTTTTGATTCACCGGGTTAACTGCTATCGAACAAGGTCGAGCAATTCTGATCAAAAATTGAACAGTTGGGAAATTAACGGGGATTACATAGAAAAAAAAACGAGCGCTATGCGGATGCCCGGTCAAATGACAGGACGTTGGTGGTCTCGGCCGACAAAAATTGCTTGGTAAATACTGTGGCCTCAACCGCTTTGGAGTAGAGGAAACCCTGGTGGCAGTCACAACCCATCTTGCGCAGTAAGCGCGCCTGCTCGATAGTTTCCACTCCCTCCGCCACCAGCACCAGCCCCAGGTTATCGGCAATCGCAATAATACTGTCGACAATCGCCAGGTCGCTGGCGTCCGTCAGAATATCGCGAATATAGGATTGATCAATCTTGATTTCGTCCAGGGGCAAATTTTTCAGATAGTAGAGGGACGAGTAGCCCGTGCCAAAATCGTCAATGGAAACCTTTACCCCCAGTGCTTTCAGCTGATTTAGCGTGCAAACGGTATCATCCATATTTTCAATCAGGGTCCCCTCGGTAATTTCAATCGTCAGGAGCCGGGGATCGACCCCCGTACGCCGTAAGTTATGTGTCACGCAGCCGACAAAATCTGGATGGCGAAACTGTACGGGGCTCACATTCACAGCAATGCTCACGGCAACACCACCCTGCCCCGCATTCCACTGCGCAAGCTGGTTGCAGGCAGTCTTCATGACCCATTTGCCCAGCGGGTAGATCAAGCCTGTATCTTCGGCGACCGGAATAAAATCCAGTGGCGACACTGCACCACGGCTCCCATGATGCCAGCGCAACAATGCCTCCGCGCCCACCACTTTGCCACCGTCGATGCGCGGTTGGTAATAAAGCTCCAACTGTTCGAGCTCAACCGCTCTGCGCAAGTCCTGCTCCAGCGCCAGGCGTCGGTCCGCGTCGTCCTGCAAGCTATGCTCGTAGTAAGCAATCGTATTGCGGCCGTTGTTCTTGGCCACATACATTGCGGCATCCGCATGGTGCAATATCACCTCCGCGTTTTCTCCGTCGGACGGAAACAGCGCTATACCAATACTACCCGAGAGGTAATAACCTGGCCCATCCACTTCGTACACCGTCGCCAACATTTCGCGAATTTTCTCCGCCACGCGATGGGCCTGATGGGCTGCTTCCATGGCGGATGTTCCCAGAGTCGGCAGGACTACCACAAACTCATCCCCCCCGAGGCGTGCCACGGTATCCTCATCGCGCAGCGCCTCGCGCAAGCGTCCGGCAACTTTTTGCAACAGGTCATCTCCCGCGCGATGACCAAGACTGTCGTTCAACAGCTTGAATCGATCGAGATCGATAAACAGTACCCCACCGTGTTCGCCGTTGCGCTGCGCCTTGGCGCAGGCCTGCCGCAGGCGATCCAGTAATAAACGGCGATTGGCCAGACCAGTCAGGGCATCGTAGTAGGCGAGTTGCTCGATTTGTCCCTGCGCCAGCTTGTAATCGGTGATATCAATAAACGCCCCGCGCATAAATAGCGGCGTACCGTCAGCGTCGTATTCCACCTCGGCATTACTTTTCGTCCAGCGCACAGCGCCATCAGGCCAGACTATTCTATGCTCGTTAAGCATCGATGCTCCGTCGGTTATTCCCCCGGCTATTTTTGCGGCGACCCCTTCGCGATCTTCTGGATGTACACATTGCAAATAGCCTTCAACGGATAGCAGTCTGCTGCCAACAGGAAAATTTAACATTTCCTCAACGCCGACATAGTCGATAATCATGCCCGTAGCCAGATCGACCTCAAAGGTGGCAATGCCGCCGATTTTCGCCGCCTGTGCGGTCATACGATCCTTGCGACCGAGGCGCTTAAATAGTAGCTGGCGTTCCTGTTCATGCTGGTGGCGCTCGCTAATATCGCGGATCGTACACAACGTCACTTTTTCACCGGCCCACAGGGTTCTTTTAACCCCGGCCTCAATCAGTACCGGTTTGCCGTCGCCACCCAACAGGCTCCACTCAAAAGCCGCCGATGTTCCGCCGCCAGCACCACCAAGAATATCCTTCAACGGCCGGCTGGAGGAACTACCATCGGGCTGCGTGGGCGGCGATATCTGGGCGATGGTTTTGCCTAGTAGTTCTTCTTTTTTTCGACCCAGCATATCGCATAGCGCTTGATTACACTCCAGTATCAGACCGTTAGAAAGGAGCAAGACGCCATCGTGCATGGCGTCGACCAGGGTTTGGTAATTTTGTTCAGTTTGTTGTAGCGCATTCGACGCATTCACCAGGTCGGTAACGTCCTGAAAATTGACGACGTAATTAATCAACTCGCCGCGTTCATTGCAGATGGGTGTAATCACATCCAGAAAATGCAGTATGCCCCCCTTTTTGGTCCTTCGCGTACTGCGCCCCGTCCAGGTTTCCGATGCAGTTTTTGTCTGGAAAAATCGCGCTAAATCTGGGCGCTTTTTTATGCCAAAAATAAATCCCTGCAATGTTTGTCCAAGGACGTCATCCCGGGAAAACCCGCTGACATCAATTGCAGCCTGATTCATCCGGATTATCGTGCCATCACTATCTGCAATCAGCTGTGGCGCCGACGTATCGAATGCAATTGCATTCAAGTGACTTTCCATGCGGGTGCGGTAATAATCCGACAGATCGCGAAAGGTCAGCACCGCCCCTTGGGTCGTATGTCCATCGGCACCAAATATCGGTGCGGCGCTAGCACTGATATCGTGCCGCAACCCCTGCCGATCGGTCAAAATAAGGCTATCCTCCTCCTCGCGCACCTTGCCGGCAACCAGCACTCCTTGCAAAGCATCGTATGCCGTTTCTCCGGTCCGCCCGTGGATGGCCGGAAACACCGTGGCAAGGGGCAGACCCAGCGCCTCGTTGCGAGACCATCCGGTAAGGGCTTCCGCCACCGGATTTAACCATTCGACTCGGACTTCGCGATCGACGGCGATCACCCCATCGGCGATGGATTGCAGAATGCGATCCAGGCGTTGCTCTCGATCGCGCAGAGTAGCAGTTGCCTCGTCGAGCTCCCTCGATATTCGGCTGACCTTGCCAGCGTGCGTACCTAACAGACCCAGCGGTGGCGAATCATCCGCACCGTCGTTGGCTGACAATCTCCCCTGAATTATTTGCAAAGGCCGGATAACGAAATAGCGGAGACTTACAACCACCGCAATCACCGTGACCAGCCCCATAAAAAACAGCACGCCGACCTCCACCGCCAACCTTCTGAGTAGCGGCGCGGCGCTCACTGTCAGATCCTGGTGCACAAAAAGTACAGCGTCGGCTGCCGGTGTTGAGCCCCCTGTCGGCGCAACTATGGCATTGGTAGCCGAGCGTGTAGTCACCCCGGCGTAGCCATACAACTGGCGTTGTTTATTCACCTGTACCAGTGGCACCTGCCCGGGGCCGCGCGATGTCCCCGCCACAGCGTGATCAAAATTCGGTAAAGCAGCAGTCACAGGCCGATTGTTTAGCCCTGGCCGATTAGCGAACAGAACCGTGCCAGTGCTGTCGATTAACGCCAGAGTTATTCCGTCGCCCGCTGGAAAGCTACGCATCAGTCGGTCGACCGTTTCGCCGTCCTCTTTTCCGGCTGCGCCGTTGTTTGCGACAGCCTCGAGACGGGCTCCCATGGGCTGCTGTAAGCGCGCCAACACGATTTGCCAGTGTGCGACACTCGTGCGTCGAAATTCCTGATCCAAAGTGGTATAGCGAAAAGCGCTCCAGCCCGCGATCAGCAGACCGATTACCACAGCAATCGCTGCCGGCAGCCAAAACCGGAAGTCGCGCCCTTCGCTACCTGTTTTTATGCGCTTTGTTACCATTAGGTTCAGAACTGCTCCAGGTCAATCGTCACACACAGGCTGTACTACGCCCGCAGTGCCAACAGATACCAGAAGTCCGCTTCACGCCGACATTCTGATTTGCTTGGGTTATCTTTACCGAATCTATCCTTCTACGCCAAATTACCCGTCCGGGCAACCTCGACAGTTGGTCGCGGAAGCGCCGTGGATTGCCATGGTATCGGCCCATTACGCCCAATACTTGACCCGGTGCGGTGCGGATCGACTCTATCGGTCATTTTAGGGGACCAGCGGCAGCGGTTGCATTGACATCCAGACACCCGCGCGAGGTCTCATCAACCGGCGTATTAAAGCGACAACCGGCGACTGTCGATGGGCCACAAATAAAACGTCGTTTACCCTGGGTTAGCCGATACTAGCGCTGTGGTTCGGCTCAACATTTGGCGATTAATGCACAGGTGGCGCCTGCACCACCGTATTGCGGCGGCGCGCTGTGAAAAGCGAGCACCCCAGCCATATCCCGCAACCACTGATTTACCCAGCTTTTCAGTAGCGCGGGGCGGGCACGCCCCACTCCTTTGCCATGACTAATCAGGACACAGCGCGTCCCGTGCTCGGCGGCCTTAGCAATAAACTGCTGCACCGCTGCGTGGGCCTGGACAACCGTCAGGCCGTGCAGGTCGAGTGTCGCAGCGTCATCGTACCGGACTCGTTTCAATTTGCGAATCTGGCGATCCTGCACGCCGGGGCGCCTGAAACTGATCACCGCAAACG
Source organism: Porticoccaceae bacterium (assembly GCA_041601945.1). Classification (GTDB taxonomy): domain Bacteria; phylum Pseudomonadota; class Gammaproteobacteria; order Pseudomonadales; family Porticoccaceae; genus JBFJKD01. The sequence continues at coordinate 3,344 of JBFIHG010000028.1, read as the reverse complement.
GCTCAACCGGTTGCAGCACATGTGCAGCGCCCGACAGGTGCAAGGCTCGGGACGGACCCAATTCACCTTCTGCGCGATCTCGTGCGCCCTTGTTGCGTGCACTCACCGCGATCGCGCCACCCGCAACCCCGGCACGCGGCCGGGTGCGGTTCACCGACAAGGGCAATACCGGCCCGACGGTATCGCGAAACAGCTTACTGTCTTCATTGCCATTCATAGCGAACAGCATAGACAAAGCGTATGGCCCTACACAAGTACAGCTATCAGGCTAGAATGCTGACCTGTTCCCATTAGGCCGTTGATCATCATGCACCACCATCTGCAACATCACCCGGTTTACCGCAGCGTGGCACATAAATGTGGGGCTCTGGATTTTGAACAAGCCCTGGCCACTACGGAATTCCCGTTGGCCCTGTGGCGCGATATGGCGGAGTGCGGATTACATGAATTTGACCCAGCGACCACTTCCGCACCAAGTACAGCGCCCGCGAATACCGGGCTCGACTCAGCGCCAGCGGGCTTCTGGCACACACTGGCTGTCGCCGGTTCCGCCCTGACCCATTTAAGTCGCAGCGCCGGGCTCACAACCGGTTGGCTAGGACAGCAACTGGCACTGCATTTTTTGGCTCAACATGCCCGCACAGAGGTAACAGCAGCATGCACCGCTGCCGTGCGCAGCGGACGGAGTCTGTGCGCCATCGCCATATCGGAGCCCGGCGTCGGCGCCCATCCAAAGCATCTGTCGACCACCGCCACAGCGCAGGGGAAGGGCTTCCTGATTAACGGCCGCAAAACCTTTATCACCCACGGCCCCTATGCCGACTGGTTTTTGGTGCTGGCCATTACGCGCCGCGAGGGCGAGCGCAAACACTATTCAACTTTTTTACTACCCCGTGATACCCCAGGCCTGTCGCTCACACCTCAGTCCGACATTGCGGGCCTGCACCCGCTTGGCCACGCCACCATGCACCTGGCCAACTGCCGGGTTCCCCCGTCGTCACTGATTGGGGAGCCCGGCAACGGCTTTGCGGCCATTGCCAACCCCCTGCGCTCCCTGGAGGATGGGTTAATGCTGTGCCCACTTGCCGGAGCGCTGCAAGCGCAGATTGACTTACTGCTGGCAAAACGGACGTCCTGGGACGCGCACGCGGCAGGTACCGCTATCTGTCTGGCGGACTGCACTGCGAAGTTGGGTATAATGGCCGCGGACATACTCGATCAACAGGGCCAGTCTGCCGACCTGACCACGCTGATTATTGGTGCGCGAGCCCTGATCGCCAGGACGCAGGAGATATTGTCGGAAGCGTGGCAGGACTGCCCGCAGGCAATAGCCATTGGCCACGATATCCAGTTATTGCTCAGCATTGGCGGCAAGGCTACCGCCAGTCGCGTCAGTGCCCTGACCAGATAACCTGTGCAGCGCCTTACCGAGCATTGGCCACAAGCGCCCTGCGGCGCACGTAACCGGATGCCACTGCCAACTATTATCAGCAGCACCTGTGCTGTTTAGTAACGTAAATTCAATGTAAAGAGACTTATGAAAAATCTGTACCAGGACAAATTTAACTCAGTCGCCGAAATCCAGGCGCGCTTTGAAGAAGCCAAGTATATTTGCAGCGACCAGATCGCCACTTGCGTGTACATCGCTCACAACCTGCAAAAACCCGTTATGGTAGAGGGACCGGCGGGGGTCGGTAAAACCGAGCTGGCCAAAACCACCGCGCAGATTCTCGACGTACCATTAGTGCGCCTGCAGTGTTACGAAGGACTGGATGAATCGAAAGCACTGTACGAGTGGAAGTACGCCAAACAATTGCTGTACACACAACTACTCAAGGACAAACTCGGCGAGTTACTGGAAGATGCCAATACCCTGCGCGAATCCGTGGACAAAATACACAGCCACGAAGATATTTTTTTCTCGGAAAGTTTTCTCGAGCCGCGCCCGTTATATAAAGCGCTCCACGAAAAAAATGGCTGCGTGCTTCTGATCGACGAAGTGGATAAATCAGACCATGAATTTGAGGCGTTTTTACTGGAAGTACTCTCGGACTTCCAGGTCTCGATTCCGGAACTCGGCACCATCAAGGCGACCACCACGCCGCTGGTATTTTTAACCAGCAACAATAGCCGCGAAATGAGCGATGCCCTGAAGCGCCGCTGCCTGCATTTGTACGTCCCCTATCCAGATGCAAAACTCGAAAGCCGTATTTTATCGACGCGAGTGCCGGAATTGTCGCAAACCCTGCGCAGCGAAGTGGTGAGTTTCGTACAACAATTGCGGGATCTGGATCTGAAAAAAGTACCGTCCATATCCGAGACCATTGACTGGGCCAAAACACTGCTGCTATTGCACACCGAGCACCTGGAACCAGCCATGGTCAGGCAAACTCTGAATGTTCTGCTAAAATTTGAGACAGACATCGTTGCCACGCAGGATCATCTCAGAACCTTTGTCGACAAAGCGCACCAATATTCGACAAAATAAGTTGTTATCACCAGGCTCGGGCAATACAACTTCAGGTAAGTAAACAGTGCAACAGACCCTGGAAGATTTCTACAAGGCGGTACGCTCGGCAGGCGTGAAAATTTCGCCATCTGACAGCATAGAAACCAGCCAGGCAGTCTCTCTGGTGGGCTACCGCAGCCGCTCCATCCTCAAGGATGCATTGCTCGTCAGCCTCGCCAAGTCGATTGAGGACGAACGCTTAATCAACGAGTGTTTCGATCAATTTTTTAATACCAACACCTTTCAAAACAATTCCTCAGCTGACGCCGATCAGGATGCCACAACCGCCGACGCCGATGCGGCACAACAACCGGAAAACGGCGAGCAGGATTACACGGGCGAATCGCCGCTGGCCAAAATGTTACTTGCGCAGGATGCGGTCGGGCTGAATATTGAAATGCGCAATGCCGCGCGGGCAGTGGGCCTGACCGATATCTGGTTTTTCACGCAAAAAAGTCTCTACACCCAGCAGATTATGCAAAATATGGGGCTACGGGACATTCAGGCTGAAATAGCCACCCTCGGCAAGAGCGATAGCCCATCCGCTATCGCCGCAGCGGGTGCCCTGCGCGACGCCAGGGCGTATCTGTATGAGGAGGTGCGGGATTTCGTCGAGCAACAACTCTCCATGTATGGGCGCAACGCGGCACTGACACTCCGTGAAGATCATCTGAAAAGCGCCAAACTATCCAATGTCGAGCAAAGAGATTTTCATATCATGCACGACCTGGTGCGGAAAATGGCGCAGCGCCTGAGCACCATGTACGCCAAAAAGCGTAAGCGGGAGAATCGCGGCCAGCTCGACTTCCGCAAGACTTTGCGCAACAACGTCGCC
>JBFIHG010000027.1:0-37426 GCA_041601945.1 Porticoccaceae bacterium | reverse complement strand
GGTTGACGAGGGGGAATCCGCAAGGGATGCGGAGCTCGGCAAAGCGCGCGAAGAGTTGCAGCAAGCCCGACGGGAGCTGCACAAGGCGCGTACCAACCTGGCCCTGGTCATGGAAGATCAGGGATCAGGTTATTCACAACGAGGTTTTCTCGGCATTATTCTGATGCCAGACAATGTACTTGGCGTAAAAGTTATCCGCACGTTACCGGACGCTCCGGCGGCGCGCGCGGATGTCCGGGAAGGGGATGTTGTGCGCGCCATTAACGGCGTTTCTCTGCAGCCCAGCGACGGTGTGGTGCTTGCGCCCGCAGATGCTGATGCGTTACTTCATAACGCTTACCAGTTGCTCGAAAAGGTTAAACCGGGGGAGGAAATTGTACTTTTACTGCAACGGGGTGCGCAGCAGCTCGAACGCAGCATTGTGGCAGAATCCCGCAAACTTGAACTGTTCTGTGAGCGCGGCACCGGTTGCGATTCGATTATGCACGAGCGTCCGAGAACGGAACGGGGCAGGCCGTATATTCCACGGGATATTGGCACCGAGTTGGCGATGATCATTCCCGAGCTGGAAGCCAATATAGAAAACGCCATTCGTTCGTTGCCGTTTCTGGAAACCCGTAACGAGCCGACTACTGCGCTGCCTGAGACCCTGGTAAACGGGCTGGAACTGGCGGAATTAAATGCGGGGCTGGGGCAGTATTTCGGTGTCAACCGAGGTGTGCTGGTGGTCAATATTCGTGAGGAAAGTATCCCTGGTCTACGCCCAGGGGATGTCATTCTGTCCTGTGGTGAACGGGAAGTGAGTACGCCGCGGCAGGTGATGCACATCCTGATGAGCTACGAGAAAGGCGAAAAGATTTCCATGACTGTGCAGCGCAACAAGCGCAAAAAAACCATCACGGCGAATATGCCGACCAACTGATACTTTAAAAGTATTTATAGGCGGTGAGATCAGTCGCTCATTTTCTATGTGGCGCACCGCTGCCCGTTTACAATGCAGCATCCTTGGTGGGCAACACTTGTATCGGTATCTAGTGTTGGACGCGGACGATGGCGCGTTGATGAAGTCCGCCACGCTATTCAGTAAAATGTATGGGCTGGGTGTAGCCTCCTTCCATGACAGATGTCTCGTGTCATAGATGACGGGTTCGCCATGGTAATTCCTCGCCGTGGTACACCTGCGGTATTAGTTGTCCATTCGTTAACAAGCTGGTCAGGTCCTCTATGAATGTAAGTATCGATAAAAACGTGGCTGTCCCCATGCGCGACGGCGTGACCTTAAGAGCGGACGTTTATCGGCCGGCGGATAGCGGGCAGTATCCGGTTCTGGTGCAGCGTACGCCCTACAATAAGGAGCTGTGGCTTATTACAGCCGCGACGCTGGATCCTGTCCGAGCGGCCGCTGCGGGGTTTGTAGTAATAATCCAGGATGTGCGCGGGCGTTGGGCATCCGAGGGAGGGGTGTTTTTCCCGTATCGGGACGAAGAGCCAGATAGCGCGGACACCATTGACTGGGCCGCACGACAGGACTGGTCCGCTGGCGTTGTCGGTTGCTACGGTTTGTCTTATATGGGAGGCAATACCTGGTTGGGTGCGGCTTCTGGTCACGAGGCGCTGCGGGCAATTTCCCCCACCACTGCGCCAAACGGGTTCTGGCGGAATAATTTTTGGCGCGACGGGGCACTACAGCTGGCGACTTTGTTCACGTGGGCGTTGCGCGTTATTGGTCCGGCGGCGTTGTTTCGATCGGGTAAGGGGTTACCCGAGTTGGGCTTGCGTCTGGCGGAGCTTGCCGATGCTAATGATGATTTTGATAAGTTGGTGCGCGAACGCCCGTTAGCTGAGTTGACCGCCGGGCACAAAGAGGATGAGGATTTCGTACCGTTTTTATATGAAATGTTTAAACACCCGGTGCCGGACGCCTGGACGGATGGCATGCTGTTTAACAGTCGTTATGCATCGGTCAAAGTGCCAGCGCTTATTATAGCCGGGTGGTATGACATGTTGCTGGGCGCCGATCTCGAGCATTTTGCCGGTATGAAGACCCACGCCGGTACCGAGGTGGCACGCGCGAACACCAGAATGATAATTGGACCATGGTCCCACGCGATGTTTATGAATATGGTTGGGCAGGTTGATTTTGGTTTTCGTAGCAGCGGGCTGTTTATGGACTTGCGGGAGGATCTGACCACGCTGCAATTGCGCTGGTTTAGTCGCTGGCTCAAGGATGAGCCTAACGGTATTGATAGCGAAGCGCCGGTAAAAGTTTTTGTGCAGGGTATTAATCGCTGGCGCGATGAACAGGAGTGGCCACCCGCCCGAGCGAAGCCAACAACCTGGTATCTCGGTGCTGATGGTACATTCGGACCGGAGCAGCCTCGGGCTGAGGTGTCATCCATCAGTTATGTTTACGATCCCGAAGACCCTTGCCCGACCTGTGGTGGCACGCTGCTCATGCCGCCGAAATTTACACCGGGGCCACTCGAACAGTCGCCGATACTCGGCCGGCGCGACGTGCTGGTGTTTACGTCGGCGGAGTTGACAGAAGATCTGGAGCTGGTCGGGGCGGTTACCGCGGAGCTGCACGCCAGCACGTCCGCGGTGGATACCGACTGGATGATCAAGCTATGTGATGTGCGCCCCGATGGTAAAACATACAATATTTGTGATGGCGTATTGCGCGCGTCCTACCATACGCACCAGACCGGCCAAGCCTTCACGGCAGGCGAGGCGGTGAAGTGGCAGATCAATTTACTGGCGACGGCAATCGTTCTTAAAGCGGGTCACCGTTTGCGGGTGATTATCACGTCCAGTGATTTCCCCCGCTATGACCGCAATCCAAATACTGGAGAGTCCACCTTGGAGGCTGTAAGCAGTGTGTCTGCACTGCAGACAGTTTTTCACGACCGGCATCATTCTTCTCGTTTGATACTGCCGATTATTAGCGGTTAGCATTAAACCCTGGTGGCAGGGCTAAGGGTTCTGCGGCCACCCAAGTGTCTTTTTAATACAAGCGATTTTGACGCAGCAGCAGTGCTCAATCTGGCCGTACTGGATTTTTGCACGGGGGTCGGAACTCAGTAGCCGCGACTGATTGATAACCTGTTTAGGGGTTAAGGCCGTAGACGTCGCGTCTTGCCAGAAAAGCATCCACGTCGACAGCTAATGACAGCACATCGTGAAGTTTGCCACTTCTGTCCTTGACTTCATTGGCAAGGAGCGCTTCTGGGCGGAAACCCAGTTCCTGGAACAATTTGCGCGCTCCGGTTTGATCGACTGTCATGCGGGCAAATATTTTTTCTATATTGCGATCCAATGCGAGTCTAAATAGTTCGCGTATTAACGTGCGGCCTACACCAGTTTCTCGACAGTCCGGCGCAACCATAATGCGTATTTCAGCGACGTGCCGTGACCAATCGATGTCACCCATGCTCAGTGTGCCGTACCCCACGATAGTAGCGTCGATTCTGGCTATCACGGTGACGTTGATTCCGGAATCAATTTTCTTTAACCATGAGTCGACGACCTCTGGTTTGACGATATCTCGACGTAGAAACATTAAATCGTGGGCGGGCAGGCTAGCGGCAAAGGTCTGTATTTCCACTGCGTCCCCAGCGGACATTAACGATAGCGACGCCTTGCCACTTCTTAAATCAACTTCTTTAGGAAATGTTGTCAAAATGATTACTCCAAAATAATAATGGTGATAACAGGTTAAGGGTGTATCGGTCGATCTGCCGGAGAATTATTCGGACCTTTCGGCTAACCATTCACTTACCTGTGGCCACAGCCTGAATACAGCATTGCCACCTGCGACAAGGCTAACGTGTCCGCCTTTAAGCACGATTTCCAGTTTATCCTCACTGCCGACCAGACCCATCAGGTCTTTCGAGGCGGCAGTGGGTACGATGTGATCGTGCAACGCCGCAATATGTAAAAAGGGTACTTTAATCTTGCCCAAATCTACCTTTCGGCCGTTGATTGTAAATGTTTTATTGACCAGTTTGTTGTCGCGTAGAAAATCCTTGAATAATTGCCTGGCGGTTTCCCCCGCCAGGGGAATTTGGTCGGTTGCCCAGCGCTCAAAGCGGTAGTGGGCCTCGACAAACTGGTCGTTATGTATATTGTTTAGCAAGTTCAGGCGACCTGCGGTTCTTTGTAACGGGCGTAGCGCCTGCATCATGCTGTCGATCATTCCTGCGGGAATATTGCCCAGTTCGTCGACGATTTTATCGATGTCGAATGTTTTGTTGTTCGCCCAGTTTTTATAAAGTCGCATGCCTTCGGCGTTAACCGGGGTCGTAAGGCAGGCAAGGTTTTTAATATTCCCGTTCGTATTGAGTGCTGTGTGCATGGCCGCCATAACGCCACCGAGGCAATAGCCCAGCAGAGAAACCTGTTCTTCGCCACAATCCTCGGCTACCCGGTGCAAGCAGTCGGATAGAAACTCGTCGACGTAGTGATCAAACGTATAATGTTTGTGCTCTTGCCTGGGTACACCCCAGTCGACGAGATAGACGTCCAGGCCTTGTTTGACAAGGTACTCGACAAAACTCTGTCCGGGGGCCAGATCCAGTATGTAGTAGCGATTCATCAAAGGGGCAACGATGACTACCGGGACGCGATAAATTTCGTCACTAATCGGGTGGTAGTGATATAGCTTCATGGTGCCGCGGGAATGGATGATATCCTTTGGCGTTGAGCCAAAATCCAGCGACAGGTGATCGAGATGGTCGAGACCATCTACGTTACGCGCCAATATTTTGGCCACTGCGGCACCGATCTTCTGATCAATGTCCTGTTGGTTAGTCATCCGGGCCCCTGGTTCTGTTGTCAGGTATTAATTACGATTTAGCACTGGCGCCTGGTTTTGCGGGTGGCTTGCGCGTACGCTTTGGTTTCGCTTTTGTTGCTTCTGGGTGACTGCCAGCGGCAGTTTCAGCCAGTTGTTTTTTTAGCTTATGGATTTCGGTAATCAGTATGGTCAAGGTGTCATCGACCTCGCCCAAACGATCTTTAACGTCAATCACATCGGTGCGAGAGGGTAAATTCATACTGGCCAGGTTCTGGCCAACCATTTCGGTAAACATGTTTTGCGCATGCAGCCATTCTTGAAAAAAGTGGCCGAATAATTTGCTTGCTTTTTCGTCAGCCATCGCTCCGGTAAGCGCTTCGCTCCACTGTTGTTCTGACTTTTGAACCCACTCGCGCCACATGCGCATAGGTTCCATTGTGAATTGGTCGTCACCTTTACTCATGAGTTTCTCCTGTTTTACAGTTATTGGTCCGCTTTTTTGCTGCGTCGGCGTGGTTTTGGGGCTGCCCTGGGTTGTTCTTCAGGCTCTTTTTCTGCCGAGGGTGGCCGCATGGCATCACCCATTTGCTCGGCCAGATTCATAAATCCCTCAAGCGTGCGTTTATGCATATCCATCACCGCCATCCAGTTGGATAAGAACATCGAGCCGGGCTTAGTCAGGCTGTAGATTCTACGAGCGGGGCCATCTGACGACGTATCCCACATTGAAGATATCAAACCCGATTTTTCCATTTGTCGGAGGGTGCGATACAGCGTACCGCTGTTGCAGCCTCCGTAACCGGCATTTTCCAGTTTTTTGGCCAGTTCATAGCCATAACCAGACCAGTTTTTCAGTAGCGCCAGCAGGTTGGCCGTCAACATTTCGCTCGACATTTTGGGGTTGGGTGCTTCCTTTTTAGATGCCATAACAAAACTCATTAGCTATCAAGGGTTGACACTATATGCAAATTGCATTTAAATGGCAAGCGTACCTTGAGGTTGATTGAGTAACAGCAAGGTAAACGTAGTTCATTACATACCTCAAGACTAGTTAAACTTAGGAGCAAGACCATGACACAGTCCAGTACCAGCGCTAAAGCGTCAACCTCGAAAGCCAATGCCGCAACAGAAGTGGAGCTCTACATCGACACTCTTATTGCTAATCAAAAACTGGTTCACGGTGCGCTTAAGCAAGCCCGTGAGCGCAGTGCACGCTTGAGTGGAGCAGTTGCTCAGCGCGTTGCAGAAAAACAGGTTTCTGCCCTCGAGCTGGCCAAGAAACTTGCTACGGACCCGAAAGACTACAAGGGAAATATGGAGACAATGTTGGAATCTCTGACTAAATCACAGTCTGAGGCTTTCGACGTATTCAAAGCGGTCGTGGCTGAACAAGGTAATGTTGTTGGCGATTTCAATGCAACTGCAAAGGCTTTGTTCGAAAGCACTCGCGATAGCTCACAAGCCGCCCTGAATCTCGCCCGCACCTGGGGTGTAGATAGCTCGCTTTCTGAGCTGGTTAAGCAATCTGTCGCAGCTGCAAAAGATGCTACTGAAAAATTTACCAAGGGTGTCGTTTAATATTCCAATGGCGATGGGGGGGAGTAGTTTTGTGCTACTCCCCCTTCTTTATTCAGGCCGTTCAAGGTAGCATCCAAACAATTTTTAACGACGCATAAGGCTTGTCGATGGCTGAGTATAGCGCCACTGGTGATATGGAAGAGCTTCTTGAGCATTTAGAAAGTGATGCCGAGGATGGCCCCTTTGCTCACGATCCATCCATTGAGTCAACGGCGACGCCAATCTGGCGCGAAGCTATCTGGCCCGCCGAGTTGGCGACACTACATTGCCACCCGGTATTCTGGGGTTGTGGCGTAGAGCGTGGTGATGGTCGGCAGGTGTTGGTGATTCCGGGGTTTATCGCCAACGATCTTATTATGCTTCCCATGCGCCAATGGATGCGCCGCATAGGTTATAAGCCCTACGCAGCAAATATCCACTGGAACACCAATTGCCCGGACAAAACCACGGTCAAACTGATTCGACAGATCGAGGTAATGTACAAGGAGAGTGGCCGGAAGGTAGTGTTGGTGGGACATAGTTTGGGTGGCATGCTGGCCAAGGCGATCGTTCAAAAGGTTCCGCATTTGATCGACAGGGTGGTGACCGTAGGTTCTCCGTTTAGAGATATGGTTGAAGCTCACCCGGCTGTCGTTGGCGTCTGGGATTATTTAAAAGTAGGTCAGGGTAAATTGATAGGCCGAAATTTGAAAGCATCCTGCGGCACTGGTTATTGCGTGTGTGGTTTTGTGAAAGCGATGATTGCCCCGGAAGATGTCGATGTCCCACAATTTGCGATCTATTCAAGAAATGATGGTGTTGTCGGCTGGCAAAGCTGTGCTGAAAAAAATCCGGATAACAATATCGAGGTCAACCGCGCCTCGCACATGGGTTTGGCGTTCAACATTAACTCTTATCGGGCTCTGGCAAAACGTATGGCGCAAGCCATCTAGCATTAATAGCGCGAGCGACCGCTCATCCGCTGTGACGATTCACTGACCGCCAGGTTTGATTCACGCCAACACACTTTGCGCCCATCTGGGGCGCTGCGTCAGATGCCAAAATCCTTTTACGCGCAGGCTTTAACGCACTTGTTGCGCGATGTTTGTGGGGGATGAGGGGCAAAATGGGGTTGCGGGTGATTTCAGGCATAGGACGGGACGGCGGGATTGTGTAAAATTCGCGCTTCATTTCGACACGGCGCCCATACCATGTTTGATCAAAAATTGACTCTCGCCCAGTTCGACCCGGACATATGGCGCTCTATTCAACAGGAAGAGCGTCGCCAGGAAGAACATATCGAACTGATCGCCTCGGAAAATTACACCAGTCCTCTGGTTATGGCCGCACAGGGCACGGTGCTCACCAATAAATATGCCGAAGGGTATCCCGGCAAGCGCTATTACGGTGGTTGCGAGTATGTGGATCAGGCGGAAGAGCTGGCCATTGCTCGGGTCAAGCAGTTGTTTGGCGCGGACTACGCCAATGTGCAGCCACATTCCGGTTCCCAGGCCAACGCGGCGGTGTATCAGGCTTTGTGCGAGCCGGGTGACACCGTGCTCGGCATGAGTCTGGCGGATGGGGGGCATTTAACCCACGGCGCCAAACCGAGCTTTTCAGGCAAAACCTACCACGCCGTGCAATACGGTTTAGTGGCGGCCACGGGAGAGGTGGATTACGACCAGGTGGAAGCGTTGGCGCTGGAACACAAACCCAAAATGATTATTGCCGGATTCTCCGCCTACTCGCGGGTGATGGACTGGCAGCGGTTTCGGGATATTGCCGATAAAGTGGGTGCCTACCTGATGGTGGATATGGCGCATGTGGCGGGTCTGGTGGCGGCGGGTTGTTACCCCAATCCGGTGCCGGTGGCGGATGTGGTGACCTCTACCACACACAAAACCCTGCGTGGTCCCCGCGGCGGCATTATTCTGGCCCGGGCTAATCCAGAACTGGAGAAAAAGTTTAATTCGGCGGTGTTCCCCGGCGGGCAGGGCGGCCCGTTGATGCACGTGATTGCCGCCAAGGCAGTGAGTTTTAAGGAGGCGATGAGTGAGGAGTTCAAAGCCTATCAGGTGCAGGTGGTCAAAAACGCCCGTGTCATGGCCGCGACCTTTATTGAGCGCGGTATCGACATCGTCTCCGGAGGCACTGACAACCACCTGATGCTGGTCAATCTGATTGGTCGGGATTACACGGGGAAAGATGCCGACGAAGCGCTGGGCAATGCCAATATCACGGTGAATAAAAATGCTGTGCCCAACGATCCGCGCTCGCCCTTTGTCACCAGCGGATTGCGGGTAGGGACTCCGGCCATTACCACACGTGGGTTCAAAGAGGCAGAAACCATTGAGCTGACCCACTGGATGTGTGATGTGCTGGATGGCCTGCAAGCGGGCAATGCCGAGCCGGTGATCGCCGAGGTCAAAGTGAAGGTTCTGGAAATTTGCCGACGCTTTCCGGTTTACCGCTAATCTGATGAGTCGCGCGGAATTAATCCGCGCGACCCGGTAACGATTTAAAAACCGACGGAAATACCCGCAACGATGCGCTGGTCCACGTCTGTCTGTTCGCCCTTGTGGTTTTCCACGACAGGCACAGCGTAGGACAAATAGCCGCTCCAGTTGTCAGTCAGGGACAGGCGGATACCCGGTGCAAAATAAATTTTCGTGCCGCCGGAGTGCGTGTCGGCCACGCCGGCCACTTTATCCTTGCTGCGTGTTTCGCCATTTAATTCGAGCACCAGATCCCAACGTATTGCATTGCCATGCATGGTTGAATGATGGTCGTGGTGGTGTTGTGTGTGGTGGTTATGGGGCGCGGCCAGCCGATAGGTCAGAGCGGCGTTGTAGGACAGCGCATTACCAATCTCCGCACGCTGTGCGCCGCCGTTGGTGGCGTGGTACAGCACATTGGCATGCAGGTTTACTGCGGTCAGTTGCCTGCTGACTGCTACGCCAGCGAGGTAATCGAGAGAACCAGAGCCGGGCTGGAACTCTGTTTCAAAACGATGCCCGCCGCTGTCTTTAATATCGGTCTTGCCGGTGGGGGCCTTGATACCGAACAGCAGGGCAATATCGGTCTTGTCGCCAGCGACAACTTGGTACTGTCCGAGCAGCACCAGATCCCCCAGCCCCGACGAGCCGCCGTGGCGGTGGGCCTCGGCCACATCGTCCTCAATTTCTGCTTCATTGATAGAACGCCGCTCAATATAAGGTACTTGCACACTGGCAGTCAGGCGCTCGGTGATGCCATAGGCGAGGGAAACCGTGGTTTTCGTCAGGCGCTCCACGCTGTGCACGCCCTCCAGTCCATTTTCTGCAAAGCGTGTAAGCTCGTTGCTGCTAAACCCGTCGAAATCGGTCATTTCGGTGCGCAGTCCGCCAGACCACTTACCCCTGGGTAGAACGCCTGCGGATACGGTGTTGATGGGCCCGGCGCTGTCGGTCCCAAACGCCATGGAAGGATGGTCGGCTAAGGCCGTTGTGCCCAGTGACAAACCGCTGACAACTAAGAACAGACGACCATAAAAAGACGTGTTCATTTGTGGCAAATTCCTCGGAAAAATGCTGTGAGTGGCTAGTGTATGTGTTCGCACGTGCAATCCACGGATGCACAAACAGCCAACGCTAAGGCGCTAACTGACATCGAAAACGTTGCGATAATGTCATGGAAGTCCGAGAGCAGTTACTGTTAAAAAATATTCACAGCTTGAGCGCGCGCAGATCCAGTTGTTTTTTGGCCATGGGCGGGCACCAAAAATAACCGCCGGTGAGCGGGCGAGTGAAACTAAACAGTGCGTCGCTGATCCCGTCGTCGAGACCAACCATGCGCGCTAGCAGTGCTTCGTAGGCGTCGAAGGATTTGCCGAACGCCACAAACACCAGTCCCGCTTGTTGAGCGTCGGCCCAGGGCATGGAGCGTCTTAGAATAAATGCTTCGGGATCGAAGCTTTCCTGTGCGGTGCGTTTGACGTGAGCGGAGGTCGGTGCCGACGCGAATTCTTCATTGTCACTTTTACGCCGACCGAAGGTGTTGTCCTGGGCTCGCGGTGACATGGCGTCGAAGGTGTCGAGGTCGTGTACCCACTGCTGCACTGCGACAAAGCTACTGCCGTCGAGCCCCGGGCCTGCGTCGGCGACGATCGCTGCGGCAACGGCTTTCTTTCCGACAGGGTTTTCCGTGCCGTCCTCGTAACCGGTTAAATCTTTGCCGCCCCGATAGACAAAGGCGTCCACGGTTTGCGACGGCGAAAAAGTGGGCGCGAGGCTGTGCACCAGAGCGCGACTGCGGTGCACTAGATCTCCCTGGTCGTCTGCGCGCAGCCAGCACCACAGAGCGGATGGTGTGGAGGGAATATCGAAACCGGCGCCCGACAGCCGTGGGAACAGTCGCAACCCCTTAATTTCGTAGCCCAGAGCCTGGGTCAGAGATTGGCCGACACCGACTACCAGAGTTGAGCCATCGGCAAGTTTTGCCAGTGTTTTAAGCGCCGCTCGGGGATCGGCGTTGGGTGCCAGGTCAAACCAGTGGTAGCGGGAAAAGCGCGGTACGTCGGCCAGAATGCCGGATTGGGTGGTCCCGTTAGCGGTCGGCAGTTTTGTATTGGTTTTTGTTGTGGTCTTGCCAGTGGCCATCGGTTGCTCCAGTCAGGTGTTTATTGGCGCGGTCAAGGTCACGCCATGCCATGCGTTGTACACGGATTAAGGTGCCGTAAAAGCCACGCGGTTTCAACTGGGAACCTATCCCGAGTGACGTGTAAGAGGTCGGCCGCAAAGCGAGAGTTCGGATACAACTGTGCTAAAATTTATGGCCTTTTCAATTAATTATTGGCCGTTCACCATGCATTGCCCCTTTTGCGGCGAAGATGACACCAAGGTAATCGACTCGCGGCTGGTTGCCGAGGGCGGGCAGGTGCGCCGGCGTCGCGAATGCGTGTCCTGCAAGGAGCGCTTTACCACCTATGAGTTAGCGGAGTTACTTATGCCGCGGGTCATCAAACAGGATGGTACGCGCGAACCCTTCGACGAAAACAAACTACGTTCTGGTTTGCATCGCGCACTGGAAAAACGCCCGGTAAGCGTCGAAGCGGTGGAAGCTTCCATTTCACAGATCAAGCGCTTATTGCAGGGTACCGGCGAGCGGGAAATTCCGTCGCGGGTAATTGGCGAGCAGGTGATGGCGCAACTGCGCAAGCTGGACGAGGTCGCCTACGTGCGCTTTGCCTCCGTGTATCGCAGTTTTCAGGACTTGAATGAATTTCGCGCCGAGCTGGATCGTCTTGAAAAACAGGGGTTCCCCGAGGACGACAGGTGAGCGGTAGCGATGCGCATCGCCATATGGCGCGAGCTCTGCAGCTGGCCAGAAACGGGTGGTATACCGCGCGACCCAACCCGCGGGTGGGATGTGTTATCGTGCGCGCCGAACAGGTGGTGGGCGAAGGTTGGCACAGCCGTGCGGGCGAGGCCCATGCCGAAATTAATGCGTTGTCTGCTGCTGGCGACATGGCGCGTGGTGCAACGGCCTACGTCACCCTCGAGCCCTGTAATCACCAGGGGCGCACCGGACCTTGTTCCAGGGCGCTGATAGCGGCGGGGGTGAGTCGCGTGGTGTACGGGACGGGCGACCCCAACGGCATCGCGGGTGGGGGCTTACAGACTCTGCGCGACGCTGGCATCGAAGTTGTTGGGCCATTAATGGAAGCTCAGGCGGCAGCGCTTAATCCGGGATTTATTAAACGTTGTCGCGAGAAACTACCCAGAGTGACGCTCAAGGTGGCGATCAGTCTGGATGGCCGTACCGCTATGGCCGACGGCGCAAGTCGCTGGGTCACTGGCCCGGAAGCGCGTCGGGATGTACAACGCTTGCGCGCCCAGAGCGCCGCGGTGATTACCGGTATCGGCACTGTGTTACAGGACAACCCCGCGTTTACGGTAAGAGCGTCTGAGTTGGACGTTCCCAATGCTGTCGAAGTGGCGCAGCTCCAGCCACTGCGGGTGATCGTCGATAGTACACTGCGCACTCACGCGGGCTTGCGCATTCTCGAACCGCCGGGTTCTGTGTTATTGGCTACCGCCCGCGCGGACAGGGAGGTGCCCGGTGGCGCAAACGTAGAAGTGTGTGCGTTGCCCGATGGCCATGGCAAGGTAGATTTGCGCGGGTTGCTGGAGTTGCTGGCGACCCGCGGTTGTAATGATGTGCTAGTTGAAGCGGGCGCTAAATTGACGGGTGTTTTTCTGCGCTCCGGGCTGGTCGATGAAATTGTCGTGTACATGGCGCCCAGGTTGTTAGGCAGTCGCGCCATGCCCATGGCGCAGCTGCCTTTCGACGGGCTGGACGAGAGCATCCCGTTAACCATTACGGATATGCGCGCAGTCGGTAAGGACTGGCGCATCACCGCGCTACCGGGAAAACAGTAGATGTTTACAGGCATTATTGAAGGGCTCGGAGTCGTCGCTGCGAGCGAGCGACGCGCCGGAGATCTACGGGTGCATATTGACACTGGTGCGCTGGATATTGCAGACGTCGTACTGGGTGACAGTATTGCGGTCAATGGCGTTTGCCTGACGGTGGTGGCATTGCCGGGCACCGGGTTTATTGCCGATGTGTCCGTGGAAACACTGGATTTGACCACCGTGGGCGCATGGCCGCTGGGCGCGCAAGTTAATCTGGAAAAAGCGTTAACACCGACCACCCGCCTGGGCGGGCATCTGGTGAGTGGACATGTCGATGGTGTCGGCGAGGTGGTGTCGCGGCACGTGGACGCGCGCTCGGTGCGCTTTCGCATGCGCGCGCCGGCACATTTGGCGCGTTATATAGCCCACAAAGGCTCCGTTGCCGTGGACGGAGTCAGTCTGACTGTCAATCGTGTCGACGGTGCGGAGTTTGAACTCAATATTGTGCCGCATACCCTGGAGCACACGGTGTTTGGGGCTTACCAGCCGGGGGTGCAGGTGAATCTGGAAGTGGATGTCATAGCGCGCTACCTCGAACGTCTGTTGGCCAGCGATAAGCCAGCCAGCGAATATTCGGCGCCATAGCGGCACATCCCGTAAATTGTCATAAAGGTTGAAATGATGAAGCTCAATACCGTTGAAGAACTGATCGACGATATCCGCCAGGGCAAGATGGTCATCCTGATGGACGATGAAGATCGGGAGAATGAAGGTGACCTGGTTATCGCCGCGCAGTGCGTGAGTGCCGAGCATATTAATTTTATGGCCAGGTACGCGCGCGGTCTTATCTGCATGACGTTGACAGAGCAACGCTGCAAACAGCTGGCGCTGCCGTTGATGGTGACCAGCAACAACGCCAGCCACGGCACCAATTTCACGGTATCTATCGAAGCCGCTGAAGGTGTCACCACGGGCATCTCCGCTGCGGATCGCGCGCTTACCGTACAGGCGGCGGCCGCTAAAAATGCCACTCCGGACGATATTGTGCAGCCGGGCCATATCTTTCCATTGCGTGCCCAGGAAGGTGGCGTTTTGAGTCGCGCGGGACACACCGAAGCCGGTTGCGATCTGGCGCGTCTCGCCGGTTACGAGCCGGCCTCGGTCATCGTTGAAATTATGAACGATGACGGTACTATGGCGCGGCGGCCCGATCTGGAAGCGTTTGCCGTACAACACGGCATTAAAATGGGTACCATCGCCGACCTGATTCATTATCGGGTCGTCAACGAGCGCACCCTGAAGTGCATTGGCGAACGTCACATCGACACTGCTTTCGGTGAATTTACTCTGAAAACCTATCTGGATACAGCACGGAAAAATAAACATTTTGCGTTGGTGAAAGGGGAGATTTCAGCCGATAAACCGATTCCCATTCGCGTCCATATTCCGAGTACCGGGCGGGATATTTTGTCAGTGGAGCGCACTGGACCGTACCCGACATGGACGATCCACAAAGCCATGCAAAAAGTGACTGAAGAGGGTTGTGGCGTGATCGTATTGCTACATCACGCTGAAACTTTCGAAGAGATCGAAGGGGAGCTCGATGCACTACAGGCCAATCAGAGTAAGGTCAGAAGCGCGGCGGAGATGGTGTATTTGCAGGTTGGCGCGGGCTCGCAAATATTGCGGGATCTGGGCGTAAAAAAAATGCGCGTCATGAGCGCGCCTTTTCGTTTTAATGCGATTTCCGGCTTTGATCTGGAAGTCGTCGATTATATTGAGTGCCCCTGAGCGCGCGGGCTGCTTTTTTACAGCGTGCTGCGGGGACTAACCTGGATGTGTTATGAGTGAAAATCGACCGTTAGAAGGTACCTTCGAGGCCGGCAATGCGCGCTTCGCGATTGTGGTCAGTCGCTGGAATGGCAATATTACTGAGAATCTTCTCGCCGGTGCATTGCGCGCCCTGGCGCGCCATGGTGTTACCGAGGAGCGTATTCAGGTAGTGCGCGTCCCCGGTGCGTTTGAATTGCCACTGGCAGCCCTGAAGCTGGCCGACAGCGGTAACTATCAGGCGATTATTACGCTGGGCTGCGTCATTCGGGGCGGGACGCCACATTTTGAGTATGTGTGTGGCGAATGCGCGCGAGGCATTGGCGAAGTCGCGTTGGCGACAGAACTACCGGTGGCTTTTGGCGTGCTAACCACGGACAACTTGCAGCAGGCAGAGGAGCGCTCCGGAGAAGGGCCGGAGAATAAAGGCGAAGAGGCGGCGCTCACCGCACTGGAAATGGCGTCGTTGTGCAAATGGCTGGAGGTTTGATCCGTGGCGGCCGCACCCCTGCCATCCACCCGCAAGAAAGCGCGCCATCTGTTAGTGCAGGCGCTCTATCAATGGCAACTGGCGCAAGAGGATATTGCTACCATCGAAGCGCAATTTCACACCGACCACAGTATGGCCAAAGTGGATACCCAGTTCTTTGGGGAGCTGTTGCACGGCATTCCCGCTAATCTCGAAGAAATTGACGCCGCCTACGACCAGTTTCTGGATCGCAAGGCGGAAAGTCTCGATCCTGTTTCCCGGGCCGTGCTGCGCCTGGGTACTTATGAGTTGATGTTTCGCATCGATGTTCCCTATAAAGTTGTCATCAACGAATCCGTCAATCTGGCGAAGACGTTTGGCCCGACCGAAGCGCATAAATACATCAACGGTATTCTCGACAAGGTCGCTGGCGTCACCCGACGGGTCGAGTTGTCGGCGGGTCGGGCGCGCGGCTGACGAAGGTCGCGCTAACCGGGGCGAGGCGCACAATGGCCGTAGATGAATTCAGTCTGATCGATACCTATTTTGCTCGGCATCAGCGTGCCGATGCCGGGGTTGTGCTCGGTATCGGCGACGACTGCGCGCTGTTGTCCCCCACGCCGGGCATGGACCTGGCGGTCACCACCGATACGTTGGTGGGCGGTGTGCATTTTCCCGACCTGGGCGCCCCCCGTGATATTGGTCAGCGTTCACTGCGAGTCAATTTAAGCGACCTGGCAGCGATGGGTGCCCGGCCGCGCTGGTTGCAACTGGCACTGACGTTACCGGATGCCGATCCCGAATGGTTATTCGAGTTCAGCGCCGGGCTGTTTGCGGTGGCCGAGCAGTTTTGCTGTGTATTGGTGGGCGGCAATATGGCGCGCGGTCCCCTCTCTGTAACCATTACCGCGATGGGCGAAATACCGTTGGGGTCGGGACTGACCCGCGGCGGCGCGCAGGTGGGTGACAGTGTGTATGTAACTGGCTCCCTTGGGGATGCAGCGGCGGGACTTTCCTTGCTATCTGGTAGTAAAACAAAATTCAAATTTGAAAGTGAGTCCTCGCTTACAGAATACTTTCTGGGTCGTTACTGGCACCCAACTCCGCGCCTGGCGGAGGGACAGCTACTGCGCGGTATTGCCTCTGCGGCCATTGATATTTCAGACGGACTGCTGGCTGATTTAGGGCATATCGCCAGGAGTAGTGGCATTGGTGCACAGGTTGAGGGCGACCGGGTGCCCCTTAGCGATAATCTGATCACTGCGGTGGGGCCCCACCAGGCGCTGGAGTGGGCGCTGTCTGCGGGGGATGACTACGAACTGTGTTTCACGGTGCCCGAGGGGCAGCTTGGTCAGTTGGCCAGCCTTATGGAGCAGGGGCAACTCACGGCTACCAGGATCGGTACCATGGTAGCGGGCAGCGGTGTGAGCTGGCGCGATAGCGACGGTAAACTGAGCGTTGCGACACGCACCGGCTATCGCCATTTTTGAGGTCTAGTACTCATGCGCCCATCCACTCCCACCCCTGGACAACTGTTGCGCGATCCGTTGCTATTGCTGGCCTTTGGCTTTGGCAGTGGCCTGTCGCCAAAAGCCCCGGGTACGGCGGGAACACTGGTTGCTGTAGGACTTTTTCCGTTATTGGCTCTATTGCCACTCAGCTTGTACCTGTCGATGCTACTGGTGGTGGTGATCGCTGGTGTGGGTATCTGTGGTTATGCCGCGCGCAAGATGGGTGTACACGATCACGGGGGCATCGTCTGGGACGAGCTGGCGGGCTTCTGGTTGGCCATGACCGCCTTCCCCGCCACCTGGCCCTGGCTGCTGGCGGGGTTTGTACTGTTCCGTTTCTTTGATATCGTCAAACCCTGGCCGATTAGTTGGCTGGACAGAAACGTCACAGGCGGGCTGGGTATTATGCTTGACGATCTGGTGGCAGGGGCGTTGACCTGGGGGGTATTAACCCTGATCGCAATGACGGGCTTGATGGTGTAACGGCATGAGATATTTTTTGATTGCGCTAGGGGTGCTGGCGGCAATGCAAAGCTGGGCGGAAGCGGAAACTGAGATTTTCGTCGATGGTCTGTTTGAAAACAGGGCGGTGCTGACCATCAACGGCGAACGCCATTTGATGAAGGTCGGGGATACCCAGGATGGGGTAACGCTGGTAAGCAGTGATAGCCGCAGGGCTATCGTGCAGGCCAACGGCCGACGCGAGGAGCTGTTGTTATCACAGCATATCGCCGCCCACTTTAGCGCGGCGGCACAGGCGGAAGTGCAGATTCCCAAGGGTCAGGGCGGACATTACTTCACTTCCGGTAGCATTAACGGTTATCCGGTGGCATTTATGGTTGATACCGGTGCAACGGATATCGCTATGAATATGAATCAGGCGCGGCGTCTGGGGCTCGATCTGAAGCGCGGCCAGCCGGGCATGTCAAACACGGCCGGCGGTATTGTTGATACCCTGCAAGTAAGTCTCGCGAAGGTGAGCGTGGGCAGCATTACTGCCCACGATATTGCGGCGACGGTGGTCCTGGGGGATCATCCTACCCAAATATTACTGGGCAACAGTTTTTTAAGTAAGGTCGCAATAAGCGAACAGTCCGGTGTGATGGTGTTGCGCAAAAAATATTAGCTATGAATAACACGGTCTTCGCCGCTACCGCAGCCGCGGACAGTAGCCCGTTGCGGTAGCGCGAGTCGGCGAAGCGAAATGTTGTCGTTGGTGGAGGACTGCCAGCACTAAAATCATGCCAGCAAATCGCCGTCGTTAAAGGCGTTTGCTCCAGCCGATAAACACCGTGTCCACGTAGGGGCTAACAGATTCCTCACCGCCGATTCCCAGTCCTGCTGTTGCCGATGGGCCCTTGTATTCGTCTTCCACGAATTTCCCATAGGCGAAATGCAGTTCAGATTTTTGGTCAAGCGCCCAGCTTAAACCCAGGGTGTATTGGTCGATCGGATTCGGCGCCAGCATATTGAAAGTTACGGTGTCGATGCCCTCGCTGTCGTTGGGGCGGCGGCCATAGGCGTAACCGGCGCGCAAGGTGAGGCGTTGGGTGGCGGCATATTCGACGCCGAGGCGGTAAACATTTTGGCTGTCCCAACTGAAGCCGCTGCCGTTGCTGCTGCCCAGGGGGCTCCCACCGGGGCTCAGTGAATTAAGGTTGCCATTGTGCAGCGCGTTGATTTCTCCCCAGTTAACCCGCTGTATATCCAGCGCGATAACCCAGCCGGTGGCGGGTTTGATAGCAGCTCCGACACTGTAGTTTGACGGAATATCGAATGCACCGCCGTCGGCAAACAGGCCCTTGTACTTGTCAAAATCCTGCATGTAGACACGGGTCGAATAAGCTGCCCCAAGATCCAGCCAGGGAGTGATTTGTCCGTACCAGCCAATGCGCACGCCAAAGCCGAACGCCTGGTCATAGCCATTATTGGTGACCGAGTCGGGGTGCGCTGACAAGCCCTGAAAGGCCTGCAGTCCGTAAACTTTGACCCGTTGGTAGGCCAGCAGCGCGGTGATGCCCACGCTGTGTTGCGGCGCAAACTGCCACCCGAGACTGGGGGCAACGATCACCTGCGCCAGATCGAAACCCAGTTTGCCGCAGCCCAGCAGAAAGTTGGCGGGCGCATCACCACATTCCGCTGGGTTGAAGTTGCTGCCGGGTACGCCGTTGTCATCGTTGTACTCAGTGTTTAGTCCGCCATTACCATACAGG
This sequence comes from Porticoccaceae bacterium, assembly GCA_041601945.1. GTDB lineage: Bacteria > Pseudomonadota > Gammaproteobacteria > Pseudomonadales > Porticoccaceae > JBFJKD01. The sequence continues at coordinate 18,656 of JBFIHG010000027.1, read as the reverse complement.
GTGACCCCCCAGGAAAGTTCATCGTTGATGCGGCGCGCAATGCCGGCTTCCGGCAGGAAGAAAATGCTGTTGCGGCTGGTGCTATCTATATCGTAGATGCTGTCACTGGCGCCGGTGCGTTGGATTTCCCGATGGGGCGAAAACATTTTCAGGCCAGCGTCGATGCGATCCCCGGCGGCAAATAGTTTGCCGGGGTTGGATGACCCTGCAAAGCCGTCCAGCCCTACGGCAGTGGAGGCCCCGGCCATCTGATTGGCATAGGTGCCATAGCCGAGCACAAAATAACCACCACCCGCTGAGGCGCCCCCTGCAACTATGGCCAGCCAGAGACCAACCGCGACACAGGCGCCGCGCGCAAACAGGTTTTGACTCATGGGAGCTCCGCTGGAAGTTTTTTCAGCATGATTAACGAACGAACGGTCAAGAATGTAACACAATCCGACGTTGCGTTAAATCTGGCTGTGGCAGGCCGCTTACCATTGCTTCTTTACTCGCACTGCTGAGCGGCTACAATGTCGCCCCTTACCAGTGCGGTCTTATTCGGATAATTGCCGGTCCGGTAACGCCGTCGGTGGTAGTATTTCCGGTTTCCATGTGGAGTGCCAATGTCGAATTTAGCGAAGCGCATTATTCCCTGTCTCGATGTGGATCAGGGGCGCGTGGTTAAGGGCGTTAAGTTTCTGGATATTCGCGATGCGGGGGATCCCGTGGAAATCGCCAAGCGCTACGATCAGGAAGGGGCCGACGAAATTGCATTTCTGGATATTACCGCCAGTCACGAAGGTCGCGACACCACGATTCACACGGTGGAGCGCATGGCCAGCGAAGTGTTTATTCCCCTCACTGTCGGTGGTGGCATTCGTACCCTGAATGACATCAGAGCATTACTAAAGGCCGGTGCGGATAAAGTGAGCATTAACTCAGCAGCGGTGGAGAACCCACAGTTGGTGTTTCTCGCGGCGGAAAAATTTGGCTCCCAGTGTATTGTCGTGGCTATTGATGCCAAGCGAGTCAGCGCCGACGGAGAGATTCCGCGGTGGGAGATATTCACCCATGGGGGGCGGCGCCCGACTGGCATAGATGCTGTGGCCTGGGCGGTCAAAATGCAGGAACTAGGTGCAGGTGAAATTCTGCTGACCAGTATGGACCGGGACGGCACCAAAAATGGCTTTGATGTGGGGTTAACGCGCGCGGTTAGCGATGCGATCAATATACCGGTGATCGCATCCGGCGGCGTGGGTACGTTGCAGCATCTGGTAGACGGTATTCTTGAGGGTGGGGCCGATGCGGTGCTGGCCGCGAGTATTTTCCACTTTCAGGAATTCAGTATTGCCGACGCCAAAGCGTTCATGGCGGAAAAACGTATCGAAGTGCGCTGACATGGTCGTCGGTGAAAAACGGTGGGCGGGTGCCGAAACGCCTTAATTCGGCGTCTGATTCAAGCGCAGAAACGGGATTCCTGAGAGAGCAGGTCGAGAGTACGCGGTGAGGCGGATGACACAAAGGAGACATACTCGTCGATCCCGTACTGCGCCAGCTCCAGGGAGTCGAACGGCCCCATGGTGACACCCTCCCGCGTACCGAAGAACCAGTAGTTGGAGAGTTTGAAAAAGCGCTCACTGCGAAAGCGCGAGCCGGGCGTTTCGGGCAGGTCACTGGCACGTTTAAACATCGTTATTCCATTCATAATCCACTCCGTCGCGTGGCTACTTTTGCGCACACACAAACGTATGACATTTACACCTGATCGATCTTGGCTGATGCTCGCAGGCATACAACCTATAACCCGTATTTATACCAGAGAGAGAGTTCTAGCGCAATGCTATTTTTTGCCTAAAATAACTATTCCTTTCAAAAGGTTAAGAGCCTCGTAGAGTTGATTATCGGTGACGTCGGTGGATTTATCCTCGGCGCCGAGGACGTCTCCCTTACCTGTTTTGCCGTTACTCAGATGCCCGCTCAAATCTGACTCCTTGATGCTGCTGAGGCCCTCGATGACCCGAATCTCAGCACGGGCTACGCGAATATCTGGCTCGATACCCTCCGCCTGTATCGACCGCCCGCTGGGGGTGTAGTAGCGCGCGGTGGTGAGTTTGATGGCGCGGCCGTCTTGCAGGGGCAATACATTTTGTACCGAGCCTTTGCCAAAGCTGGTGGAACCCATAATCACCGCGCGGTGATGATCCTGCAGCGCCCCGGCGACAATTTCCGATGCAGAAGCGGTACCGCCATTGATCAGTACCACCAGCGGTACGCCCTCCAACTCGTCACCCGGAGTCGCGGAAAAGCGTGAATTGGACGAGGGGATACGACCCTGGGTATAGACGATCAGGCCGTTATCCAGCAGCGCGTCGGCAACTTCAATGGACGCGGGTAACAGCCCGCCGGGATTGTTACGGAGATCGAGTACGACGCCCTTCAATTTGGGTGTTTCAGCCTTGAGTTTATGCAGATGTTTGACAAACTCCGTGCCAGTGTCGACCTGAAACTGGGCAATGCGTACGTAGCCGAAGCCGTTTTCAAGCGCGCGGCTGCGCACACTTTCCACTTTGATGACGTCTCTCACAAGCTTGATCACCAGAGGCGCGTCGACACCCTCCCGGGCTATGGTAAGTGTAATAGCAGCACCTTTCGGGCCGCGCATCTTGACGATAGCTTCCTCCAGGGACATGCCCTGCACCGCTTCGTCATCCAGTTTGATAATTAAATCCCCCGGCTGTACGCCCGCTCGTTGCGCGGGGGTGTCGTCAATCGGTGAGATCACTTTGACAAAACCGTCCTGCATACCGACTTCGATGCCCAGGCCACCAAATTCGCCGGTGGTTTGTTCCTGCAATTGGTCGTAGCTTTCTTCCTGTAGAAATCCGGAGTGGGGATCTAACTCCCCAAGCATTCCGGTAATGGCTTTTTCGAGCAAGGTCTTGTCGTCAATTTCCTCGACATAGGCGTTACGAATTTGTTCGAATACCTGCGCGAACAGCTGTAGTTCTTCGAGGGGCAGACGGGCGTCCGGTTCTACATCCACTGCCGGTGGTTCGGCGGCGCACGCCAGCGCGGTGAATAGCAATGTGGTGGAACATAAAATACGCATGGTGTAATTCATAAAAAACAGTCTCTCGCGAATTGCCCTCAGTGTAGGGGTGACGAGGGCTGTATGGGAAGGGGTGCCATTCACGCCCGCGGTTTTAACCAGGGTTTTGGGTCTAACGGCTGGCCGCGCAGGCGAATTTCAAAGTACAGGGCGCTACGGGACAATCCGCCGGTTGCACCGGTTTTTGCAATCGTCTCGCCAGGCTTCACCCAGTCGCCAGTTTCTTTCAACAGCAACTGGTTGTGGGCATAAAGGCTTAGATAACCCTCGCCATGATCGATAATTAACAACAGTCCCTGACCGCGCAAGTAGTCTGAAAAGACCACTCGGCCGTGGTGTATCGCGCTGACCGGACTACCCTCGGCCGCGTGTAATAACCAACCGGTCCAGTTAAGACTGGCGGCGCGACGCGCGCCAAAGGCATGCACAACCCGGCCGCTCAGGGGCCAGGGCAACTTGCCACGCTGTTTGGCAAAGGGTTGATTATCGGGTATATCCAATTGTTGCAGCGATTGTGCAAGGTTTTTGATAACCGCTTCCAGTTGTTGTTGTTCGCGCTTCAGTTGCGCCAGCCGAGTGTTGTCGTCTTTCAATTGCAGGTCAATTTTTGCCAACAACTTGCGCCGTTCGCCCTGCTGGGTTTTGAGTGTTTCCTGCTCCACAATCAGATGTTGGCGATCATCTTCCAGTTGGGTCTGGCCTGAACTTATGCTTATTTGGACGTCGTTGAGTTGTGTCAGGGTATGCTGATAGTGGGTCAGTTTTGCGCTGCGTGCGGCGACAAAATAGCGGTAGTATTTGACGGTGCGCGACACCAGCCCTGGATCTTCCATGTTAAGTAACAACTTGATCGGTTCCTGGCGGCCGAGACGGTACACCGAGCTGATCTCATTGGCGATTTGTTGGGCCTGCTGGTCGTGGAGGACCTGCAATGCAGCGCGCCGGGCTTCCAGCGTCTTTAGTTCTGATTCGAGAGTTTTGATCTGGGTTTGCAGGTTATGCACCCGTTGGCGAATAGCTACCGCGCGAAGCTCCGCGTCGCGCAGGTCGTTCATCAGCGATTCCCGTTCGCCACCGGTGTGCAGTAACTGTTTTTGCAGGTCGGAAATTTGGGTCTTCAGTACATCGAGCTTGCTCTGTTGCGCCTTATCTACGGCCTGTACTGTGGTGGCGCCCAGGATTATTAGCAGTGTAAGTGCGATGGATGGAATGGTCACGGCAGGTACCTGGTGGCCCAAGGGCTACGGTACGTTCGCGAGGGTGCGCCCGGTCATTTCAGCTGGCTGCGTGATGCCCGACAAATAAAGCAGGGTCGGTGCCACATCGGCCAGGGAACCACCGGCGCGCAACTGAATTTTCCTACGCCCCACGTACACCAACGGCACTGGCATTAACGTGTGGGCGGTGAGTGCCTGGCCCGTGGCGTCATCCAGCATGCTTTCGACATTACCGTGATCGGCGGTAATCAGACATTCTCCGTCCACTGCTTGCAGTGCGCGAGTAATTTTTGCGAGACAGTGATCGAGGGTTTCCACCGCCTGCACCGCCGCCGCAAAAATACCGGTGTGCCCGACCATATCTCCATTGGCAAAGTTGCACACCACCAGGTCGTACTGTCGCGATTGAATGGCGGCCACCAATTTATCGGTCACCTCCGGGGCGCTCATTTCCGGCTGCAGGTCGTACGTGGCAACCTTCGGAGAGGGCACCAGAATACGGTCTTCCCCAGGAAAGTTGTCTTCGCGCCCACCGTTAAAGAAAAAAGTTACGTGGGCGTATTTTTCAGTCTCGGCAATACGCAATTGAGTTTTCCCCAGACTGGATAAGTATGCGCCCAGGGAGTTGGTCAGCGCGGCTGGCGGAAACGCGCAAGTTACGTTAAAGGTTTTTTCGTATTCGGTGGTGGTGACAAATTGACCAAGCTTGGGGATTGTGGGGCGCTCAAAGCCATCAAATGCGGCGTCGACGAACGCCTGGGTAAGCTGTCGCGCTCGGTCGGGACGAAAGTTCATAAATATTACGACGTCGCCATCGGCTACCAGGGCGGGTTGCTCGTCTGCGCCGGTCAGCACCGTGGGTTTTACAAATTCATCAGTTTCGCCGCGCTCGTAGGCTTGCTGTAGCGCATCAGCAGCGTTCTCGCAGCGGTAATCTGCGTTCCCCTCGGTCAGCATGGTGTAGACCAGGCGCGTACGCTCCCAACGTTGATCCCGATCCATAGCGTAGTAGCGACCCGTAATAGAGGCGATGCGCCCCACTCCCGATTCCTCCATCGCGGCCATAATTTTCGCGAGGGAGCTGTCGGCACTGCGCGGAGGAGTGTCGCGACCATCCAGAAAAGCATGTAAGTAAAGTTTACGGGCGCCGCGCTCGGCCGCCATTTTTAGCGCTGCCGCGATATGCAGTTCGTGGCTGTGCACGCCGCCAGGGGACAGCAGGCCAAAAATATGAATTGCCTTGTCGGTGGCGATTGCGGTGTCAATGGCCTGGGCATAGGCCGGGTTACTAAAAAAACTACCGTCGGCGATAGCCTTATTGATACGGGTAAGATTCTGATAAACGACGCGTCCTGCCCCCAGGGTCATGTGCCCAACTTCGGAGTTGCCCATTTGCCCGTCGGGCAGCCCGACATCCATGCCGCTGCCGGATATCAGGGTGTGTGGACAGTCGCGCCACAGTCTGTCCCAGGTCGGTGTGTTGGCGCTATAGATGGCGTTTGCAGACGTCTCTTCGCTATATCCCCACCCATCCAGAATAATCAGCGCCAGCGTTTTTTTGACTTCGGTCATGGCGGGGAGGGATCCTCGTACAGCGGCTGTAAATCAGTGCAAATGGTAACCGTTTGTGTGGCCAATGACCATTGATAGGTGCAACGCGGAAAGGAACAGCATGTCCTTTGCCAGCCGTTACTTGCGGCTGCGACGGCCTAAATAACTTTGTGTATACTACCCGGCCTGTCATTGGCTACCCTATTCAAAACTGTTTGCCGAGGTGTTGCGCACGTGGATTTTTTTGTTTTTATCAGCGAGCAGTGGATACTGGTCAGCGTGCTGCTGGCGCTTATCTATATCTTTATGCTGTCCGAGCAGACGAAGGCCGGCAAGGCACTTTCCACCCATCAGGTCACAGCGTTGATCAACCGCGACGAAGCAGTGTTGCTCGATGTGCGCGATGCCAAAGATTTCCAGCTCAGCCATATCGCCGGAGCCATGAATATTCCCGCCGGTGCACTCGATACTCGGCTTGCCGAACTGGAAAAACATCGCACAAAAATAATTGTAGTAACCGACAGGGTGGGGCAGCAGGCCTCCGTGGTTGGCCGTAAATTGCGGCGTCTCGGGTTTCAGGTACGACGCCTGCAAGGCGGTATGGGGGAGTGGCTGGCACAACGTTTGCCGGTGGTTTCACAATGAGCGTGGTGCTCTACGGAACGCGTTTCTGTCCCTACTGTGTTGCCGCGCGCGCACTGTTGCGCGCCCGCAATATTGCCTACCAGGATATTGCCGTGGACCGCGACCCGCAGCTACGTGACAAGGTGATGGCGCGCAGCGGGCAGAGTACGGTACCGCAGATATGGGTGGGTGATGTGCATGTCGGTGGGTTTACTGAGCTGCGCCAGATAAATGCCTCGGGGGAGCTGGATACGTTATTGGCGAAGGCCTCTGCTAACTGCGAGCAGCGGGAGCCGGATGCGTCGTCAATCACAGGGCTCGAAAGCCAATGATGACAACAGGGATTAATTTATGAGTGAAGCACCCGCCGATACAGACGCTCCGGTAGCGAGCGAGGCCAAAAACCCGCCGGTACAGTTTGCGATTGAACGAATTTATCTAAAAGATCTCTCTTTTGAAGTGCCCATGGGCTTTGCGGGTTTTACCAAGCAGTGGAAACCCCAGGTCAATCAGGACATCTCCACGAAAACCAACAAACTGGATGGCGGTCTTTACGAAGTCATTTTACGGGTGACCGTGGAGGTCAAGGAACAGGAAAAAATCGCTTACCTTGCGGAAGTCGAGCAGGCCGGGGTGTTTAAGGTCGAGGGGCTCGAAGGTATGCAACTGACCCAGGTGTTGAATACCCATTGCCCGAATATACTGTTTCCGTACGCACGGGAAGTTATCGACAACATCGTCACCAAAGGTAGTTTTCCGGCGCTGCATTTGCCGCCCATCAATTTCGATGCGTTGTTTCAAAAAGCTATCACCGAAGCCAGGAAAAACGCGGGACCCAAAGCCGGGGAAAAATCCCACTGATGGTCCCGGCCACGGTTTTGATGAGGCATTGTGCTGCATGATTAGCGGCGGCAGATTAGTCGCTATCCCCTAGTCCTAACTCCTTTAACTTACGGGTCAGCGTATTGCGCCCCCACCCCAGTAGCACGGCGGCGTCGCGCTTGCGCCCTGCGGTGTGTTCGAGGGCGGCAGTAATGACCGTGCGTTCAAAAGCTGGAACCGCTTGCGCGAGAATATTCTGCTTGCCCTCTTTTAGCTGGCTGGTCAGCCAACGCTGCAGGCTCACTTCCCAGTTTTGTCCGGTAGCCGACGGTTCGGCAGGGGTGTCCCGTAGTTCCGGGGGAAGGTCCGATAACAACACCTCTCGCCCAGAAGCCATGACGGTGAGCCAGCGACAGGTGTTTTCAAGTTGGCGTACATTGCCGGGCCATGGCAGTGCACACAGAAATTGCTCCGCTTCTGGACTCAGAATTTTGGGCTCGACGTTGAGCTCCCGAGCGGATTCCCTGAAAAATAGCTGGATCAGTTTGGGGATATCTTCGCTGCGGTCCGCCAGCTTCGGCAGGTTGATACGGATAACATTGAGTCGATGGAAAAGATCCTCGCGGAAGCGATGCTGAGCAACGAGAGTTTCCAGGTTTTGATGAGTGGCGGCAATAATGCGCACGTTGACCTTGATCGGCGTGTGCCCTCCCACCCGATAAAACTCGTTGTCCGCCAGCACTCGCAACAGTCGTGTCTGTGCCTCCTTGGGCATATCCCCGATTTCATCGAGAAACAGTGTGCCGCCATCGGCCTGCTCAAAACGGCCGACGCGCCGTTGCGCAGCGCCAGTAAATGCACCTTTTTCATGACCAAATAGCTCTGATTCGATCAGGTCGTGGGGAATTGCTGCCATGTTGAGGGCGATAAACGGCTGTTCCTTGCGTGGACTGTGTTTGTGCAGCGCGTGGGCAACCAGTTCCTTGCCAGTGCCAGATTCGCCGTTGATAAGCACCGTAATATGCGAGTGGGAGAGACGGCCGATGGCGCGAAACACTTCCTGCATGGCCGGCGCTTCGCCGACGATTTCTGTTTTTACCCGGGTGCTATGCTCCGCGGATTGACTGGCTTTTTCCTGAGAAAACGCCAGGGCCCGGCGTGTCACGGACACCAGGTCATCGATATCAAAGGGCTTGGGCAGGTATTCAAATGCACCACCTTGGTAGGCCGCCACCGCGCTGTCCAGATCGGAATGGGCGGTGGTGATAATCACGGGGACCTGCGGCGTTTCGCTGTGGATTTTTTCCAACAATTGCAGGCCGTCCATGCCCGGCATACGAATATCACTAATGATGGTATCCGGGTGCCGACGGTTCAGGGCTGTCAGAAGCGCGTCGGCATTTTCAAAACTGCGCACGCTCATGTCGGCGCGCTCCAGTGCCTTTTGCATCACCCAGCGGATAGAGCGGTCGTCATCGACAATCCAGACGTTCGGTTTCATGATGGTGTCCATGGGGTTATGTGCCGCTGTGGTTATCAAAGGGTGGCTGGGTCGCGACTGGTAAATAAATAGCGAATTGGGTGTTGCCGGGTTCGCTGACGTATTCGATCAGGCCCTGGTGGAGATTAATCGCAGACTGGGCGATTGGCAGCCCGAGGCCACTGCCTTCGGCGCGCCCACTGATCATTGGGTAAAAAATCCGATCGCTGATTTCTTCCGCAATTCCCGGTCCGTTATCAATAATATCGAGTCGGCACACCACCCGATGGCGCGCCTTGCCAATGGTGAAGTGGTTGAGCACACGACTGCGCAACGTGATCGAGCCGCCGTTGCCCAACTGGCCGGCCCCTTCGAGGGCCTGCATTGCGTTGCGCACCACATTTAATACAGCCTGGATCAGCTGCTCCTGGTCACCCTGAAGTTCCGGAATGCTGGGGTCGTAATCGCGCACAACAATTATGGCTCCCTGGGTTTCGGCCTCCACCAAAGCAGCGACGCGCTCGGTTACTTCGTGAATATTGGTGGCTGAAAATTTGGGTGGACGCGAGGGTCCGAGCAGCCGGTCGACCAGATTACTCAGCCGCTCGGCCTCGGTGATGATAATGTCGGTATATTCTTTAAGCTCGCTACGCTCCAGTTCGCGGGCCAGCAATTGTGAGGCCCCGCGTATCCCGCCGAGTGGATTCTTGATTTCATGGGCAAGTCCCCGAGTCAAATTGCGCGAGGTATTACTGGCGGAAATCAGCGCCTCCTCCCGATCGATACGCAGAATGCGATCCATCGGTTGTATTTCGAGTAGCAACATTTCGCTGCCCTCATAGACTAAAGGTGTGACTGTGTAGTCGACGGTTATCTCCCGTAATTCTGGAAGGACCAGTGTGGCTTTGCGCTCGGTGTAGGGGTGCTGGCTGACCAGCGCTTCGCGCAGCGCGGTGACCCGGGCGGCCGAATCGCCGAACAGATGGCTGGCGGGCGTTCCGTAGATTCGCTGGTTGCTTATGGCCAGTAAGTTTTCCGCTGCGGGGTTTAAATAAGCAATGGCCAAGGTGTCGGTGAGCAACAGCACCGCGGTACTGAGGTTGTCGAGTAACGATTGCTTGGGATCTTTGGGATTCATGGCTGTGTCGGCTGCCAGTGGGCAGCGCTCCTTCTATCAACAGGAGGTTAAGCAATTAATGGGCCAACGGCCTGTGGGTAGAAATGCGTCTAAAGCGGTGCGAAACGGGGGGAGTATAGCGAAGTCACGGGTTGAGCGCACCGTTATGGTGCGCCACTTTGCTAGTTGCTACCTGATGACGCGCCCTGAGTGGCACCGACAGAGGCCCTGTGGACGAAGATAACAATGGGGTCTATGGTTGCGAGGACGTCGCCGCCGGCGTTAAGTACTTTGGCATGGATGCTGTGGGAGCCTCTGGTCAAGTCACCAATTGAAAATGCGGTGCCTGCCACGGGTTCACCAAAGGGTTGACCATCAAAATACAGCTGCAACAGGTGTCCAGTTTGCAGCGTCGGTTCGAGGGCTATCTGCACCACAATATCCAGCTGCCCCGGTGGGACGGTGGAATCGTTCTCGGGCTGTAGAATGTATGCCGTTGTATAAGCCTGGCTGGGCTCGGTTGCCGCCGGTTGCGATTTTTGCGACACGGGGAGGCCTGGCTGGGTATTCAGAGGCGGCAGCTCAACGCTCTGGGCCTGGGAGCCCTCCGCCGGCGAATCCGTGTAGGTCACTTCACCCTGGTCATCTTCGACTCTGTACACCTGTGCCAGCACCGCATCGGGTAGTGCGAGTGCCGCGAGGGTAAATAATACGAAAACTGTTTTAAAGGGCGTCATGTGGAAGTCCTCCTTGAGGCTGATCAGGTGGCGCAATTTTGCTCGACACTCGGCTCGACGGCATTGGCACCGTGCTCCTCGCAATGCAGGGTAGCGCGACTTGGACCAAAGAAAAAGCCCGCCATTCCATGAATGACGGGCTTTTTTTACACAGGGGTAGTAATTAGACGCTGTAATACATCTCAAACTCCACCGGGTGGGTGGTCATGGCGAGTCGCTCGATATCGGCTTTTTTGAGCGCGATATAGGAGTCGATCATATCGTCGTTCATCACACCGCCCGCTTTCAGGTAGTCGCGATCTTCGTCCAGCGCCGCGAGAGCCATCTCCAGCGAGGAACAAACCGTGGGGATACCTGCAGCTTCTTCCGGTTCCAGATCGTACAGATCCTTATCCGCCGCATCGCCGGGATGGATTTTGTTTTGAATACCATCGAGGCCTGCCATCAACATCGCGGTAAAGGCCAGATATGGGTTGGCGGAGGGGTCCGGGAAGCGCACTTCAACGCGCCGCGCTTTAGGATTGGCCACGTAGGGAATACGAATCGACGCGGACCGGTTGCGAGCAGAATAGGCCAGCATTACCGGTGCTTCAAAGCCGGGCACCAGACGCTTGTAGGAGTTGGTGGAGGCATTGGTGAAGGCATTAATCGAGCGCGCGTGTTTGATAATGCCGCCGATGTAATGCAGTGCTGTTTCGGACATGCCGGCGTAGACATCACCGGTGAAAATATTCTTTCCGCCTTTGGACAGCGACTGGTGAACGTGCATACCGGAGTCGTTGTCGCCGACCAGGGGTTTGGGCATAAAGGTCGCAGTTTTGCCGTACGCGTGCGCGACATTGTGTACGCAGTATTTAAGAATCTGAACTTCGTCCGCTTTCTTGGTCAGGGTGTTGGCCCCGACACCGATTTCGCACTGCCCTGCGGTTCCCACTTCGTGGTGATGGACTTCAATATCCAGTCCCATCTGTTCCATGGCCGCGCACATCGCTGCGCGTAAGTCGTGCAAGGAATCCACTGGCGGCACCGGGAAATACCCACCTTTAACAATCGGGCGGTGGCCCATGTTGCCGTCTTCAAAATGATGTTCCGACGACCAGGCGGCCTCTTCCGAGCTGATTTTGTAAAACGCACCGCTAATGTTGGCGCCCCATTTGACGTCGTCGAATACGAAGAATTCCGGTTCTGGACCAAACAGCGCAGAATCGGCGATGCCCGTAGATACCATATAATCCTGCGCCCGCTGACCAATCGAGCGCGGATCGCGGGTGTAGCCCTGCATGGTGGTGGGCTCGACGATGTTACAGCGCAAAATCACCGTAGGTTCGTCGGTGAACGGGTCGAGAACAGCGGTGGAATCGTCTGGCATCAATACCATGTCGGAGTCATTAATCCCTTTCCAGCCGGCGATGGACGAGCCATCAAACATTTTGCCGATCTCAAAAAAATCTTCCGTAAACACTTCCTTGCTGGGAATGGAGACGTGCTGCTCTTTGCCTTTAGTGTCTGTGAAGCGCAGGTCGACCCAGCGGACTTCGTTTTCTTTTATCAGGTTTAAGGTTTGTTCGGACATTATTTCCTCCAACTCGTAATATTCTAATGGGTCTGGGTAGGTCGTTCGCCGCGGTCGAAATATCAGTTTACGCGAGGTAAGCGGGGTAAATAATAGCAAGACCTGTGCCATCTGGCATGTTCAGCTAAGAATGCCGCCCCAAGTGTAGCTTTCTGTCCCCTACTTGTACTGTCGTGCGCCAAAATAAATCAAAAATCCATTTTAACGCTCTATATTGGTGCGTCGTGCGACAGGTGAGAAATCGACCGGCTATTGTGCCTTATTTTTTTTGTGGGGGGGAAGCGAAGTTTACGCTTTCCCGCCCGGAGGCAACCGAGCTGCGTATAATGCGTGCTCTCTCCGCACCTGAATGGCGCCAGCGCAGCATGCATTTTATTATCAAACTGTTCCCCGAGATCATTATCAAGAGCCCTCCGGTGCGGCGACGATTTATCAAGCAGCTACAGCGCAATCTGCGACGCTTAACTGAGGGCCTGGACTACCGGGTAGACCTGCAGCGAGACTGGGAAAAGATACAGCTGGTCGCTGAGGGCGAAGATCCGGCGCGTGAAACTGAAGTCGCGGAACTACTCGCTCGCACCCCAGGGGTGGGTAGTTTTGCGCGGGGCAGCAGCTACGCGCTGGGGGATTTTGCCGATATCGCGGAAAAAACCTGTGCGATCCACGGACCGCTGCTGAGCAACAAAACATTTTGTGTGCGGGCGAAACGCACCGGCAAGCACGACTTCTCTTCCATGGATATCGAAAGGTCCGTGGGTGCACACCTGTTGCAACACAGCGCGGCGGCGGGGGTTGACCTGACCCGGCCGGACATTACGGTGCGTCTGGAAATCCGCGACGATCGGCTGTTTGTGGTGGAACAGGAGTATCCCGGGCTTGGGGGGTATCCGCTGGGTTCGCAGGATCCGGTATTGTCGCTTATCTCGGGGGGGTTCGATTCCTCCGTGGCCAGTTATTTGACTATGAAGCGGGGCCTTATTACCCATTATTGTTTCTTCAATCTCGGGGGCCGCGCCCACGAGGTGGGGGTCAAAGAAGTGGCCCATTATTTATGGAACCGTTATGGGGCGTCCCACCCGGTCAAATTTGTCACGGTTCCCTTCGAGGCGGTCGTCGCGGAAATTCTCACCCAGGTACAGAATTCGCAAATGGGGGTGATTCTCAAGCGCATGATGCTGCGCGCCGCCAGTCGTGTCGCCGCACAGTTACAAATTGAAGCGCTGGTGACTGGCGAAAGTATTGGTCAGGTCTCGAGTCAGACGCTCCCCAATCTGGCAGTTATTGATTCCGTATGCGACCGGCTGACGTTGCGACCCCTGATCACCATGGACAAAAATGACATTATCAATATCGCCCGCCATATTGGCACGGAAGTCTTTGCCGCCAATATGCCCGAATACTGCGGTGTGATTTCGGTAAAACCGACTACCCGCGCCCATCCCCATGTGATCGCCCGGGAAGAGGCGCGGTTTGACTTCAGTATTCTGGAAGACGCGATTGCCGCAGCCAATATACAGAGCATTGGCAGGGTGCTTGAAGACATGCCTCAGCTGCACCCCGTAGAGATTTTTGCGGCGCCGCAGCCGAATACGGTGATCGTCGATATTCGCCACCCAGATGAAACCGCGCAACGACGCCTGGATGCTGGCAGTGTGCAGGTGGAGGAAATTCCGTTCTTTGCACTGCAAAAGCGCGCCGTCGAGTTCGACAAAAAACAACGCTACCTGCTGTATTGCCAGCAGGGCGTGATGAGCCATTTACATGCCGAGCTGATGCTTGAGTCCGGATTTACCAGTGTCGGTGTATATCGCCCGTAATGGTCAAACGGGCAGAAAATGACCGAGTAGTACTTTTTATAACTGAGCGTTCAAAATCAATTTGTACAATGCTAGACTCGAAGGCGAGCAACTTGTCAGACGTAGCTATGGTTCTCTATGAGCAATTTCAAAAATAACCCGTCGCCTGCGTATGATAAGGAAATTTTCGCTCTTACCATTTATCGGCTGCGCTACGGCATGTTGCTGTCCGGCGCGGCAGCAGTGGTTATCACTGTGGCGTTCTGGGATGTGGTGGCGCAATGGCGCGTGCTGCTGTGGGCGGTATTCGGCGGTGCTGTAACGCTGGCCCACGCGCTGCTGCTCTACCGGGATATCGCCTGGCTCGAGCAGCTCGGCAGGTCCGTGTGGGGTCCCGATAATCGCTTGTGGCTGATGCGGATTTCTGCTGGCTCGGCCGGGTCGGCGTGGATGTTGGCCATCCTGTTGTTGTTTGTTGCCCACGACATCTACCAGGGGGTATTACTGGGGGTGGTGGTCGGCACTGCCGCCGGCGGAATGATTATTTACGTTTACTACCCTTCGGCGGCAAATATTTTTTTGGTACTTACCCTGGGTACTTTTGTAGTTTATGCACCCTTTTCGGGTTGGGCATATGGTCCTCTGTTGGCAGCCCTCGGCGCAATTCTGTTTGTCGTTTTGTGCATGGGCAATCGCGATTTAAGTGCGCTGTTGCGGGACAATTACCGGCGCCGCCACGAATCAGAACGCCGTGCGCAGCGCGCCCAGGACGCAAATTATCTGTACCAGCAGCACTGGCAAAATACGCCCCTGGCGGTGGTGCAGTGGAACGCCGATTATACGGTGCTCTCCTGGAGCCCGGGGGCGGAAAAAATGTTCGGCTATAGCGCGGCCGAGATGCTTGGCAATAACGCCGGTGTGTTGCTTACCCCGGATGTGGAGCGCGATGCGCGGGCACTTTGGGGGCTAATCGAAAGTCACGCTGGGGGCTACAAGCAGGTCAACGCTAACCTGCGCAAGGATGGCGTCGAAATTACCTGTGAGTGGTTCAATACGCCGATTTACCGCGGCGGTGTGCTCGAGAGCGTTATTTCCTTTGCGGAAGATATTACGGCGCGGGTCGAGGCCGAGCGGACTATTGAGGAGTACGCTGGAATCGACGCGCTCACCGGACTGGTCAACCGGCGCCGCATGCTGGAAGAAGTCGGGCGTGCGCTGGTCCGTAGTCGCAGGGTTGGGCAATACGGCGCGGTGTTGTTTATCGATCTGGATCATTTCAAGGATATCAACGATACCCAGGGCCACCATGTTGGCGATCTGGTGCTGCGGGAGTTCGCCAGTCAGATGCGCTCCGCAGTGCGCGACAACGATATGGTGGCGCGCTTTGGCGGGGACGAATTTGTAGTGTTGTGCGAGGATCTGGGTACGTTTGAGGACGGCGCTCGCTATGCGGCGAGCACCATTACCGAGAAGGTTCTCGACGTGGGTCACCATCTCGGAAAAATAGACGGGATGAATTTCGAGGTTGACGCCAGCGCCGGTATTTACCTGTTTCAGGGTGATCGGGAAGAGGTGGGCGAATTGCTGAAAAAAGCCGATCTGGCCCTGTATCAGGCCAAAAATTCGGGACGTCGGGGCTACCAAATTTATGCGGAAGCCATGGGGGCCGAGGTGCAGGCGCGGGTCCTGATGATTCAGGATTTACGCTCGGCGCTGGATAATGAGGAGTTTATTGTCCTTTATCAGCCGATCGTGGACCGACACAAACGTCTGGCCGGTGTCGAGGCGTTATTGCGTTGGCAACGTCCGGGGGTGGGGCTTATGGACGCACGGGAATTTATTGGTGCGCTGACCTCCATGCCGTTGATGCACGCCGTTGGGCTGATGGTCCTGGAACGTGTTTGCCAACAAATAGCAACCTGGGCGGCTGCGGGAGTGTGGCGCCATTCGATGGCGATGTATGTCAATATCGGTCATCGGCAGCTCGCGGAACCAGGCTTTGGCGCTGCGGTAAAAGCGGTTCTGAGCCGCCACCGCGTTCCGCCCCAGGCGCTGGTGTTCGAGATTGCGGAGCACAGTTTAGTACGTAATTTCGACGCCGCAGAGGTAGAGGTCAACCATCTGATGGCGTTGGGCCTCGGGTTTTCCCTGGATGACTTTGGCACCGGTTATTCGAGCTTGTCCGCCATGAAATCGTTACCTATTCGTTCCGTCAAGCTGGGTGTAGACCTGATTGCGGACCTTGGTAAAGGTGAGCGCGCGGACAATGTGGTGCGCGCCATTATCTCCCTGTGTCATGAGCTGTCCCTGCAGGTGGTGGCGGGTGGGGTAGAAACTGAAGAGCAGCTCAGGTTGCTCTGCGCAATCGACTGTGACTACTTTGAGGGCTACCTGTTTGGCGACGCAACCGACGCGGCCAAACTCGAGCAACAGCTGGTCGCTGAGCAATCGCGCTAAATTTTTTGAAGGTGTTGCCCAACCCCACGATCACGCGGATTAATTGGTTGATTCCTGTACAAATAATGTTGTGACTTAGGGAATCGAAATCTCTATAATCCGCACCTCATTTTTCCTTGTGGTCGGCTCCATGTCATTACAACAGTTGCGCAATATCGCGATAATCGCCCATGTCGACCATGGCAAGACCACTCTGGTGGACCGGTTGTTGCAACAGTCGGGAACCCTGGACCGCAAAAGTCAGGGTGCCGAGCGCATCATGGATTCCAACGACCAGGAGCGGGAACGGGGTATTACCATCCTCGCCAAGAATACAGCCATCGACTGGAACGGCTACCATATCAATATTGTCGACACCCCCGGACACGCTGATTTCGGCGGCGAGGTTGAGCGGGTGTTGTCCATGGTGGACTCGGTACTGCTGCTGGTGGATGCGGTGGACGGGCCCATGCCCCAGACCCGATTCGTCACCACCAAAGCCTTTGAGCGCGGCTTGAAACCCATTGTCGTGATCAACAAGGTGGATCGCCCCGGCGCGCGCCCCGACTGGGTGCTGGATCAGGTGTTTGATCTGTTCGATCGTCTCGGCGCCACCGACGAGCAACTGGATTTCCCAATCATTTACGCGTCTGCGTTGAACGGCGTGGCGGGCCTTGATGCGGATAATCTGGCGGCGGACATGACGCCCCTGTTCGAATTGATTGTCGACCGGGTGCCGGTGCCAGATGTCGACCCGGCTGGAACATTACAGATGCAGATATCCGCACTGGATTACGACAGTTACGTCGGCGTTATCGGTATTGGGCGCATTGCGCGGGGCAGTCTCAAAGCCGGGCAGACGGTCGTGGTGGTTGACGCTAACAGCGAGCAGCGCAAGGGTCGCGTGTTGAGCGTTAAAACCCATTTGGGCCTGGAGCGAATTGAAGCCAAAGAAGCACACGCTGGAGATATTGTCTGTATCAGCGGTATTGAAGGCCTGGGTATTTCGGACACCCTGTGCGATCCCGATTATGTGGAACCGCTAATACCCCTGTCCGTGGATGAACCCACCGTCAGCATGACATTCATGGTCAACGATTCACCGTTTGCGGGTCGCGATGGCAAATTTGTGACCTCCCGGGTGATCAAGGAGCGTCTCGAGCGCGAATTGATTCACAACGTGGCCCTGCGCGTCGAGCAGGGTGATACCGCCGACAAATTCAAGGTGTCGGGCCGTGGTGAACTACATCTTTCGGTACTGATAGAAAATATGCGGCGCGAGGGTTTTGAGCTCGGCGTGTCGCGCCCCGAAGTGATCCAGAAAATGATCGACGGTGTGCTGCACGAACCTTTCGAGCAATTGGTGGTGGATATCGAAGAGCGGCATCGCGGCGCGATTATGGAAGAGCTGGGTAATCGCAAGGCGGATATGACCGATATGCAAAGCGATAACACGGGTCGGGTTAAACTGGAATACGTTGTACCCTCGCGGGGACTGATCGGTTTTCGCGGCAACTTTCTTACTCTGACCTCCGGTTCGGGAGTTATGACCAGTATTTTTGATCATTACGGTGCAGTCAAAGCAGGGGTCAGCAGCGCACGCAAAAACGGTGTGCTGGTATCAATGGTAACCGGTAAAACCCTGGCCTACTCCCTGTTTAATTTACAGGAGCGGGGACGCTTGTTTCTCGGCCACGGAGTGGATATCTACGAGGGACAGATTGTCGGCATCCATTCGCGCAATAACGATCTGGCGGTTAATCCTACCAAAGGCAAGCAGCTCACCAATATTCGCGCCGCTGGCACGGATGAGGCGCTGACACTGGTGCCCCCCATTCGCCACAGTCTCGAACAGGCACTGGAGTTTATCGAAGAGGATGAGTTGGTCGAAGTGACCCCACACCACGTACGTCTACGTAAAAAATTGTTGACCGAAAACCAACGTAAACGTGCGCCAAAATCTGCCGCCTGAGCGACCGCTGGGGCCCCATAACTGACCGGCAGTCGGCTCCGTTGCGGGCCGCTGGCGAAGTTTCAAATGTCGAGCTATATTTCCTTGGGGAATGGACGCTGTGGGTGTGGCGATGACTCAGGGAAAAAATGGCGCGGCGCGCCGGGCCGCAAAACGCTCAATTAGCTCCCAGATGGAGCTCTGGTACGAACAGGGTTTTTTGACCTACGCCATGCTTATTGTCGGCGCGTTCTGCCTGCT
>JBFIHG010000026.1:0-38386 GCA_041601945.1 Porticoccaceae bacterium | reverse complement strand
GGGAATCAACAAAATGCCACCATTCTCGGCTGTACTGGTGACAACCTCTGCCAGTTGTTCAAAGGGATCCCGTTTGTCGTGGCGTCGATTACCGTAGGTAGATTCCAGCACCAGTAAATCCAGTTCGGGCAACGGCACCGGTGGGTGCATGAAAAGGTCATCGGGGCGACCGACATCTCCGGAAAACCCGACACGCTTACCCTCCGCCTCAACAATAATACTGGCTGCGCCGAGAATATGCCCAGCGCTCTGATAGCGCACAGCGATATCCCCCACCGCAAATATTTCGTTAAATTCAATGGACTGAAATAATTCCATGCTCCGTTGTGCAGTGGCGCGATCGTACAGCGGTTGCGGAATCGCATGCTTTCCAAGTTTGTGCTTTCGATAAAATTTGGCGTCCTCTTCCTGAATATGCCCGCTATCCGCCAGTAAAATCGCGCACAATTCCGTGGTGGCGCGATGCGTAAAGACGGGGCCGCGATATCCATTTTTGTAAAGCACCGGAATATAACCTGAATGATCCAGGTGCGCATGGGTGAGCAACACCGCGTCGAGAGTTTTAATGTCAAAAGGAATTTCTTGCCAGTTGCGTTCGCGTAGCCATTTGTAGCCCTGGTACAACCCGCAATCCACTAATACGCGGGTGGTCGACGTTTCGATCAAATACTTCGATCCAGTGACCGTCTCCGCACCACCTAGAAAAGTTATTTTCATCCACTGTGCTCCACGCTAGTTGGGATAAATTGGCCAATCGGTTCAATTAAACTATCCGTAAGGTCCACCACGTTGGAACTATGTGCAATAGCATTGGTGGTGATGAGCTGCTGCAAGCCCCGTTGCACCAGTGTTTTGTCGACATCTCCGGCAAAAATGCCGTGTACCGCCGCACAACTAATCCGCGCAATACCCTGCTGTTGCAACGCTTCCATACACTTGAGAATGGTCTGACCACTGGAGATAACATCGTCAATAATCACCGCCGTGCGATGGCCGTATGGGGACAGATCGGGCAATGTGACCACTACGTCGCGATCCCCATAGCGCTGCTTGGTGCCGACCACAAAAGGATGTCCGCTGCGTCGCGCTATCTGTGCAACCCATTGCTCGCTTTCCGCATCCGGGCCTACCAGCAGCAAATTACTCTTGCCTTTCAACCAATCCGCCAGTGCGGGTGCGCCCTGCACGACGCGGGTGGGCACAGAATAAATTTCGTCCAGAGAATGATAACGGTGTAAATGTGGGTCTACCGTCACCAACCAATCTATCTGTGCCGATAGTAAGCTGGCAAAAATACGCGAGGTGAGCGCTTCGCCGTCGACAAACCGGCGATCCTGGCGCATATAACTTAAGTAGGGCGCGACCAAACCCACAGAGCGCGCGCCAAACTCTCGCAGGGTTTCCAGTAAAAACACCAGCGGCAGGTATTTGCCGTCGGGATGTGAAAGATCGGCCAGTACGACGCAGTGCCTGCCTTTAACCGGTGTTGCTATGCGCAAATAGGATTCACCATCCGGAAATACACGGCTACTGATCGCACCGTGTTCTATGCCGATCTGCGCGCACAACGATTCCACTAACGGGTGAGGTGCCAGCGAAAACATCACTGGCCCGTTCACCGTAGTAGTCGTCACGCGCCACCGCCGATGACAAACATATTGGTATTGTCACGATAATAGGCGAGCGCATAATCCAGCTCGCCCGCACTTTCCGCATACAACGTAAACAGCGTATTGCCCGCAGCCATTCGACTACCAACATTGACATGTAAGCGCAGACCCGCCACTGGATCAGATGGCGCTCCGGCAAGTTTGGCCAGGCGTGCCAATTTGCGGTTATCTATGGCCTGTACCACCCCCGCAACATTGGTCGTCACGGTTTTCTCGTAGGCTGCCGGGAGCAGGGTTTTCAAGCCCCCCTGAGCCTGCATCACCCGCTCAAATTGCCGCCACGCTGCACCGCTATCTAAAATATCCGTCGCTTCAATTGTCGCCTTCTCAAGACCACCGCCCTGGGCCAGGTCCAATAAATGAGCGGATAACAAAATTGAGCGCGCGCGTAAATCCTGCGGGGCGTCCACCGCGCGCTGTAGCACTGCCAATATATCTTTTGCTTCCTGTACCGGACCGATACCTGCGCCGATGGGTCGACTTCCATCGGTAATGATGCACTTCACATGAATCCCGCACGCGTCTCCCACCTGCGTAAACAAGTCGGATAGATATTCTGCATCGGTGTGACTGCGTACCTTGGCGGTGTCCCCTACCGGCATATCAACCAGCACATGGGTAGAACCCGCAGCAATTTTTTTGGATAACACGGAAGCTACCAACTGCCCTTCGCCGTCGAGACTCAGGGCTCGTTCGATGCGTATCATCAAATCGTCGGCTGGACTTAAATTGACCGCCCCTCCCCAGGCCAGGCAAGCTCCGGTTTCAGCGACCACACGCTGAATATCCTCCACATTCAGATTGACGTTGGTCAGAGTTTCCATGGTATCTGCCGTACCGGCTGGGGAAGTGATGGCCCGGGAGGAGGTTTTCGGAATCGTTAGTCCCGCGGCGCTGACAATGGCAACCACCACAGGGGTAGTGCGATTGCCCGGCAAGCCGCCGATGCAGTGCTTATCGAACACGCGATCAATATTCGGCCAGGCGAGCCGTTTTCCGGTGGATACCATGGCTTGCGTAAGCGCGACAATTTCATCCAGATTCAGACGCCGCCCTGCACACACGCTCAGGAAGCTTCCAATTTCTACGTCACTATAGTTGTAGGCACTAATGTCCGTGATAATAGATGTGATTTCTTGTTCACTGAGTGTATGACCGTAGACTTTTTTGCGCACGGCGCTGAATGACACCACGATTGGGGCGTGATCAACATAAACCCGGTCACCGTTGGTGACATCCAGGCGATTTATGGCAATACGTGACAATCCGATATGACCAGAGGGGAGTCTTGTACTATCGACGATATTGAGCGTTGCAATAATACGCCTGTCATCGGTCCGTATTTGCACGCGAGAGCTCGCGTTAAAACCTTCGGCGCGGCAAATATCGCAGTCTTCCCGCATGTATATCAATGGCTCCTGATGAGTATCGATCCCCATATCCTCTACAACGAGGGTTTGGCCATTGCTCATAGATTACCCTTTTAATAAATCGATTTAAACCGTACACCCATATCTTCGGCACGGTATTGCTATGGGTGCGACAATGGTTCGTGCGTCACACGAAAATATGCATCAACGGACGACGGCGAATCCTCTGAAGACTAGCAAGAATGACCGATATCGAATGATCATGCCCGATCTTTTCACAAAAGTTTGTTGTACACGGTGGCGATCAACCAGGCGGTGACGCCTGCCGACAGAGACCATGCGACCAGCCCAACGACAAGACCACCTACCTGCATGTGCCATTGCCAGTCACCCATTTCGCCATGCACCATGGCTCCCATAATACCCATCGACTGGTGCGGCAACGCGATCACCACTAGCGAGCACAGCACCCACAGCAGGGCGAATGTAATGGCCGATGACAATGCGAATTTATTAGCGTTAATATTCATACATTTTCTCCTTCACTGATGGTTACGGAAACAATTGACCTGAGCCATATCGAGACTGCTGCACACTTTCTTTTAAATGCCAGACGGCGGCCACACTCAAGCGACAACCAACGTGCCGCGGTACATTTGCATCTGGCAGGTAAACGGGTATTCCCCCGGCTGCATGGCGGGTAGCGCAATAGTTTTGGATTTATTGAGCGGCAACTCCTCACTGACATCAAAATCCGAAAAAACGACGGTAGCCGCGCAGGGGGACGGATCCTTGCGCTCGAAAATCAGATTGATCGGCTGACCCGCCGCCACCTTGAGACGGGACGGTGTGTAGATACCGTTTTCTACGGTTATGCGCATACCTGCACCATCTCCAGCGACACCAACCTCCCGCCGTTTGTAAAGCCAGAACCACCAGACGATAAGTGCAATCAGCGCCAATCCTGAAATATTGATCAACATCATGGCCATGCACTCCTAGTGCTGTTCAGCTTTAAATAAACGCAATCGGTTAGCGTTGGTTACCACGGTCAGTGAAGAAAAAGCCATGGCCGCGCCGGCGATCACCGGGCTCAGTAACAGGCCAAAAAACGGGTACAGTATGCCCGCGGCAAACGGGATGCCTGCGACGTTATAGATAAAAGCGCCGAATAAATTTTGCTTGATATTGCGCAGTGTCGCCTTGCTCACGGCAATAGCATCCGCCAGTCCGTGCAGCGAGCCACGCATCAGCGTGATATCAGCGCTTTCGATAGCGACGTCGGTCCCGGTACCGATGGCAAAGCCCACATTAGCCAGCGCCAGCGCTGGTGCATCGTTGATGCCGTCACCAGTCATACCGACAATTTCATTCTGCATTTGCAGCTCCGCCACTTTTTTTGCTTTTTCTTCCGGCAACACCTCCGCGAAAAACTCTGTGATACCCACTTTATCGGCAATCGCTTTTGCGGTGGCTCGATTGTCGCCAGTTAACATCACTACGCGAATACCATTGTGTTGCAAACGTTTTATCGCGGCGATCGAGTCTTCCTTGATCGGGTCGGATACCGCAATCAGAGCCGCGAGTTTACCGTCCACAGCGAGATACATCGGCGTCTGCGCTTGCTCGGCCATAGCCTGAGCGGACGCTATGAAATCGCCAATATCGATCTGCTGGTCACGCATCAGTTTTTCGTTGCCAAAGATTACACGCTTACCCGCCACCAGGCCTTCCACACCGTGACCGGCAATTGCATTAAAATTTTCCACGGGCTGTAATTGCACCTTGCGTTCTTTGGCTGATTCGACAATCGACAGAGCCAACGGGTGCTCGGAACCCGCCTCAAGACTTGCAGCGATGCGCAATACTTCCGTTTCATCGCTGGCAGCTCCGAGTTGGATTTTTGTGACTGTAGGCGAGCCGACAGTAATGGTTCCGGTTTTGTCCAGAATCATTGCAGTGATTTTTGAGGACGTCTGTAGCGCTTCCCCATTGCGTATTAAAACGCCTGCTTCGGCGGCTTTACCGACTCCGACCATCACCGACATGGGGGTCGCCAGGCCCAGTGCACAGGGACAGGCAATAATCAGCACGGTGGTCGCCGATACCACCGCATAAGCGACCACCGGATCGGGACCGAAATTCAACCAGACCAATGCACTCGCCACCGCGATAATCATCACCACCGGTACAAAATAACCGGAAATGATGTCGGCAAGACGCCCAATAGGTGGTTTCGAATTTTGTGCCCGTTTGACCATATTGATGATTTGGGCCAGCGCCGTGTCTTTACCAATACGGGTTGCGGTGAAAACAATTGAGCCGCCTTTGTTGATGGTACCGGCCACAACTTCGTCATCTTTGACTTTCTCCACCGGCATTGGCTCGCCGGTCAGCATGGACTCATCCACTGCGGTGTGACCCTCAAGTACCACGCCGTCGACTGGAATTTTCTCACCGGGCCGCACACGCACCTGATCTTTTAGCAACACCTGCTCAATGGCAATATCAATTTCTTCTCCGTCGCGAATCACCCGCGCTGTTTTCACCTGCAAACCAATCAGGCGCTTGATGGCTTCCGATGTTTTACCCCGGGCCCTGATTTCCAGCGCCAGCCCCAGATTAATAAGACCAATAATCATTGCCGTCGCCTCAAAGTAGACGTGGCGCGCCATATCGGGAAACATCTGGGGGAAGAATACGACTAGCATGGAATACAACCAGGCGGTACCTGTTCCCAGGGCTATCAGGGTATCCATATTGGCACTGTGATTAACCAGGGATTTCCAGGCCCCCACATAAAAATGTTTTCCGGAAAAAATCATTACACCGAGAGTCAATACACCGACTGCGAGCCAGGCAAGGCGCTCCATATTGGTGGTCACGGTCATCTCACCACCCACGACGCTATAAATCATCAGCGGAATACCCAGCGCAAGGGCAATGGTCATTTCTCGCAATAAACGCCGGTAATAACTCTGATC
The DNA here is from genome assembly GCA_041601945.1 of Porticoccaceae bacterium. Classification (GTDB taxonomy): domain Bacteria; phylum Pseudomonadota; class Gammaproteobacteria; order Pseudomonadales; family Porticoccaceae; genus JBFJKD01. The sequence continues at coordinate 32,362 of JBFIHG010000026.1, read as the reverse complement.
GGCCTGCTCCTTTTCTTCCAGCAGGTCTTCTTCGGACCCACTGTCACTTATTTTCGCGTTATACCCAGCGCCTTCAACGGCCTTGACCAGTGCGTCCGGCGACGCCTGACCCTGGACACTGACGGTGCGTTGCGGAAAGTTCATTTCCGCTTTCGTTACGCCACTCACATTGTTGAGGGCAGTCTCAATCTTCCTGACACAGCTCGCGCAACTGGCGCCCTCAATCAGCAGCTCCTGAACTGCGCCTTGCGGTACGTTATTCATGATGTTTTCTCTCCAGATTCGATCAACCCACAAATAATTTCGCCATCCGGCTGCTGGTCGGGCTGTGTTTGCCAGGCTTGCATGGCGTTTTTCATTCGTTTATACAACCGTTGAGTCTCTTTAAAACGGGATTCAACTTCTGCAAACCGCTCCTCGATCAATTTTCTGACGGCTGGGCATGGCGAGTTACCGCGATCCGCATGCCGGATAATCTCCACGACGTCATCGAGGGTAAACCCAAGCGCGCGAGCGCGCACCGCAAACCGCAATCGATCGCGCTCCTGAACACCGTAGCGTTTGTAACCGTTGCCGCGGTCCCGCGCCGGATTCAGGATCCCGACCCGCGTGTAATGGCGGACGGTATCCGCTGTTACACCCACTTCGTCGGCAAGTTCTTTCACTCTCATCCGCCAATCTCCTTTATACGCTAAAGGGTTCAACCTCACGGCCAGTCTCGCTCCACGCTTGCTAACCCGCCATGATTAACGTCAATGTTTGAGGCCATTTGCGCCGTCTTTCTCTAACCCCTCCGGTGAGTCACCCAGGAGTCAGGAACCATGAGTCTAAACCTGTGTGCTAAGCACAGGTCAACACTATTTTTCTCAGCAGCCGTATTCCACCCGTATCCGCTTCAATCGAACGCAACCAAAGTGGCGCTGGTTGATCCAGATCAGTGGGGGACGGAACCACGGATGGCAAAATTTATAATTAGACGTAGAGACGATTCACAACTATCCTCAGCTGGTCGTTCTGGTTGATAACCAGGGGCTATGGCAGGTTCGCCTTTTGTTGTTTACATGGAGTTACAGTGGATACCAAGCAAGGCACCTTAAAACGATTATGGCACTGGTTACGACGACCGAGTGCGCGTTTTGCTCTGGGCACACTCGTTCTCGCTGGTATTGCAGCAGGCGTTGTCGCAATAGTCAGCTTTAACGGTTTTGTGCACTATTCCAATAGTATGGACTTCTGTATTTCCTGCCACGAAATGCGCGATACCGTATATCAGGAATACAAAAACACCCCACACTTTGCCAACGCCAGTGGAGTACAGGCCACCTGCGCCGATTGCCATGTGCCCCGTGAATGGTTGCCTAAAATGAAACGCAAAATCAAAGCGACCTTTAAGGAAGTACCTGGCAAATTAATTGGCACCATCGACACCCCCGAAAAATTTGAGGCCCATCGTCAGCGCTTGGCGGAAAGCGTATGGGATGGCATGCGCGCCAACGATTCCCTGGAGTGTCGCAATTGTCACAGCGTTGCGGCGATGCAGTTGCCCGCGCAATCACCAGCGGCACGCAAACAGCATCAGGCCGCACAAAATAACGGCGGTACCTGTATCGACTGCCACCAGGGCATTGCACATAAACTGCCTGGCGCCGACACAGCAGATGAAAATGCCGACGACGATTATGCACTCTAAACCGATATTCTATGCGGTACTCATACATTTGCGCCGTGGATTGCATGGGCTGGTTGCAATGCTGGTGAGCAGCCTCGCGGCACTATGTGTCCCAGCCGCCGTCGCCGTGGATTGGCAGGCGGTACCACAACAGGAATTGACGTTATTCCATCCGGGGCAGGTTTCCTGGGAATGGTTGCTGACGCCGGCCGATCACCCCGGCGCCAGCGGCATTCGTGGGGGCAGCACCTGTCGCACCTGCCACGAGGGGCAGCAGGCAGACATAGGCACCTCACTGGCCAAAGCAGACGGAGCGGTTACTAACCCACCACCTGCCAGTCTTACCCTGAGGGTGCAAACCGCCTGGGATCAAAAACGCTTTTACCTGCGCGCTTCCTGGCCAGTGCGCGGCACTGCAGACAAGTCGAGCCGGTTCACGATGATGTTCGACGACGGTCAGGTAACCGAAGCCACCCGTGCCGGCTGTTGGGGCGCGTGCCACGACGATTTAAAGGGTATGCCGAGCGCCGCCAGCAGCGACGTACGCAGCAAATATTTGGTCGCCTCCCGTAGCAAGGTGACCCGCCAGGGGGGTGGCGACAATCTTAAATCGCCTGCGGAGCTGGCCGCCTTGCGCGCCCAGGGGAAATTCCTTGAATACTGGCAGGCGCGCATCAGTACGGGCGCCCCGCCACAGGTGCTGGACGGCTATATTCTCGAGCAACGTCACGTTAACCCGCAAAGTGCGCTCGACGTGCAGGCCAAACAGGAAGGCGGTCGTTGGATAGTCGAGTTAAGCCGCCCGCTCGTAATGGACACGCCGGGTCGTAAAACCTTTTCCATCGGCACCACCTATACATTGGGTTTTGCGGTACACGAATCCGACGATGCAGGCCGTTCCCATTACGTGTCCTTTGGCTATAGCCTGAAACTCGCCCCCGGCTCTGCCGATCTGACCGCAACGCGTATGGAATAACCATGAACCCACGCCAGATATGGACAGACCACCGCACAGACCAGCACCTGTTTAGCCGTCAGACGTGCTTCCTGAACCCCTGCCGACACCTGTTTTTCCTAGTGATGCTGACGTTGCAGATCGCCGTCCCTGCCCAGGCAGACGAAAGTATGTTCACGCTGGAATCAACTCCGGAGCAAGCTACTGACAAAACTGCCGCGCCCGGGGCAGCTCCCTGTGCGACATGCCACAGCGACGAGCACGGTGCTGGACGCTCTATCCTGCAATCGGTACACGGGGTCGCCGGGGATAGTCGCACACCTTTTGCCGGACAGGCCTGCATCAGCTGCCACGGCCCGAGCTTGCAACATCGCTCCACGCCCGCCGCTGGCACCACCCGCGCCCGACCAGACGTCACATTCGGCGACGATGCCACGCCCGCTGCAACCCAAAACACTCAGTGTTTGCAGTGCCACCAACGGGATCTCACGGCACATTGGCGCGGCAGCATTCACGAAGCCCAGAACCTGTCCTGCACCAGTTGTCACACCGTGCATACCAGCAAAGACGAGATTCTCGACAAACGCAGCCAACCCCAACTCTGCCTGACCTGTCACCAGGAAAAGCGCGCCCAGATGTTGCGCCCATCGAGCCACCCCCTGCAGGACGGGCAAATGTCCTGTACCGATTGCCACAACCCCCACGGCTCCACTGGGCCGCAACAGCTGATCAAAGGCACGGTTAACGAAACCTGCTATACCTGCCACGCAGAAAAACGCGGGCCGTTCCTGTGGGAGCATGCGCCGGTGCGCGAGGATTGCACGATCTGTCACCAGCCCCACGGCTCGGTGCATCAGGCGATGTTGAAAAACCGCGCACCCTGGCTGTGTCAGCAGTGCCATCTGGCGCAATTCCATCCCAGCACCGCCTATAGCGGAACGGGGCTGCCCACCCAGTCATCCCCTGCGCAACAGATGCTGGGCAAAAATTGCCTGAACTGCCACTCGACCGTGCATGGTTCGAACCATCCCGCTGGCGCCCGTAAAACTCGGTAGAGGTGATGATGAAAACGTCCCATACCCATACCAGAACGTACCACAACATCAACCGGCGGCTGCATCGTAGTCGCCGTGTCACCGCCCTGGTTGCCGTCTTCAGTATCGCATCGGTTGCCATGGCTGAGCAGGACGTCTTTAGCCTCGACGACGAAACCCCGACCACGTCCGCAACAGAAACGGCCACCCCAACTGCCGAGCGGGCCGAGCTGCATCGGCAGATCGAGCTGGGTATCGGTTACGTCAGCCGCGAAACGGCGCGCTTTGGTATTCACAACGGCCTCGACGAGCAGGGCCTGGTGGGGGTTGCCAGCTTTGAGTTGCAGGCGGTTGAAGCGGCCGGTCGGCACGCGGGCTACTGGTTATTGAGCGGTCGGGATCTGGGGACAGATGCCCGTTCCGTTGCCTTGCAACAGGGCCGTCAGGGCACCTACCAGATCAGTTTGGACTACAACGAAACACCCACTGTGCGCAGTCATTCGAGCCACACGCCATTTACCAATCCGGGCAGTGATTATCTATCCCTGCCCAATGGCTGGGTACCAGCGACCAGCACCGCCGGTATGACCCAGTTACTGCCAAGTCTGCGGGACGCGGATATGGAGGTTAAGCGTAAACGATTAACCCTTGGCTATGAACAGGTGCTACCCGCCCACTGGCAACTGCGCAGCAGTTATCGCAACGAAACCAAAGATGGTATGAGCTCCCTGGGCGCCGTGATCGGTAACAGTGGCGGCAATCCGCGGGCGGTGCTGCTACCGCAGCCCATCGACTACCTCACCCAGCAATTTGACGCGGCCCTGAGCTACGCCGCTGACGGCAAACATTTTGAAATCGCCTACTACCTGTCGGCCTTCGATCAGGGCGAGCGCGCCCTGACCTGGCAAAACCCCTACGGGGCCATCAGCGGCTGGGGCAGTGACTCCTCGGCGGCCGACGCCACCGAGGCGAGTGTCGGTTTTCCCGACGGTACCGGGCGTATCGCTCAGCCACCGGATAACCAGTTCCATCAATTCAGCGTGCTCGGCGGCTACCAGTTAGGCGCGCATTCACAAATCAACGCCGATCTGGCGGTTGGTCGTATGACCCAGGACGAAACGTTTTTACCCTACACGGTAAACCCGACACTGGCTGCGAGTATCACCGTCCCCTTGCCCCGCGACTCTCTTGATGGACGTATCGACACCACCCTGTTCAACCTGCGCTTCAGCTCGCGACCGACGCCGCGCTTTAACTGGCGCGCTGCCTGGCGTTACGATAATCGGGACAACAAAACCCCACGGGACGAGTACTTTTTTATCGCGGGTGATTCCATCACCCAGACCGACGCGGGCAGTGCCAGCAGCACCCTGAGTCGCTATCGCCGCAACGAACCCTACAGCTATCGCGAGCAAAAATTCAGCGCGGACGCCAGCTACCGGGTGGCGCGACGTACCGATCTGAGCGCGGGTGTGGAACGACGGGATACGGATCGGGATTACTCGGAACGGCAGGAAGCCGTCGAGGACACAGTTAAGTTTGGCATTAAAAGTGGTGTCGGAGAACGCCTCACCGGAGGGTTAAACCTGAGCCGCAGCGAGCGCCGCGGCTCCACCTACCACGGCGAGGAACCTTTTCTATCCAGTTATCGCCCTGAATACACGAGCAGTCCCGCGACCCTGGGCTGGGAAAATCACCCCGAGTTACGCAAGTACTATATGGCGGACCGCATACGCACCAGGGCTGCACTATCGGTCAACTATCTGTGGGCAGAAGCATGGACGGCCAGCCTCGGCGCCAATTATCTACTCGACGACTACCACCACTCGGACATGGGTCTCACCGAAAGTAAAATGACCGGCTACACCCTCGATATTTCGTACACGCCAGACGGCGAGAACATGCTTTATGGTTTTTTCAGCCACGACAGTATGGAATCCGATCAGGACGGGCGCTCTTTTCGCGGATTTGCCAAGGCCGCTGATTCGGTAAATCCGGCGCGAGACTGGTTTGCCGAGCTGCGCGACGAGACAGATACCATTGGGGTGGGTTTCAAACGAGAAATCACCGGAGCGCTGTCCCTTGGCGCCGACTTTGTGTACGCCAATGCACGGGGTGCAGTGGATGTTACCACCGGTAGTGCTCTGTCTTCCGCCCCCCTGCCGGACACTCTGGTGCGACTACAATCTCTGGAAATGTACGGCAATTACCTGCTGCGGCCCGGCACCACCCTGAAAGCCCGCTATCGTATTGAGAAGTACCAGTCGCGAGACTGGGCTGTTGATAACGTTGCCCCCAATACGCTGGCCAACGTCATCACCCTGGGGGAGGACAGCCCCGATTACACCGTACACATAATTCTGTTATCTGTGGTCACTGAATTTTAAGTTGCGCGTCTGCTCAATCGAGGCCAGCTTTCTGCAGGCCGCTGACAAATAAGTCCCAGTCCGCATCTTCTCGATACGGCCAACGGCGTATGGCGGCCACAGTTATTTCCGGGTGTTTTTCCGTTAACGAGGCAACCGCCTGCTGTGCCACCGCAACATTACCCGCCAACCCGGCGGCAGCTGCCATCGCAATATGGGTGCCAGTGTAATCGTCCTCAAGATTCTGTTCCTGCTCTATCCACTCAACCGCCGCTGCATAATTACCCAGTTTTATTTCGCCAGCGGCGAACGCCTGAATAAACTGGCCACTTTTTTTATAGTGCTCCGTCGCGTCCACCTTGTTAAGCAAATCAATTCCCTGGCGTGCGTCTCCCGCAAAAATTTCGACAAAACCCAGGCCGCACTGAGCAAAATGGTAAAGCGGGTTGACCTGTAGACTGCGCGCATAACTGCGGCGCGCGCCCTGATAATCCCGCTGGCAATACAGCAGATACCGGCCCAGCATGGCATGGGCGAAATCACTGCGATCATTCAACATAACCGCCCTGCGCAACGCTTGCTGCGCTTTTTCCATATCCTCGGGTGACGGCTGGTGGTAGCCGAGCGCCAGTTCACGCAGTAACAGACCGCCATAAATGCACTGGAACATGGAGTTATCGGATTGCTCCGCCAGCAGACTATCGGCGGTGGCGATGGCTTCATCCCACACTTTGGGGTCGGCGCTAATCATCGCAAAACCCATGCGCGTCAGCTTCACCTCAAAACTGTCGTCCCCGCGACCCACCACATGTCTCGCCGTTTCGTAACGGATATGCGTCGATATTTTTGAGCTGAGTTGATCGATCGCTTCCAGGCGATCGTCGATGTCCGCTTCGAAGCGACCCGACCAGAAGTCTTCATTACTGTGTCGATCCTGTAAGCGCAGCGTAGTTCTACAGCGCGACCCGGTCACAAGGATCGTTACGTTCGCGACATAGTCGGCACGGGCGATGTCGGTCACCAGAATACTGCCGGTAAAATTGGTGACAGCGCGCCGCACTTCGTCGTTTAATTCCTGCGAAAAACCCCGCGCGGCGTCGGAACTACTGGTGAAGGGCTCTATAAATATCGTCGGTTTACCCACATTTCTAGTTTTAGCCTCTGGCGTATCATTTGTTGGCGTCAGTGGCGAAATTAATGGTTCGGCTATTTTTTTTGGCCTTGAAAACAGTACCTTGAGATTTCCCCCGAGTGGCGACAGGAGCAGTCCAACCAGCGCCACAAACGCGGCAAGCCCGGACAGAACCGACTCATTCTCCGCGAACCAGCTCGCAACTATTTTTATCCATTCCATGTCATTACCGATTGGGCTTTCTATTATTGTCTGGTCGCATTATCTGGCCCGCAGGTCAGATGATTCCTTTTAGCAGATAGCCAACCTGCCTTCAGGCACGGGCAGAAAAATCAGGCGGCGTCATCCTGCAGATGATCAGTCCGATCGAGAAATTTTATTTCACCACTGGCTACCGATATTTCCGTCACGGAGGTGTTGTTGACTCGATATTTATTCCAGCGGGAAGTATCCCGATCAATCCAGTGGGACAACGCAAAGGCAATTGCCAACCCATGGGCAACAATCACTATGTTCTGCCCGGCGTGACGAGCGCAGAACTCTTCCACCGCACCCACGAAGCGGGTGGTGACTTCGTGTCGCGTTTCGCCGCCCGGTGCACGATGATGCTCGTCATTGATCATGCGCCGCACAAAACCATCTTCGCCATCCAGCTCGTCAAAGCGTTTGCCCTCGAGCTCGCCCACACCAAATTCTCTTAACCGCGGGTCGAGACTGACACTGTGTCCGCGCAGCTCCGCTATGCGCTGCGCAGTGTGTTTAGCGCGCTGTAACGGACTGGCATAGATGGCGTGTATATCCGGCAAATAGTTGTGAAAATACTCACCCAGCCTGGCGGCCTGCTGGTGCCCTAGCTCCGTCAGGGGCGTGTCCGTATGCCCGTGCCATACCTGATCGATATTGGCGGACGTTTGACCGTGGCGCACCAACAAAAGTCTACCTTCAGTACGCATTAACTGCTCCAGCTCACATCGCAACCTGTTGATTGTACCAAAAATATCCGCTGACTTAATGTCAATAAAAGCATCCGGGCTTGCGCGCACCTATCCTTTTTATGCAGGCCCAAACCCGCTAATCGAGCCTCAGGAACTACAGGACAACATAGAACACCCGGCCCGAGAGCGAGCCCAGTCGGGCCGTTTCTGGGCAAACGATTCCTTGCCGGGTTGTTCGTCGTAGGGGTGACGCAATACATCTAGCAGCTCGCTAACCAGGGAGTTATCCCCCTGCTCCGCCTTATCGATGGCCAATTGTGCCAGATAGTTTCGCAGCACGTATTTTGGATTGACCGCATGCATTGCTGTGACACGCTCGGATTGCCCGCGACCGTCCTGCCTGACTCGTTGCCGATAGTTATCCAGCCAGGAGCCGAGGCGTTGACGATAACTGGCCGTAAGCTGACTCGGCACATAGTAGGCCTCCAGCAACGGCTGCATCAGACGTTCAGCATTTTCTGGCAGAGTGTTGTCGTTGCGATCACCCATGTCGATAGCGGCCAGTTGGCGGAAAAAAATGGTCATATCCGTTTCCACCAGTTGCAAAATTGCCAGCAGCTCGTCAATCAGCACTGCGTCGCCGTCGGATTCGAAGGCGCTTAAACCCAGTTTTTGCGCCATCATTTCTCGCCATCCCCGCGTATAGGACGCCAGATAACCGTTAAGCCCGTTTTGCAGAGGTTCCACATCCTCGATTAACGAGTAAATGGCATTGGCTAACTGGACCAGATTCCATTGCGCGATATAGGGTTGTTGACCAAAGGCGTAGCGTCGACCCGCTGCATCGGTGGTATTGGGCGTCCAGCCGGGATCGTAATCCTCCAGCCAGCCGTAGGGCCCGTAATCGATGGTCAGGCCGAGGATAGACATATTGTCCGTATTCATTACCCCGTGTACGAATCCCACCCGCATCCAGTGAACAATCATGCGCGCGGTACGCTCGCAAACCTCGCTAAACCAGGCTGCGTAAGTGTCCGCGCACGGCGCTCCGAGATGCGGAAAATCCGTGCGAATAGTGTAGTCGACCAGTTGGCGCAACAGCGCCTCTTCCTTGCGTGCAGAAAATATTTCAAAACTGCCAAAGCGAGTAAACGAAGGCGCTACGCGGCACACGATGGCGCCCGGCTCAGGTGTAGGATTACCGTCGTAAAACATATCGCGCACCACCTGGTCGCCAGTGGTCACCAGACTTAACGCCCGCGTCGTCGGCACGCCCAAATGGTGCATCGCTTCGCTGCACAGAAATTCGCGTACCGATGAACGTAGTACTGCAAGGCCATCGGCGCGACGGGAATATGGGGTTAGCCCGGCGCCTTTAAGCTGTAATACCTGGCGTGCGCCGCTGGGTGTAATCACTTCACCCAGATTAATTGCTCGACCATCCCCCAGCTGACCGGCCCAACTGCCAAACTGATGACCACCGTAACAGAGGGCATAAGGGTCCATGCCCGGCAGCAGTTTGTTACCTGAGAAAATCTGTACGAAGTCCGACGACGCGCAACTCTCCTCGTCTAAGCCAAGTAGTTCTGCAACTTCCCTGGAGCAGACCACTAATTGGGGATCGGAAACCTGCGCGGGTACAACCCGGGAGTACGCCGCACCCAGCACCTGCCGACACTGATTATTGGATTGCGGGTCAGCGGGCAGTTCGCGCGCAAACTGATTATCAAATGTTAGGTTGATCGACATGATAGGGGTAGCCTTGCATACGCCCCGCATGGGTGCGCGGTGGCGTGATATGTCCGTCGATAATACTACACTGACCATCAAAGGGTCGAACCGGCAAAAGTATCTTTAACAACCTGCACGCCCAATACATACTTTTTTTATGTGGGCGACCGGCATATTAGCTGAATATAGCAAAGGAGAAACGTCAGATTTTTGACGCTTTGAGCCGATTAACGAGCTGTTGTTATCGGTATCCGAAAATTAACGATATTGGTCTACTCACAGCGCGCAAACTACACTACGATAGATTTATACACAGCGAAACATCTCTAGAAATATCTACAGAATCGTCGCAATCGGACGATAGAGTATGTATCGATTATCGAGCAATATTGTATGCTGGTGATTGCGGTACTATCCACTTCACTTATCCTGCAAGTGATCGCAGTGTTTGCCGCGTTGCGCCTGATGAAAACCGTGGGTGGTCGCGCGATCTGGATCGCCCTGTCCTCCGCAATGCTACTGATGTCCGTGCGACGCGCCATCAGTTTATCGCATGCCATCAATCAGTATCCGAACCCACGCACTTCTTTAGACGCCGAACTGGCAGCTTTGCTAATCTCGATTCTTGTGCTGGCAGCGATATTTCTGGTTAAACCACTGGTTGAGCGCATTCGCAAGGCCGACCAAAAACTTGACGAACAACTGCATCGCAACCGCCTGATTCTGCAAACTAGCCCCGAAGGATTTTTGACCTGTGATATATACGGCAATATACAGGAAGTCAACGATACGTTTTGCAAAATGGTGGGCACCAGCAAAGCCCAGATTCTACAGAGAAATATCTATGGCATTTTGTCTAGCAATAGTTCGACAGGGGCCAAAAACTGGCTCGAAACTTTCCCCGCAGAAGGTGTGTTGCGACTGGAAGGCCAAATTGCCCTGGCTCACGATAAGTCCCTGGATATCGCAGTTACCGCAAAGCGCACGGAATTTTCTGGAGAATTGTTTATTTACATTTTCGTTCGAGATATTTCTGAGCGCAATAAAGGTAAAGCTGACCTTGCGCTACACAAGGAGCGCGCTCAGGTTACCCTGGAGTCAATCGGCGACGGCGTTATCACCACCGACGCGAAAGGCAATATTCTGTACATGAACCCGGTTGCCGAGGCATTAATCTATGCCACGCCAGAAAATGCATACGGAAAAGTTTTTACCGACGTCGTCAAGCTGGTTCCAGAAAGTCGGCCGCATGAAATTATTGATCCGACTGAAATTTGCATAAGAAACAATCGCCAATATACTTTTTCGGATCATATATTACTGGCCGCCGGGGGAGACGGCGCCCACTTCGTCAAAGTCGTTGTCGCACCGCTCCACGACGAACAAAAACTCGTCATTGGCTCGGTGACGGTAATTCACAATGTTAGCGAACTGAAGCACCTGTCGAACAACCTGTCTTATCAGGCTACCCACGACGTTCTGACCGGCTTATATAATCGGCGGCAATTTGAAAACCGCCTGGAAGCCGCGCTGGCGTCCGCCGCGAACGACGCGCACGAGCATGCGGTGTGCTACATGGACCTGGATCAATTCAAAATCATCAACGATAGCTGTGGACATATCGCCGGCGACGAACTACTCAAACAACTTGCGGCCAGGCTACAGGGTGCCGTGCGAGAAACTGACACGCTAGCTCGTCTGGGTGGTGACGAGTTTGGTATTTTGCTGGAATCATGCCACCTTGATCATGCCCGACGAGTTGTCGATAACATTTTCGATACCGTCTGTAAGTTTCGTTTTCACTGGCACGAACGAATTTTTGAAATCGGACTCAGCGTCGGCCTGGTACCGATCACCAAAGATAGCGGCAATTTGACAGATATTCTCAATGCAGCCGATTCTGCTTGTTATATTGCGAAAGAAAAAGGCAGGAATTGCGTGCATGTTGCCGTGCAAAACGATCATGAACTGCGCCAACGCAGAAGCCAGATGGAGCAGTTGCAGCAACTCAAGCAAGCGCTGAACGAAAATCGTTTTGAGTTGCATGGGCAATCCGTTAAGCCCCTTGGTAAAAACACTGACCCATGGCATACAGAAATACTATTACGCATGATCGGAGCGGACGGGGCATTGATTCTCCCCGGCGAGTTTCTGCCAGTGGCGGAACGCTACAATATGATGCCTGCTATAGATCGATGGGTAATCACCAATGTTTTTCATTGGCTTGAGCTCAATCCTGCCGGGCTTCCAGATCACCAGTACGTCTACGCTATTAACCTTTCCGGACAATCGCTGGGTGACAAACGCTTTCTGGAATTTGTTCTTGCTCAACTCGACAAACATTCTGTCAGGGGTGATCGCATTTGTTTTGAAATTACCGAAACCGCCGTCATCAGTAATATTACCCATGCCGGGAATTTTATTGACGCACTAAAACTTAAGGGCTGCAAATTTTCCCTGGACGACTTTGGCAGCGGATTGAGCTCTTTCAGATACCTTAAAGATCTCAACGTTGATTTTTTAAAGATCGACGGCAGTTTTATTCGCTCCATGGCCAGCGACGAGAAGATCTACGACATGGTCGTCTCCATTAACGAGATCGGTCACATAATGGGTCTGCAAACCATTGCGGAGCATGTGGAGAATACCGAACTTGAGATATTACTGGAGACGGTTGGCGTCGATTTTATTCAGGGCTATGTAGTAGATAAACCCCGTCCCATTACTAAACGAGAACCGCTGAAAAACAACATCATCGCCTATAGTAAAAAGAACGCCCGTAGATAATGCTGGCTATCAAGGTATAACGATCATTTATCACTACAGTTAGCGACAAGTTAAACCATCTCACTGTAGACTGAAGGTGACGTCGAACTGGAGACTACTATGGGCTTCGCCAAACTAATCGGAACAGCGGCGATGGGTTCATTCACCCGGGTCTTGCCGCCCATGGGGGACACCGAACGCGCGGCACTGGAGGCGGGGACGGTGGGCTTTGAGGGCCAGGTTTTTGCCGGGCGACCGGATTTTGATGCGCTACTCCAGGCCGGCCCTAACGTGTTATCCAGCACCGAACAGGACTTTCTCGACCACGAAGTTCGCGAACTGTGTGGCATGCTCGACGAGTTTGCCATCGACGAGGCGCAGGATTTGCCTCCGGAGGTCTGGCGTTTTCTGCGGGAGAAACGCTTTTTCGGCATGATCATTCCCACCCAGTGGGGCGGGCTGGGCTTCGGCCACTATGCCCACGCCACGGTTGTTACCCGCATCTCCACCGTCAGCGCCGCCGCCGCAGTGACGGTAATGGTGCCCAACTCCCTGGGACCCGCGGAACTCCTGTTGCGCTACGGCACTGACGCGCAGAAACAGCACTATCTGCCACGCCTCGCTGATGGCCGGGACCTTCCCTGCTTTGCACTGACCTCCCCATATGCGGGATCGGATGCGGCTGCCATTCCCGATCGCGGACTACTAACCGAACGCGAGATCGACGGCGTGCGCGTGCGCGGTTTTAGCGTCAATTTCTCCAAACGCTATATCACGCTGGCGCCGGTGGCTACCGTGGTGGGACTGGCTTTTCACGCCATCGACCCGACACTGCCCGAGGGCGAGCAGGAACTGGGCATTACGTGCGCCCTGCTGCCGGTTCCCCAGGCCAATATGCAAATCGGTCGTCGCCATCGGCCCATGGACAGTGCGTTTATGAATGGTCCAATTGAGGGCGAGGACGTATTCGTACCCATGGACTGGGTGATTGGCGGCGAACCGCAGGTCGGTCTGGGCTGGCGCATGCTCATGGACTGTCTGGCCGCGGGACGTGCTATCTCGTTACCGGCACTGGGTGCGGCCACCCAGCAATCCTCTCTGTTTATCGCCAATGGCTACAGTCAGATTCGCGAACAGTTTGGCGTGGCTATCGGCAAGTTTGACGCCATTGGCGGCATTATCGCTGGCATGGCCGCCGAACTGTATGCCACCGACGCGGCGCGACGCTTTGCGGCCTGTGCGCTCGATCGAGGCGAACAACCGAGCGTAGCCAGCGCAATCTTGAAAGTCCATCTCACCGAAGCCGGACGGCGCTCCGTGAACCACGCCATGGATATTCTGGGCGGTAAAGCCATCAGCAACGGACCGTCCAATCTGTTGGCCGCGGCCTATCGTCATATGCCAATTGCCATTACCGTCGAGGGGGCCAATATTCTCACCCGTTCGCTGATTATCTTCGGTCAGGGCGCGGTGCGCTGCCACCCCTTTGTGATGCCGGAAATGAACGCCGTGGAACAGCGCGACCCGACCGCCCTCGGCCGCGCGCTACTCGGGCATATGCGCCATACTCTGGGCAATCTCTGGCGCAGCCTGTTCGGCGCGCCGCTACTTGGCTCGCCACCCCCGGCCCTGCGCAAAGAGGCCCGGATGCTCGCCCGCCTGAGCGCCAAATATGCCCTGACCTGCGATCTGGCCATGGGACTGCTCGGCGGCAAGCTCAAACGCATGGAACTGCTCTCCGCGCGGCTCGGCGACGCCCTCGCCCATCTGTATATGGCTAGCGCCTGTATGTGGCGCTATAGCGTCGAGAACGAACCGGAGATGTTGCCATTTGCCCGCGCCGCCGTGCGGGTACAGCTCGACGCCGCGGAAGAAGTGCTGCGCGAGCTGTTTGCCAATCTGCCCGCCCCTGGACGGCGCTTGCTGGGGGCGCTGGTGATGAGTCGCACCGCCCACCTCGCGCCACTGCGCGACGTCAAGATGCTGGAACTGGCGAAACTGTTGCGCGACCGCCACGATCTCGTCGCCCAACTGTGTCCAGATATGTCGACCCCCAAACAGGGTGGTGTGCGGGATATGATGCAGGCCCTCGAATTAGGCCGGCGCCTCGGCGCAGATGCCAGCAGCAAGCTCAACAAGGCCGTACGCCGCACCCGCTCGTTCGAAACGGCCGCACAGGGCAGCGCTGACCCCGCACTCGCCCTTGCCTATCTGCAAGCCGCCGACAAAGTGATCCAGGTCGATGATTTCGCGCCATAACACAGGCCATTTAGCCCAGAATTGTATGGGTGTGGGCCTGGCACTTTGATCCTTAGCCAGAATTTACACAACATTCATCTGCCGACCCAGACCATGTAACGGATGCCCCACTGGCGAATAGTTCAAGTAAAAAAAGTGGAAGCCTTACCAAAAATCAGTTATACATTACACACAACAAAGCTGTTGGGACCCTTGGTTAGTATCAGAGAAGGATACTCTGATGACTTCGAGGGACTATTAAAATCTGCCCAGAGGAATAAGTACTGCCCGAATAAAAAGCACATGCACTGACCCTAAAGGAGTTAGCAGGTGGCATTGGCAATCGCGATAGTCTTACTGGTTACAGGTTCTGTTCTGTTTCATTTTTTAAGTCCCTGGTGGCTGACTCCCATCGCCTCGAACTGGACCATGATTGACGATACGATCGGCATAACTTTCTGGGTTACCGGTTTTGTTTTCGTCGCCATCAATCTCTTTATGGCCTACATGGTGGTGCGCTACCGACACCGCCCCGACCGCACCGCCTCGTACGAACCCGAAAACAAAAAATTGGAGTGGTGGCTGATTGGCTTCACCACTATCGGCGTGGCGGCAATGCTTGCACCCGGTTTATTCGTGTGGGCAAAAATGGTCGACGTTCCAGACAATGCGAAGGTTGTCGAAGTTATCGGTCAACAGTGGCACTGGAGCTATCGCTTCCCCGGCGCGGATGGAGTGCTGGGGTCTGTCAATTCACGCCTGATCAACGATGACAACCCGTTCGGCATGAACCCCGACGATCCCGCGGGACGGGACGATGTGCTGATTGCCAGTAACGAATTGCATCTGCCTCTCGATCAACCGATAAAACTGGCGTTACGCTCCAAGGATGTACTGCATAATTTTACGGTTGCGCAATTCAGGGTAAAAATGGATCTGGTGCCGGGCATGGTGCCTTATATCTGGTTTACACCAACCCGCACCGGGCGTTTTGATATTTTGTGTGAAGAGCTGTGCGGTATCGCCCACTACACCATGCGCGGTCATGTGGTCGTCGAGGAACAAGCATCCTTTGACGCCTGGTTAAACCAGCACCCCACCTATGCCGATACCCTGGCGCAAGCCCCCGGCAATGCCGTTGCGGGCGCGGCCCTGTACAGCTTGTGCGCAAGCTGCCACGGACCACAGGGCGAAGGCAATGCCCTGTTAAACGCCCCCAAGCTGAGTGGTCTTGACGGCCACTACATGACCCGGCAGTTAAACTATTTCAAAGCGGGCATCCGCGGTACGCACCCGGATGATACCTATGGGCGACAAATGGCTCCCATGGCGGCGACGCTGGTAGACGAGCAGGCCATCACTGATGTGGTGGCTTACATAAACACCCTGCCGGACGCGCCTGCCGCTCCCTCTATCGCTCCTGAAACTTCAGCATTTGGCAAGCGTTTGTATACCTCGTGCGGCTCTTGCCACGGCATCAACGGCCAGGGTATTCAAGCCATGAATGCGCCGCGTCTGGCAGGCATGAGTGACTGGTACCTGGCCACCCAGCTAAAAAATTTCAAACAGGGTGTTCGCGGTGTACATCCACAGGATATGTACGGCCCGCAAATGGGGTTGATGGCATCCATCCTGCGGGACGAGGCGGCCATCAGTGCCCTGGTGGCACATGTGAATACCTTGACACCGACGCAGCCACTGCAGGTTTCGGCCAGCGATTAACCAATAGCGCAGGAACATACAAGGTGCACACATAACAACAGAGGAAACTCAGATGAGTGGAGTTGCACACGACGAAACAGCCTTCGCACCGCCCGCCGAAGTGGCGGAAGAAGTCCTTTACCATCCCAAAACATTTATTGGCAAATACATCTGGAGCCAGGACGCCAAGGTTATTGCGGTCCAATATGCCATTACCGCCATTGCCATCGGCCTGGTGGCCCTGGTGTTATCCGGAATCATGCGCTTGCAGCTGGGCTTTCCCGATACTTTCTCCTTTATAGACCCCAGCGCGTATCTTCAGTACGTCACCATGCACGGCATGATCATGGTGATCTACCTGCTAACGGCGATATTTTTAGGTGGTTTTGGCAATTATTTGATTCCCTTGATGTGCGGCGCGCGCGACATGGTGTTTCCCTACGTCAACATGATTAGTTACTGGGTATATCTGCTCGCCGTGCTGGTGCTGGTGGCAAGTTTTTTTGTACCCGGTGGTTCCACCGGGTCCGGTTGGACACTCTATCCACCCCAGGCCATATTACAGGGCACTCCCGGCGCAGACTGGGGCATTATCTTGATGCTGGTGTCACTGGCGCTATTTATCGTTGGTTTTACTATGGGCGGCCTGAACTACGTCGTGACAGTACTTCAGGCCCGTACCCGCGGCATGACGCTAATGCGTTTACCACTCACCGTCTGGGGAATTTTTATGGCGACAGTGCTCGCACTCCTCGCCTTCCCCGCGTTGTTTGTCAGCGCCATTATGATGATTCTGGATCATAGCCTGGGCACCAGTTTTTTTATGCCCGCCATCGTATCCATGGGCGAACAGATGGATCACGAAGGCGGTAGTCCGGTGTTGTTCCAACACCTGTTCTGGTTCTTCGGGCACCCGGAAGTCTACATCGTTGCGCTTCCCGCATTTGGGATTGTCTCCGACCTGATCAGTGTGCACGCGCGCAAAAATATTTTCGGTTATCGCATGATGGTGTGGGCCATTATCGCCATCGGCGCCCTCAGTTTCGTCGTGTGGGCACACCATATGTATGTCAGCGGTATGAATCCCATGTTCGGGTTCTTTTTTGCGACCACCACGCTGATTATCGCCATCCCAACGGCACTGAAAGTGTACAACTGGGTACTGACATTGTGGCGTGGCAATATTCGCCTGACGGTGCCTATGTTGTTTGCCATCGGCTTTGTATTTACCTTTATCAACGGCGGACTGACCGGATTGTTTCTGGGTAATGTGGTGGTCGATGTCCCCTTGTCCGACACGTATTTTGTGGTGGCTCATTTTCATATGGTGATGGCCGTGTCGCCCATACTGGTAGTGTTTGGCGCCATTTATCACTGGTACCCCAAAATAACCGGCCGCATGCTCAACGACACCCTGGGGAAATTCCACTTCTGGGTTACCTTTTTGGGTACCTATGCAATCTACTACCCCATGCACTACCTGGGATTTCTCGGCGTGCCCAGAAGGTACTACGCCATGGGCAACACCGACTTCATTCCCCAATCCGCACAGGATATCAATGCGGCTATCACCATTGCGGCGTTGGTGGTCGGCGCGGTCCAGGTGGTGTTCCTCTACAACCTGGCAGTCAGCTACTTTAAGGGCGAACCGGCCGGGGGCAACCCGTGGGGCGCCACAACACTTGAGTGGCAAACCCCGGACACCCCACCCAAACACGGTAACTTTGGCAGCCAACTGCCTGTGGTGTACCGCTGGGCGTACGACTATAGCGTTCCCGGAGCGGCCCAGGACTTCATTCCGCAAAACCAACCACCCAAACCACCGGGCGATCGCAGCGAGGAGGCCTTATGACAATTACGCTGGTTTTTCTCGCGGCACTTATGGCAACCGTGGTGTGGTGGCTGGTCCGGCAAACGGTCAGCGTAAGTCCGTGGATTGCGGACAGCGGAACTCAACCCATCGAAAATACTCGCGGCCTGCATATCGCAACGTTAAAAGTGGGGCTGGGGGTATTCCTCGGTGTGGCGACATCTCTGTTCGCGCTGTTTATCAGCGCCTATATGATGCGTATGGAAGCCCACGACTGGCTTACCCTCGACGATCCAGCGATCCTGTGGGTTAACACTGCAGCCCTTATCGTCGCCAGTATTTTTTTCCAACACGCCAATAATCTGGCCAAAAAACAACAACTACACAAAATTTTAAATCCGCTACTTGTCGCGGGTCTGTTTACTTTTCTGTTTCTGGCAGGACAACTACGGGCATGGCAGGAATTGAACGACGCCGGACTCTATGTGTCGAGTAACCCCGCCAACGCTTTCTTTTTTCTCCTGACGGCAGTTCACGGCCTGCATTTACTCGGGGGGCTGTGGGTGTGGGGTGCGACGGTCCTGACATACAGCACCGACCACGACCAGGCAAAAACCATCAGGCGGGTTGACCTGTGCACCGTTTATTGGCATTTCCTGTTGGCTGTCTGGCTGATTTTATTGACGTTGCTACTAAACACCTAGAGAACACGGACCATGAATACAGAACATGCCGCCAACCCCGAAGATTTTCCCGCAGACGGACTCGAAAGTATTATCGCCGACTGGTCTTCCGATCAGCGGGCGTTTAAGAACGTGCCCTGGGGCAAGGCCATGATGTGGATATTTTTACTCAGCGACACGTTTATTTTTACCTGTTTTTTGACCAGCTATATGACCGTGCGTATTTCTACCACCGTACCCTGGCCGAATGCCAGTGAAGTATTCGCGCTCACCATCGCCGGGCAACATATTCCGTTATTGCTGATTGCCATTATGACATTTATTTTAATTAGCAGCAGCGGCACGATGGCCATGGCGGTTAAATTTGGCTACGAAAAAAATCGAAAAGTATGCGGCATCCTGATGTTAATTACCGCGCTTTTTGGCGCATCGTTTGTCGGCATGCAGGCCTTTGAATGGACCAAACTGATCGTCGACGAAGGTGTTCGCCCCTGGGGTAATCCAATGGGCGCCGCGCAATTCGGTTCTGCATTTTTTATGATCACGGGCTTTCATGGGTTCCACGTTTCCATCGGTGTCATATTCCTGATCATAGTTGCGGTTAAAGTGTTGCGCGGCAGTATCGATATGGGTAAACCGGGATTTATGACCGGTCGCCCCGGCAACTATGGCATGGTGGAAACCATGGGGCTGTATTGGCATTTCGTGGATTTGGTCTGGGTGTTTATTTTCGCTTTTTTCTATCTTTGGTAGGGGATCGTAATGACACAAGCACATGCAGAAGGTCAGCAACATCCGATTAGCGTCTATCTCTGGATCTGGGGTTTATTGTTTATTCTCAGCACCTTTTCATATCTCGTCGATTACTTCCAGCTTCACGGCTACCTGCGCTGGTCACTTATCATTATATTTATGCTGTTAAAGGCGGGGTTAATAGTCAGTATTTTTATGCATATGGCGTGGGAACGATTGGCGCTTTCCTGTGCCATTCTGGTGCCACCGCTATGCTTGTTGGTGTTAATCGGATTAATGGCGGCGGAAGGGGATTACACGTTTTTAACCCGCCTGTTTTATTTTACCACCCAGCCCTGATCACCAAGTTTGTGGGCCGCCGAGCCCGCCACCGTGAACAGGGTGGTCCGCCCGGTTGCACCAACGAGTTGCTTCAGGGCATAGCTTTCATGAAATCACGCACTTTTTGATGCCCTTTCACAAACCAGCCAGCGGTGGCTTTATCTTCCCCCGCTGGTCTTAAGCGCGGATGTGCACGGACCACTCGATCGAGGACCGCCTTTTGCGCATCGTCAATATCGACAAAGAACACATGCTTACCCTGATCGAGACTTTCCTCAAAGCGACGAAATTGATAATGGGGCAGTTGTATACCCAAAAAGCCGCCCTCCCAGGTACAAAAACCCAGGACCACGATGGATAGACAGATAAACGGCACCCAGGTGACCTTTTCCGGCCAGTTGAAGTAATAGGCAACCAGCAGCACCAGCGGTGCCAGCACCAGCCCCACCAACGCACCCTTTTTCATCGAGCGAACCACGTCGGTGCGCATAACCGCTTCAACTTCGTGTAGATGCTCATGACGGGCGACCCCGGCATCATCACGGCTCAACACATGCAGCTGTGGAGTGACTAACCCGGCACGCTCCAACTCTTCTTCCACGTGATCAAGATCGTCCAGATCATCTGTTACGTAATAATGGCGTTTCATACGAGATTCTCCGCTTAGTTTTATTTGCTCCTTACTACCGTCCCTACTCCACTGAAAAACAGCCTTCGGTAAAACGCAGTCTTTCTACCGGTTCTACCCGTACAGTGGGAATATATACCGATTTACTGCTCCTGTGCCGACTAAAATTCGACCGCCGCCACCCATTTATTCAAGTGTAGCTATCAAAACCTGGTTTTGCCGTATTGAGTATATCGATCGTTATTCGGCCCCATAAGCATAATGCAGGTCCCACATAGAACGTAATTGCGCGCTTCCCGCTCTCCATACACTAACCGCATTAACAACTAAACGGCCTATCCACCCTTGCTTTTATAGCAAATCATTCCAATATGCTGCGTAACACCCCAGCGCCGGCCAACCCCGAATGCCTCTCTAAAGAGTCGGACTTCTGATTACGTCCGGTTTACGGTACAATGCGCGCTCAACCTCTGGTGTATTTCGGTCTGCACCTGTTTTCTACGCGGTAATCCTTCCTGGTTCACCTCGAAACAAACAAATTTATGTCCGCCTAGACCGTTCCTTGCGCATGCTAAAAGCACGCGTATTGGGTAGGCAGATAGCTGGAGAAAACCTAAGCATGTCATTTGAATCCCTCGGCCTCAGAGCCGAAATACTCCGTGCTGTATCCGAAAAAGGCTACAGCGTCCCTACTCCCATACAAATCCAGGCCATTCCCCCGATACTCGAAGGCCGCGACATTATGGGTGGCGCCCAAACCGGTACTGGCAAAACGGCCGGTTTTACGCTACCTCTACTACATCGACTGATGGCGTCCACCAAACCACAGACAGGTCGCCGCCCAATTCGCGCCCTGATCCTCACCCCCACTCGGGAGCTTGCAGCCCAGGTTGCCGAAAGCGTGGAAACCTATGGCAAATACCTGCCGCTGAAATCCACGGTGATATTCGGTGGTGTCAGCATCAACCCGCAGAAACAAAAATTGATTCGCGGCGTGGATATTCTGGTCGCCACCCCGGGTCGATTGCTAGACCACGTGGGCCAGCGCAGCGTCGATCTATCTCAGGTGGAAGTCCTTATTCTGGACGAAGCAGATCGCATGCTGGATATGGGCTTTATTCGCGACATTCGCCGCGTGCTGGCGTTGTTGCCAAAGCAGAAGCAAACGTTGTATTTCTCGGCCACGTTCTCCAACGAAATTAAACAGCTGGCCAACGAGCTACTGAAATCGCCGGTGCTGATCGAAGTCGCACGGCATAATACCGCTGCGGAAAGTGTCACCCAGGTGGTGCATCCGGTGGATAAGAACCGCAAACGCGAGTTGCTCTCCTATTTGATTGGTTCAAATAATTGGCAACAGGTGTTGGTCTTCACCCGTACCAAACACGGCGCCAATCGCCTTGCTGAACAACTGATTACCGATGGCATCCGCAGCGCCGCCATTCACGGCAACAAAAGTCAGGGTGCGCGCACCAAGGCATTGGCGGACTTCAAGGCCGGTAAAGTGCGCGTGTTAGTTGCCACCGATATCGCCGCCCGCGGGTTGGACATCGACCAATTGCCCCATGTGGTCAATTATGAACTGCCCAACGTACCGGAAGACTATATACACCGTATCGGTCGCACCGGGCGCGCTGGCAAGGAAGGCGAAGCCATGTCGCTGGTGTGTGTCGATGAATTACGTCTATTGCGCGATATCGAACGCTTGTTGAAAAAGGACATTCGCAAACTAATCGTCGAGGATTTTGAAGTCGACCCGTCCATCAAAGCGGAGCCGATTAACAACGGACGTGGACAGCGCCAACCACAACGGGGTAACGCCCGCAGTGGTCAGGGCCAAAAAGCCGCCGCCCCGCGCAACAACAGTCAGCGTCCTTCGTTTAAGGGCCGCTCCAATACTTCAGGAAGAGCGTCGGGCAACCGCGCACGGGGTGGCGCGCAACACGCGCGCTAGCAGCAGCAAAGGCGGGGATGTACTGTCTCTGCCTTTATTATTTTATCTACTAATGTTGACTTGCGGCGCAGGTCTTCTGTCCCGCGGCGAGTAATTGGGTGAGTTAGCCATCATTTTTTAATCAGGCTGGATTTCTACCGCCAACTTGCCAAAATGACCACCTTCCGCCAGCTCTTGTAACCCTTGGCCAATCTCTGTAAATCCGAAGCTTTTGTCCACAATCGGCCGGATTTCGTGTGTTTCCACAAATCCCATCATCTGTTCGTAGTCGTGACGGTTACCAACACCCACACCGTGGAAATTGGCATTTTTTTGAATCAGGGAATAGACCGTCAGACCGATCTGCGCGCCGGCAAGATAACCAATAATCGGTATATGCCCACCGTGACGAATTGCTTGCACGGAATTTTCTAATGTGCCCGTACCACCTATCTCAATCACCGCGTCCACACCCCGTCCGTCCGCCAATTCAAACGCAACCGGTCCCCACTGCGGCGTGGTCCGGTAATTGATGCAATGGTCCGCACCCAGCGCTTTGGCTCGCGCCAATTTGGCATCGCTGCTTGAAATGGCAACCACGTTCGCACCCAATGCTTTGGCAAACTGCAAGGCAAATAGCGCGACCCCGCCGGTGCCCTGCACCAACACGGTGTCACCTCGTTTTATTCCAGATATTGGCACCAGCGACGTCCATGCCGTTAGCCCGGCACAAGGGAAACAGGCTGCCTCCAGATAGCTCAGATGACTAGCCACCTTGACCACCTCTGCCTGATCGTACACGCCATACTCCCGTGCCACCCCGGGGGCCTCAAGTCCCGACGAGACTGATCTTTCGCCCCGTAGCGCCTCCCCTGACAGCCATTTCGGAAAGAACAACGGCGTCACTCGGTCACCGGTCTGCAAATCGGTAACGCCCTCACCAATCGCAACTATCTCGCCCGCGCCATCCGACAGCGGAATCAACGGAAAAGTTACATTCGGCGTAAAATCACCGCTGATAATTTGAAAATCACGGTAGTTCAACGCGGCCGCCTTGAAGTGCACCAAAACCTGCCCAGAGCGCGGTTTCGGAACGTCGCGATCGACAATCTCCAAGCGCTCTATGCCGAAGCCTGGCAGTTGCATAACTTTCATGATGGGTTCCTTGTTAGACGTTAATACTTGCGCTCATACCCCACTGTTGCCCGCCACTGTACCCACCGCGTTCAACGCCGCTGGTACTGAGTATCACCGAACATATTTTTGTACGCTTCTTCGGTTGGATTACCAACTTTTTGATCTTCGGCCATCACGCCAACACCCCGTTGTACCGCTGGCCGCGCCGCTACATTGCTATTCCAGCGCTTCACATTTGGAAATTCATCAATATCAATGCGGTGTAACTGCCACTGATTGGGCATGGTCCAGGGGTAAGTTGCAATATCGGCAACAGAAAAGGTGGTGCCAGCCAAATATTCATTATCCTTCAATCGTTTATCCAGCACTCCATACAGGCGTCTGGTTTCATTGTGATAACGAGTTTTGGCAAATGGTACGTCCTCCGGGCAGTAGCCCTGAAAATAACCGTTCTGACCAAACATCGGTCCTACGCCACCCATTTGAAACATCAACCATTGAATAACACGGTAACGTTCGGCCATATCTGTCGGCCACAGCTTCCCGGTTTTTTCAGCGAGATAGAGCAGAATTGCACCGGACTCGAATACCGCATAGGGCAGCCCTTCAGGACCATCCAGATCGACAATCGCGGGCACCCGGTTATTGGGGTTGATCGCCAGAAATTCTTCCGTGAACTGCCCGCCTTCCAGAATATTGATAGGGATAACCCGGTAATCGAGCCCAACCTCTTCGAGCATGATGCTTGCCTTGTAGCCATTCGGCGTCGGCCAGTAATAGAGTTCGATCATCGGGTGCCATGCTCCTTTTGCAGAGCGAGTACAGCATTGACGTTGGCCTGGCAGAACTCGGCGGAATCATCTCCGACAAAGTCCAGATTGTAATGGGACTTAACCGACGGCCGTTGAATGGCGGTTTCCCACCAGGCCAGTAAATGAGGTCGCCCCTCGAAACAATCAAAATCCGGATACAGGGGGTCCTTCGCCGCGTAAAACTTGGCGCGAAAGTCCATATAACTGACCGCGTGCAACATAGCGGCCTGCCCAATATCAAATTGTTCGAAGCCGCCCTCGCAACAACGTTCCAGATAATCGAGTCCGCGGCTAAACTTCGGCCATATCCACTTGAATAACGCCAGGCGCTGTTCATTTTCCGGCAGCCAACCCTCCATAACCATTTGCACGGTTGACTCAAACATCGTGTCTGCCAGCGCCAGGCGTGTGACAGCCTCCAGTCGCTCCGCCGGCAACTGCGGATATAACCGTCGCCCCGATTTACTCATTCCGTCCAGGCATTCCACCACCGCCTGCGACCCGAATATAACGCGCCCATCCTCGAGTGCCAACGTTGGCACCTTGTCGAGAGGATTCAATGCGGCGATGGAATATTTATCTCCCTGGTCTTCGCCATCGCGGTTCTTAAATGGATAAGTGGCTACAAACGTGATGTCATCCCATAACCCACCCTCGTGCGCGGTGACCAACACCTTGTGTATCAACGAATGAAACGGTGAATAAAACAGGCGCATAGTTGTCTCCATTTAATCTAAAGCGTGAATATCATTACCAATCACCAGTGTAATGTATTTCCGTTAACGCCACTTCGATGTCCATCTGTTGGGCTACGGGTTATTCGCCTGCCCCGTTTTTGCCGCGACTACGATCGTATTGTTCGTAGGGAAAATCGCAACCCAGAGTTACCAGCCGTTCACGGCAATAGGCATCGATTCTGTCTTGCTGATCCGGTGTCAACATTTCCCCCGATTTGCCCTTTTTCCCACGCCGGATCATGCTGCCGCCGGGTCGCGCAAACGGTGTAACCTCCCCCGGATAAAACTTGTGATCGATGCTCTTCATATATTCGAAGGAACTTAGTCGGTTAATTTTTTCAACTTCCGCGTCGTTTAAATCAACATCCATCAACGCCGCTATTTTACGTATGGTCGCTATGGAATCGTCCTGCATTTCCTCATAAGTGACAAACAACACATTGGGTCGATCCCGCCACGGCCAGTAACTGGCAACAAAATTGGACCAGGGGCCAAACGCTGCATCCTCCGATAAACAGTGCCGCACCCAGGTTTCAACAGACGGGATTAAAGGGCCTAATAGCATGCTGCCAAAAAAATGATGGGCGGACACCACCACATCCTTGGGGTCGCGAATCACACACAGATACCTGGCGTCCTCGCTGTACGGTACATATTGCGCCCGAGCGTGGGTCTTGATGACACGCTTACCGGTTATGGATAGCTGCGCGGGTCTTGGATCGGCCAGCGGGATGGTGGTCTCCGGCGCCGGGCAATCCGCCCAGGGGATAACATCGAGAATATCATCAAACTCGCCTTCACCGCGATTTGCTATCTGGTGCGCCACCTGCATCACCCAGTTAGTACCGCTTTTGTAATAAGCGCAAACAAATACGTCGTTAGCCGTTGGCGTATAACCTTTGAACGCTTTGTCTATCGCTTTGTCGAACATCCCCGCCATGGGCTTGAAAAAGACACGGAATAGCGGGTATTCAAAATTCAGACCACGGGACAGCGCGAAAACCCCGCGCAGTAGAGCAGTCAACGGTCGCAGCAATTTCCCCTGGCGCGCCATACTATCGAGATGAGCTTTACGACTGCGGTGGATATCTGCAAATTCACTTGATGCCATGGTTTTACTCCAACAGCTAGACCGATTAATTTTATGAGTTAGCGGCGTTAGTATTTGTTAAATTGTTAATAATTTTCGCACGCGTTTTTAGATTTATACTTATCCCTTGCTCGCCCGTTTTCTTTCTACCCGCCTGAACAAACGTTTCTTTTAAAATAATTGCGCGAAATCCGCTTCGACCTTGGCCAGATCCAGCTTATTCAGGAAATTCGAGTAAGCCATCCATGCGGTCAACGCATTCAAATCCTGAAACGGCAAAGGTAGGTAGCGCGGCTGCACCACCAGGCCCTGCTCCACCAATTCGGCAATCGAGCCGATATCTTCAAGCGTCAGCTTGCCGCAGAACAACAGTGGGATACGATCCAGGCGGCCGCGACGCACGGCAACTCGAATAAAATTATAGATATGGATAAAGCCCTTGCTATAGGCCAGATCCTTGGTAAACGGCGGGCCCTCCGGCAAGCTGCCGCGAAACACGCGCATAGTGGTGGTGTAGGCGTCCTCGCGACTGCGTCCTTCGCCACACAACATGTTGAACACATCCAGAAAGGTTCCGCCCTGCTCCGCGCTATGAATGGCCCGGATGCGATCCGTGACGCGGCGCAAACGTGCCGGGTGAGAACTAAAAGAAATTATCTCCACCAGCAGCGCCAATCCTTCCTGAGTAATAGTCATCGATGGCGTGCCCTTCTCCAGAAAGGTGCACACCGGCTGTGCGCGCCCATTGAGTGTGGTGCCGGCGTGTACCCAGCCCTCATGCACTTCCAGCACCCGCAAATCCCGCTCACTAAAAAACGCATCCTTGCGCAATTTTATGTAATCGGAACCAGCCGCCGCATCTGCCACAATGCCATCGCTGATACGCACCTTGATACGGGATCCAGGATCCGAAAAAAATCCATCGAGACGCGCTTGCAGCATACCCACTGCCTGCTCGGTGGGAATATCCCGTGCGTTTTGTTCCAGAAATAAATGTTCGTCGATGATGCGTAGAGAATTATCCAGGCTGGCCGCCATATCTACCAAATTTGGCTCACCCACATGAAATGCGTCCGTAGAACGACCGTAGAGCTCCTGAGATATCCGGGAAAACTCGGGGGTGCCGCGGGCCGCCAGCATGGCCAGCACCAACTGGTACTCGTGGCACATACGCCGCATGATTTTCGCTGCCGGATTAAACTTGCCCAGTTGCGCAACGATATCGTGGTCGATTTTCCGAAACGTTTCTGTCAACTGCCCGTGATCAAAGCCCAGAGGAACCCTTTGGTAGTAATGCGCATCCACGGCAGGCTGCTCTCGGCAGTCTGCGGCGAAAAACTCTTCGCGAACACTATCGTCCCACTTGATAGCATTGAGCACACGCACCTCTTTTTGCGCCGTGACAACACGGTCCGATAGCGCGCGTATGGTGGCCTTGATTGAGTCGTTTTCCATATTGTCTCGACTGCGTGGTTACCGCTTACTACTAAATATGGCCTGGCGCGCCGACGGCGGATACGCCGCACACAGAATTGGCCCCAAGCATAAAACGTCGCGAGCGCCGAGCATAGAAAAATTTGCCCGTGACCGAACAGATCGCACTCGGATGAAGGTACATACTGTGCAGGTATGGCGTTACGGTTAACGCCCTGATTAAACCGGCGTTGCCAGCAGTGTTTGCACCCGCAAGGTATCGTAAATAGCGCGCTTACTCCCGTAGCGCCAACCATCTGGGGTCATCACCACGCGATCAGCGTAACGCCCGGTTTGATACACCCGGGTTTCACCGTCCTGCAAAGTTTGCAGGACCGCATAACTCGATTGCATGGTCACTTCCGTGGCAGAGGCCGCACTGATTTGCAGGCCCGACGTAAAATGCCGATACACGTGAGCCTCGTAGATATTTGCTTCGCGCAGCGACAGTACGCGATCCCGCAACATGCCTTTGTTATCGCAACGCACCAGGGCAATGGGCAGACCGGCAATTTCATTTTCCCGCGGCATGATTTCGTAAAAACAATCGTCGGCAAATAACTCCGGCCACTCCTCCAGACGATCGTTGTCCAGAACGGCAATATAACGTTCCTGTAACTGCTGCATTTCCCACCACAGCAACATCGCCTGTATTCGGTCATCCGTCATCGCCAGCTCCCTACAAATCCATCAGGCGCTGATAACCAGACCAGAAAGTCCGAATCAAACGCTCGGTGATCATCGAATCACTTTGCTCCGGGGCATCGCGCGCCATGTCTATCAGCGATGTCCGCTCGCCATCGGACGCGGTACCGCGCTGCACCAGTTCCGTTGCCTCGGTATCCTCCATCGAAATATAACCGGACGGGCCCACCAGATTGGCCTGCTTGATGCGCATTGCACGCAACTCGGGATCATCGTCCGCGTAGCCGAAATAGTGGAAGATTAATTCAAAATTGTTGGGGCCCTTGGCGAGCAATTGACGCGCCACCAGGGTGTTATGAATCTGCTGGATTACCAGTTGTGGAAAAATCGGTTGAATATGGTTGGTAATCAGCTCGTCGTATTCCTGCCGCACATCGAGCAACGACGGATCGTGCAGGCGAATACTTTCGTTATAGGTTTGAATGTTTTGCTGCTTGTAGGCATCGCCCATATTTTCTTCGTTGCGGGTCGTGGTAAGAATGCTGTGCAACCCGTACTGCTCGTCGGCGATGGTGCGCACCTTCATGCCCACCCGCGCAATATTGAACGTCGAGTGGAACAGGTGCAACAGACTGGCGTGATAGGGGTCCTTGACGTTTTCCAGGTACAGCTTCCAGTTTGATTTTGAGTACTGCCGAGTACAGCCTAAATACACAATCGGCTTGTGAAAAATCCGGTCCACCCAGGGACGCATCGCAGCGCCAATATAGTCAAACAGGGATTCGACCGTCTCGCTGAATGTCGCAAACAGCAGGCCTTTGTAGCTCTCCACCCGCAGCTTGGTGAGGCCATTACAGGTGGGATCAAAATCCGCCGGCATACCCTTCATATGCTTCATGCCACGGCTAAACGGTACCCCGGATAAATTGCCGTGCGCGTCATAATTCCACTGGTGGTAAACGCAGGTATGGGACAGCGTGTTGCCGCGGGGTGTGCGACACACCATAGCGCCGCGGTGTGCGCAGCGATTGACCCAACAGGCCAGCGTGCCGTTTTCGGTGCGGGTAACCACCACCGGCGTGTCGCCCACATAGGTTGCTTTAAAATCACCCGGATTGGGGATTTCCGCTTCCAGACCAAGGAAACTCCAGGTGGGTCCACGAAAAATGCGTTCCTGTTCGCGGGCGTAAATTTCCGCAGAGCTGAACACTGCATAGGGAACCCGCGAGCCGTCGTCGCGGGGAAAGATCAGATTTGCTGCACTATCTTTTGCATAATTCTGGTGTGGAATATTCATGGCCTCGCACCTCGCCATTAAATAATGCCAAATCTTAAAATGATAGATTTGTTATTAATACTAACCCCGGGAGCTCTGACAATGCAACACCGCCCGCCGCCCCACCGAACGACGCCTGCGTGAATGCCTTGCACACAACCCGTTCACCGCCACCCCGCTACGGGTTACACTGGCAAAACGTCATGGTTCTACCAGCAGCATGGTGGCCACCGGCAAGGTCGAAAACGAGCGAGAAGCGGGACGTGAGACACCACCATAAACATAAAACAAGTGGCTCTCACCACCCTCTCCACCAGACGCCGCACCAGGGGGAATGTTGAAGCAGCAGCCACAAACGGCACCCGACAAGCATCAACTCGAAACTAATTACCGTTGGTACGCACTCGCCGTGCTGACCATGGTGTACGTCTTCAGTTTTATCGACCGGCAGATCCTGGTTATTTTGCAGGAAAGCATCAAGGCAGACCTGGATTTAAGCGATACTCAGCTCGGCCTGTTATCCGGTATTTCCTTCGCGCTATTTTACGTGGTACTCGGCATTCCCATCGCTCGCTACGCCGACCGGGGCAATCGACGCAACGTTGTGGCCATCGCTATCGCGCTGTGGAGCGCCATGACCGCACTTTCCGGTGCCGCACAGAATTTTGTGCACTTATTGCTGGCCCGGATCGGTGTGGCGGTGGGCGAAGCGGGTGGTAGCCCACCTTCCCACTCCATGATTTCGGATATGTTTCCCCCGCAGCAACGGGCTACCGCCCTGTCCATCTACTCCACCGGCATCAATTTCGGGATATTACTCGGCTTTATTATTAGCGGCTGGGTCAATGACTGGCTGGGCTGGCGTTGGGTATTTGTCATTATCGGCGTTCCCGGGATTGCCTGGGCGCTAGTGGTGCGCCTGACACTGAGCGAACCACCACGGGGCTACGCCGAGAAACTCGCACAGGTAGCCGACGCGCCGCCCATCAAAGACACCTTGATGCTGTTGTGGTCGCGTAAATCATTTCGCCATCTCAGCCTGGCGGCAGGTTTACACGCCTTTGTCGGATACGGCGTCGGACAGTGGATCGCGTCCTTTTTTATCCGCACTTACGCATTAACCACAACCGGAGAGCTCGCCACCTGGCTGGGACTTATTTCCGGAACCGCCGGGGCAGCGGGTACGTTCCTGGGCGGTTACCTGTGCGATAAATTCGGTGTGCGCGACAAGCGCTGGTATGTGTTTCTGCCCGCCGCGGCAACTGTTATTGCCGTTCCCTTCTATCTGGCGGTGTATATGCTCGACTCCTACTACATGGCACTGTCCATGTATGTGATGCCCATTTTTTTCGGCGCCATGTACCTCGGCCCAACCATCGCCTTGACCCACGGTATCGTCAGCGTGCGTATGCGCGCATTGGCTTCGGCGATATTATTTTTTGTGTTGAATCTGGTGGGTTTGGGTCTGGGGCCTCTGGTCACTGGTATGGTCAGCGATCTACTGGCTCCTCGTTTTGGCGGTCAGAGTCTGCGCTACGCGCTCGCCCTGATGTCCATTGTCTATATCTGGTCCACATTCCACTACCTGATGGCGGCGCGTACCATTCGCGAGGACCTGGCAAACTCGCCTAAATAATTCGTCTTCAGAACAAATCACTGACGGGCACGAACGTTATTTTTGCTACGGGATGTCGCCTTCCACATCGTCGTCGGCAGCGTCGGTTAACGTCGATTCGAAGTCTTCCACCATCGGCTGCGGCTCGCGATTTAATAACAGGCGTGTGACATCGGGCCGCGAGTAGTGGCCCACCGGGTCCGCAAACGATTTGGCGATGGCAATCACCCCAGATCAATATCCGCAAACAATAACCCTTCCTCGGTGTGCGCTAACGGCTCGCACAGCGGACGACCATCCGGCGCATAAATTTGCGCGTAACCGCCGCCCACTTCGATCAGCGCCGCCTGTTTATCCGTATCCACCATCAGGTCATACATTTCCGCAGACACCATGCCACAGGGCGCTAGCACAAAGCATTGCCCTTCCGCGGCGTACACCTGAGACAACGCGTTATTTAGCGGGCCACTCAACGCATAAGCCTGGGGGTAGGAACTGAACGATGGCCAGGCAGCGATGTGCACCTGCTCGTGCATACTGAACATCGCGTATTTGGTCAGAGGCTGCATATGTTCCCAGCAACACAACTGGCCGAGGCGTCCCAGGGAAGTGTCCAGCACATCCAGATCACTGCCATCGCCCTCGCCGTAAATGGTGCGCTCCACATGGGTTGGCTTTAATTTTCTGCGCGCCTGCACCAGCTCGCCATCGTTATCAAACAGAAACTGGGCAATATACAGCGAGCCGTTATCGCGTTCACTGGCGCCCATGGAGACAAAGATATTGTGCTCAGCCGCCGCCGCGCCAATGCGATCGAACTCATCGCTATCCAGTACCAGACTGTTCTCGTGGTAGCGCTGAAAATAGCGCAGATTATGGGCCGGGGTCGACAACCACGCCCACCAGGGATACCCAGGCAGCC
>JBFIHG010000025.1:0-38612 GCA_041601945.1 Porticoccaceae bacterium | reverse complement strand
GCGACCGAAAATGAGGAATTAAAGAACGCCGGCCTCAAGGTCACTCACCCGCGGGTCAAGATTTTACAGGTGTTGGAGCACGCCGACGAACCGCATATGAGCGCCGAAGACGTCTACAGAAAACTCCTGAGTACCGGCGAAGATGTGGGTATCGCCACCGTGTATCGGGTGTTGACCCAGTTTGAAACTGCGGGTCTGGTGGTGCGCCACAGTTTTGACAATGGCCCTGCGGTGTACGAAATGGATCGCGGCGAACACCACGATCATATGGTGTGCACGCAAACCGGTCGGGTGATCGAGTTTCACAACGACGAAATTGAGAGCATCCAGACCCGCCTTGCGGCGGATCAGGGGTATGACATTGTCGGTCATAGCCTGGTGCTCTATGTACGACCCAAGCGTAATCCCTGACGTTTAAACTACCCCTGTAGGTGCTGGCGACAGTGCTGCGTATTACATTTGACGAGTCCGCAGCCGCGGTTCAGCGAAGGAGAATTGAGTGGAAGATATTAGTTTACAGTCAAAAATAGACGTTTTGACCGAAGAGCAAGTGATGATTCAGGACAGCGCGGTGGCGTTTATTTCCCGCGATCAGGAATTAAAAACGGTGCGCGCCAATCGCTTCAAGCAGCCCGGGTACGATAGTAATACCTGGCAGGAAATGGCGGATTCGGGCTGGCTAGGGTTTTTATTACCCGAAGAGTACGACGGCATGGGCCTCACGTTTTCCGATTTGGCGGTGCTGTTGATTCAGATGGGTAAAGGTCTGGTGCCAGCGCCGTATGTTGCCACGATTGTGGTTGCGGGGGGTGCTGTGGCAGCGGGGGATAACGACGCGTACAAACGCGCCAGGCTACCTGAGTTGGTGAGCGGCAAATGGAAACCGGCACTGGCGTGGCAGGAAGAGCGTGCCAGTATGACCGTTACTGCCCGCAATGTAGTGTGTGACGACGGAAAATTGCGGGGTAGCAAAGTATTTGTGCCCGACGCTGGCGGTGCCGATGAATTTATCGTCTCGGCAAAGACCGTGGATGGCACCGCCCTGTATGCGGTGGCGAAAGATGCGCCGGGCCTGACCATTAGCTACGAACAACGGGTGGACGGTGGATTTTATGGCCATCTGACATTTGACAATACGCCGGTCGGTGAACAAGTAGCTTCGGCTGCGGTTGCCGAACAACTGCTGGAGCGGGTACTGGATCAGGGACGTGTCGCGGCCAGCGCGGAGTTGCTGGGGGTGATGACGCGCGCGCTGGAAATCAGCGTTGATTATCTTTCCCAACGGGTGCAGTTCGACAAGCCAATTGGCAGCTTTCAGGTCTTGCAACATCGGGCGGTGGACCTGTTTGTGCTCACCGAAATCTCTCGCTCGGTGCTATTACAGACGGCGACCCTGTACGACTCGGGCGCCGACGATAAAGCGCGCGCGGTGGCGGCAAGTCAGGTTAAGGCGCGCTGTTCGGATGCTGCGCTCACCGTGGGTAAGGACGCCATCCAGTTCCACGGCGGCATCGGCTATACCGACGAATGTAATATCGGTTTATATCTGAAAAAAGCCATGTATCTTTCATCATGGCTCGGCAATGCCACCTGCCACCGTAAACGCTATGCGGAATTAGTGCTTTAAGCACCACACAGTTTGAGGTTTATTGATTACATGACAGATTACAACAGCATGAGTGACGATGACTTTCGTGTGATGGTGCGCGAATGGTTGAAGGAAAATTATCCCGACAAATTGCGCTTTTTGCCGCACCGCATGCACTGGGACGAGTGCGGTGACTGGTACATGGCCCTGTCGAAAAAGGGCTGGTTGGCACCGGGCTGGCCGGTGGAACACGGCGGAATGGGGTTAGATGCAAACAAGCTGCTGATTATGCTGGACGAGATCGAATCCCAGGGAGTAGGGCGCACGCCGGATCAGGGCATGACCATGGTAGGTCCATTGTTGATTCAGCACGGCACACCCGAGCAGCAGGCCTTTTATCTACCGAAAATTTTGTCCGGCGAACATATCTGGTGTCAGGGTTATTCCGAGCCGGGTGCCGGTTCCGATTTGGCCAGCTTGCGTACCAGTGCGGTGCGCGACGGCGATCACTATGTGGTCAATGGCCACAAAATATGGACCACCCTGGCGATGGACGCCAACATGATTTTTATGTTGGTGCGCACCCGCAAGGATGGAAAAAAACAGGAGGGCATAACGTTTTTGCTGGTGCCGATGGACATTCCCGGTATCACCGTGCGTCCGATCGACAATCTCGGTTTGCACGACGAATTTGCCGAAGTATTTTTTGACGACGTGCGGGTGCCGGTCGTCAATGTTGTGGGTGGCGAGAATAACGGCTGGACTATCGCCAAGGCACTGCTCGGTCACGAGCGCATATTTATTGGCAGCCCCAAAATGGCGTCCCTGGCGATGGTGCGTCTCAAAGCCCTGGCTGAAGCGTCGGGCCTGTTTGCGGATGCGGTATTTACTGATCGCTACGCGCAGCTGCGCATGGATATCGAGGATCTCGGCGCTGCGTACAAACGCTTCGTAAACGTGCTCAAGCGCGGTGGACAGATTGGCGCCGAAGTTTCCATGTTGAAAATATGGAATACGGAAACCCAGCAGCGGGTGGCGGATTTAATGCTCGAAGCGGGGGGTGAATACGGCGGCGTGCAGGACGGTATGCAAACCGCGTCGGCGCGAGTGAGCGCCGCCGGTGAATTTATCGGCTCTCGTCCCACCACGATTTACGGTGGTAGCAACCAGATTCAGCGCAATATTCTCGCCAAAGCGGTGCTGCGATTGCCGAGCTGACAGTGCCCGCGGCGACCATGCCAGGCAAATAAATCTACGGGGGTTGATGTGAACGACGAACAATTTCGCCTGGAAGTCAGGGAGTGGTTGGAAGCCAATTTTCCGCGGGAGTGGCGCTTTCCGTCCCGCCGTATCGGGTTTGTGCAGGGGATGTCCTGGCATAAAAAGCTGAATGAAAAAGGTTGGGTGGCGCCGGGCTGGCCCAAGGCTTACGGCGGCATGGGTTTAAGTGCTTACCAACAGGTGATTTTTCAGGAAGAACTGGATCGCATCGGTGCGTTTATGCTGCCGAATTTTGGCGTGACTATGCTGGGGCCGCTGTTGCTGCGTTACGGCACCGAGGAGCAGAAAGCGCGCTACCTGCCGAAAATCTTGTCTGGGGAGGAGCTCTGGTGTCAGGGTTACTCCGAACCCGGTGCCGGTTCCGATTTGGCCAGCTTAAGAATGTCAGCCGAAGCGGACGGCGACGAATACGTCATCAATGGGCAGAAAATCTGGACCACCATGGCGCAGCAGGCCAATATGATTTTTCTGC
Source organism: Porticoccaceae bacterium (assembly GCA_041601945.1). GTDB lineage: Bacteria > Pseudomonadota > Gammaproteobacteria > Pseudomonadales > Porticoccaceae > JBFJKD01. Next base: position 35,271 of record JBFIHG010000025.1, on the reverse strand, counting down.
TGGTGCGCACCGATAAAAAAGCCAAAAAGCAGGCGGGCATCAGTTTTTTACTGGTGCCCATGGACAGTCCGGGTATCACTGTGCGGGAAATTGACAATATCGGCGGCTATTCGGAATTTTGCGAGGTGTTTTTTGACGAAGTGCGTGCGCCCCGTACCAATATGGTGGGCGAGGTCAATCAGGGCTGGACCATGGCCAAGGCGTTGCTGGGTGCGGAACGCATTTTGCTCGGTAGTCCGAAGCTGGCCAAATACCCTCTGCAACGATTAGAGGCGTTAGCGCGGAATCTTAACCTGTTCGATGATCCGATCTTTACCGACCGTTTTACCGGGCTGTATATGGAAGTCGAAGACCTGACCGCGGCTTACGTGCGGTTTCTGGAGGTATTACGTCGCGGTGCCCAACTGGGTCCAGAAGTGTCCATCCTTAAGCTCGCTATCACCGAAATATTCCAACGGGTGGCAGATCTGGTGCTCGACGCGGCGGGTGAGTACGGCGCCACCGAGGCGGTACTGACGCTGTCAGACGGGTCCGGGTTTAAACCAGTCAACCCCTATTACACAGCTCGACCGGCAACCATCTACGGCGGTTCCAGCGAAATCCAGAAAAATATTCTGGCCAAGGCCGTGCTGCGCTTGCCTTAGCGCCACGCACCGGAGCAGACATTTATTGCACCCGAAAGTGGGTCGCGGCATTCAGTCAGGCTAGAAAAGTGTCGGTTGCTGGATAACGCCCGCTACTATATCCGCCAGCGATGTACACAAAATATAAACGGCAATGATCGCTGCCCCCACCGCCAAACCCAGAATAAACTGAGTATCCGACTCCTTTTGATCCGGCGGACATACCCTGTGCTCACGTGCACCTGCCCCCCTGCACAGGTGTGATTCCAGGCATTTATCATGAATTTTATTAAACATAAGGTTCTCTCTAGTTGCAATTACATGAATATATTTCAATTTAATTGGTGGAAATTGACCCTGGCAGACTTCCGCGTTCGCGGTGTAGCGTGTAATGTAAGGCCGAAAAGGATGTGTGTAAATTCTCGACAAATGCAAATTATCTATGCAAAAATGCACGGATGAATGATTGGGATGATTTGCGATTTTTCCTGGCGGTTGCGCGCGAGGGCAGCATTTCGGCGGCTGCGGCAGTCCTCGGGGTCAACCATTCAACGGTGTCGCGGCGTATTAATGCCTATGAGAAACAGCATGGCGTGCGCCTGTTTGAACGCCTGCACAGTGGCTACGCGATGACTCAGGCGGCGGAAAATATTTATCAGCATGCGTTGCACATTGAACAGCACACGCAGAGCGTAGAGCGGGACCTGTTCGGTGTCGATAACCGTTTGCAGGGCAAACTTTGTATAACCGCCTATCACGCTACTGCCAAGCATTTTTTGTTGCCCAATTTACCCGAATTTAACCGCCGCTACCCCGACATCGACGTAGAGTTATTTATTACTACAGCCATTCGCGACCTGGCGGCGCGGGAAGCGGATATTGCGATCCGTGGGACGCCCAAACCACCGGATTATCTGGTGGGAAAAAAAGTGGCGGATTTTCAACATGGCCTTTACACCTCCAGCGCCTACCAGCAAAGGGAGCAGACGCACCATGATGTGGTGCTGTGGCGCGACGATCCGTCTCTACCGGAGTGGATGTCCACACACTGTCCTGGCGCGCGGGTGGCGTTGCGGGTCGACGATGTAGCGACCATGATTGGGGCTGTACAGCAGGGTATTGGTATGGCGCGTCTGCCTTGCTGGTTGGCGGACCTGCAGTCGGATTTGTTGCGTCTAAATGTAGATATTGAACAAAGTGGCTGGGGCCTGTGGGTGTTGATTCACGCGGATTTGCGTTCCACCGCGCGGGTCAGAGTGTGCCGTGATTTCCTGATTGACCTGCTTGAGAGTCACCAGGATTTGTTTGAAGGCAAACAATCTCGCTACCTGTAGAACACAGGTAGCGTCAGACTTCTCTAACTAAAGGTTCTCTCCGCATCGTCACTCCCCTTCGAAACTATAAACCACCGCCAAAGTTGCAGAACAATTGGAAATTAATAACTAGTCTCGTTGGAGTTGATCTACATTAATAAGCAGACATAGGTTCGGCGCTAGTCTGTGGACTCATTTCATTCACAAGGACTTAGATATGAACGCGATCAAAACGCTGGTACTGATTTTAGCCGTTGCACTTCCGGCGGCGCTGGTGGCCGCACCGATGGATGGTTCCGGCAAAATGGGCATGATGAATATGCCCATGATGAAAACCCATATGGCCGAGATGAAGGCCGATATGGGGAAAATGGCGGCCGCAAAGAATGATGGTGAACGTATGCAAATGATGCAGACGCATATGACTAAAATGCACGACCATATGGAAATGATGATGGGTATGATGGAAATGATGAACGCACAGGGTGGCGGGATGCATGCCAGTGCGCCGGCGGCGGATGGGCTCAGTGGTGACGTGGAAGGGCAGCGTGCCCACGAGCCTGCCGAGTAGTTACTTTACGAATTTAGAATCTAAGGACGGGAATCCCCCGCTGGGATAGTCTTGTCAGGCTACCCTCCCTTGCGTGCGCGCCAGGTCAGGGGATGTTTTTACCCCGCCAACCTTGATATTTGCGATGGACACCGCGGGTCATGGACTGTGAATAAGCCTCCAGAATATCGACGCCAATCAATATTGCGACGACGATGATGGAGAGTTTGATGGCGGTCAAGGTGTGGCCGATGGCGATGGTGACGCCGACTGCCGCGAGCGCCCAGATCGTCGCCGCTGAAGTTACACCGAGGACCACACCGTCCCGGGCGAGCATAACCCCGGCACCGAGAAACCCGATGCCGGTAATTACCTGGCCGATAACTCGCGAGGGGTCGGATACGTCGGTGCTTACGGCCAGCGCGGCAACCACGAATGCGTAGGTGCCCAGAATAATCAGCGACGAGGTGCGAATGCCCACCGGCTTACCGCGTAGCTGACGCTCCAGGCCAATGATCGTTCCGCATAACAGGGCGGCGCCGATGGATGGCCAGTGATAGGGCTGAATCTCCATCAGTTCATAAATGGCCACGATTCACCTCCCGGAAAGAGATCATTCGAAATAACGTTTGTTGTTTGATTTCCAAATCAATGTTTTTGCTGATTGTTTGTTTGCGCAGATTCACGTCGCCATTCCCAGTTCGAGCATTTCTTTGGCGTGGCCAAGGGATTGCTGGCTGGCTGCGGCGCTACCCAGCATGCGCGCAATCTCCGCCACCCGTGCCGCTTCGTCGAGTAGTGCGAGGCTGCTGGCGGCGTTGTCGGTGCCCTGAGTTTTACTGGCGATAAAATGGTGGTGGGCGCAACTCGCCACCTGTGGCAGGTGCGTGATGCACAGGACCTGACCCTGTTCTCCCAGTTGGCGCAGCAGGCGTCCGATAACATTCCCGGTGGCGCCACCCACACCCACATCGACCTCGTCAAACACCAGTGCTGGAATCGTCGAGCGCTGCGCAGCCACGACCTGGATAGCCAGGCTAACCCGCGACAGTTCGCCCCCCGAAGCAATTTTTGCCAGAGGGCGATGTGGTTGTCCCGGGTTGGTGGAAATCAATAATTCCACGGTTTCCATGCCCTCTGCGCCAAAGCCGTCACTGGCCAGTGGCTGTAATGGCATTTCTACAGTGGCGCTGGCCATCGCCATGGCGGCCAGTTGCTGGTTGATGGCCAGTACAAATTTGCGCGCGGCTGTACTGCGAGCCGCGCTTAATTTTTTGGCGCAGCGTCGGTACTCAGTTTCCAGTTGGGCAACGTTAGCGCGCAATTTTTCGATGTCATTATTTTCATCAGCGAGGGCGCGCAGTTCATCGGCCAGTTGCGCATGGGTGTCGCATAATTGCTCGGGGCGAATACGATGTTTACGCGCCAGTTCGTACACGGCGCTGAGTCTGTCCTCGACCTGCTGCAGGCGACGCGGATCCAGATCTACGCTGTCGAGATAGTGCTGTAACGAAGAGACCGCTTCCTGTACCTGAATACCCGCCGACACCAGTAGCTCACGCGCCTCATGCAAGGTGCCAGTTGTTTCCGTAATAGCGTCAATCAGGTGCTGCGCCCGGCCCAGTTGGGTGAGCAAATCGGATGGCGCGTCGCTACCATCGGCACCCGCGCATAACCCGATAAGCTCTCTACCCTGCTCGAGCACCACATCGACATTGGCAAGCAGGCGCTGTTGTTCTTCGAGCTGTTCCAGTTCCCCTTGCGCAAGCGCGAGCTGATCCAGCTCCTGTACCTGGAAGCTGAGCAGCTCGCGGCGGGCATGCAGTTCCTCGGCATTATTTTGTAGCGCTGCGTACCTGCGCGCAGCGGTTCGCCATTGCCGATAACTCTGGGCGACTGCCTCCAGCAGGGGCCCGTTGGCGGCAAAGTCGTCCAACAGACGTCGGTGCGTCTCGCGTCGCAGCAGGGACTGGTGCTCGTGCTGACTATGAATGTCCACCAGCATACCGCCCAGTTCCTGAAGTTGCTGCATGGTCGCCGCTTGCCCATTGATATAGCCCCGCGAGCGACCTTCGCGGGTAAAGATACGCCGCAACAGACATTCGTTGTCAGATTCAAAGTCATGGCTAACCAGCCACTGCTGGGCGGGCGCATTGTGAGTCAGGTCGAAACAGGCACCGATTTCGCACTTGTCGGAGCCGACGCGTATGCGGTCGGCGTCGCCGCGATCGCCCAACGCCATCCCCAGGGCGTCGACAATGAGTGACTTTCCAGCTCCGGTTTCGCCAGTTATGGCGGTCATGCCGATAGCGAACTCGATTTCCAGAGAGTCAACCAGGGTGAACTGTTGAACGCTAAGTGAGGTGAGCAAGGCGGTGGTGAAACCTCGAGGTTAAACAAGTGTGCAGTTATACCGAATTGGACGACTATATTGCAATCAATGACTTGAATCTGAGGCTACTGACCCAATATAGCCACCAATTGCTTGGCAATGGGAATACTTGGCATGTCTGATCGAAAACAACGCTCACAAAATGATGTATCCGCCGACATTGATGCGCCACAGACGGAAGAGGGTTTGCCGCCCGGCGTAGTTGCTGGTGGCGGCGCTGCGCAGCAGGGCGACGCAACGGGAGCGGCGCCCGAACAGGAAGTGGACGAGTTAGCCCGGCTTACCGAGGCGCTGGATGATGCCAGGGACCAGGTGTTGCGTACTCAGGCGGAAATGCAAAATTTGCGCCGTCGCGTGGAGCGGGATGTGGAAAGTGCTCACAAGTTTGGTCTGGAACGCCTCATCGGGGAGTTGCTCCCAGTGGTGGATAATCTAGAGCGCTCGGTAGCTACGCTAGCAAGCGACGACGCTATCGCCCAGGCTGTTACAGAAGGAGTGGAACTGACGCTAAAGAGTTTTCTTGATGTGCTTAAGCGCCAGCAGGTGGAACAGATCGATCCCGGTGGACAGCCGTTTAACCCAGAGCTCCACCAGGCGATGAGCATGGTGCCCAACGCCAGCGTGGCGCCAAACACGATTCTGGAGGTATATCAGAAGGGTTATACGCTTAATGGTCGCCTGGTGCGCCCAGCGATGGTGGTGGTCGCCAAGAGTGAAAAGCCGCAAAAATAATGGTTGCGAGGGTTGAAAAACGCCTCTGTGGCGCAATATCTAGGTGCAAGCAACTGATTTAACCAATGATAGTTGGAGAAGACGAGCATGGGCAAGATTATCGGCATTGATTTGGGTACGACCAACTCTTGTGTGGCCATCATGGAGGGCGACAAGCCCAAGGTTATAGAGAACGCGGAAGGTACCCGTACCACCCCGTCCATTGTCGCGTACACCGAAGAAGGTGAAATTCTGGTGGGCCAGTCGGCCAAGCGCCAGTCCGTGACCAACCCTAACAACACCTTGTTCGCGGTAAAACGGCTTATTGGTCGTCGCTTCGAAGACGATGTGGTGCAAAAAGATATTCAGATGGTGCCATACAAAATCGTTAAGGCAGAAAATGGTGACGCCTGGGTTGAAGCGCAGGGTGAACGCCGCGCGCCGCCGCAAATTTCGGCGGAAGTGCTCAAAAAAATGAAGAAAACCGCCGAGGATTACCTGGGTGAAAAAGTCACCGAAGCGGTCATCACGGTGCCCGCCTATTTCAATGATTCTCAGCGCCAGGCCACCAAGGATGCTGGGCGTATTGCGGGTCTGGATGTGAAACGCATTATCAACGAGCCGACTGCGGCCGCGTTGGCCTATGGCATGGACAAGGGCAAGGGCGATCACGTGGTCGCGGTCTACGATCTGGGTGGCGGTACATTCGATATTTCTATTATCGAAATCGCGGATGTCGATGGCGAAACCCAGTTCGAGGTACTTTCCACCAACGGCGACACCTTCCTTGGTGGGGAGGATTTTGATATGCGCTTGATCGACTACCTCGCGGACGAGTTCAAAAAAACCAACGGCATTAACCTGAAAGGTGATCCGTTGGCCATGCAGCGCCTGAAGGAAGCGGCTGAAAACGCCAAAATTGCCCTCTCTTCCAGCCAGCAAACAGAAGTCAATTTGCCGTATATCACCGCCGATGCCACCGGCCCCAAACATTTGGTGGTCAAGTTGAGCCAGGCCAAGCTGGAATCCCTGGTGGAGGAGTTGGTGAACCGCTCTCTTGAGCCGGTTAAATTGGCGTTAAAAGATGCCGGTAAGTCGACGGGCGATATCGACCAGATCATATTGGTAGGTGGCCAGACGCGTATGCCGCTGGTGCAGAAAAAGGTCAGCGACTTCTTTGGCAAGGAGCCGCGCAAGGACGTCAACCCGGACGAAGCGGTTGCTGTCGGTGCCGCCATTCAGGGCGCCGTGTTGTCAGGAGATGTGACCGATGTATTGTTGCTCGACGTAACACCTCTAACCCTGGGGATCGAGACCATGGGCGGTGTGGCTACGCCGTTAATTGAGAAAAATACGACTATTCCAACCAAAAAATCGCAGATTTTCTCCACGGCCGACGACAACCAGACAGCGGTAACCATCCACGTTGTGCAGGGCGAACGCAAACAGGCGGTAGGTAACAAGTCGCTGGGTCGTTTCGACCTGGCGGATATTCCTCCTTCTCCGCGCGGTCTGCCACAGATCGAAGTAACCTTTGATATCGACGCTAACGGTATTTTGAATGTGTCCGCGAAGGACAAGGCAACCGGCAAAGAGCAGTCCATTATTATTAAGGCATCTTCTGGTCTGTCGGATGAAGAAGTGGAAAAAATGATTAAGGATGCGGAGGCCAACGCCGAAAGTGACCGCAAGTTCGAAGGTCTGGTGCTAGCGCGCAACAGTGCCGATGGCCTTGCTCACGCGGCGCGTAAAACCCTGGCCGAGGCAGGAGACAAGGCCACTGACGAAGAGAAGGAACAGATTGAAGCGGCGATCAAAGAGGTCGAGGCAGCAGTGAAGGGCGACGATCAGGCCGCCATTGAAAGCGCCGCCACGAAACTTTCTGAGCAGTCTGCGGGCTTGGCGCAAAAGCTGTATGCCGAGCAAGCACAACAGGCAGAAGAGCAGGCCGGTGACGCGGCGGCGGGTGGTGCGGGTGACGACGCGGTCGATGCTGAGTTTGAAGAAGTAAATGATAGCGACGGAAAATCATCCTGAATTAAATAACCAGTGCCGCTCAGCATCTGTTTAGTATCCGGTGCTGGTGCTAAAAAAACCACAAAACGCAGGCCAACGCGCCTGCGTTTTGTGCTGAATGAAGTTTGCAACAGGTGCGAATGGCCGCAAGCATAAAGCACAAGAGCCCATACACACAGTAGAGTAAAGCATGTCAAAGCGGGATTATTACCAAATACTCGGCGTAGAGCGCGATGTGGATGAACAGGCCTTAAAAAAGGCCTATCGCCGTATTGCCATGAAGCACCACCCGGATCGCAATCCCGACGACCCGGATGCGGAAAACAAATTTAAAGAAGCCAGCGAAGCGTACGAAGTCCTGTCCGATCGCGAAAAACGCCAGGCTTACGACCAGTTCGGCCACGCGGGCGTCAACGCTGGTGGCGGTGGCGGTGGCGGGGCTGGCTTTAGCGATATTTTTGGCGATGTGTTTGGCGACATCTTCGGTGGCGGTGGCCGTTCGGGGCGCGCCGGTCCGGCCCGTGGTGCGGATTTGCGTTACGACCTGGAGCTCGATCTCGAGCAGGCCGTCAAGGGCGCCAAAATTAAGATTCGCGTGCCAGCGCGGGTGCACTGTGAACAGTGTGCGGGTAGCGGTGCGCGCAAGGGCACTTCGCCGGAGACCTGTACAACCTGCCATGGTGCGGGTCAAGTACGCATGTCGCAGGGCTTTTTCTCTGTGCAGCAGGCATGCCCAAAGTGTCGTGGCCGCGGCAAGGTAATCAGCGACCCGTGTGCCAAGTGTTACGGCAGTGGACGCATCGAAGAACATAAAACTCTCTCGGTAAAAGTGCCACCGGGCGTTGATACCGGGGATCGTATTCGCCTGTCCAGCGAGGGCGAGGCGGGTCCGGATGGCGGCCCCCCTGGCGACTTGTATGTGCAGATGGTGGTGCGAGAACACGCGCTATTTCATCGCGACGGCAAAAACCTTTACTGTGAAGTGCCAATCTCGTTTATCGATGCTGCATTGGGTGGCGAGCTGGAAGTGCCAACACTCGACGGTCGCGTCAAACTAAAAATTCCCGCCGAAACGCAAACTGGAAAACTGTTTCGATTGCGGGGTAAGGGTGTTGCGCCGGTGCGTGGCGGCGGTCCCGGAGATCTACTGTGTCGCGTCATCGTTGAAACCCCCGTGAATCTCAGCAACGAACAACAGAACTTGCTCAAGAAATTTAGTAAGAGTCTGGTGGGTGGCAAGCATTCCCCGCGCGAAACCCGCTGGTTTGAAGGCGTAAAAAAGTTTTTTGACGGCTTCACACTGTAATCCCAACGGCTTTTTGTATTGGCAGCTTTGCTTATCCCGGTAGCTTTGATTAAGCTACTGCAAACTTCGAATAATCGGACAATTTCATGATTCGAATCGCTGTGACAGGCGCGGGTGGCCGCATGGGCAAGACCCTGATTGAGGCGATTACCCAGCACCCGGACGCCCGTTTGACTGCGGCGGTAGAGCGGCCGGACAGCTCGTTGCTGGGCGCTGATGCCGGGGAGCTGGCCGGTATTGGTCGCAACGGTGTTGGGCTGGTGGCAGATTTACAGGACGTCGTCGAGCAATTCGATGTGTTGATTGATTTCACCATGCCCGCCGCGACCAGTGCGCACGCGGAGTTTTGTGTCGCCCACGGCAAAAAAATTGTGGTGGGTACCACTGGCTTTGACCCACAGCAGAAGGCACGGGTGTTGACGGCGGCGAGTACTGGTTTGTGTATGGCGTCGAATTTCAGCACAGGTGTCAATTTGTGTTTTAAGCTACTGGATATGGCGGCGCGGGTACTGGGCGATGAGGTGGATATAGAGATTTACGAGGCCCACCACCGCCACAAGGTGGACGCGCCATCCGGTACTGCATTGGCAATGGGCGACGTACTGGCTACTGCCCTCGGTCGAGACTTGCGCAAGGTGGCCGTTTACGGGCGCGAGGGTCAGACCGGTGCGCGCGCGCGGGAAACCATCGGTTTTGCTACCGCGCGCGGTGGCGACATTGTCGGCGATCACACGGTCACCTTCGCTGCCGACGGCGAGCGGGTGGAAATCAGTCACAAAGCTTCGAGCCGCATGTCGTTTGCCCGTGGGGCGGTGCGCGCCGCGGTGTGGCTGGCCGCACAACCTCCTGGACAATACGATATGCAGGATGTGCTGGGTTTGCGCCAAGCGTGATCCAGATTTGCTGCACGAATCTATTGACGCTGGATATTTCAGCGGGACCAGTCTGATACGACCTGCGCGATGACGGTTCGTCGCTGGACAGCTCCGAGCAATTCCCCTACAATTCCGCCTCAGGTTTCCGCTGCACGGAGAACCTGTATCCGCGAGGGAAAATGGCATAAAAATTAATCAAACGGGATGAAAGTAAATATTTCATCTCGTTTTTTTTGCGGCCTGAAAAAACCGCTGTCGCTCCCCGTCCGGTGCAGTTAAACCAGCGCTTCCGGATAGTTATTTTCCTCAGAGGAGTGAGTATTGAACACCCATCGGCCAGCGATTCTTGCCCTTGCAGATGGCACCGTTTTCCGAGGTTCCTCCATCGGCGCGGAGGGTATCTCCAGTGGTGAGGTGGTGTTTAACACCGCCCTCACAGGCTATCAGGAAATCCTCACCGACCCCTCCTACGCACGCCAGATCGTGACCCTCACCTGCCCTCATATTGGCAACGTGGGGGTGAATCAACAGGACGAAGAGTCCACTAAAATCTGGGCCGCTGGATTGGTGATCCGGGATTTGCCCCTCGCCGTCAGTAATTTTCGTAGTCAGGGGTCGCTGGACACCTATCTTAAAGAACGCAATATCGTTGCTATAGCCGATATAGACACGCGCAAATTAACGCGAATTTTGCGCGAAAAAGGCGCCCAGAACGGCTGTTTGATGGCGGGCGAGGTGGACGTCGACAAGGCCGTGGCGGCGGCAGGCGCGTTTGCCGGTCTCAAGGGTATGGATCTGGCCAGGGAAGTAACCACTGATAAGCCCTATACCTGGAACGAGGGCAGCTGGTCTCTGGATAAGGGGTTCGCGCCCGCAGGCAACGGGTCGCGCTACCGGGTAGTGGCCTATGATTTTGGCGTCAAGCGCAATATTTTACGCATGCTGGTGGATCGCGGCTGTGAGCTGACCGTGGTGCCCGCCACGACACCTGCCGCCGATGTGCTGGCCAGACAACCCGACGGGGTGTTTTTATCCAACGGTCCCGGGGATCCGGAGCCTTGCGATTACGCGATTGCCGCAATTACCGACATTGTTGCCGCGGGTGTTCCGACCTTCGGTATTTGCCTTGGCCATCAGTTACTGGCTTTGGCGTCGGGGGCTAAAACCATGAAAATGAAATTCGGTCACCACGGCGCGAATCACCCGGTGCAACACCTGGACGACAAAACCGTGGCGATTACCAGTCAGAACCATGGTTTTGCGGTGGATGAGACGACGTTGCCCACCAACCTTGGCGCCACTCACCGGTCGCTGTTTGATGGCTCCTTGCAGGGCATTCACCGCACTGATCAGCCGGCCTTCAGTTTTCAGGGGCATCCGGAAGCCAGTCCTGGTCCGCACGACGCAGCACCCTTGTTCGATCATTTTATAGCACTGATGACGCAGCACCAGAAGGCACGCTAGAAACTTATGCCGAAACGTACCGATTTGCACAGTATTCTGATTATTGGCGCGGGCCCCATTGTCATCGGCCAGGCGTGCGAATTCGATTATTCCGGGGCGCAGGCCTGCAAGGCTCTGCGGGAAGAGGGCTATCGGGTCATTCTGGTGAATTCTAACCCGGCTACCATTATGACCGACCCGGCCATGGCCGATGCCACCTACATCGAACCGGTGGAATGGCGCACGGTTGCGCGAATTATTGAAAAAGAACGCCCCGACGCGATTTTGCCGACCATGGGTGGGCAAACTGCGCTTAACTGTGCTCTCGACCTCGCCCGGGAAGGGGTGCTGGACAAATACAACGTCGAACTGATCGGCGCGACTCAGGACGCCATCGACAAAGCGGAGGATCGAGAGCGGTTCGACAAGGCCATGAAGGCCATTGGCCTGGATACGCCTAACTCGGTGATTGTGCACAGCCTGGAAGAAGCGTTGCAGGTCCCCGACCAATTTGGTTTTCCGTGCATCATTCGCCCCTCATTTACCATGGGCGGATCGGGGGGCGGCATAGCCTACAACCGGGAGGAATTTGAGGAAATCTGCCGTCGTGGACTCGACCTGTCGCCGACCAATGAGCTGCTGATCGACGAGTCGTTGATCGGCTGGAAAGAGTTCGAAATGGAAGTGGTGCGGGATAAAAACGACAACTGCATCATTATCTGCAGTATCGAAAATTTCGATGCCATGGGTATACACACTGGCGATTCCATTACCGTGGCGCCAGCGCAAACCCTGACCGATAAGGAATATCAGGTTATGCGTAACGCCTCGATTGCGGTGTTGCGCGAGATCGGTGTGGAAACCGGCGGCTCCAATGTGCAGTTTGCGGTGGATCCTGCCACGGGCCGTTTGGTGGTGATTGAAATGAATCCTCGCGTTTCGCGCTCCTCCGCTCTGGCGTCCAAGGCAACCGGATTTCCGATTGCCAGAGTCGCGGCGAAACTTGCGGTGGGTTACACCCTGGACGAGCTGAGTAACGAAATTACCGGCGGTGCGACCCCGGCCTCGTTTGAACCCAGTATTGACTACGTGGTGACCAAGGTGCCGCGCTTTGCGTTTGAGAAGTTTAGTCAGGCCAATGCGTTATTGACAACGCAAATGAAGTCCGTGGGCGAGGTGATGGCAATCGGCCGTACCTTTCAGGAGTCGATCCAAAAAGCCCTGCGCGGCCTCGAAGTCGGCGTCTCCGGTTTCGACCCCATTGTCGAGGATAACGGTGACGCCGGGTTAAGTGAAATTCGCGGGCAGTTGGCCAATGCCGGGGCAGAGCGCATCTGGTATCTCGGAGATGCCTTTCGCCGGGGTATGAGTGTCGACGAAATATATGCCCTGACCGCCATCGACCCCTGGTTTCTGGTACAGATTCAGGATCTCATCAGCACCGAAAGCACTCTGGCCGGGCACCCTCTGTCGAGCATGGACGCAGCCGCGATGTTTGCCTTAAAGCGTAAAGGGTTTGCCGACCGTCGACTGGCGGATGTGTGGGGTATCAGCGAGCGGGAGGTGCGCGAACGTCGCTGGGAACTGGGTGTGCGCCCGGTGTACAAGCGCGTGGATACCTGCGCTGCCGAATTTGCCACGGACACCGCTTACATGTATTCCACCTACGAGGAGGAATGTGAAGCTGCGCCGTCGGGTCGGGACAAAATTCTGGTACTGGGCGGTGGACCGAATCGCATTGGCCAGGGAATCGAATTTGATTACTGCTGTGTGCATGCGGCTCTGGCGATGCGTGAAGATGGCTACGAAACCATTATGGTCAACTGTAATCCGGAGACGGTCTCCACGGATTACGATACCTCGGACAGGCTGTATTTTGAACCAGTGACACTGGAAGATGTACTCGAAATCGTTGCGCTGGAAAAACCGGTGGGCGTGATTGTGCAGTTTGGCGGTCAGACCCCGCTCAAGCTGGCCCGGGACCTGGAGAACGCCGGGGTGCCCATTATCGGTACTACCCCGGATGCCATTGATCGCGCGGAAGATCGTGAACGTTTTCAGCACATGATCGAAAAACTTGGCTTGCTGCAGCCGCCCAATGCCACCGCCCGCTCACCCGATGCTGCAGTGGCGAACGCGCAAAAAATTGGCTATCCGCTGGTGGTGCGCCCCTCCTATGTGCTGGGTGGACGGGCTATGGAAGTCGTGTACAGCGAAGAGGAATTGCGTCGCTATATGCGCGACGCGGTCAATGTGTCCAACGATTCGCCGGTGCTGCTGGATTATTTTCTGTCGTCGGCGGTCGAGGTGGATATCGATGCCGTTGCCGACGGCGAACAGGTAGTGATTGGCGCCATCATGCAACATATTGAGCAGGCGGGCATTCATTCGGGCGATTCCGCGTGTTCATTGCCTCCCTATAGTTTGCCAGCGGAAGTGCAGGACGAAATGCGCTCCGTCATTAAAGCCATGGCCAGAGAGCTCGATGTCAGAGGGTTGATGAATGTGCAGTTGGCCTGGCAGGATGGCAAGGTGTATGTGATTGAGGTAAATCCTCGGGCGTCGCGTACCGTACCCTTCGTATCCAAATGCATCGGTGTGTCGCTGGCAAAAATTGCAGCGCGCTGCATGGCGGGACGCTCGCTAGCCGAGCAGGGTTTTACACAGGAAATTATTCCCGTTTATTTCAGCGTCAAGGAAGCGGTGTTCCCGTTCAATAAATTTCCGGGGCACGACCCGATCCTGGGTCCCGAAATGAAATCCACCGGTGAAGTCATGGGGGTGGGTGTGACATTTGCGGAGGCCTATGCCAAAGCACAACTTGGCGCGGGGGATGAAATTCCACGGAGTGGCACTGCGTTTTTAAGCGTGCGCGAGCAGGACAAATCTGAGGTGGTCGGTGTAGCGCGGCGTCTTGCCCAGCAGGGTTTCAAGCTGGTGTCGACGCGGGGAACCGGACAGTTAATTCTGGATGCTGGTCTCGACGTTACGCTGGTGAATAAGGTCAAGGAGGGTCGCCCGCATATTGTGGATATGATAAAGAACCGGAAAATTGATTTGGTTGTGAATACCACAGAGGGTCGCCAGGCGATCGCGGATTCGGCGACCATTCGCTCCAGCGCTGAAGCGCAGGGGGTGTACTACACGACCACCTTGGCGGGTGGCGACGCGGTCTGTCTGGCGCTGGAAAGTAAAGCAGCGATTACCGTGCGTACCCTGCAGGAAATACATGGGGGTAGCAAACATGGCTAATATTCCGATGACTGTGGAAGGTGAAGCCGCGCTGCGGGCGGAACTGGATGTGCTTAAGAAAACCGAACGGCCGCGTATTATTCAGGCTATTGCCGAGGCGCGTGCGCATGGCGATCTGAAGGAAAATGCCGAGTACCATGCGGCCCGCGAGCAGCAGGGCTTTGTCGAAGGGCGTATTCAGGAGATTGAGGGCAAGCTCAGCCAGGTGCAGGTAATAGACATCACTAAAATCCCCAAAGCCGATCGCGTGATATTTGGCGCCACGGTGACCATTGTCAATGTGGACACCGATGAAACCTTGCGCTACAAAATTGTTGGCGACGATGAGGCCAATGTAAAAATTGGCAAGGTGTCTTATCAATCACCCGTGGCGCGTGCCCTGATTGGTAAACAGGTTGACGACGTGACTGTGGTCAAAACGCCGTCGGGTGAGGTCGAGTACGAAATCGCTAACGTTGAATACCAATAAATCGTCCTCGTTCAAATTATTGTTAGCGGGTTGTGGACCAGCGCAATAATTAACGGTCAAGAGTTTATACTTGAAAGCGGGTACCTGCCTTCCTCGCAGATCGACTTTAAGCGCCGCGCTGCACCTGGAATTGTAATTTAAAAAGGGCCATGAACTGTCTTGTAGATTTCCTAGTGTCCCGCTGGTGTTGTCGCGTAGCCATATAGAAAATACGGGAGTGCCAACCAATCGCTTTGCTGAAGTACCATTTGCGAGCTAGTTACGGCCGCGCCTTTCAATTGCCTTATAAGTGTACCTTCTGGGTGCTGGTTGGGCTTGTACTGGTGCCGGTTATGGCCGCCGCACACAATATATCCGGCGCCAACGCCAGCTTTGTACAAGGGCTGTCTGGCTCTGCACCTGTGCCTTTTTTATATCTTGGCGCCAAGCATATGGTTACCGGCTACGACCATATTCTGTATCTGTTGGGCGTTGTGTTTTTTCTGGGGCGATTCCGCGATGTGCTTATTTATGTAACCCTGTTTACGCTGGGCCACAGCATCACCTTAATGGGCGGTGTGTTGCTGAACGTGAGTGTCAATGCCTATCTGGTGGATACGGTGATTGGGCTTTCGGTTGCTTACAAAGCGTTTGAAAATATCGACGGTTTTAAACAGGTGTTTGGCGTTCAGCCGGGCGCGCGGATCGCAGTCTTTATTTTCGGTCTTTGCCACGGACTGGGGTTGGCGACGAAAGTACAGGAGCTGGCCCTGTCGTCAGAAAGTCTCTTGACCAATATGTTGAGTTTTAATATTGGCGTTGAATTGGGACAGGCAATCGCCTTGACAATAATTGTGCTGATTTTACTGCAGTGGCGTCGGCGGGAAGGTTTCCAGCGACATGCGTTTATTGCCAATACGTTATTGATGAGTGCTGGTTTTGTACTGGCGGGTTATCAGTTTGCTGGTTATTTGTGGAACTAATCGAAAGCAATTGCGAGCGATGAAAATGCAAAAAAAGGGATCGACAAGCACTGCGCAGCAAGCGCGGCGCACAAAAATTTTACTGGCCACGCTGGCGGCCTTTTGTGCGGCGATATTAATCCTGGTAACGCTTATTTTGCCAGCCGAATTTAATCGCGACCCGCTGGGCGTTGGCGAGGCGTTGGGCATCAAGGGGCTGTCAATGCAGCCGCAACAGGAGATGGTTAGAAGCGAAAAAACTGGTTATCGGGAGGATGCCGTTGCGTTTGAGTTGTTACCCTTTGAATTTGTCGAGTATAAATACCGTTTGCACGAGGGCGGTACAATGCTCTACAGCTGGACCGCGACGGCGATAGTTGCCTTTGATTTTCATGGCGAACCGGATGCCGGACCGGAAGGTTTCGCGGAAAGTTATCGCATTGGCAAAGCCGAGCGGGCATATGGCGCGTTCACTGCGCCTTTTGAAGGTATTCACGGCTGGTTCTGGGAAAACCGCGGCACTCACCCCGTCACCGTGACGTTAACCACGTCGGGCTTTTACTCCGCCGCATTGCAGTATCGCGACGGGCTGGTCAGTGAAAAGCGCATAAGCGATGCCGTCGCGCCCGATGGTGGGTCCTGATTAAACGGGCGCGCCGAAGGATCGTCCGTCCGAAAACCGATGGTTATGGTTTACCTCGACACCCAGCTCTCTAGGGTTTTTCGGGACCTTGAATGCCCGGGCTTTCTTCGCCCTGAATATATACAGCGTGACAGGATGAGCACACGCGGTAGATTTGACCGCCCGCATCAAACAGCGCTTCCGCATCCCGCTCCGCGGCCGCAGACATGGCTAGTTGGCCCGCCGCAACCAGGCCCAGCGAGAAATCCTGCCAGTCATTGTGATCTCGTGCCAGCCCAGGCATAAGCAGTAAATTGCCGCTTTCGGCGACAACCGCCGCGCTGTGCTGTACTGCCAGCCAGTCTGCGTCGGTGGTTGGTGTCAGGTCCTGCGTGCCAGCTGCGGTAATAATGCTGCCGGACGAGCCCCACACTTGATCCGCAGCGGGATCGAGCACCCACTGCATCATGTGTTTAACATCGCCAGTCGGCTGGAATGGCATCGCCAGCGTGCGTTGCGTTTGCGATGCGGATTGCTCCGACTGGCCGCATGCGCCAAGTAGCAGTGCAGTCAACAAAAGTCCGATGTGGCGCATAGGTTTAGCCTTGACTTAATTAGTTCCGGTGGGATCCGCACCGTCCTCCGGTGCGCCGGTGCCCGATGAACCCATAAACATTTTTTTACCATTGGCAAGAGTGATATTTCGACCATTGGCACTGTTGGATCGATCTTTTGCCTGATAGCCCTCGACAACAATTTCCGTGCCGATGGCGATAGAGCGTTTGTTAATACCGCGTCGCAGCAGGGTGTTCGGCGTACCGCCCTCTATTCTCCAGGCCTCTTTCGCTCCATCCTCTTTGGTGACTTCGATATGAAACCAGGCATGGGGATTTACCCATTCAATGCGGGTAACGGCGCCCCGTAACACCAGCGGGCTGTTGGCGTCGAACTCAGCGCCAAAAGCGTGATGCGCGTTTAATTGCGCCGGTGTTGAAATGGTGAGCAAGGCCGCGAGGGTCAGGCCAGAAACCACAACAATTTTTTTCCAGGACATAGTGATTATCTCGTACATAGTATTCATCTCGTGTTAAGTGGCGCGTTTTGTAGGCGGTGGATTAGGCACGCTATGCGTAGCGTCAGCCTAGTCGAGCGGTTTCACTCGCAAATGGCCATACAGCAACTCTTCCACAAATTCGACACACTTGAAGTCTAAAAGTTGCGCGTTGGCTTCCATGCGCCGATACAGCGGCATACTTATTTTCCATGGTCGAGTAAACGTTTCCGGATCGGTGATGGTCGCCTCGTAGTGCAGGTGATTGGGTCCCATTGGCGTGTAGCGCTCCACTACATGCATCTGGTCGCTGTGATGATTACCGGAGCGATCCAGCCAGGTATCCGCATTTAACCCAGTGACATCTATAACCAACGTGTCGCCATCCCAGGATGCAACCGACTGCCCCATCCAGCTATCGACGGGCGCTGGCCCCGGGTCTTTGGTAAAGATATCGCGTACCGCGCCAGCGTACTGATACGCAATAAATACGGAGTTGTCACCCTGAAAAATCTGGAACGGATACGGCATATAAGTCGCCCGTGGGACACCGGGCAAATAGCATTTTATTTCGGGATCGCGTGCCAGCCAGTGGCGCTGGTTTTCCTGTTTAATAGCCAGTGCCGCTGGTTTGTAGGGTATTTTACCCCCCTCAACCACGCCCAACCCGGGTGGTACCGCGCCCACTGCGCCTAGTTTAACTGTTTCTTTTGCGGGAATCGGGCCGGCGGGACCATCGCGTAGGGCCATGGAAGGCCGTGCCATATGGATTTCCAGATCGTAATGGGCCTCGTTGAGTGCCTGCCAGATGCCATTAAGATCGGGGTGGACACCGTCTGCCGCACGGGGTGCCTTGTAGCCAGCATCTACGGCGAGAACGGATGTCGGCAGCACAACCAGCAGCGATAACAAAGTCATTATGCGCACAGTATTGAAGTTAAACATGAGTATCAGTTTCCCAGAAGTTGTCACCAATAACAGGAGCATATACTAACCGAGGTATATATGGAAAGTCGCGCCAAAATGCGCCGCAGCCGTCTGGCAAATAATACGAACGCGTCAAACGATAGCGGGTAAAATAGCGCCGACAGCATTCTTTTTGTGCAAGACTTTTGTATGATTACTTGCGCGATGTCAATTGCGTATGAGCGGATCGGTGATCGATAATCGCCGTTGCAGCGACCCGAAGCCCAAATACAGGGGAAAACCTGACGATGCTCAATGAGTTACTACTAAAATTTGCAATGTGGCTGGATACCTTTCAGTCGAGTACCGACCTGCACGAGTCGTTGTACATGTATGCGTGGGTGGAATCGACACATGTGCTAACGCTGGTACTTTTTCTCGGTATGCTGCTGGTGATCGATCTGAGGCTGTTGGGAGTGGCGTTTAGGGATGTCCCGGCTTCTAAAGTCGTCGAGCGACTGGACAAAGCGATGCTGCTCGGTTTTGTCGTGATGGTAATCAGTGGGGTCTTGCTGTTTTACGCTATTCCCGTCAGATCAACGCAAAGTATCTGGTTTCGCATCAAAGTCGTATTGTTGATTGCTGCAGGCATCAACGCGTTGCTGATTCGCAGGATGACCCGGTCGTCGGGTTTGACGTGGGATAACGACCCGGTGCCACCGAGGCGCATACGCGTTGGTGCTGGGCTCTCCCTGGGGCTGTGGACGCTCGTGATTGCTGCGGGCCGCTCCATGGCCTATGACTGGTGGGATTGTAGCAAAGCTGATCTGCCGTATTTGATGTATTGGGCTGCTGGTTGTGTCAACGAACTGGCTGCATTCGAACAGTAAGCGGGCGTAGACGGGGAATGTTAATCACGGACTCCGACAGATATTTTACGAGATAGCCCTGAGGGGAGAAAGAAACGATGGATGTGGTATTTATTTTTGAGTGGCTCGATGGGTCGATGCTTGCCGAATTGTCGAAGTCATCCTCTGGCGTTTTTGCGGGGGTGCAAACCGTGCACATCGCCAGTATGGTAGTGCTGGGGGGCATGCTATTACTCGGAGATTTACGCATGTTAAATGTGGTGTTGACCGATGTGCCGTCGCAAACAATTATCGATAACACCAAAAAATGGATCTACCTGGCACTGGGGCTCATAATTCTTTCCGGTATTTATGAGGCGTCTGCGATCGCCATGAAACTTGCGTATAACTCATTTTTCTTTGCGAAAATGGCGGGGTTGGCCATGGGTATATTTTTTGTGTTGAGTATCCGCAGCGCCGTTTATCGCCGGGCTCCAGGGCTTGTTTACGCGCAAGGATCGAACGCGACGCTGCAACAGACGGACACAGTGCAGCCTTGGGTGGTTAAACTGGTTGCCATCGCCAATCTGTCTATATGGTTCAGCGTTGCCGCTTCTGGTCGCTGGATCGGTTTTTCCTGAGCTGGTGTGAGAGCGGACATGACAACGAAGACATTGGGTAAAGTGGCGGTGGCCTTTTCGGCAGCCATTATAATTGGCTGGAGCATTTATTGGGGTGTGCAAGTTCAGGACGTACTGGAATTACTGGAAATGGCTAACGCGCCATAGGGATCGCGATTTACTCAGGCTGAATCCTGGTGCGGCTAAGGATGGCAGCTGGCTGCACACACTGAGTTGACTTCCCGGCGAGGCGTACTACATACCACTTGCGCCACCTCTGAGTAATCAAAAGTGGAGCAAGAGTATGCTGATGGGGAAGTTCCCCGGAGGGCTAGTTTTTCGGTTGGTTAGCGGCGGTGCGCGCTTCCTTCTCTGCCTGGCGGGCGCCTTTTAACATGCCAGCCAAACCGTGATTACCTTCATGGCAGGCGTACTCAAAGATCTGGTCTTCAGTCGCACGCATTGTAATGGCTACCGTAAAGGGCTTGGTAAAGGTGGCGGGGTCGTCGATAGTGTATTCGTAGAGCAACACTGACTTGCTGATCGGTGTGAATTTTTCAGTCAGCTTCATGTTTTTCCCAACACCTACCACGCCGTTCCTGCTGGGGTCGTTTAGATCAATCGGCATCTGATATGTCGGCGTTTTGTCGGTCAGGTTAGTGGTCTCGACAACCAGCGTATTGCCTTCCCAGCGACCGTGGGACGCCCCTGTCCATTTGGTTAGTTCGGCCGGCAACTGTGGGCCATCAGCCATGTGTACAATGCGCGCGTCGTGGATCATCTCGGTGAATAGCACCACGTGCTCTGGCGTTTGCACTATACGGATATTGTTGTTATAGGCACTCGGGTTGAGGGGCGGACCCGCATTGAAACTCACCAGACAGCGTTCGGACAAGCCGGTTGTCTCCGGTCCAGCAGGTCGAAAATCCGTGAGGCCAATAGAGAGGATGTCTCGCACTGGATGAACGCGGTGATGGGCATTTTTCAACTGTGCCACGGCCTGCGGGGTCAGGCTGGGCAAACGGCCATTGGCAGGATCAACGATCAGTGAGGTGCGCCGGTCCTCGCTCATGGCGGTACCGTAATCAAACCAGAAGTTGTTATAGGCGCCTTCGATATCGGTTGCAGCATCTGTTGATGCGTCTTCTCTTAATCTGTCCACATCGAGAGTCTCAACCGCTTTGTTTTTAAAAGCCTGCGCTTCTTCTGCGGTGAATACGGCCTTGTTGCCGAGCGCTACCGGGCGTTCAAGGGGGGTCAATGTGCGAAAATCCCAGACGCCCTGAATATCCGGCTGGCCGAGGGAGTTTCTTGGTGGCTCGTACTTCGCACTGGCAGCCAGGCTCAAGGTCGAGTATGCGGTGATAGAAACTGCCAGCGCCGCCATCAGGCTTGCGAAAGACAGTGATTTGAAGGCTGGATTCATGTCGCGCTCCGTAGCTTTAAGCAATAATTACCTGACCAGCACGCTACCACAAAGCCATTTAGGAATAAACCTTAACAGCGCACACAGCCAGCCTGGCAACAACAGTGCGAGTTCGCGCCTGGCAGGAGTAGAGTCGTCAGGTCAGCGGCAAGTGAATAAGCACTGCGTTTATTATTCGCAACGGGATGGCTTCTGGTTAGTGCGCACTAGCGCAACAAATCAGATAAGTGTGTAGTGGTAACAGGGGTGATTCTCGGTTCTCTAAGTGGGTGACTAATCACCAGGTTTAAAGTAACAGGCCGGGGTATTTAGCTCCGGCCCGCTTCCCCCTCCGTAATTCCCTTTGGAATTTTACCTGTGCCTGCAAACACTGTGCAGCAGCTTTGCCAGCATGGAGTCCCCTGGGGTTGAATGTGTCAGTTGCCGTCCTCGGTGCGTTGTGGATGCTGCCCACTTTTGAGTTGTTCGCGCATAGTCTTCCGTTCTTGTTCGGACAGCTTCCCATCCCCATCCTGATCAAAGGGTGCGACGCGTTGGCGGTGTTGCGCCTGCATCTGTTCCCGTTCGGCGTCGGAGAGCTTGCCGTCCCCGTCGATGTCGAAGCGGTGCGCCATGCGGGCTTTTTTATGGGCTCTGAAGGCTTCCCGCTCCTGGTCGGAAATGCTGCCATCGCCGTCAGTATCGAGGCGTTGATGGGTACGATGCTTGCGGTCCTCGCGCAGTTGTTTGCGCTCCTCCGGTGATAATTTACCATCCCCATCGGCGTCATATTTCTGCACTAGCCGGTCGTGCCGTTCGGCTTTAGCGGTCGCCCGTTCGCTGTCTGAAATTGTTCCATCTTTATCAGTGTCGTGGCGTTTTAGTTGTTGTGCTCGGCGCTTTTCCCGCGCTGCGGCGCGCTCCTCATCGGAGCGTTCGCTATGTTCTGCCATCCTGGCGCGATGAGTACGCTGTGCTCCAGCGTCGCCGGCCGAATTAACCTGACCATTTACTTGCTGGGCTTCGGTCGGTTTAGCTGTGCGCGGTGTGTTCGCTGGATCGGCAGCCAGGGCGCCCAGTGCAACGGCGCTCAGGAGCAGGGTGCAGGTAAAAGTTAAGAATGAATTGGGCATTGGATATCTCCAGATTAAATCGACAAATTGAGCTGTGAAACTGGAACGCGACAGGCTACGTGGATTGGTGTTGAAACGCTCCTCGGTTTCCCTGCCTTCCGGGCGCCCCGTGGCGACGGAAATCTACCAGCCTGTTGAGTATAACGGTCCACCTGGCAGATGGTTGACCGCTGCAGGTCGGCGGGTGCGCTGAGTGTGCTCAGATCGCGGGCTGCTTCCAAGGTAATGCTACCGAATGGTAGACTGCGTCTCTGCACGTGTCGCCAGGTGATCTGAGTTAAAAGCGTCATATTTCGACGCCAGTCGCCCGTTTCTATTTTCTTCAACTTCAATTGGATATCACTATGAACTACGCAGACTACCAGCATTTGTTATTTGAGCATCAGCCTAATGGCGTGCTGATTATTACCATTAATCGCCCGGAGGTGATGAATGCCACCAATGCGCGGCTGCACTGGGAACTTACGCAGGTGTGGGATACGGTGGCGGCGGATGACGACACCAATGTGGTGGTAGTGACCGGAGCTGGCAAAGCGTTTTCGGCCGGTGGCGATCTGAACTGGGTGGAAACCATGGTTGGCAACTCCGAGGGAGTCAAAAATGTCCAGAAGGAGGCCGCCGACATTGTGTATAAATTACTGGCGCTGGAAAAGCCGGTGATTTCCGCGATCAACGGCGTTGCGGTTGGCGCGGGTCTGGCTGTGGCGCTGATGGCCGATATCAGTATCATGTCCGAAACCGCCAAAATTACTGACGGCCATGTGAAGCTGGGGGTTGGTGCTGGCGATCACGCGGCGATTATCTGGCCGCTATTATGTGGGATGGCCAAGGCCAAATATTATTTGCTGACGGCAGAATTTATTAACGGTGTCGAGGCGGAGCGCATGGGGTTGGTCAGTCTGTGTGCCCCTCAGGACGAGGTGTTGCCGCGCGCCCTGGAAGTCGCCAACAAACTTGCGGCGGGTAGTCAACCGGCGATCCGGGGCACAAAAACTACCCTTAACGGCTGGATTCAACAGGCTGCCCCGATTTTTGAAAACTCGCTGCGCATGGAGATGCTGTGTTTTCTCGGCGCGGACGCAAAAGAGGGTGTCGCTGCAGTTAAAGAAAAGCGTCCGGCCAAGTTTCCGTCGGCGAAAAACTAACCGCGCTTACGGCGGGTAAAGACCAAAAGTCAGCGTTAATCACGCTGACTTTTGGATTGGGTACATTGGGTGCGTTATCAGCGCAGCAAGTTGGACAGCTTCGGATTGGGTTGCTCGGCTTTTTTGTACAGCAGTGCAACGTGGCCAATCGTCTGCACCACCTCGGCACACAGGTCTTTTTCAATAGTTGCCAGCGCGGCCTGTTTTGCCGTTTTGTCGCCCACCGACAATTTTATCTTGATCAGTTCGTGATCCGCGAGGGCGCGGCTAATTTCATTGACTACACCAGGTGTCAGCCCCTTACTGGCGACCGTGACCACCGGGCTGAGATTGTGACCAAGACGGCGCATATGTTTCCTGTTGTCGTTGCTCAGTGGCATACAATGGCCCTCGTAGAAAGGCGGTCATTGTAGCGATAAACAACCTACCCGAATACTGTTGGAGCACTCCATGGCTAAATCCGGAAGTAGCGGACGCTGGCTGCAGGAGCACGAACGCGACCCGTATGTGCTGCGTGCGCGCCGCGAGGGATATCGGTCACGGGCCAGCTATAAATTATTGGAGCTGGACGCCAGGGATAAGGTGTTGCGCTCCGGCGCGGTGGTTCTGGACCTCGGCGCTGCGCCGGGAGGCTGGTCGCAGGTGGCCGCAGGGCGAGTGGGCGCGACCGGTCGTGTTATCGCCACTGATATTCTGCCCATGGATTCCCTCCCGGGAGTGGATTTCGTGCAAGGGGATTTTACCGAACAGGATACCCTTGATCGGATATTGGGGATTCTGGGTAATACGCGGGTGGACCTTGTAATATCCGACATGGCACCCAATATGAGTGGTATGAAAGCGGTGGATCAGCCGCGCGCCATGCATCTGGTCGAATTGGCGATGGAAGTGGCCAGCCAGGTGCTCAAGCCCGGGGGTATGTTCCTCACCAAGGTGTTTCAGGGCGAAGATTTTCAGCGCCTGCTAACCGAGCTGCGCCAGTCTTACGGGTCCGTTGCCAGCCGTAAACCGGAGGCCTCGCGGGCCCGCTCGCGAGAACTGTACTGGGTGGCGAAGGGGTTCCGAGGTGGCTGACAAAACGGTCGCCACCAGTAAAAAGGGTTATACTGTTGGGCATGCAAGCGACAGCTGACTAGTGGTCGGCGCGAGGGTAATTTCTTGAGCGAAATGGCGAAAAATCTAATTTTATGGCTGATTATTGCGGCCGTTCTGATGTCGATCTTCCAGAATTTCAAGGAGGGGCCAAAACCGGACACCACCACTTATACCCGGTTTGTCGATGAAGTACAGAAAGGTCGCGTACGCGGCGTGGTTATCGATGGCCTGATTATTGAGGGCGAGCTAGAAGATGGCACGCGTTTTCGAACCGTGAGGCCGGATGTTTACGATAGTGGATTAATGAGCGATCTTCTCAATCACAATGTCATTGTAGAAGGGCGCGAGCCCGAAAAAACTAGCATTTGGTGGCAACTGCTGGTAGCGGCGTTTCCGATTCTGCTGATCGTCTTTATTTTTATGTTTTTTATGCGCCAGATGCAGGGTGGGGCTGGCGGTGGTCGCGGTGGGCCAATGGGTTTTGGCAAAAGCAAAGCCCGCCTGTTGAGTGCCGACCAGATCAACACCACATTTGCCGATGTGGCGGGTGTCGATGAAGCCAAGGAAGATGTGCGCGAACTGGTAGAGTTTCTGAGGGATCCGAGCAAATTTCAAAGTCTCGGCGGACGTATTCCCAAAGGCGTACTAATGTCCGGGCCGCCGGGCACCGGTAAAACCCTGCTCGCCAAAGCGATCTCCGGGGAAGCGAAGGTGCCGTTTTTCTCTATTTCCGGCTCCGACTTTGTGGAAATGTTCGTGGGGGTGGGCGCATCGCGGGTGCGCGATATGTTCGAGCAGGCAAAAAAACAGGCGCCCTGCATTATTTTTATCGACGAAATAGATGCAGTTGGTCGCACCCGTGGCGGTGGCTGGGGTGGCGGCAACGACGAGCGTGAACAGACACTGAACCAGCTATTGGTGGAAATGGACGGGTTTGAAGGTAACGAGGGCGTGATTGTTATCGCCGCATCCAACCGCCCCGACGTGCTCGACAAGGCGCTGTTACGACCCGGTCGGTTCGACCGCCAGGTGTATGTTGGGTTGCCCGATATACGTGGCCGCGAACAAATTCTCAAAGTTCATGTGCGCAAAGTTCCCCTCGACGACAATGCCGACCTGAATCTAATCGCGCGGGGTACGCCCGGGTTTTCCGGAGCTGATCTCGCCAATCTTATCAACGAGGCGGCCCTGTTCGCGGCGCGTGCTAATCGCCGTATGGTGACCATGGAGGAATTTGAAAAAGCTCGGGACAAAATAATGATGGGCGCGGAGCGGCGCTCCCTGGTGATGTCCGAGGTGGAAAAAGCCAATACCGCGTATCACGAGGCCGGACACACCATTGTTGGGCGCAAGGTTCCGGAACACGATCCGGTACATAAAGTGACCATTATTCCGCGTGGGCGGGCTCTTGGCGTGACCCAATTTTTGCCGGAAGAAGACCACTACAGTATCAGCAAGCGCAAACTGGAAGGGCAGCTGAGCACGTTGTACGGCGGGCGCATTGCAGAGGAGTTGATTCACGGTGCCGACGGCGTTACTACTGGTGCGTCCAACGATATCGAACGGGCCAGCCAACTGGCTCGCAGCATGGTAACCAAGTGGGGTTTGACCGAGAAGATGGGTCCGATCGTTTACGGCGATGACGAAACGCAACCGCCGGGTATGAACAACGGTCGCAATTTTTCAGGGGCGACTTCACAACAAATTGACGAAGAAGTGCGGCGTATTATCGACGCTTGCTATCAACGTGCCACGACAATTCTTAAGGACAATATCGATATTCTACATGCGATGAAGGACGCGCTGATGGAATATGAAACCCTCGATTCAGAGCAAATTGACGATCTGATGTCGCGCCGCAAGGTGCGCCCCCCCCGCGATTGGCACGACAGCGATTTTGGCAACCATGCCGGCGGTAAAGCTGCCGACGATCGCAGAAAACCGGAAACGCCAATTGGCGGCCCGGTTGAAGAAAGCTAATCGATGGTGAACACAACTGCTGTCGCTCCCTGGCAGCAGCGGCCCCCCGCAATGCTACATACCCACCTCACACCTGCGCGCCCCCTGTTGATGGGGGTGCTCAATATCACGCCGGATTCCTTCTCCGATGGCGGCGTGTTGTATCGCGATGGCACCATCCAGATTGACGCTGTCCTGCAACGGGCTCAGGAGCAGGTTGACGCTGGCGCAGATATTCTGGATGTGGGGGGCGAGTCAACACGACCGGGTGCCGAGGCGGTGTCCGATGAGATAGAGTTGGCGCGGGTAATTCCGGTTATTACAGCCTTGGCCGAACGTTTTGCGGTGCAAATTTCCGTGGATACCAGTTCGCCGCGAGTCATACGCGAGGCGGCGCAGGCAGGGGCCAGCATCATCAACGATGTACGTGCGCTCTCCCGTCCGGGTGCCGTCGCTGCGGCGGTTGATGCGGGGCTACGTGTCTGTCTTATGCATATGCGTGGCGAACCGGCTACCATGCAGGCCGATCCAGGCTACACAGATGTGGTCGCTGAGGTGAAAGCATTTTTGTCTGAACGAGTTACCGCTTGCGTGGCGGCGGGTATTGCTCGCGAACATCTCATGGTTGATCCAGGATTTGGTTTTGGCAAAAGCTTGCAGCACAATCTGCAATTATTCAGGGCGTTGCCGGAGTTGGTTGCACAGGGTCTGCCCGTGGTAGTAGGCGTGTCTCGTAAAAGTATGATTGGCGATATTTTGCAGAGCTCGGTGGATAAACGTTTGCACGGCAGCGTGAGCCTTGCGCTGCTCGCCGCGCAGGCTGGTGTGAGCGTGTTGCGCGTGCACGATGTCAGCGCAACCATGGATGCGTTGCGCATACTCGAAGCAGTACAGGGGAATGAGCCATGACCAAACAATTCTTTGGCACCGACGGCATTCGCGGCCGGGTTGGCGAGCATCCCATCACGGCGCAGTTTGTGCTGAAGCTCGGCTGGGCAGCGGGCAAGGTGTTGGCGCAGCGCAGTGACGGGCGGCGTTTGATTTTGGTGGGCAAGGATACCCGAGTCTCTGGATATATGTTCGAATCCGCGTTGCAGGCCGGAATTATTGCGGCGGGCGTGGATGTTGGTTTGCTGGGACCGATGCCGACACCAGCCATCGCCTATTTGACCCGTACGTTTCGCGCTCAGGCCGGTATCGTAATCAGCGCGTCGCACAATCAATTCTGTGATAACGGCATTAAATTTTTTGGCCCGGACGGCTATAAACTTTCCGATGATATCGAGCGTGAAATAGAGCGCTATCTCGAACTGGATATTGCGACGGTTGATTCCAGCCAGTTAGGTCGCGCCAGCCGGATCAGCGACGCTGCGGGGCGCTATATTGAGTTTTGCAAGGGTACCTTGCCCTCCAGCATGAGTCTGGCGGGGCTTAAGATAGTGGTCGATTGCGCGAATGGCGCCACCTACCACGTGGCCCCGGATGTTTTTCGAGAACTCGGCGCTGAGGTTGTTGAGCTGGCGGTGGAGCCGGACGGTTTTAATATCAATTTGAATTGTGGCTCGACCGCGCCCCAGGCTGTGCAGCAAGCAGTGCTCGACAACGAGGCGGATCTTGGCATCAGCTTTGATGGCGACGGAGATCGCGTTGCGTTTGTCGATCACCTTGGGGATCTGGTGGATGGCGACGAACTGCTGTACGTCATTGCCAGCCATCGGCATGCCAGCGCGGGCGGGTGCAGCGGCGTGGCCGGTACGCAGATGAGTAACTACGGACTGGAGATGGCGATGCAGGACATGAGCATACCGTTCTTGCGCACCCAGGTCGGTGATCGACATGTCATCGAAGCCATGCGCGAGCGCCAGTGGCAATTGGGGGGCGAAAGCTCAGGGCATATTGTGTGCAGCGATCTGACTACCACCGGCGACGGCATTGTCGCGGCACTGCAAGTACTCAAATCCATTACCGAGAGTGGCAAAACGCTGCGCGAGATTCGCCTCGGCATGACAAAGCTGCCACAGATCATGATCAATGTTAAAGCCGACGGGTCGCGCAATATCGAAGGGCATGTCAGCGTGCGCGCGGCCGTACAGCGCGCCCAGGAAAGTCTTGCGGGGCGTGGCCGAATACTATTGCGCGCGTCCGGTACGGAGCCCGTCATCCGCGTCATGGTGGAGGGCGAAGACTCCGATCTGGTCAACTTGCTGGCTGCGGAAGTGGCGCGGGCAGTGGTCGATGCGGCGCGCTAGCAGGTTGTCTGCAGCTTGTATGTGGATAGCAACTTCGCTACCATTGGCGCCCTTTTGAGGCCGGTGCAGAATGTCAGGGACACTGGTAGTGCGGCGCATTCCTCTGGTGGTAGGCAACTGGAAAATGTACGGTTCCCGCGCGTCGGTTGCGACATTGCTGACGGGCTTGCGAGCGTACCGCCCGGGCGACGTGGAAGTGGTGGTGTGTCCGCCATTTGTTTTTCTCGATGAGGCTCGGCAAGGTCTGCTGGGTTCAGGAACAAGTCTTGGTGCGCAAAACCTTAGCGCGCACCACGAAGGCGCGTACACCGGCGAAGTTGCAGGTTCAATGTTGCTGGAAATGGGTTGTCGCTACGTAATTGTCGGCCATTCGGAAAGACGCACCCTGTACGGCGAAACAGACATACAAATCGCGCAAAAGTGTGTTGCGGCGCGAAACAGTGGCCTGACGGCCATTTTATGCGTCGGGGAGAACCTGGCAGAGCGGGAGGCGAACCAGACTCAGGCCGTTGTAGAGCGGCAGTTGAGTGTCGCTCTCGAAGCGCTGGGCGTAACCCCCGGTGATAATCTGGCCAACGACATCGTGGTAGCGTATGAACCGGTGTGGGCAATAGGCACGGGGCGTACGGCACTACCCGCACAAGCGCAACAGGTACACCGCGCATTGCGCGACAGGCTTGGTCGAGAGGGCGCAAGTACGCGCATTATTTATGGCGGCAGTGTCAAAGCTGAAAATGCTCGGGCGCTGTTTTCACAACCAGATATCGACGGCGCGTTAGTAGGCGGCGCCGCGTTAAACGCGGAGACATTTACCGCAATTTGCAGAATGGCGGAAAACAACTGATGAATGAAATAGTACTGATTGCACACTTGCTTATCGCGGTAGCGATTATCGGGCTGATTCTGTTGCAGCAAGGTAAAGGCGCAGATGCGGGGGCGTCGTTCGGTAGTGGCGCATCACAAACCGTGTTTGGCAGTGGTGGTAGCTGGAATTTTTTCAGCAAAATTACCGCGATTCTTGCCGCAATATTTTTCGCCACCAGTTTTGCACTGGCGATCATAGCCAAAAATGACTCGGGTATCGATAAGGATATATTGCCAGAGCTGGAAATTTTGGACAGGGCTCCCGCAGCTGTCAACAGTGAAATCCCCTCGGTTGACTCTGCCGCGACTATGCAGGGTGATACAAGTGAGATACCGGCGGTGCAGACGCTGCCGGGTGAGTAGTAGAGCAAGGCCCAAGTGGTGGAATTGGTAGACACGCTATCTTGAGGGGGTAGTGGCGTAAGCCGTGCCGGTTCAAGTCCGGCCTTGGGCACCAATTTTTACAGAAGTGAGAGACGCGTAGGTCGGGGATTACCGGCTGATAGAGAGGGAAAGCTCTTGACCCCTCAAAATCAGAGTCTTATAATCCCTCGCCCTTGTTACAGGCAGCTTTACCGGGGCTGTTTGTGGGGATCGGAGGTTGTATAACTTCCGCGACATTGATGTCGAAGTGTGTTGTTGCGGGGTGGAGCAGCCTGGTAGCTCGTCGGGCTCATAACCCGAAGGTCGTAGGTTCAAATCCTGCCCCCGCTACCAAATTGGCGTCTTATTGGGCGCACACGAGGAGCCCCTGTTAACAGGGGCTTTTTGTTAATGGGCCCGGTGGCCCATTTTTTTGTGGTTGGATGGGTGATGGCATGACCGCTAGGCACGACAAGTTGCGGACGCTGGCGCAGGCTGCGGTGAGCGCGATGGATTGCGAATTGTGGGGTGTCGAACTTACCGGCGCCGGCAAGCACAGCGTATTGCGGGTGTATATCGACAAGGAAGGCGGTGTGGGGATTGAAGATTGCGCAAGCGTCAGTCGTCAGCTCGGCGGCGTGCTGGATGTGGAAGACCCCGTCGCGGGCGAATACACGCTGGAGGTGTCTTCGCCGGGGCTGGATCGCCCCTTGTTTGAATTGGCGCACTATGAAAAATATATTGGCGCCGAACTAACTTTGCAATTGCGTTTGCCGTATGAAGGGCGACGCAAATTCAAAGGGCAGCTCAAAGGTGTGGATAACACGGATATCGTGCTGGAAATGGACAGTCACGAATACCTGTTCCCGATTGATGGTATCGATAAAGCGCGTGTTGTCCCGCATTTTTAACGGACATCTGGCGTGAGAAAAAGGCAGGTTTGATGTGGGTGAAACGGAAATTGCCGGATTGATGGCAATGTCTGTTTGATAACAGTAAACAGGTTGACCGTAGTAACCGAGAGGCGGACGGATGAATAAAGAAATTTTGCTGGTTGCCGAGGCAGTGTCCAACGAAAAGGGCGTTCCCGAGGAAGTGATCTTCGAGGCGATCGAAGAAGCGTTGGCGATGGCAACAAAAAAGCGTTACGACGAGGATTCCCATATCCGCGTGGTGATTGATCGCGAGAGCGGCGATTACGAAACCTTCCGCTGGTGGGAAGTGGTGGACGACGACACGCTGGCCGAACTCGGTACTCAGTTCACACTGCAGGAAGCTCATGAAAAGGATGTGACGCTGCAGGCGGGCCAGGTTTTCGAAGAACAGGTGGGGAATGTCGGTTTCGGGCGCATCGCCGCACAAACCGCGAAACAGGTGATCGTGCAGAAAGTCCGCGATGCGGAGCGCGAACTGGTCATGGAAAGATACCGCGACCGGGTCGGCGAACTCATCAGCGGTACGGTCAAGAAAGTCACACGCGAACATATCGTCGTCGACCTTGGCGACAATGCCGAGGGCATGCTGTCCCGCGAAGATCTGGTGGGACGGGAAGTATTTCGGGTCAACGACCGCGTACGCGCTATTTTGCAGGCGTTGCGCACCGAGGGGCGTGGGCCACAATTGCAATTGAGTCGCGCCAGTCGCGAAATGCTGATCGAACTATTTCGTATTGAAGTGCCCGAAGTTGCCGAACAGGTGATTGAAATTCGCGCCGCGGCGCGGGACCCTGGGTCGCGGGCAAAAATTGCCGTTAAAACCAATGATGGGCGCATCGATCCAGTGGGCGCTTGCGTGGGAATGCGCGGCGCGCGGGTGCAGGCGGTGTCCAACGAACTCGACGGCGAGCGTATCGATATTGTTTTGTGGGATGACAATCCTGCGCAGTTGGTGATCAACGCCATGGCCCCGGCGGAAGTAGAGTCGGTGATAGTGGACGAGGACAACCACACCATGGACGTGGCAGTAGCCGAAGATAATTTGGCGCAGGCCATTGGTAAGGGTGGACAAAATGTGCGCCTGGCCTCCGAGTTGGCTGGCTGGAACATTAACGTCATGACGTCCGACGAGGTCGAAGCTAAACAGGAAGAAGAGCAGGGCGGTATTGTCGCTACATTTATGAATCAGCTCGATATCGATGAAGACGTTGCCGTGGTGCTGGTCGAAGAAGGGTTTACCTCCCTTGAGGAAGTGGCCTACGTGCCGTTGGAAGAAATGCTGAACATTGAAGGATTTGATGAAGATATTGCCACCGAACTGCGCAATCGTGCCAAGAATGCCTTATTGACTCAGGCGCTGGCGACGGAAGAGCACAAAACCCCGCCAGCGGAAGATTTGCTGAACATGGAAGGCATGGATCAGGCGCTCGCCTATCAGCTATCGGCCATGGGTATTGTCACCATGGAAGACCTGGCGGAACAGGCGGTAGACGATTTGCTGGACGTTGAGGGACTGGACTCCGCACGCGCTGGCGCGCTGATTATGACTGCCCGTGCGCCCTGGTTTGAATGAGAGTCCGCCCAAAAGTTGCGTGGCTGTGACACCGGGGAAGTGTGAACAATTGAGGAATGCTGATGGCTGAAGTTACCGTACGTCAACTTGCCGAGTTAGTGGGCGCGTCCGTGGACCGCCTGCTCAAACAAATGCAGGAAGCTGAGCTGCCGCACACGTCAGCGGAAGAAGTGGTGTCCGACGCCGAAAAACAGAAACTGTTGGGTTACCTGAAAGGCCTGCATGGCGAGCAGGCGCGCGAACCGAAAAAAATCACCTTGCGCCGTAAAAGTGTTAGTACCCTCAAGGCGGGTGCCGGACGCAAGACGGTTAATGTCGAAGTGCGCAAAAAACGTACCTACGTAAAACGCGAGGCCGAAGGAACAGACGAGTCGGTAGCTGGCGAGAGCGCACCAGTGCAGGAAGCGGGCGCCCCCAGGACGTTGGGCGACGATGTTGAAACTCGTCGTGTAGCGGCGATTGAGGCGCGCCGTAAAGCCGAGGAAGAAAGCAAACAGCAGGAGCAGGAAGCGCTGCAGGCCAAAGACACAGAACAGAAAAAGGACGGGAAACTTGCTAAGCACGCGGAAAAACCCGTCAAGGAAGCACCCGTTCATGTCGACAACGAGCCGAAGTACACTAAAAAGCGCGAAAAGCTGGACGATGACGACGACAAGCCGAAAAAGAAAAAGGCACTTAAGCCAGGACGCAAACAGCGCCCAGACGAGCTAATTAAGGAAATTGATGTCGACGCGGACGAGGATGCGGAAGCTAAGCCGCGCCTCAAGTCCGCCAAAGTCGTGCGTATTGAAAATAAACACGTTTTTCGTCGCCCGGTTGAAAAAACCGTGCACGAAGTTGAAGTGCCGGAGTCACTCACTGTTGGCGAACTTGCGCAACGTCTAAATATCAAAGCCGTCGCGGTGATTCGCGAGCTTATGAAAATGGACACCATGGTAACCATCAATGAAACCATCGACCAGGATACCGCGTGTCTGGTGGTCGAGGAGTTGGGTCACAAGTTTATTCGAGTGTCGGCCAATGCCATCGAGGATGAATTACGCGCGGCGCTGGCGTTTGAAGGTGTCGAGGAAGCGCGTGCCCCAGTTGTCACGGTGATGGGTCACGTCGACCACGGTAAAACCTCGCTACTGGATTGTATTCGCAAAAGCACGGTTGCGGCCGGTGAAGCTGGTGGTATTACACAACATATCGGCGCATACCATGTCGACACGCCCAAGGGCATGATTACCTTTCTCGATACCCCTGGCCATGCTGCATTTACGGCTATGCGCGCGCGCGGCGCCAGGGCGACGGATGTGGTTATTCTAGTGGTTGCCGCCGATGATGGCGTGATGCCGCAGACCGAGGAAGCGATCAAACACGCGCGCGCCGCCAATGTGCCGATTGTGGTCGCGGTCAATAAAATAGACAAAGAGGGCGCTGATCCGGAGCGCGTCACCAACGAACTGTCTGCCCAGGGGGTTATCCCCGAGGAATGGGGCGGTGATACCCAGTTTGTGCGGGTATCTGCGCACACCCAGGAAGGCATTGACGCCCTGTTGGAAGCGGTACTGTTACAGGCTGAATTACTGGAATTGTCAGCTCCCCGGGACGTACCCGCGCGCGGGGTTATCGTTGAATCCCGCGTGGACAAAGGTCGCGGCGTAGTGGCCACGGCCCTGGTGCAGGTGGGTACATTGCGCAAGGGCGATCTGGTGCTGGCGGGTGAGAGTGTCGGCAAAATTCGCGCCATGCTGGATGAGAACGGTAACTCGGTGAATGAAGCGGGGCCGTCCATCCCGGTTGAAATTCTGGGTCTGGACGTCACCCCAGCTGCCGGTGATGAATTTGCGGCAATGACCGATGAACGCAAAGCGCGCGAAGTTGCGGAGTTTCGTCAGAACAAAAGCCGGCAGGCACGGGTGCAAACGCAGCAGAGCGCCAATCTCGAAAATGCCTTTGCGACCTTTGAAGGGGCCGGTAAAAAGACCTTGCCGGTACTGGTTAAAGCCGATGTGCGGGGTTCCCTGGAAGCCATCCTGTCCGCACTGGCCGAATTCAGCAACGACGAAGTAGCAGTCAATATTGTCACCTCTGGTGTGGGTGGCCTTACGGAGTCGGATATCAACCTCGCCGTGACCACTGGGGCCATCGTGCTGGGCTTCAATGTTCGGGCCGAAGCGGGCGCGCGCCGCCTCGCGGAGAAAGAAAACGTATCAATCCGCTATTACAGCGTAATTTATAACCTGCTCGACGACATCAAACAGGCACTGTCCGGCATGCTGGCTCCGGAAATACGCGAAGAAATTCTCGGTATTGCCGAAGTGCGCGACGTATTTGGTTCGCCAAAATTCGGGCAAATCGCCGGCTGCATGGTGGTTGAAGGGACCGTGCAACGCAGTAAACCCATTCGTGTGCTGCGCGACAGTGTGGTGATATTTCAGGGCGCGCTCGAATCCCTGCGCCGTTTCAAAGACGATGTGAACGAAGTTCGCAACGGTACCGAGTGTGGCATCGGTGTAAAAGATTACAACGACGTCAAACCCGGTGATCAGATCGAAGTGTACGAAGTGCACGAGGTTGCCCGGCAACTGTAGGCGAGAAACCCATGCCGAGAGAATTTAGCCGCG
>JBFIHG010000024.1:0-39604 GCA_041601945.1 Porticoccaceae bacterium | reverse complement strand
GCAGCGCAACGGTTTTGTGTGGCTGGATATCGGGGTGGAGCAGCTGCTGCGGATTCTGCCATTCTGGCGCGTCGCGGATATTCAGCGCATTACCAGCGATCTGCGGGATCAGGGCGTACTGCTGATCGGCTCGCCGCCACTCAATATCGGCGACAGTCTGCGCTTTGCGTTTAATGATACGACACTGCCCGTAGCCGCGCCGGTCGCAGCAACGCCCGCGCCACGGCCACGCAGCGCCAACACCATTGCCACCAGCTGGCAACCGGAAAAAGACGTGCTCAGTCAACTTGCGCTGTACAGCATTCCGCGGGAGTTTGCCCTGCAGCAGGTCCCTGAATTTGTGACCTACTGGAACGAGCGCCAGGAGCCACGCTATAGCTGGGGATCGCGATTTATCAAGCACGTGCTGCGCCTGTGGCGCGAGCAGGAAACCCAGGTGGCCCGCAAGGAGCAGGAGACAGGCATCCCACAGGATTGGCGCCCTTCCGCCGACGCCATGCATATCCTGACCCGCCAGGCTGACATTAATAGCAACTTTGTGGAAGACGCCATTCCCGAATTTATTCTCTACTGGCGGGAGCGAGGCACCGCATCCAGCACCTGGAACACGCAGTTTATTCAGCACGTAAAGCGGCAATGGGCGCGTTATTCAACGACCATTGAGCACGACAGCGAACCGCGGCCGATTGATCCAGACTGGCAGCCGGCGCACACCGTCTACGACGTGTTGGCACTGGCCAATATCGAACGCCCGTTCGCGGAAAATATCGTGCCGGAATTTATTCTGTACTGGCGCGATACCGGCCAGGCGTCCAACGCATGGAATACCAAATTTCTGCAATACGCCAAACGGCAATGGGCTTATCATCGCGACTACGGTTCAACAGTGAGTAACCATGGCACACAGCAAAGATCCAATCCAGGACGCAGTACACGACATCGTGACATCGCAGAAGAACTTAGCGACCGCAGCTGGGCCAACTGACGCTCAGCCTTTCGATCAAGCACTGGTTGACACGATTAACCAGGTTTTTGCTCTGTTTCGCATCAACTACCACAACCAGTTCTACGCCGCGTTTGCCGATACCCAGCTACTTAATCAGGCCAAACGCCTGTGGCTGGAATCCCTGAAATTATTTAGTCCTGAGCAAATTCTGGACGGCGCTAAAATTGTGATCGAAAACTCCGACTACCTGCCGACCTTACACAAAATGCTCAGCGCCTGCCTGAGTTGTGGCGCCAATTTCGGTCTGCCGGATGTACGCGACGCCTATGCACAAGCCAGTAATGCGCCGAGTCCCAAAGCCGCGCAGCAATGGTCCCACCCCGCGGTGTACCACGCTGGCAAAAAAACCGGCTGGCACAATCTGGCCAGCCAGCCCGAAGGGGTTTCGTGGCCAATTTTTCAACGGCACTATCTTGCACTGTGCCGCGACGTGGTCGCTGGCGCGGAACTGACCATCGATGCGCCACCCGCTCTGGAACAACACCCTGAAAAACCACTGACCCGGGAAGAGCGCCAGCGCCGCCTGCAAGCCTTGCGCGAAGACCTCGACCTGTGACCCCAGCCTGATCAGGTTATATATGAGCGAACAACCTTCCATGCGCAACAGCAGCGCGCGCCGCATGGCGAAAACCATTCACAATGGATTTCACAGTTACTTCGCCGAATTTCACAATATTACTATCGGCGCCAAGGCGCGCTTTGAGAAAGCCGACTGGCACGGGGTACAGGGGGCCAACCAGGAGCGCATCGAACTGTATAAGCGCAAGGTCCAACAGACTGCCCTGCTGCTTGAGGCAGTAACCACCAAGGACATTACCAATTTTGAACTTTGGCGTCAGGCCAAACTTATCTATACGCAACTGCTCCACAATTCCACCAACTTTCAGATAATGGAGACGTTCTTCAATTCCGTATTCGGCCATATTAACGACCACGATAAAATCGACAATTCATTGATTTATGTGTTTCCTTCGCAACGACAAAAAGAGCCGGAAAGCGAATACAGTATTTACGTGCGCTATAACAGCGACGCCGATGTTGCGTCGGCTTTTCGTCAATTATTGACTGAATCAGAATTTTCAATTCCGTGGGAAGACTTGCAAAGAGATGTCCGCAACATTGCCAGCGCCTTTGCCGAAGATATCGCCACGTTGCACCCGGGAAAACTCGACGACCTGAAAATCGATGTGCTGGAATCGGTATTTTATCGTGGCAAAGCCGCCTACCTGGTGGGCCGCATAGTCGTCGGGGCAGTGCACATACCCATGGTGCTACCGATTCTGAACAATGAGAAAAATGGTCTGTTTGTAGATACCGCATTGTTTAATCGGGAAGAAATGAGTGTCGTATTCAGTTTCGCACGAACACATTTCATGGTCGACGCCCCGACGCCTTATGAGTATCTACATTTTTTAAAATTGCTACTACCACACAAAGGCGATTACGAAATATACACATCCCTGGGCTTTCCGAAACACGCTAAAACTGAATTTTATCGCGAGCTGGTGCACCACCTGGAAATATCCACGGATCAATTTGTCATTGCCCCTGGGATTAAGGGCATGGTGATGAGCGTATTTACCCTGCCGTCCTACGACATTGTATTTAAGCTCATTAAAGACAAATTCGATCCACCCAAGGAAGTAACCCACGAAATCGTTCGCGAGCAATATAAAATTGTTTCGCGCCATGACCGTATCGGGCGCATGGCCGACACTCAGGAATTTCACAACCTCAGCTTTCCGCTGGATAGATTTTCCGCTGAAGTACTCGAAGAGCTGGGCACGCTTGCGCCTTCCCTGCTCTTGTTTAACGGTAATAAACTGGTGATTCGCCATCTTTACACCGAACGCAGAATGACGCCGCTTAACATCTATCTGCAACACGCCGACCCTCGGCAAACCCACGAAGTTATGGACGAGTACGGCAATGCAATCAAACAACTCGCCGCAGCCAACATATTTCCGGGCGACATGTTGTTGAAGAATTTTGGGGTCACCCGCCACGGGCGCGTGGTATTTTACGATTACGATGAAATTTGCCCACTCACCGACTGCCGCTTCCGGCACATTCCAGAGCCGCAGACTGACGAGCAGGAAATGTCAGCAACACCCTGGTATACAGTGGCGCAAAACGACGTTTTTCCGGAACAGTTCCGCCTGTTTTTTTCTGGCAACCCACTGGCGAAAAAGGCATTCGAGGAGCTACACATGGACATCTACGATCCGGTTTTTTGGCAGGAAATTCAGCGCGAAATCCGCGACGGTAAAATAGTCGACGTATTTCCCTACCGGCGCAAGCGGCGTTTTTCCCGCGCGTCAGCCGCTAGCTGATAGACAGGCTTCAGAGATGCGCCTAAAAAAATGGCCAGCTAAGCTGGCCATTGCATAAAACACCGTTCGGTTATTATTCCCAGAACTTCCACCACTTGCGGCTATGCTGTTCGCGCATCTCCTGGCCCTGTTCCGAACCACGACCTAACTCTTTTTGTTCCTGATCCATTTTTTTATCGTGCTGCTTGTATAATCCAGATGCTCCGTCGTCCTCGTCCCGACCATGCATAGTTTCCCGCTTATCCTTGTGCTTTCCATTGCGCTCGTCGTCATCCTCTAATAAATCATCTGCATGATCTTTTCCATGCTCATTTTTAACCTTCTTCTCTCTATTTTTTTTCTCGTCCGCGTAAATATCCCTGCCGCGCTCACCGCTAACATGTCGCTCCATTTTATCTTTGCCTTTTGCACTTTCTTCTCCAGGCTGCTTTGCCATAACCAGAGATGTTGTACTCAGCCCCACAAGCAAGGCCACCAATGTCGTCAACTTTAATCCTTGCATTACAATATCCTCCCATTCGAATTAATTAACGTTCAATTACGTTCAATCGTCCTTCAGTCCAGCACCTCCGCTGGACACGTGCACCTCGCGCTGCGGAAAGGGAATAGTAATACCTGCTCTATCAAAATTCTTCTTGATGGCCTCAGTTAAAGCAAAGTGCGTTGGCCAGTAATCGGGCGTTTTAACCCAGGGGCGAACCACGATGTTTACACTACTGTCCGCCAGCGTGTGCACTCCAATAACCGTTTCCGGCTCAGCCAGCACTCGCTCTTCAGCGGTCACAACTGCCATCAAAACATCCTTGGCCTGATCGATATCGTCCCCATAGCTTATCCCTACCGTCAAATCTATACGACGGGTGTCGTTGGCCGAAAAATTGGTAATGGTTCCCCCGATCACCAACGCATTGGGAATAATCACTTTTTTATTGTCCGCAGTTTTTAATTCGGTAGTAAAAATTAAAATCTTTTCCACTGCCCCGGAAACTCCTGCCAACTCGACAAATTCACCGACCCGAAAGGGGCGAAACACCAAAATCAGGAACCCCGCCGCCAGATTGGAAAGCGAGCCCTGCAAGGCCAGACCAATCGCCAGTCCCGCCGCGCCGATAAGCGCTACGAAGGAGGCCGTCTGAATCCCTACCTGACCAAGTGCCGCAATGACAACGAACGCCAGAAGCCCATAGTGAACAAGGCTCGCGGTGACATTTTGCAGTGCCGGATCCACATTTTTTTTGCGCATCACATTGCGGGTGAACGCACCGACGGATTTCGCAATGCGGGTACCCACCAGAAAAATTATTAGCGCGATAACCAGCTTTAACCCGTAAATTGTCAGAAACTCTGTCAGCACATTCAGTTTTTCAAACATTCTTCACACTTGGCTCCATATTAAAAAATCTCGGCAAAAATGACGTTCTGGCCTTACGCCACCTCAAACAAACCGGCAGCGCCCATGCCGCCGCCAACACACATGGTAATCACCACGTATTTAGCTCCCTGGCGCTTACCTTCGCGCAGAGCGTGGCCCACCATACGCGCACCGCTCATGCCGTAGGGATGGCCAATGGAGATGGCGCCACCGTTAATATTCAATCGCTCATCTGGAATTCCCAACTTGTCGCGACAATAAATTACCTGCACTGCAAAGGCTTCGTTGAGCTCCCAGACGCCAATATCGTCCATTTTCAAGCCGTGCTGCTTAAGCAATTTTGGAATGGCAAACACCGGTCCGATCCCCATTTCATCGGGCTCGCATCCGGCCACAGCCATACCCCGATAAATACCGAGGGGCTGTAACCCTTTTTGTTCAGCGGCTTTACTGTCCATAACCACGCACGCAGCGGCCCCGTCAGAGAGCTGACTGGCATTGCCAGCGGTAATACAACCACCTTCGATTACGGGTTTAAGTGCAGCCAGCCCATCCGCATTGGTATCCGGGCGATTCCCTTCGTCCTGACGCAGGGTTTTTTCCACCAGACTGATCGCTTTGGTAGCTTTGTCCACCACACCCATGGTTGCGGTCACTTCGATAATTTCGTCGTCGAACTTACCGGCTTGCTGGGCGGCCGCGGTGCGCTGCTGCGATTGCAATGCATAGGCGTCCTGTTGCTCGCGACTAATACCATAGCGTT
This sequence comes from Porticoccaceae bacterium, assembly GCA_041601945.1. Classification (GTDB taxonomy): domain Bacteria; phylum Pseudomonadota; class Gammaproteobacteria; order Pseudomonadales; family Porticoccaceae; genus JBFJKD01. The sequence continues at coordinate 34,130 of JBFIHG010000024.1, read as the reverse complement.
TGGCTACCACTTCGGCGGTTTGCAACATCGGCATGTAGATGTCCTGGTGCAGCGCGACCAGGCGCGGATCCACACTGCGGTGGCGATTCATATGTTCATTTTGCACCAGGCTGATTTGCTCCAGACCAGCGCCCACCACCGTCGTCATGCCATCGTGCAGGATTTGTTTGGCGGCGGTCGCGATGGACATCAGACCCGAGGAGCACTGGCGATCCAGGGTCATGCCGCTGACCGTCACCGGCAACCCTGCTGACAACCCCGCCATACGGCCAATATTGGATCCAGCGCTGCCCTGGGTCAGTGCGCAACCCATAATAACGTCGTCGACTGTAGCGGGGTCGACCCCGGCGCGTGCGACCGCGGCGCTAATCGCCCAGCCACCCAGGGTAGGCGCTTCCGTGTTGTTGAAAATACCCCGATAGGCTTTGCCAATCGGGGTGCGTGCAGTGGCGACGATGACAGCTTCTTTCACAATGTTCTCCTGATGCAAATTAATTTCGTAGTGCGGCCCGCAAGATTAACCCTGGAGCTCCATACCTTTACGCATATACTTCTGTATCTGCTGCCCGGCGCCGGTCATCACCTGTTGCCCTGCCTCGGCGTCCAGTTCCGCCCAGTGGGCAATCACTGCCTCCGGGGTCTGCGCACTCGGCGGCAGGCTGACGCCCTCGGTTTCGTAAATATGTGTGCTGGCGTACCCGCCCGCTCCGCAACACAGAATAAAGCGATTGGGCGCGTCGTCGTGACACAGAGTCAGCAGCCCGGCGGTTACCGCCTCGGCGGTCATCAGTTTGGCGGCACCCGGATCGGGCATAATATCTTCCGTCATGCGGGTTAACGCAGCCGGCGCCAGCGCGTTGACCCTGATGCCGTATTTCTGTCCTTCCAGCACCAGGGTATTCATCAAACCCAGCACCGCCATTTTCGCCGCGCCATAGTTGGACTGGCCGAAGTTGCCGTACATCCCACTGGCGGACGTGGTCATGACAATGCGACCGTACTCCTGTTCGCGCATCAATTCCCACACCGCCTTACAACAGTGCATGGCACCCATCAAATGCACATCGACGACCGCTCTAAAATCGTCCAGGGACATTTTTGCGAAGGTTTTGTCGCGCAAAATTCCCGCATTATTAATCAGAATATCGACCCGGCCCCAGGCCTCGCGCGCCTGCGCCACCATGGCTTCCACCTGCGCGAATTCCGCAACGTTGGCACCGTTGGCCAACGCTTCACCACCGCGCTCCTTGATCAGAGCCACCACCTCCTGTGCCGCCGCGCTGGAGCTACCCGACCCACTGCGATCACCCCCCAGGTCATTGACGATAACTTTGGCACCACGCTCCGCCAACGCCAACGCATGGGAGCGCCCCAGGCCGTTGCCGGCGCCCGTTACTATGGCCACTCGGCCGTCAAATCGTATTGTCATCTCGTCGCTCCAGATAGTTATCGGTTGCCATTGCCAGCCGTATCCAGCTGACCCGCTAAATTATTCGTGAATTTACGCAAAGATCATGGACAGCCACTCCGCCATCAGCGCAGGCTTCTCTTCGCCTTCAATTTCGATGGTCACTTCCAGTTTAAACAGATATTGCCCCGGCTTTTTTTCGGTCGCCTCCAGTAATTTTGTTTTCGCCCGTATGCGACTTCCAACCTTGACCGGCTGCAAAAAACGCACCTTGTCGAACCCATAATTAACCCCCATGGTGCGGTTGGGTACGTCGACCCCGACCCCCGATTGTAAAAAATGGGCGAGTAACGACAACGTTAAAAAGCCGTGGGCAATGGTGGTGCCAAACGGCGACTTCGCCGCTTTTTCCGGATCGACATGGATAAATTGATGGTCCAGTGTGACATCGGCAAATTCATTGATGCGCTCCTGGTCGATCAAAAACCAGTCGGAGGGTCCACCCACCGCACCGATCTGTGCCTGTAAATTTTTAACGTCAATTGTGATAGCCATAACACACTCCTGTTTGTCGTTGTAAAAACCTGTGCAACTTAATCAACGCCGGTGAAGTTAATCACACCAATAATGTTCGCAGGCGCAATCTGAGTGGAAAATATTTTTCACCCTTGGTTAATAACCCGAAAGCTCCGCGAAGCGCCGCAGGTGATAGCGACGGTCGCCATACAGCTGTTCGGCAATCCGCGCGCGTTTGATAAAAAAGCCCATATCGAGCTCGTCGGTCATGCCAATGCCACCGTGCATCTGGATCGCCTCGTTGGTGGCCAGCTGCGCAACTTCGCTCACTTTCGCTTTGGCGATGCTGACTTGCCGCGCACTATCGGGATGATTTTCCTGCAACGCCTGTAACGCCCGCAAAACCACAGACCTGGCCTGCTGCAACTCACTGAACAGATGAGCTGCCCGATGTTGCAAACCCTGAAACGAACCGATTATCACCCCGAACTGCTTGCGCTCCTGCAGGTACTTAACTGTACGCTCAAATACTTCCAGAGAAATGCCCAGCAGTTCCGCCGCAAGATGCGCGTTGCCGATATCCAGCACTTGCTGCAACAGCGTATGCCCACCGTGCAGTTCGCCCAGTATTGCCCCATGATCTACCGCCACATCGTTAAACCTGAGTGTGGCGCTATTGCGACTATCGGCCATGATCACGCGCTCGATCTGCACGCCTTGCACCGCGGCATCCACCAGAAACAATGTCAGTCCTTCGCTGGCGCCAACGGCGCCGTCTGTGCGCGCACAAACGATAAGGGTTTGCGCACTATGCCCATCGACCACAAATTTTTTTGCGCCATTGAGCACGTACCCAGAGGACGTTTTTTGCGCCGCCATCGCTATAGTCAAAGGAGCGTGGCGCGGCCCTTCGTCCACGGCCAATGCCACCAGCAGTTCACCGGCGCTAATTTTCGGCAACAGTTCTTTTTGTTGCTGCTCACTGCCAGCCAGTGCAAGCGCGCTCGCGCCGATCACCGCGGACGCAAATAGAGGTGAAGCAGTCAAGGTGCGACCACAGGCCTCGCTGATCTGGCCCATGCCCACATGCCCGAACGCCAGCCCACCGTATTGCTCCGGGATCAAAATACCGGGCCATCCCATATCGGTCATTTGTTGCCACAAGGGCCGGGAAAAGCCGTCGGCGTTGCGCTCGTCCCGCAGTTTACGCAGCGCCTCTACGGGTGCGACCACCTGCAAAAATCCGTCTGCCGACTCCTTCAGCATTTGCTGTTCTTCGTTCAGTATCAATGCCACGTACACACTCCTCGTACCTGTGCGATCATTTTTTTTAAAAGCGAACCACCACCATTTACTGAGGTCGCTGTTCAAACCACCGGTCAACCCAGCCCGAGAATGCGTTTGCTGATCACATTCAACTGAACTTCCGAGGTACCGCCTTCAATGGAATTGCCCTTGCTGCGCAGCCACTGACTGGCCAGCAAACCGTTGTTGAAGGCCTCACCCTCCCACGCCAGTGCATCCAGGCCGTGAATACTGAGCAATAATTCAAAGCGCCGTTTGTTGAGCTCCGTGCCGGCGTACTTCAGCACCGACGACGCAGCGCCCACACCCTGACCAGCTCTCGCTTCATCGATGACCCGCTCCGCAGTGAGCTCGTAAGCGCACATATCTACCTCCCACTGGGCAACGGCCTCCCGCAGCGAGGGGTCGCGCAATGCGCCGCCGTCGACACCGATGGCAGCGACCGCCAACTCACTCAAGCTTTTCGCTCCCGCGGTATTTTTGCCCAGGTTACCGATCATCTCGCGCTCGTGGGTGAGCAGGTACTTGGCGATTTCCCAGCCCTTGTTAATCTCGCCAACCACCTGATTTTTTTCCACTCGCACATCGTCGAGAAAGGTTTCGCAAAAAGGTGATTTTCCGGAAATCAGTTTGATTAACTTAGTGGACACCCCTGGCGTTTCCATATCAAACAACACCAGACTGATGCCGAGATGCTTGGGTGCGTCCGGGGCGGTGCGCACCAGGCAGAACATCCAGTCCGCCTGATCGGCATAGGACGTCCAGACTTTTTGACCATTGACGATAAAATGATCGCCACGGTCCTCCGCGCGGGTCTGTAAACTGGCCAGATCCGAGCCTGCGCCGGGCTCACTGTAGCCCTGACACCAGCGGATTTCGCCGCGCACAATGGGCGGTATATGCTGTTTTTTCAGAGCATCGGAACCGTACTTTAAGATTGCTGGACCGATCATCCACAGACCAAAACTGCTGAGTGGGGGCCGCGCGTCAATGCGCTCCATTTCTTCCCGCAAAATTTTCGCCTGTTCCTTATTCAGCCCACCACCGCCATACTCCAGCGGCCATTCCGGTGCGGTCCAGCCACGCGCGGCCATGCGCTCCAGCCAAACTCGCTGGTCATCGCTGGCGTACACACAGCGGCGCCCACCCCAGCAACGATCGTCGAAATCTTCCAACGGTTGTTGCATGGACTGCGGGCAGTTGCTCGCCAGCCAGTGGCGCACCTGTGTCCTGAATTCGTCTGCGGTATCTGCACCTGCACCGCGATTTGTATCGGCAAGCGGTTGCGTTTTTATGGTGTCCAAAATTACCCTCCTGTGTGATGGGCGACGCCTGTCGAGTTACTCTACGGCGGGTGACCGGCGCGTGCGCGCCGAGCGAAACCTGCAATGGACCGCTCTATTCACGCCTGGAACCTGCTGGGTATAGTACGACAATAGCGACAGAATTTAACCCACCGGTAACATTGAAGAAACGATTAACAGTGACCGCTGATTTCTAGTTTTTAGCGCTGACCACCACGCGGTCTACTTTCTGCAGCCCGCGCGGCAGCTTGCTGCCCCTGCGACCCCGTTCGCCACGGTAGTAATCCAGATCCTTGACGCCGAGGTTCAACTGACGCTTACCCGAATACACAGTCAATTGCTGCCCTTCGGCAACCACCGCCACCGCCAGCATGTACTCTTCTCGCGCCTGTAGACGCGCGGCCGGAATACCAATAATTTTATTACCCTTGCCCCGCGCCAGCAGGGGCAGGTCAGCCAGAGGGAACACCAGCATTCGGCCCTCGTTGCTGAGCGCGACTACAACGCTGTTTTCCGCATCGCTCAGCACCACGGGAGGCAACACACGGGCGCCTTTGGGCACACTGAGACAGGTCTTTCCAGAACGGTTTTTGGTGTGCAAGTCGGCAATGGCGGCCACGAAGCCGTAACCGGCATCCGTCGCGAGCAACACCCTGGTCTGATTATCCCCGAGCGCGAGACCGCAAAAGGTGGCTCCGGACGGCGTATTCACTCGCCCGGTGACGGGCTCACCCTGGCCTCGCGCCGATGGCAGCGTATGCGCGGCCAGGGCATAGGCGCGCCCGGTGGAGTCCAGCAGGATAGCGTTCTGATTACTTTTGCCCCGCGCGACCGCCAATAGCTGGTCGCCCGACTTGTAGCTAAGTGCAGCCGCATCGATATCGTGTCCGCGGCCCGCACGAATCCAGCCTTTCTCCGACAACACCACCGTCACATCCTCTGACGTCAGCAGTTCTACCTCCGAAAAAGCCTGGGCTTCGGCCCGCGCCACCAACGGTGAACGGCGTGGATCGCCAAACTTTTCGGCGACCTGCTGTAACTCAGTGGCAACCAGCTTTTTCAATAACCGCGCCGAGCCGAGTGTCTTTTCTAACCTGCCCCGTTCAGCGGACAATTCGTCCTGCTCGGCACGCAGCTTAACTTCTTCCAGTCTGGCCAACTGGCGCAACTTCAAGTCCAGCACCGCGTCGGCCTGCTGTTGGCTGAGTCCGAAGCGGGCCATAAGCTGTTCCCGCGGCTGATCCTCGGTGCGCACGATAGCGATCACTTCGTCGATATTGAGAAAGGCAATCAGGTAACCGTCGAGGATATGTAAGCGCGCCAGCACTTTCTCGAGGCGAAACTCCAGGCGCCGCCGCACCGTCGCCAGGCGAAACTGGAGCCACGCACCGAGAATTTCGGGCAAGGTCCGCACTCCGGGACGCCCATCGAGACCAATCATATTGAGATTGATGCGGTAACTGCGCTCCAGATCCGTGGTGGCATAAAGATGCCCCATCAGGGCTTCCAGGTCGATGCGGTTCGAGCGCGGAACAATCACCAGCCGAGTGGGATTTTCGTGATCCGATTCGTCGCGCAAATCGGCCACCATAGGCAATTTTTTGGCCTGCATCTGCTGCGCTATCTGTTCCAGTATCTTGGCGGGCGACGCCTGATAGGGCAGGGCCGTGACGATAATATCGCCATCTTCCCGGGTCCACACAGCACGCATTTTCACCGAGCCGCGCCCGGTTTCGTAAGCGCTGATAATCTCCTCCCGCGAGGAAATGATTTCTGCTTCGGTGGGATAATCCGGCCCCTGAATATGTTCACACAGCTCGCGCACTGTAGATTTTGGTGCTTCCAGCAAACGCAGGCAGGCGCTCACTACCTCCCGCAGGTTGTGGGGCGGAATATCCGTGGCCATACCCACCGCAATGCCGGTCACGCTGTTCAATAAAACATTAGGCACCTGGGCCGGTAATACCGTCGGCTCCTCCAGGGTGCCGTCGAAGTTGGGTTGCCATTGCACGGTGCCCTGGTCCAGTTCGGCCAGCAATAAATCCGCGTAGGGCGCCAGGCGGGACTCGGTGTAGCGCATGGCCGCAAAGGATTTGGGATCGTCCGCGGAGCCCCAGTTTCCCTGTCCATCCACCAATGGATAGCGGTAGGAAAACGGCTGCGCAATCAGCACCATCGCTTCGTAGGCAGCGCTATCCCCATGGGGATGAAATTTACCAATCACGTCGCCCACAGTGCGCGCGGATTTCTTGTGTTTGGCCGTGGCGTGCAGACCCAACTCGCTCATCGCGTAGATAATGCGCCGCTGCACAGGCTTTAGCCCGTCGCCAATATGGGGCAGCGCCCGGTCGAGAATGACGTACATCGAATAATCGAGATAGGATTTTTCGGCGTAATCCCGCAGCGCTACGCGCTCTTCTGGTAAATCAGTCGTGGTCATTTGATCCTGCGCCTGTGGCGATAATATTTTGCCTAACTGTTGTCACTCATTTGCACTGGGGGGATTACTGCCGTTGCACCGCTGGTTCACACGGCGGTCTGTGCGGCGACCGACTGGCTCACTTCGGCCAGGCTGCCCTTTTCTTCGAGCCAGGCTTTGCGATCGCCAGCGCGTTTCTTGGCCAGCAACATGTCGAGCAATTCATCCGTACCATCTTCACTGGCTAACGACAATTGCACCAGGCGACGGGTATCCGGGGCCATGGTGGTTTCACGCAACTGCAACGGGTTCATTTCGCCAAGCCCTTTGAAACGCGTTACCTGCACTTTGCCACGCTTTTTTTCTGCTTCGATGCGATCCAGAATACCCTGCTTCTCATACTCGTCCAGAGCGTAAAAAACCTCTTTGCCTACGTCCACGCGAAACAACGGCGGCATTGCTACGTAAATATACCCGGCGCTAACCAATGGGCGAAAATGGCGCAAAAAAAGCGCACAGATCAACGTTGCGATATGCGCGCCGTCGGAATCGGCATCCGCCAGAATACAAATTTTATGGTAGCGCAACCCGCTTAAATCTGTGCTCCCGGGGTCGACCCCAATCGCCACGGAAATATTGTGCACCTCCTGGGACGCGAGAATATCCTGACTGTCGAGCTCCCAGGTGTTCAAAATTTTTCCACGCAGCGGCATGATGGCCTGAAATTCGCGGCTCCGCGCCTGCTTGGCCGAGCCACCGGCGGAATCGCCCTCCACTAAAAATAGTTCCGATTGATCCGGTGCACTACTCGAACAATCCGCCAGCTTGCCCGGCAGCGCCGGACCCGCGGTAATTTTTTTGCGCGCCACGGCCTTGTTGGCGCGCATACGGCGCTGCGCATTACCAATACACAGCTCCGCCAGTGTTTCCGCTTCCTCAATATGCTGGTTAAGCCATAAACTGAAGGCATCTTTGACTATTCCGGACACAAACGCGGCGGCTTCCCGGGACGACAGCCGCTCCTTGGTTTGGCCTGAAAACTGTGGCTCGGTCAGCTTCGACGAAAGCACGTAACAACACCTGTCCCAAATATCGTCCGGGGCCAGTTTGATGCCGCGGGGCAGGAGGCTGCGAATCTCACAAAATTCCCGCATCGCTTCCAGTAATCCGGAACGAAAGCCGTTGACGTGCGTGCCGCCCTGAACGGTGGGAATCAGGTTTACGTAGCTTTCCTGGGTTAACTCCCCGCCGTCGGGCAGCCATTGAACGGCCCAGTCTACCGCTTCCGTTTCCGCCGCAAAACTGCCCACAAACACCTGCTGTGGGACCGTCTCCCAACCCTGCGTGGCGGCGGCGAGATAGTCCTGCAGACCGTCCGCATAGCACCAGGCTTCCTGCTCTCCGGTATTTTCATCCCGGAATGACACTTCAAGCCCTGCGCACAGAACCGCCTTGGCCCGCAGGACGTGCTTAAGACGCGACACCGAGAACTTGATTACATCAAAATATTTAGGATCCGGATAAAAACGCAATTCCGTACCCGTACTACGTTTTCCACAGGTGTCGACCACTTCCAGCTCGGATACTTTTTCGCCGCCAGCGAAACCCATGCGATACACATTGCCATCGCGACGAATAATCACCTCAAGACGCTGCGATAGCGCATTAACAACTGACACGCCAACGCCGTGCAGACCGCCGGAAAACTGGTAGTTTTTATTAGAAAATTTACCCCCGGCGTGCAACGTACACAGAATAACCTCGACTCCGGGTTTGTGCTGTTCCGGATGCAGGTCGACCGGCATGCCACGACCATCATCCGCGACCGCCAATGAACCATCGCGATACAGAACCACATCGATTTTGCGTGCGTGTCCGGCCAGCGCCTCGTCGACGCTGTTGTCGATCACTTCCTGGGCGAGATGATTCGGTCGACTGGTGTCGGTGTACATCCCCGGTCGCTTGCGCACCGGGTCCAGGCCGGTGAGTACTTCAATATCTTCCGAATTATATTTGCTCATCGTCACACGCGTGTTGATTGATAGTTAGTCCCGCAGAAAAATTTCATAATATCCGGAAGGTGTTGTTCAAAATTCTGGAAACTGTGATCGCCGCCCTGCTCCACCAGTGTCTCGCACGCGTCGTATTTTTCCAATGCCAGACGATAATCCAGCACTTCGTCGCCGGTTTGTAGTAATACCCTGAACTGTTCCGGATGCTCGAGGCATGGGACGTCAAACGCCTGCAACGCCTCGATATGCCGCGCTTCAAACACGCAACGCTCGCCGGTGTGATAGTTGATTTGCTCGCCCAGCAAATAATCTCTTCCCCTCCAGGGCGCCACCGCAGGGTTTATCAACACCGCCTTACAGGCATAGCGCTGTGCCAGCCAGGTGGCGTAAAACCCACCCATGGAACTGCCCAGCAAATACACGTCGGCGCCCTGTTCACTCAGCACCTGCTCCAAACAATTCATGGCGGGCTGTGGAAACAGGCTCAACGGCGGGCACAGAAAATCCACTTCGGGACAATGCCGCGCCAGCCAGCGACCGGTAACGATAGCCTTGTGGGACTGAGGGGAGCTGTTGAACCCGTGAATGTATAGCAGTGACGCCATGGCCACCTTCCGCCGCGAACTACGCGCGGATTATAGCTGCACAGCGGCGCCAGGCGCGACCCTTAATAGCCACCGGTGGAATGATCCACTTTCTGCGTAAAATCCTGTAGATACACGACTCCTGTATCGAGCTGGCCGTCGTCGTGTAAATCAATCCAGCGATAACCCGGGGGATCATCTGACAGGGCGAAATGCGGGCTGTTGGAAGCAAACTGAAAGCAGGTCGAAGGTGTCGTATAGATCGGGATGCCAGCCCATTGTAAGATTTGATGCTGATGCACATGTCCGGTGAAAATGGCCCGCACATTCGGGTATTTTTCCAACAACTTATGCAACGCGTCGGCATTGGCGATACGTTGTCTGTCGAGCCAGTCACAGCCCACTGGCAGCGGCGGGTGATGCATAAATACCACGGTGGGGTTATCTGCATCGCGCCGCAGCGTACTCTCGAGAAAAGACAGTTCGTCCGCCACCAGATGACCACCCACCTGCCCGGACACTGCAGTATTAATGGAGATCACACGCCAGTCGCCCAATTCCAGAACCGGCCAGTACGGAGAAGCCTGGATACCGTCCTGCATCACCGCAAAATCGTCGTGGTTACCTGGTAGCCAGGCGTAGGGTATTTCGAAAAAAGCGATTTGCTCGGTAAATAGTTGATACGCCTTGTGGGTACCCAGGGCGGCGATATCCCCAGTCACCATCAACAGATCCGGCGCCGTCTGCGCGGCGGCGACAGCGGCCAGTACCTGACTGAAACTTTCATAGGTGCGGATACCGGCCAGGGTGTGGTCGCGGGTTTCGCCGATGTGCGGGTCGGTTACCTGGATAACCCGCCGGGTATGGGCCTGTGCCAACTTATTCTCCTCAATTAGACCCGTATGTGCCGACGTCGTAACGGAGCTAACAGCGCGACGGTAATATTTTTATCCGCTAACAACACTGGGAATGTCCTGCTCCACAGCGTAACCATGTTCGATACAGTTCGCCAACCACTCCCCCAGATAACGATTCCATTGATATTTCTCATCCGGCTGTAGCATCCGCTCGTTGGGGTACCCGTGTTTTGGGTACACCCGTAATTCCCGGTCCCAGGCGACCACTTCTGCGAGTCGCGCATCGTGATAGAGCCGCACCTGCATGACCGGCGCCGGCCACCAGCGGGGCCGGTCCCCGCCCTGAGATGCAATGGCCAGCAGTGTGGTGTAGCGGGTTCTTTCCAATACTGTAATAACCACCGTTTCCCGCGGTTCAGCCATGTCCTCGGCACCCGCCCGCAGACCAATACACCGGCTGTCCACCTGCGCGAGTGCCGGCAGCAGCTTACGCAGGCGCATATAATTTGTGGCGCACTCGGCCATAAAGCCTTTAAGATCGACTTTGTAACGTAACTTCAATCGCGACACTACCCCATACTCCACAAATTGATCAGCTTGTTAACCCGGTTCACGTCAGGCTGCTAAGCCCGTCACTGTGCAATCGTTCGCGGTGCAACTGCAACCACTGCAAACAAATAATTGTTGCGGCGTTATCACAGTGTCCATTTGCCAACGCGGCAAACGCTGCCGTTTCCTCGATCACGTGAAAACGAATATCCTCCCCATCACCCGGCAGGCCGTAGACACCGCCTTTGCCGGAGAGATCGGTTACGCCGCAAAATAGCGTCATGTGCTCGTTACTGCCGCCGGGACTGACGAAATATTCACAAATTGAATACAAGCTGACCCCATCTATTCCCGCCTCCTCACGCAGCTCCCGCCGGGCCACCTGTTCGGGTCCCTCGCCACTATCGACTATGCCTGCGACAACTTCCAGCAGCCAGGGTCCGGCGAGTCTGTCCAGAGCGCCGACTCGAAACTGCTCTACCAGTCCCACCAGCTGATGTGTGGGGTCGTACAGGAGCACGCCTACCGCAGGCTCGCGTCGCAACACTTCCCGCGTAATATCGCCACTCCAGCCCCCCGCAAACAAACGGTGTTGCAAGCGTGCACGCTGTAAGGTAAAGAACCCTCGATACATTTCCTGCAGGTCGTGAACCCGGTAGTCCCCGACTCCGTACTGCCCCGTATTACCGTCGTTCATCGCGTCACTCTTGGTTCCTTTTTCTTCGCGCCTGTTGCACCGCCTTGTCTGCACTCTAGCGGGCAGGCAAATTGCTGTCCACCAAAATGCCGTTATGGACAGTGATCTGCTAGACTTGTGCCAAGCACGCTCGATAGCGGCTCCACTGTGCCTCAAAATAGCAGTTTCATTACGGAACAACCCATGAACAATGTGCTCAACCGCGCGTTTTGCGCAGTCGTTTTAAGCATGGTGCCGCTCACCTATACCAGCGCCGACTCCCTTGCGGACATTTACCAGCTCGCGCTTGGCAATGACCCGCAACTGCGGGCGGCGCGGGCCACCTACCGAGCTGGCCAGGAAGCGTTGCCCATCGCCCGCGCGGGTTTACTACCGCAGATCACCGCCTCCGCGGAATACGCCGACGGCCAGGGCGACACCAGTAGCGCGCGGGTGCTGAGTGAAACATTCCGACCGTCCAATAAGGGCGAAAACGACGACGAAAGCGAAACCTACATGGTTTCCCTGTCACAGCCTCTGTTCGACCTGCCCGCCTGGTTTACCTTTAAACAGGGCCAGGCGCTGGACCGGGAAGCGTCGGCACAGTTCGCGGCTGAACAACAGCAATTGATTCTGCGCGTCGCTGACGCATACTTTGGCGCGCTGCGCGCCAGCGAGGATCTACGCTCAGCGCGGGCCGAACAGCGCGCGATCGGACGTCAGCTCGAGCAAACCAAAGAGCGTTTCGAGGTGGGTTTGCTGCCCATCACCGACGTGCACGAAGCCCAGGCGGTCTACGATGAAGCGGCGGTCAATGCGCTGGAAGCCGCCAGCGCTCTGGATATCGCCTTCGAAAGCCTGGAGGTACTGACCGGACAGCCGCACCGGGAACTGGCGGGGCTCTCCGTCGGCTTTCCCGTGGTGGAGCCCGAACCACGGGACCCGGAGGCCTGGGTGCAATTTGCCAGCGGCAATAATTTCGCTCTGCAAGTAGCCCAACACCGCGTGGCCTCTGCGGAACAGAACGCCAAAGCCAGTAAAGCCGAGCATCTACCCAGGGTCAGCGCCAATCTGTCCTACACCAACAGTCATACGGACGGCGTATTTACCCGCGATTCAACCGGCAACAATGAACCTTTTTTCTCGGACAACGAACCCACAGTGGTATCCGTACGGGTAGATGCACCGCTGTTTAGCGGTGGCCTGATCAGCGCGCAGCGCCGTCAGGCCCAGCAGCAGTTTATTGCCGCCGAAGAGCAGTACCAGTACAGCGCCCGCAACACAACACAGCAGGCCCGTTCCCTGCATTTGAAGGTGGTGACCAATGCGGCCCGCGTCAACGCACGCAACCAGGCGGTGACCTCTGCCCGCAGCGCCCTCGAAGCGACGCAGGCTGGCTACGAAGTCGGCACCCGCAATATCGTCGACGTATTGTTGTCGCAACGCACGCTGCATCAGGCGGAGCGCAACTACGCCAATGCGCGCTACGACTACATCGCCAGCATGCTGCAACTTAAGGAAGTCGCGGGCCAACTAAGCCCGGAAGATATCGGCCAACTAAACGCGTGGCTCGATCCCGCCCTGGTGGTGGGCAAAGCTAGCGCGGTGCCAACAGCTGATCAACAATAGTCAGAGTTTTGTTTAGCGCACCGCGATTGGCGGCGACCACACCCATGGCCGCCATTCCCATGCGCGCCATGGCATCGGGATCATCCAGCAATTCCATAACCCGTTGTGCAATCTGTTGGGCGTTATGACATATTGCCAACGCATCCGCGTCCTGTAACACCCGCGCCACCTCCGCAAAATTAAATAAATGCGGCCCCGTCAGCACCGGAATTCCCCAGGCCGCTGGCTCGATCAGATTGTGTCCACCGATGGGCAGTAAACTACCGCCCACAAAGGTCAAATCGCAGGCGCCGAAAAACGACACCAACTCTCCCATTGTATCGCCGAGCAACACGTCATCGTCGGTCGTCGGCGCCAGCCCCGCGCTACGCCGGCAGACCTGGTACTGTTGCATCGCACACAGGGCAGCGACCTCCTCAAACCGTTCTGGATGGCGCGGCACCAGCACCAGTAACAGGTGTGGCTGTTGCGTACGGATACGTGCGAACGCATCCAGTATCTGCTCGTCCTCGCCCCGGTGCGTACTCGCTGCCAGCCACACCGGGCGCAGGACCAGGCCCCGCCATTGCTCGCGCAATGCCAGCGCCCGCTGCCGCATCGGCGTGTCGAGTTCCGCATCGAACTTCAGATTCCCAGTGATCTGTAGCGCCGCTGGCGCCACACCCAGGTCGACGAAACGCTGGCCGTCGATACTATTTTGCGCGGCTACAATAGTCAGAGAACGCAGCATAGTCCGGGTGAGAGAGCCGCCTTTTTTATAGCCTTGCGCGGATTTTTCCGACAACCGAGCATTGGCCACTACAACCGGAATCGCCCGCTTAGTGCACGCGTGAATCATATTGGGCCAGAGCTCCGTTTCCATAATAATCAACAGGCTCGGCGCAACACGGCGCAAAAAAATGCGCCACGCCAGTGGTAAATCGTAGGGCGCGTAAGCGTGGTAGACACGAGTGCCAAACAGCGCCGACACCCGTTCCGAACCGGTCGGTGTCATGGTGGTGACTGCCACCACCGCCTGCGGATAGCGTTGCAGCAGAGCGTTGATCAGGGGTGCGGCGGCAACCGTTTCCCCCACCGAAACGGCGTGTACCCAGATCACCTGTTTACCTCCGGCCACTCGGGGCACCCAGCCAAAACGCTCGCGCCAGCGGCGTGCGTACGCCGGTGCTTTGCGCGCCCGCCACAACAGGCGCAGCAGCACTAACGGGGTAATCAGATAAAACAACAGGCTGTAAAAAAAACGCGTCAAAGTTGCTCCTTTTTTGTTTCTCACGACAGGGCTGCGGCAGTGGGTCGGCGCGGTAAAACAGCGTCGCAAACCCGGTATACTACCGTGCCACGCGTGAGAATTGTTATGCCCGATCACCAGCGTCCAACTGTTTGTGTCGACATCGCCATTATTGGCGGCGGCGTGGCGGGGCTGTGGCTGCTCAATCGCCTGAGCAGAACAGGGTACAACGCCGTGTTGCTGGAACACAAAGCGCTGGGTAGCGAACAAACCATTGCCAGTCAGGGCATGATTCACGGCGGTATCAAATACACCCTGGGAGGCGCATTAAGCGGCGCCTCCCAGGCAGTTGCGGATATGCCCGAGCACTGGCGCAACTGTTTATCGGGGCAAGGTGATGTGGATTTACGCGCAGCGCGGGTACTCAGCGATCATTTTTATCTGTGGTCCAGCGCCAGCGTCACCTCCCGCATGGCGACCTTTCTCGGCAGTAAAGCGACCCGCGGCCGCGTCGAGCGCGTAGCCGCTGCCGCTCGACCCGCGCTTTTTCAGGAGAGCCAGTTCAAAGGCAACCTGTACAAGTTGGTGGATATTGTGCTCGACGTGCCGTCCGTCGTCCGAGCGCTGGCGGACAACTATCGCGAGCGAATATTTTTGTTGGACTGGCAACAGTCCACCTGGACACAGCGCGCCAACGGCCACACAGCACTGAACCTGAACGACGCGAACCAGCCGTGCCAGTTGCAGGCGGGTGCATTTGTACTGTGCGCTGGACAGGGTAATGCCGGACTGCTCGCCGACCTGGGCGCCACACAGCCGCGCATGCAACGTCGCCCGTTGCAGCAGGTGATGGTCAGGCACCAGCATCCACATGGGTTTTACGGCCACTGTCTGGGCGTGGAGAGCGTGCCGCGGCTAACTATTTCGAGCCACCCCTGCGGGGACGGCAGCCAGGTCTGGTATTTGGGGGGCAGCCTTGCGGAGCGTGGAGCCCAGCAAAACGCCAGCGAACTGATCGCCCACGCGCAGCGGGAACTGACGGAATTGATGCCGTGGGTCGATCTTGGCGGCGCGCAGTGGGCAACCCTCAGGGTAGATCGCGCAGAACCGTTACAACGCAATTTTGCGCGCCCGGATCAGGCCTTCGCCCAATGGGCCAAAGACCGCGCGAACGTTATCGCCGCCTGGCCCACCAAAATGACACTGGCCCCCAACCTTGCCGCCCAGGTTCTAACACTTTTAGCGGACAAAGGCTGTACTGCATCCGGGTTAGCCCCAGTTGATCTGCCCCTGGCGCCGCCGCCGCTGGCCACCACACCGTGGCAACAGGCGTTTGGAGATCAGTATTGATTCCCCAACGAAAACTTGGCGCGACGGGTATCGCCGTCAGCGCATTGGGACTCGGCACGGTCAAGCTGGGCCGTAATCAGGGAGTAAAGTATCCCAGCGATTTTGCGTTGCCCAGTGATCAGGCGGCTGCCCAGTTATTAGCGCTGGCACAGGATCTGGGTATTAATCTACTCGACACCGCCCCCGCCTACGGCAGCAGCGAGACCCGTCTCGGCGAACTCTTTCAGGGACCGTTACAACACCAGCGTCACCATTGGCTAGTCTGCACCAAGGTGGGCGAAGAATTCGTCGACGGCCAGTCGCAGTTTGATTTTAGCGCCGAACATACCCGATTTAGCGTCGAGCGCAGCCTGCGCCGCCTGCACCGCGACGTACTGGATATCGTGCTGGTGCATTCCAGCGGTGCGGACGAAGACATTATTCGCCACCATGGTACGCTGGATGTTCTGGCGGAACTAAAACAGGTGGGGAAAATTCGCGCCTTTGGCATGTCCACCAAAACCGTGCAGGGAGGGCTGCTGGCGGCACAACAATGCGACCTGGCAATGGTGACATGGAACCTGCAGGAGCGGGAGCAGGAGCCAGTGATCGATTATTGCGCGCACCATGGCAAGGGAGTACTAATCAAAAAAGCTCTGGCCAGTGGACATCTCGTCAACGCCGCCAGTTCTGTCAGCACTGCTGCCATCGAGCAGACGTTCCAGCAACTTTTCGCCCAGGCTGGCGTCACCAGCGCAATTATCGGCACGCTTAACCCCGAGCATTTACGCCACAACGTCGAGGCGTTAACCCACGCACTATCAGCGGAAAGTTTATGACTAAGGGGACCCTCAAAAAGGACGGGTGGCGGATTGGCATATCTGGTAGCCATTGCTCCGGCAAATCTACCCTCGCCACAACCCTTGGCGACGCGCTGCGGGCCGAAGGCGTACAGGTCAGGACTCTGGTGGAACCCATCGATGTATTGCGCCCGTTGCTGGGTCAGACCCAACCACCACTCAGCGCGGACCATATTTATTATCTGCTGCTCGGTGAGCACCTACGGCGCCTGGAACAACCCCGCAATCAACATATGATTTACGATCGCACGCTGCTCGATTACGCCGCATATCTGCATACCGAGGGACCCAAAAATCCGCATCTTAAAGCGGCGATCGAGCAATTGCTGCCCTGGTATTTAGGTCAGTTTGATGTGCTTTTTTTCCTGCCTGTGGAAATTGCCCTGCAACTGGATGGTAAACGGCCGCACTCCGAACAGCATCGCACCGATATCGAAGAGACCATTGTAAAGCTGGCGCGCAACCTGGGGGTCAAGCTGATCGAACTACGTGGCTCAGTCGAGGAGCGTACCGATAGTGCCATGCAACACGTGGCGCGGGTGACGCGCGGCAACATCCATTAGAGGCGAGAGAAAACCTGGAAAGGCGTACAAACAACGCAAAATCTGGCCTTTTAACTAACCACTAACAAAAAACTCAGGCTCTATTTGTTTTGTATTTTCTCAACAATCGCACTGGTGGAACAGTCGTCGAGAAAATCCAGGACCCGTACCGCGCCGCCATAACCTTCAACTATTTGCCAACCCACCACCTGCTCCCTGGTGTAATCGCCGCCCTTTACCAGAATATCCGGTTTAAGGCTTTTCAGTAACGGCTCGGGGGTGTCTTCGGGGAACACGACGACCCAGTCAACCGCTTCGAGGCCCGCCAATACGGCCATGCGTCGTCCTTCGCTGTTGATGGGGCGGCCGGGGCCTTTTAAACGGGTAACCGACTGATCGCTGTTGACCGCCACTATCAGCCGATCACCCAGTTTGCGCGCCTGCTCGAGATAACCCACATGGCCGGCATGCAAAATATCGAAACAACCGTTGGTGAAAACAATTTTTTCGCCGTGGGCACGGGCATCGGCGATATCCACCAGCAACTGCTCATGATTAACAACACCGCGCTCAGACCCCTGCTCCCGTTGCACCGCGCGGCGCAATTCCGGCGCGCTCACGGTTGCCGTTCCCAATTTACCCACCACAATACCGGCCGCGATATTGGCCAGCGCAACCGCCTCGGGCAGGGACGATCCCGCTGCGATCGATGCCGCCAGAACTGCGATCACTGTGTCCCCTGCGCCAGTGACGTCGAACACCTCCCGCGCCCGCGCGGGCAAATGTAATTCCGGGGCATCGCGGCGCAACAGGGTCATGCCCTGTTCCCCACGTGTGATCAGTAACGCCTCCAGCTGCAGCTGCTCAAGCAGCGCCAGCCCCCGCTCGATCAACTCCTGCTCGCCGCTACAGCGGCCAACCACCGCTTCAAATTCCTGAAGATTTGGCGTTAGTAAAGTCGCTCCGACGTAACGCGTAAAATCACTTCCCTTGGGATCGGCCAGCACCGGCACCCCTGCCCGCCGCGCCGCGCCGATTAGCATTTGCGGGTCTTGCAACGCGCCCTTGGCATAATCGGATAACACCAACACACCGACACCGCCTAGCAGGTTCGCTACTTTGGTGGGCAGCGCAGCGGCGTCCTCACTCGCGAAACTTTCTTCAAAGTCGAGACGCAGTAATTGCTGGTGGCGACTAATCACTCTTAATTTGGTAATTGTGGGTTTCTCGCTGGAACGGTGCAGATCGGTAAGGATACCTGCCGCACGCAAACGTTCCTGAAGCACGCCACCCGCTTCGTCATTACCCACCACGGCCACCAGCGCGGCCCCGGCCCCCAGCGACACCACGTTAAGCGCCACATTGCCAGCACCACCGATACGGTCTTCGATCTGCTCCACTTTGACTACAGGCACCGGCGCCTCGGGAGAAATACGCGACGTCATGCCGTGCCAGTATCGGTCCAGCATCAGATCTCCAACAATCAGAATCTGGGCCTTGTCAAAGCGCGGTAGTGTGCTTTTCACGGGGCTACTCCGTTTATCACGCAATATTTTTGCGTTCGATTTTCCACGACTTCATAGTTGTTCGTAATCTACTGCTAAACAACAATACTCAACACGCATCGTTGGGGTCAGACACGAGATTAGCCGTCGCGCTGCCACGTAACTGCAATTGCAGTGCCGCCCAAACTCGCTGCGGCGCGATACCTTTCAGACATTGCGCCTGCGGACCGCGATACCCCTCCACCGCACACTCGCGACGATAGCATGGCATGCAGGCAAAACCCTCCGCGCTTAGATGTGCAGAATTGTACCCGGTTGCACCAATCAGGTGGGGATCTGTCGGTCCGTACAGCGTCAGTGTTGGCATTCCCAGTGCAGCAGACAGGTGCGCCAGCCCGGTGTCTACGCACACCGCGCCCGCGCTAGATTGTAAAATACCCGCCAATTGCCCAAGTGTCAGGCGCGGCAGTACCTGAGCCTCGCTAAAACCTGCCGCAATGCGCAGCGCCTGCTGACGTTCTGCCTCCACGCCCCAGGGCAACAGGACGCGGTACCCCGCCTGCGTGGCCAGTACCAGCAGCTGTCGCCAAAATTCCTCGGGCCAACCCTTGCTGGCCCAACTGGCGTTATGAATAAACACCAGATAGGGCACATCGGGCAGGGTGACACCGGCTGCCGGCCAAACTACTTCGTGTAAACCAAAATCGGGTGGTGTGCCCGGCATCTCGTAGTCGAGGGCGGCGGCAAACAGTTGCCGAATGCGGCTGATGGCAAGTTGACTTTTTTCGATGGGAACTTTTTTATGGTATGCAAAATGGGCACCCCACTCCCGCACGGATGCGTTATCGGGTCCAATTTTGTTGGCGCTGTGTGCCAACCAGGTTACCGCCGCACTTTTAAGATTAGTCTGCGCATCGATCACCGCAGCGTAATTAGTCTGGCGCAATGCCGTTGCAAAATCCCTGAGCGCGCCGCTGCGCCACGCATTGATCGGTTGTCGACGCCAGCGCCGATGGTCGGTGGTGATAACGCGAACTATCGCGGGATGCCAGGCCGGAATTTCCGCAAAAGCCTCGTCCACCACCCAGTCAAAACGCACGTCCGGCCGCGCCCGCCAGGCGTCCGTCACTGCGGGCAGAGCCTGCACCAGATCACCCATGGAAGACAGCTTGACGAGCAGAGCACGCATAGCAACAGTCACTTGTGTTGGTTGAGCAGTTGGCGACAGTATTGTGCTGGGTTCTGCGGGATTTTACTACGAGAGACGTGTTTGCTGGTTATGTGATTATCACCATCTCACGTAAAAAAAGATATTTGCGCCGTTATCTAGCGCCGAAATAGTGTTCCACCTGCCGTATAATTTTTTTATCCTGGCCATCCAGTGAAGCTTTATTGGCGTAGGACAAATAGAACCTGAGACGCTGCGTTTTACTCAAGCGCTGCTTTGCCACCTTGTCGAGACAGGCCAGGTCCTTAATTATTCTACGTTTTAACAGAACCCCCGGCCAGGTTCGTCCGGCAGGACAGTCGATAAAATATACCGTTGGCGCGGCCTGCCGCGTCACCAGAATATTTCGCCACTTGAGATCGTTGTGACAAAAGTTGTTATTGTGCAATTTACGCACAGCGCCGGCGATTTGATGTGCGACCCTTTGCACCCAGAAACGCGATTGCAATTCCGGGCCACCCGTCCGGGCCAGCGCAGCCAAATCCACCGCATTAGCTTGTTCGCGTGTGACAAGTACGCCCCGTCGTTCACCGCTCAAGCCCCACTGCTCCCCAAACGCCACCACTGGCGGCGTAGGGATATCTAGAGCATTAAACAAACGCAAATTACGCCATTCCGCCCGAGCGCGACTCCGCCCCAGGCAACGCCGCAACCATATACCGCCGCACCAATAACGTTTCACGTAGTAACCGACACCGTGCACCGATGTGCGCACGACTTCGTTGGTTGGCCCCTTGCTGACCAACTCCCCTGGCAATGAGAATGCCGCATCAAAATCTGCAAAAGGCCCAGCGCACCCACCTGGAATTTGTTCGGTGTTAACCTGCCATTGCGATCGCCATACCCACTGACCCATGGTATGTTCGCCCCCTACGCACTGTACTAATTACCCACTCTCTGCCCACCCATCTTTTTGTGAGCGCTTATCCAGAGAGCCTGTTTTATTATCCTGCCGCTATTGTAACCTCAGACGTAGAACAGTTGAAATACCGTAAGTATTTGGAAAATTATTTGGGGCTAAACCGCCATAAATTTGTGCAACCCCATCAAGCATGTTGCTAATCAAACAGGAGTCATTAAACTTGCCAACACCCCACGAGGCCGTACCTGTGAGATATGGAACGTATTGATCATAATCACTATCTTGAATTAACCCACGACGCGGCGCTTATCGAAGCAGATGGTCACGGCGACAAGGTGTTACGGCTCGCAAATGGTAACTACCTGAAGCTGTTTCGTGTGAAACGCTTTTTCAGCTCGGCGCGAATTTTTTCTTACGCACAGCGCTTTGTGCGCAACGCTCGGCTGCTAGCTGCGCGCGGCGTGCGCACGGTGGTGGTGGTTGCAACCTACGATATTCCCGACCTGCAGCGCTCCGCCGTGTGTTACCAGCCTCTGGTCGGAAACACGCTGCGCAGTAGCGCCGCCTCGCTCGACGCACCAGCCATCCAGCAGCTCGGCGCATTTGTGCGCGTGTTACACGACAAAGGGATTTATTTTCGCTCCCTGCACCTGGGTAATATCGTCTTGACCCCGGACAACCAGTTGGGACTTATCGATATCTCCGATCTACAAGTTGCCTGGCGTCCCCTGAGCCGGCGTCGACGCATAAGAAATTTCAGACACCTGTTGCGGGTCGCGAGTGATAGGAACGCGCTCGCAAAATATGAAGACAACCTTGCGGCCGGGTATAACGATGCGCGCGTTAGCGGCGCCATCAGCCAATTTTTCTCACCCCGCCAGTAATCTGTCGCTCCTGGCTCGTTTATCTCTCAGCAACCCGCTGAAGGACAGGCCAAGCGGGGTTGTTGTTATTTGGTTACCAACACATCTTCCATAATCAGATACTGCAAATCCGATCCATAAAACATATTCAGCGCGTCCGTTGGCGAACAGATCATTGGCTCGCCCCGTCGATTTAACGAGGTGTTCAGTACCACACCATTGCCAGTCAGCTTTTCCATCTCTTCCATCAATGCGTAATAGCGTGGGTTGTGTTCGCGGGTTAGAGCCTGGGCGCGGGCCGTACCATCTTCATGTACGACTTCCGGAACGCGCGTTTTCCACTCTTCCGCCACTTCGAAAGTAAACGTCATAAACGGCGCCGGATGGTCGGTTCGAAACATCTGCGGTGCCACGCGATCCAGCATACTCGGACAAAATGGCCGCCAGCGTTCGCGAAACTTGATCTGTTCATTAATACGCGCGGCGATGCCTGGCGCACTTGGACAGCCGAGGATAGAACGCCCGCCCAGCGCTCGCGGACCAAACTCCATGCGCCCCTGAAACCATGCCACCGGGTTGCCATCGGCAAGAATTTTTGCAATGCGTTCGGGCACCTGATCAATAATCTGATAACGTGGTTTCTGTTCATGCCGCTCACAAGCCAGCACGCACTCGTCGTTAGAGTATTCGGGCCCGAGGTAGACGTGCGCCATTTTTTCGGGCGCGATACCCCGTTTGACCAAGGCGTAGGAGGCCGCCCCCACCGCAGTACCGGAATCTCCAGATGCCGGCTGTACGTACAGCTCCCTGACATCGGGATGCGCAATAATTTTCTGGTTTAACTTGACGTTCAGCGCCCCGCCGCCGGAAAACGCCAGCTTGCCAGTTTCCTTGAGAATATCGCCGAGGTAATAATCCATCAGCTTTAACACGACCTGCTCGTACAGCGCCTGAATAGTCGCGGCATAGTGGATATAGGGGTCATCCGCCATATCCCCGACCCGCCGCGGCCCCAACCATTCGGTTAACTTGTTGCTGAAATAAAAACCAACCCCATTTTCCTTATAACGTCGCAGGCCTACGGTATTGACGTAGCGTGTATTGATGGTGAAATTCTTGCCGTCAAAATCGACCAGGCGCGAAAAATCGTATTTCGTGGGGTCCCCGTAGGGCGCCATCCCCATCACCTTGTATTCCCCATCGAGCATCTCAAAACCCAGGTATTCGGTGATCGCGCCGTACAAACCACCCAGCGAATCGGGGTCGTAAAACTCTTTTATTTTATGGATTTTCCCGTTTTCGCCGTAACCAAAAAATGTCGTGGCATACTCGCCCTTGCCATCCACACCCATAATTGCCGTTTTCTCACTGAACCCGCTCAGGTGATAGGCGCTGGAGGCGTGTGCCAAATGATGCTCGACCGGCTCAAACTGAATTTTTTTCGGATCGATGCCCAATTGAACCAGTAGATCAAAGATGCGCTGGCGGTAGCGTCGATATCGCCGGTTACCGTTAAAAATTGCATCGAGGGCGCGATCGGGGGCATACCAGTAGCGGCGTGCAAAATGCCAGCGGGCGGGGGAAAAAATTGAAATTGGCGCAAAAGGTACCGCCACCACATCGACGTCCTGAGGCTTGACGCCCGCATATTCCAGACAAAATTTTGCCGCCTCGTACGGCATTTTGCCTTTCGCGTGCTTATCGCGTATGAAACGCTCCTCCTCCGCGGCTGCAACCAGTTTCGCGTCCACATAAATTGCCGCCGACGGATCGTGATTCAGCGCTCCAGATAGTCCAAGAATAATCGTTGCCACTGGCCAACCTTAGTTAGGGGGGAATAACAAGCCTGCGCGCTGCGCAAACGGTTGTAGCAGTTGCACAAAATGTTCGCGCGTTTCACCCTGCCAATTTTGCAAAAATCGTGTCAGATCCCGCTTGTAAGCTGCAATAAATTTACGTTGCGAGCCGTGCCAGCACATGGAGTCCAGATCGATGACATGTAAACGGTAGGCAAACACCATAAAATTGGTCGCCTTCATATCTCCGTGCGTCACATTGCTACACCACATAATATCAAACAAACGCACAATTTCTGCGTCGAGCCACTCGGGTATGGATTTTCTGTCGGTTTTTAATAACCACGACGCGAGATTCTCTCCGTCGATAAAATCGGTCAGCAAATACGCCACGCGGCGCAGCGGCCCCACTCTGTTTTCCCGCAGCGCCACCGGTAATGGTGTCGCCACGCCCAGCAATTTCAAACGGTGGGCATTCTGCCACGACACCCAGGCGCGGCTGGGGCGCCAACAGCGGCTGACACCGTGCC
This sequence comes from Porticoccaceae bacterium, assembly GCA_041601945.1. Lineage (GTDB taxonomy): Bacteria > Pseudomonadota > Gammaproteobacteria > Pseudomonadales > Porticoccaceae > JBFJKD01. The sequence goes on along the minus strand of JBFIHG010000024.1, from coordinate 10,128 downwards.
AAAAATTTTTGATATTGTAAATTTTCAAAACGCGCTCGCGGCCCTCGCAATCCACCTTGATCACGGTAGCCGTATTGCCTCTTTTTAAGAACTTTGCGCCACCGACTTCGGCGTCCGGTTCATCCATTAGCCTGGCCAGGCGACGGGTTTCCATGTCCCGACGCATAGCGATAAATCGGTGGCGATCTATGCTGACTGAAAACTCCGTACAGGAGCGCACGGTTTTTTGCAGATACCTGGCGATACGCACAGCGCGCATACGGGTGGTCGCGGCCTGTACCGCGGCAAGCGACGGGCCACCCTCGCCATAGGCATCCAGGGCATCGGGGATTAAGCGATCGTAGTCAGGCACCATCTGTGCAAAGAACATACCGATATTATCTTCAGGAGCGTTCGCCAGCGCGGACATACCACCGCCATCAATGGCAAATAGCTTGCCGCGACTCAGCAGGAAGTTGTCGAGGTGGATATCCGCCTGCATCCAGCCAGCACCGTGCAACCGCCCCACAATGCTCAACGCGTCGCGCAGCAGTGGCAACAATTGTTTGGCGGACAAGCCGGCGTAACAATCCTGTAAACTCGCGGCGTCGTCGAGAAACTCACTACCGAGAAAATAGCTTTCTTCGGCGGAATCTGCCAGCGTCCACATTTCCGCTGCATGGGGAATCTGCGCGGCGGCCATGGCGCGCAAGCCTTCGCGCTCCCGGTCAAAATCCCTGGCGCGGAAAAAAAGCTTAACCAGCGTATCGGTGTTGTGCCAACGGGCGCGAAACACAAGGCGCCTGCCTGGCAGATGACGATAAATTTGTTCGCAGTGCAATGTCTCACGCCCGGGCGTGGCGATATCAAACGGCGCTTGCAGACCGATCGGCGCACTTTTTAATTCGTCAATGGAGCGCAACATTCCCAGTTACCCGCAGTTACATGCTGATTTGCGCCACCCTGGCCGCGCGCTTGCGCCGGCAGTCGGGCACGCATCGACGACAGGTTGCGCGGCGCTCGGCACCGGGGCGCACTTCATAATACCGGTCGCTGGTCGGCAACGGACACGACAACAGACGTATCCGCCGCGCTGCGCGTGGCGAGCGCGTCGAGTACCCGTTGCGGCGTCAGATCATTCAGGCATTTCAAGTGCCCCTGAGGACACTCTCTTTGAAAGCACGGACCACAATCCACCGGAATAGACACTACCGCCACGTTATCCCCCAGGGGTGGAGTAAAGGCGGGTGAACTGGAGCCGTACACCGCCACCAACGGTCGCTGCAGCGCCGCAGCGATATGCATCAGTCCGGAATCGTTGCTAACCACTGCGCCCGCCGCGGCCAGCAAATCAATAACATCCACTAGCTCGGTGCGCCCGGCAAGGTTGCTGGCTGCTGACTGACTCGCCGCTGGCAAACTGGCGATCACCTGGTCGGCCACCGACCAGTCGTTCTTCGACCCGAGCAACCAGACCTGCCAGCCACGGCCGATGTATTCCTGTGCCACAACGGCGAAATGGCGGGCGGGCCAGCGTTTAGAAGGGCCGAACTCGGCCCCGGGACAAAGCGCCAGAACCGGCTTGTCGCCCTGTAGACCCAGGCGACTATAGAGTTCGGGGAGACGTCCATGATCCGCGGTTAACTGCGGTCGAGGCGTGACCTCGGGTAATACTGCGTGGTCCGGGTAAGCCAGTGCCACAAATCGCTGCACCATCAATGGATAGCGTTTTTTGTCGAGCAAACGAATGTCGTTGAGTAACCCAAAACGCATCTCTCCGCGCCATCCGGTACGCACCGGAATGCCGGCAAATAAGGGAATCAATGCGGATTTAAACGAATTGGGCAGCACAAAAGCGCGACTATAACCGCGAGCGCGAAGAGTTTGCGCCAACCGCCAACGCGCCAACAACCCCACCTTACCGTGCCCCACCGGCATCGAAATAGTAGCGCTGATTTGCGGCATGCGCGCCAGTAATGGGCCACTCCAGGCCGGTGCGAGCACATCGATAGCGCTGTCGGGGAATTTTGTTTTGAGTGCGCTAAACAGCGCCTGGGCCATGACCATATCGCCCACCCAGGAAGGGCCTATGACGAGCAACCGCGATTGACTCACGGACTCGCCGGTCATGGTTTATCCGGCCACCCGGTCAGCCCCATATTCCGTGCTCCGCGTCAGTCAGCGATAGCCGTTAGCCACTCGGGATGAGCGCTATTGCGCCCACGCACCGCATCAAAGTACAGACTCTGTAACTGTTCGGTAAGCGGCCCGCGCACGCCACTGCCAATGATCCGATTATCCATTTCCCGAATCGGCAGCACTTCGGCGGCCGTGCCGGTAAAAAAGGCCTCGTCCGCGATATACACTTCGTCCCGAGTAATGCGTTTTTCCCGCACCTCGTAACCGAGCTCCTGGGACAACTGGATAACCGTGGCGCGGGTAATGCCATTTAGACAGGAGGTCAGCTCCGGCGTATACAGTACGCCGTTTTTGACCAGGAAAAAATTCTCGCCACTGCCTTCCGCGACGTAACCTTCGGGATCCAGCAGCAGCGCTTCGTCGTACCCGCATTGCAGCGCTTCGCGCAGCGCCAACATGGAGTTCATGTAGTTGCCGTTGGCCTTCGCCTTGCACAGGGTAATATTCACGTGGTGGCGCGTGTAGGACGATGTTTTGATACGAATGCCTTTTTCCAGGGCGTCCGGACTCATGTAAGAGGGCCAGGCCCAGGATGCGACGATCACATGCGTGCTCAAACCATCGGCGCGCAGACCCATCGCCTCAGAGCCAAGGAAGGCCATGGGACGCAAGTAGGCTTCTTTTAAATTGTTTTCGCGCACCACCAACCGTTGCGCTTCATTTAATGTGTCGCGATCAAAGGGCAGCGATAGTCCGATAATCTTGGCAGAATCAAACAGGCGGTTAGTGTGTTCTTTAAGGCGGAAAATCGCCGTGCCATTGCTTTCGGTGTGATAGGCGCGCACACCCTCAAACACCCCCATACCATAGTGCAGAGTATGGGTCAGCACGTGTACCTTGGCCTCCCGCCAGGGGACCAATTCTCCGTCAAACCAGATAGTACCATCGCGATCAGCAAACGACATTCAACAACTCCTCAAATTTTCACATCGCACGTTACGCATCGCCTTTATAACGCGCCTAACAAGCGCTCCCAGATTGCACAGACTGCCGCCCGCTGCGCGACAAATTCCTCGGCCGGGACCAGTCCCGGCCGTTGTTGCAATTGCAGTCGGTGGGCCGCCACCCGATAGTCCCGGTACGCATCCTGTAATTTTACTTTTTCGTCCGCCGACAGCACGCCGAACTCGGCCAGCGCATCGAGAAGTCGAATATTGTCCGTCCAGCGGGTTAAACCGGGATGCTGATGGGACTGGGCCAGAAGCGCAAATTGAACCATAAATTCAATGTCGACGATACCTCCACGGGCCTGTTTCAGGTCAAACATCCCGCTCGTTAGCTTGCTACTGGCGTCGCCCCCCACGTGTTCGGCGAACATTTTTGCACGCATCTCGCGCACCGCCTGCCGCAACACCTGCGGGTCCCGATGCTGTGTTAATACCGCCTCGCGCAAAGCGTTAAACTGCTCTGCCAACCGCTCGCTGCCGGTCACCGCCCGCGCCCGCACCAGCGCCTGGTGTTCCCAGATCCAGGCACTTTCCTGCTGGTATTTGTCGAATGCGGCGAAGGTAGTTACCAGCAATCCAGAATTACCAGACGGCCGCAGGCGCATATCGACCTCGTACAGGACACCCGATGGCGTGCGCGTGCCGAGAATGTGTAAAATACGCTGCCCAAGTCGGGCAAAAAACACGCCGTTGCTGACTTCGTGCGGCCCACTGGTACTTAAATCTGGATCGGCAGCGTAAATAAATACCAGGTCAAGATCCGAGCCGTAACTGAGTTCGACCCCCCCCAATTTGCCATAGCCAATAATCAAAAACGGTATGTCCCCGGATGCGAGGCCACCTGGCTGCCCATGGCGTTCGACAAGGTTTTTCCAGGCCAGCACCAGTGCGTAATCGAGAATGACTTCCGCCAACCACGTCAAATAATCACTGACTTTCATTAATGGCACCACGCCGCTGACTTCGCAGGCGGCGATGCGCAGCCCCTGGGCACGGCGAAAATAGCGTAGCGCTTCCATCTGACCGTCCAGGTCTTCCCCTGGAATCCGCAACAGATGTTGTTGCAGTTCGTGCTGCAAAACTGTTTTATCGAGCGGGGTATACAACGTCCGCGGATCGAGTAATTCATCCAGTAATGCCGGGTGCAGGCACAGCTCAGCGGTTATCCACGGACTCGCTGCGCACAACCTTACAAGCTGTTCGAGTGCCCCCGAATTTTCAGCCAGCAAAACCAGATAGGCACTGCGGCGCGCCACACTTTCCACTAGTTTCAGGGTACGCCGCAGCGTCTCTACGCTGTTGTCGACTCTGGCACAGGCGCCAATAAGCAACGGCATCAATGTGTCAATGCGCGCTCGGGCATCACGTTGCATCGCTTTTACGGCCGAGCTTTCCCGCAATGCATGCAGCATTTCCAGCGCCTCCGACGCCGGGTTAAACCCCAACTCGGCCACGGGTGTCGAATCGGCATCGCGACTTGACCAGGCGAGTGCGGCGCGGCGTAGTTCCTCGCGCTGACCAGCGTCTATCTCTGGCGCCACCCCTGCCTCGGCAACGACGTCGTTAAATATGTCGCGCACGCACTGGCGATGCCGGGCGAGAGTGGCCTCAAAATTCTGGATGTTGTCAAAACCCATCGACCGCGCCAGGCGGTTCTGCCCCACACCGTCGCGCGGCAGCTGCTGGGTTTGTTCATCGCGCCAGCCCTGAAGTCGATGTTCGACATTGCGCAAAAAGCAATAAGCCGATTCCAGGTCCGCAGCATCTTGTTCAGTCACCAGATTCTCCGCCACCAACAGGGGCAATACCTCAAGCAGCACCGGGTTTTGAAAACGCCGGTCCCGCCCACCGCGCACCAGTTGAAATGCCTGCACAATAAACTCAACTTCCCTGATGCCCCCGGCACCACGCTTCACGTCGCCGTGCAGGGCTTTGCGCCGCACTTCCCGGTTAATCAGGGCTTTCATATCACGCAAGGATTGAATAACACTGAAGTCGATGTATTTGCGGTAAGTAAAAGCACGCAGCACGGACATTAAGCCCGCTGCGGCACCGGGCTCACCCGAGCCACTGATTACCCGTGCCTTGACCATCGCGTAACGTTCCCAGTCGCGGCCCTGACTCTGGTAATACTCTTCCAGCGCACCGCAGCTAAACACCAACGGGCCGCTCTGCCCATAGGGCCGCAGTCGCATATCCACGCGAAATACAAAGCCGTCAGTCGTGCGTGTATCCAGCGCCTGAATGAGCTTTTGTCCAAGACGCGTAAAAAACTCCTGATTGCTTATGCCGGTACTACTGCCATTGGCCGCACCCTGCTCACTTTGCGTATCTCCGCCCTCACTAAAGGCAAATACCAGATCCACATCAGACGACAGATTAAGCTCCCCGGCGCCGAGCTTGCCCATGGCAATTACCAGCAAATGCTGTGCCGTGCCGCTGACTGCCCCCACCGGGACACCCAGGGTACGTTCTGCCGCGCGCGCGAGGAAATTCAGTGCCTCGATGATGCAGGCATCAGCCAGAGCAGTCATATCCCCGGTGGTGTCGCCCAGCGTTGCCAATCCGGCCAGGTCGCGCCACAGGATGCGCACCATCTCCCGTTCGCGAAACAGGCGCAGAACGCGATGCAGATCATCGTCGCTGTCAACGGATGCGAGCGACGCATGCAACCGCTGCGCGTACCCAGCGGAAGATGTCGGCGACAATAGCTCTTCGGACTCAACCAATTCCCGTAACAGCGCCGGTTTTCTGTGGCACACCGTGGCGATAAATTCACTGCCATCCCATACCACCTGTAGCTGGCGGGCGAATTCCAGATTTTCCAGCTTCAGGTCGAGCCAGCGCGCAGCCTCGGCAGGCACTCGTTCGCGGAACAACTGCAACTGATTTGCAAAGGTTTCTGGCAAAGGATTAACCACGGGTGTCACAGGCTGCATGATTAAGGGATTCACTACGCTGTTAGCGCCCGCTGCTGGGTACCACTCGCAGTACCTCTTCAAAAGACGTAATACCGGCGCCCACCTTCTGTGCGCCACCCAGACGCAAAGTGCGCATACCTTCCTTGATGGCCTGAATGCGTATGGCCGCAATGTCGCAATCACTGGTAATGAGGGACTGAACGGCGTCACTGATCGTCATGATTTCGTAGATACCCTGGCGACCGAGATAACCCGTGTCCCGGCATTCCAGGCAGCCGCTGGGCCGATACATAAAGGGGGGCGGCGGGGCTTTCCAGGGGCTAACAAGCTGCTCCCAGGCCGCTGTATCCATATCCACTTTTTCCTTGCAGTGGGGACACAGGGTACGCACCAGGCGCTGCGCCATAATGCCATTAAGGGTCACCTTGATCAGGTGTGCTGGCACGCCCAGGTCCAGCATGCGGGTAATTGCGGTAGGGGCGTCGTTGGTATGCAATGTCGACAACACCAGGTGGCCCGTGAGCGCCGCCTGGATAGCCATTTCCGCCGTTTCGATATCCCGTATCTCACCCACCATGATGATATCCGGATCCTGGCGCAGCAGGGTACGAATACCGGCGGCGAAATCCAGGTCTATCAGCGGCTGCACCTGGGTCTGGTTGAAACTTTCCTCCACCATTTCAATCGGGTCTTCCACGGTACTGACATTCACGTCTTCGGTGGCCAGCACTTTAAGGGTGGAATACAGGGTTGTGGTTTTTCCAGAACCAGTCGGGCCGGTAACCAGCACCACGCCGTGGGGGCGGTTGCTCATCGCGTGCCAGCGCTGGTAGTCATCCCCGGTCAACCCCAGTTCGGTAAAACTGCGCAGCAACACCTCGGGGTCGAAGATACGCATGACCATTTTTTCACCAAACGCGGTGGGCAGTGTCGACAGTCGTAACTCGACCTCGTTGCCTTTGGGCGTGCGCGTTTTAATGCGCCCGTCCTGGGGACGCCGCTTCTCCGCAACATTCATGCGGCCCAGTATTTTTAAACGGCTGGTCATTGCCGTCATCACCGGGCTCGGCAGATCGTAAACCCGATGCAAAATACCGTCGATGCGAAAGCGAATGCGGCCTTTGTCGCGACGGGGTTCAATGTGAATATCGCTGGCCCGTTGATCAAACGCGTACTGCAACAGCCAATCGACAATATTGACGATGTGCTTGTCCTGGGCATCCGGATCCTTCAGCGAGCCGATCTCCAGCAGCTGCTCGAAATTGGTGATGCCGGGGCGCACTTCGCCCGCGAGCTTGCCGGCACCAAATACCGATTTTGCGAGGGAGTAAAACTCGACTGTATATTTTTCCACGTCGGCGGGATTGGCGAACACCGGCCGTATGGTTTTGCGTGTCACTTTTTGCAGCCCCGCCTGCCAGGAGCGCGCATAGGGTTGCGTGGTCGCCACCAGCACCTCGTCGGACTTTATGTCGGTACACAAAATGCCGTGCCGTTTGGCAAACTCAAACGACATGATGCTGGCCACATCGGCGACGTTTATTTTGAGGGGGTCGATGTGCACCAGCTCCAGCCCGGCCTGATCTGCCATCCATTCGCTCAACGCTAACAGGGTTAACGTTTTTCCCGGTTTGCTGGCATCGCTGGGCTGTTGGCTGGCGATATATACAAGGGGATGCTGCAGAGATTGTTCGCGGGTGCGGTTACTGCCGCCCATGATGTTGGCATTCTCCTGGGACAGCAAACCCGCTGCTACCAACTCCTGAAGAACCGTCGTCAGTTCCAGTACGCGATCGGGGGCCGCAGTCAGAACCATGATGTTATTCCTTATCGGGTGCGCCAAGATTGTAGCGGGAATTAACCAGCAACAACACTCCGTCCCCTGCCAGCACCGAACGCCGCAACCATCGATTGAAATTGCAAATTAACGCCACCGCTTTACACTGCCTGCCATGACACTTATTAACATGCTCAGCGCACTGGTAGCCTGCAATTCCATCAGCAGTACCAATCCAGATCACGATCACGGCAACCGCGCCGCCATCGACCTGCTGGCGAACTGGCTGGAACCTCTCGGTTTTGCCGTGCAGATTATGCCGTTGGACGACCCCCGCAAAGCCAACTTGATCGCCACCCTGGGCCGGGGTCCCGGAGGTCTGGTGTTGGCCGGGCACATGGATACGGTGCCGTGCGACGAACATCTGTGGCAACAGAATCCCTTTAAACTGACCGAGCGAGACGGGCGACTGTATGGCCTGGGCGCCTGCGATATGAAAGGATTTTTTCCCCTGGCGCTCGAAGCCACGCGCGAATTTATCGACCAACCCCTGCAACAGCCCCTGATTATTCTGGCCACCGCTGATGAGGAATCTTCCATGGCCGGCGCGCGGGCGCTCGCGGAACGCGGCGAATCCATTGCGCGCTACGGCGTTATTGGCGAGCCCACCGGCATGAAGCCGGTAGCCATGCACAAAGGAATCTTAATTGAAAAACTCATGATTCGCGGCAGCTCCGGCCATTCCAGCAATCCGAATCTGGGCAACAATGCCATGCACACCTTGCAGCGGGTGCTGGAGGAATTGTTTATCCTGCAGGACGAACTGAAACAACGCTACCGCGACCCGTTGTTCGCCGTCGATTACCCCACTTTAAATCTTGGCTGTGTACAGGGCGGCGACAACCCCAACCGCATTTGTGGTCACTGCGAACTGGGCTTTGAAATTCGCCCGCTACCGGGAATGGCATTGGCGGACTTGCAGCTCATGCTCGAACAGCGCCTGTTACCTCTGGGGGAAAAGGATGGCACCCATCTGACCATTGAGCACTTTGGTGTGCCCGCGTTTGCCAGCGACCCACAGTCGCAACTGGTAGCAATGTGCGAACAGCTCACCGGCTACACTCGCGAAGCGGTCGCGTTTGCCACCGAAGCACCCTATTTACAGGACCTCGGTACGGATGTGCTGGTGATGGGGCCGGGGGATATCGACCAGGCTCATCAACCCAACGAATTCCTGGCGCTGGATCGCATCAAACCCACCGTGGCCACCCTCGAAAAACTGATCGACCGGTTTTGCCGCCAGCCCTTTCAAGCCTGACAACCCCTGTTATAATTCCGCGCTGACCTGGCGACACAAACTGGACTCGCAGCCGTGACTAACGACGTGAAGTTTTTTCGCGACACCACCCCGTACATCAATATGCACCGGGGCAGGACGTTTGTGGTCGCCATTCCAGGGGAAGGCATCGACCACGAGAATTTTCCCCACGTTATTCAGGATATCGCGCTGCTCAACAGCCTCGGTGTACGCATTGTGCTGGTACACGGCGCGCGTCCGCAAATTGAGGCACGGCTGCAACAGGGCGCTATCACATCGAAATTTCACGCCGCGACCCGGGTCACCGACAGCGACACCATGCGTTGCGTCAAGGAAGCGGCGGGCAGTATCCGTATTGCTATCGAGTCCCTGTTGTCGATGGGCCTGGTAAATTCACCCATGCACGGGGCACGCATTCGGGTGGTCAGCGGCAACTTTATCACTGCCAAACCCCTGGGCATTCGCAACGGTGTTGATTTTCATCACACTGGGGAAGTGCGGCGTGTGGATCGCAGCGGCATCAAACGGCAACTGGACGATGGCGCCATTGTGCTGCTGTCCCCGATCGGCTACTCGCCCACCGGTGAAGCCTTCAATTTAAGCGCTGAGGATGTCGCGACCCAGACGGCCATCTCTTTGAATGCCGAAAAGTTAATACTATTCAGTGCCCAATCCGGCATTGAAAATGGCGAGGGTGCCCTGCAGAAAATTATTTCACTGCACGAAATTGGCAGCTGGATACCTCAGGTTCCGTCGCCGATGCGCATGGCCTTACAAGCCGCCTACGATGCCTGCCTTAACGGCGTTCCACGCAGTCACATCATCAGTTTTGGCGAAGATGGGGCACTGCTGAGCGAGCTGTTTACCCGGGAAGGCGCCGGCACCCTGATCGTTAAGGATGGCGCCGAGACCATTCGCCAGGCAAGCATCGACGATGTCGGCGGTATTCTTGAATTGATCACACCCCTGGAAGAACAGGGCGTCCTG
>JBFIHG010000023.1:0-39656 GCA_041601945.1 Porticoccaceae bacterium | reverse complement strand
CACCCGGAGCAAGACCAAATAGGAATCCATTGGCGCGGCCCGCGCTGGATTCGGGTAGGTTGCTTGAGGCTCGCGGTGACGCGAGTCCCAGAGGAATGATCGTCCTCGACAGAACCCGGCTTACAGGCCGACTCCTTTTTTATTTTCAATTGCTGCGTGATTGCAGTCCGTTCCAAAGCGTTTCCGTCACGATCCTTAACCGCTTATCTGCGTTTGCCAGCCACTAATCGTATGTCCGTCATTTCCGCAAAAAAAAAGCTAAAGGTTTGCCTCGCGCTACCGACAACTCGGGCGATCCCTGTCAGGCATCGCGCCGAGCGCGTTGGCCGGCGGGCCGCACGGTTAATCGACAGCGCGCTGTTACCGGGCAAAACATCTAGACGTAAATAACGACCGCTGGAGCAAGGACCATGAACAAATTTTCGTCGTTGATCGCAGTTTGCTTGCTGTCCTACGCGAGTACTGCTTTATCCGCGATTGTGTATTACAGCGATATTCCAGTGAACGCGGTGAGCACGGGTGCAGTGACGTCAGAGGGATATTACGATGTGCCGGACACCTGGAGTTACTGGGTGTTTGCCGGGCAAGCTGGGACGCAAGTTACGCTGACGGCCACTCGCCTGGAGACTGATCTGGACCCTGCATCGGGGTTGTTCGCGGGTTTTATCTACACCACCGGCGAAGCGCCCGTGGATATTTACTCGGGTCTCGCCTATGGGGACGATGAACTGGATCCGCCAGCGGGCATTGGCGGTGATTGGGGCGATCCGCAAATCGTCTTTACACTGCCCGCGGATGGCTTTTACACCTTCGCGGTGACCAACTTTTTACCGGGTTTTTCCAACGGTGAGGACGGGCAATTTAGCTTTGCGGCGACGTTGCAGGGTGCGAACGTGCTGCCGGTTTTTGCTCTGCTGGGGTCACACCCGTACACCTATTCTCACGCTATGATCAATCAGCTGAGCGACACAATCACCCAGCCCATCTTCGCTGACCTGACCAAAGCTACTGGATCGCCCCACGATTCTGGCTGTGGCTTTTCCGCTACCAATGGTCGTCTCGACGGGGGTTCGTACAGCTCAATCGGTTATCAATTCTGTGGCAGAGGAATCCTGGTGGGTGCCAGCCTTCATCAGGCGCAAACCACTAACAATAGTCGCCAGGTCGGTCAGGAAGTCGAGGCTGACGCCAGAGGTTTGTCCGCCTATTTCGCCCACGCCTTCGCCCGCAACTGGAAAGTGAACGGGATTGTGAGCTATTTGCGTACCGACCTGGATTACACAAACCGTCAGTTGGGCACCGTCTACAGCGCGGACAATGAGGTCGACACCCTCGCGGCGAAGGTGTGGATTGACAGGGAGTGGCGCTTTGCCAATGGGTTTTCTGTTATTCCGTTTGTGGGGGTTGATTACAATTACAATCGTTTCGGTGCGGCATCTGAAAAGGATAGCGGTTTTCTGAGTCTCGACATCGATAGCTTCACCACCGAATCGACGTCCCTGCGCAGCGGTGTAAACGTAAATTTCCCGGCGGTGTGGATCCGATCCTTGCGGGTGCAACCCTATGTCATGGCGATGGTAGATAGTCGGCTAGCCTGGAACGATGAAACCTTAACCGCTCACTACCAATCCCTTGAAAATGTCACCATTTACGCGGATCTGGATGAACCGGAAACCACCAATGTATTGGGCCGTGCGGGGTTAAAAATGCGTATGAACAACATCGCCATGGACTTTAATGTGCGCAACGATGTTGGCTTTGACGGCAATTCGCAGCAGAGCTGGGCGCTGGGTTTGTCCGTACATCTATTGTTTTAAATAGTGTGTTGACCCTCTCTTCTTGTGTGGCCGGGACGCTGTTCAGAGCGTGTAGCTGCGGCAGTTTGGGTGGGTAAAAATTTGTTGCACTCCGTTTTATGCTCCGCTGCCACGGATTTGGCGGCCCTCCTTCCTTACCCATCGGCGGCCGGATTTATCGGTGCACGCCATTGTTGATAGTACCCGCCCGGCCAATTTTTTTGCACCTTTCTGACGGAAAGACGCTTTTTCCTTAAAATTGGCAGGATTTATAGCAAAATCATCTTGTTATTAAAGTAATACATTAAGTTTTGATTTTACTAATATGTTTTTATTTGATAAATAAATTCACTCCCTCCTTTATAGCCACGCTTTTGTCGTAACTTCCTGAGTTTTAGAGAAATTTTCCCCTGTTTTGTGTATCAGCCGCCTTGACTTTGGCGGTTTCTGAAATATAGTGTCGCTATGTGGGAAAAAGTGGGGAAAAGTGGTTTTCCACCCCTGATCCACTCATAACAAAACTCCGGGAGCGGTGTGTGTTTCGAGGCAGTAGCGAAATTAATATGGATGCCAAGGGGCGCATGGCGATTCCCGCGCGGTTTCGCGATGCGCTGGTGTCTCAGGGTGGGGCGCTGGTCGCTACTATCGATACCCAGGACGCCTGCCTGTTTATATACCCCATGTCAGAATGGGAAAAAATCGAGAGTCAAATCGCCAAATTACCTACGTTTAACCCGGACACGCGGCGCCTGCAGCGACTGTTGATTGGTCATGCGCGGGAAATGGAGCTGGACAGTAATGGTCGCGTACTGATGCCCCCGGAGTTACGCGACTACGCCCAGCTCGAAAAAAAGGTGGTGCTGGTGGGACAGAGTCATCGATTTGAGCTCTGGAGTCTCGACAATTGGAACGCCAAACGCGAGGAATGGTTGGCGGAAGCCGCTGGAGAATTGGTAATACCCGCAGAAATGCAGTCCCTGTCCTTGTGATTAGCTAGGGGAGTGACCATGCAAAAATCGGTCGACCACAGGACCGTGCTGTTGCAGGAAGCCGTGCTGGCGTTGGTGACGGAGCGCGACGGTTTTTACATCGATGGCACTTTTGGCCGCGGTGGGCACAGTGCGGCAATCCTGGATATGTTGTCCGCCGAGGGACGTTTGTTAGCGGTGGACAAAGATCCAGAGGCTTGTGCGAGTGGTGTGCGGCGCTTTGCCGAGGACCGACGTTTTGAAATGGTGCATGGATCGTTCACTGAGTTAGCGGCGCGCCTTGAGCAGCGCGGACAGCAAGGGACGGTGGCTGGCGTGTTACTGGATCTTGGCGTTTCCTCGCCACAGCTGGATGACCCCAATAGAGGTTTTAGTTTTAGCAAGGACGGCCCCCTGGATATGCGTATGAATAGCGCGGCGGGAATCAGTGCGGCGCAATGGCTGGCCACAGCGGCTGAGCAGGATATTGCGCAGGTCCTCAAAGAGTACGGCGAGGAAAAGTACGCCCGGCGCATGGCGCGCGCGATTGTCGCGGCACGCGGGCAGAGTGCTATTACCACCACCGGTGCGCTGGCCCACATTATTTCTACCGCCAATCCGGCCTGGGAAAAAGGCAAGCACCCGGCCACTCGCGCATTTCAGGGGATTCGTATTTTCATTAACCGCGAACTTGAGGATCTGCAGATTTTTCTGGCGCAGGTGCTCGACCTGCTGCGGGTTGGGGGGCGGCTGGTGGTGATCAGTTTCCACTCCCTTGAGGATCGCATCGTAAAGCGCTTTATTCGCGATCACGAGCGTCCCGTGATACCGCGCGGTATACCGGTTTTTGAGCGCGATATCCCGCGCCGTATGCGCAGCGTGGGCAAGGCGGTGCATCCCGCCCCTGCTGAGGTGGACGACAATCCGCGCGCACGCAGTGCGGTCATGCGGGTTGCAGAAAAGTTGATGTGAGCTCGCTGGCATGGTTTTTGTGATGTCGAGCAGGTGGACGGGCAGATGGGTGCTGGGGCTGTGGTTGGCGGTTATGAGTAGTGCGCTGGGTGTGGTGGTGACCAGCCATACGTGTCGGCAGTTGTATGCAGAGCTGGCGTCACTGCAACAGCAGGAAAATCAACTACAGGTTGAATGGGGTCAGTATTTGTTGGAACAAAGTTCCTGGGCGTCCCTGAGTCGTATAGAGCGCCAGGCGACGGAGAAGTTGGGTATGCATGTGCCGGCGACGGACAAAATAATTATGGTCACACCTTGATGGACAAACCGCTGAAGGCAGCTGCATCGGGGGTGTTGGTACTGGCCCGCTGGCGCTATCTGGTAGCGGTTGTGGCGCTGGTCACTCTGCCAGTAGTGGCCGCGTGGCATATCGCAGGTCTGCAAGTGATGCCCGACCGGGATCGGGGTTTTGCATTTTTGCAAAGTCAGGGCGCCGCCAGAACGGTTCGCGTGGAACCTATTCCCGCTTATCGCGGCGTGATTTCCGACCGCCGCGGCGAGCCGTTGGCGGTGAGTACGCCGGTTGTGTCTTTGTGGGCCAATCCGCAATTGGTAGTCGGTGACGACGACCGCGTGGTATTGCTGGCCCGCGCTCTGGGTGTAGATGCGGGACAATTGCAGGGCCGCTTCGAGCAATTTCGGAATAAAGAATTTATGTATCTCGCCCGTCAGTTGACCCCGGACGAAGCGGACAAAGTCCTGCGACTCGATATAGCGGGGGTGTACGGTCAACAGGAGTACAAACGGTTTTATCCCGCTGGCGAAGTGGTTGCCCAGTTGGTCGGATTCACCAACATCGATGACCGTGGGCAGGAGGGCATGGAGCTGGCCTATGAGCGGCAGCTCGCCGGGGTACCTGGCGCCAAGCGCGTGATCAAGGATCTCAAGGGCAGGGTGATTAAAGATCTGGAATTGGTGCGTAGCGAAAAACCGGGAAAAAACCTCACCCTGAGTATCGACTTGCGCTTGCAGTATCTCGCCTACCGGGAGTTAAAAGCGGCGATTGCCCGCTTTCAGGCCGCGTCCGGTTCGGTGGTGGTGGTGGATGTGCGCAGCGGGGAAATTTTAGCGATGGTGAATCAGCCGTCCTATAACCCGAATGATCGTACCCGTCTCGATACCGCGGCCATGCGCAACCGGGCGGTAACCGACCTGGTGGAACCTGGCTCGTTGATGAAACCATTGACCGTGGTTGCCGCTCTGGAAAGTGGCAAATTTACCCCGGACTCGATCATCGAGACCAGTCCTGGCTACGTGCGCGTTGAAAATAAGACGTTTGTCGATCACAGCAACTACGGCTCGTTGTCGGTAACCGGCATATTGACCAAGTCCAGCCAGGTGGGGATTACCAAGATTGCGCTGCAATTACCGCCCGAGCATATTCGCGATGTGTTCGAGCGGGTGGGTCTGGGTCGCGATACCGGTACCGGTTTTCCGGGAGAAAGTGTCGGTAGCCTGCCGGGCAAGCAGCGCTGGCGAGCGATTGAGCGAGCCACGTTTGCGTTTGGCTACGGACTGTCGGCAACTCCCCTGCAACTCGCGCAGGCTTACGCCGTATTGGCCAATAACGGCGTGCATCAACCAGTCAGTTTGCTCAAGCGGGAAGCAGGTGATGGCGTTGTACCTGGGGAGCAGGTGATTGAGCCGGCTATCGCGCTGGCCGTACGCACTATGTTGCAAAACGTGACGTTACCCGGTGGCACCGGCACGCGCGCAGCGATCCCGGCCTACGCGGTTGCGGGCAAAACCGGTACCGCCCATAAGGTGGGTGCGGAGGGTTACCAGAAAAGTCGCTACATCTCGCTCTTCGCCGGCATGGTGCCGGTACATAACCCGCGGCTGGTAACGGTGGTGGTGGTGAACGATCCGCAGGGCGGCAGTTACTTTGGCGGGTTGGTCGCGGCGCCGGTGTTTGCCCGGGTCACCGCTGATGCACTGCGCTTATTGAATATCGCGCCGGAGTTGCCAGACAGTAAACAGGCACTCGCCACAGACAGTAAAGTGGCGCGAGGAGATAAGACGTGATGCCGGCTGCAAATGAGCAAGGCGTGGCGACTTTGGGTTCGCTGCTGCCCCTCGCACGCCTGGAGCCAGCAGTGGCTGCCTTGCCCGTGGCGGCATTAAAACTAAACAGTCGGGAGATCGTTCCGGCGCGCATGGAAGGTGGCGTGAGATGTGCCGGAGATGTGTTTATTGCCGTGCCCGGTGCGCGGGTTGACGGTCGGGATTTTATTGCGCAGGCCATTGCGGCCGGCGCAATTGCGGTGATCGCCGAAGCGCAGGGATTGGCAGAGGATGGCGTTACCGCAGGATTTCACGTTGCGCAACCAGCCCCGGCCGCAATATCTAGCGTGCCGATTATTCCGGTGCCGGGTTTACGCGCCCAGCTGAGCGCAATCAGCGCGCGTTTTTACGCGGATCCCAGCGCCCACCTGGCGGTGACCGGCGTCACCGGCACCAACGGTAAAACCACCTGCAGTCAGTTACTGGCACAGTTATTCCAGCTGCTTGGCGATACGGCCGGTGTTATGGGTACGTTGGGCTGGGGGCCAGTGGGTGTGGCGGACGAGGCGCTGGTCGATACGGGAATGACCACCCCCGACGCGATTCACACTCAGCAAATTCTCGCTGCACTGCGCGGCCAGGGTGTGCAGCGGGTGGCGATGGAAGTGTCGTCCCACAGTCTAGTGCAGCAGCGTGTGGCAGCGGTGCACTTTGATACCGCTATTTTTACTAATTTGAGCCGCGATCATCTCGACTACCACGGCACCATGGAAAATTACCGCGCTGCCAAGGCGCAGTTATTTGCCCAGTCAGGTTTGCGGCGGGCCATTATCAATCGGGACGACCCCGCCGGTTTGGCAATTTCCCGCAACCTGCCCGTCGGCATTGACTGTTACCTGTATAGCATTGCCGATCGGCAGGCGGATATCTACGCCGCTACCTATTCCTTGTCCGCGCAGGGCATTGAAGCCCACATTGTCAGTCCATGGGGCGAGGGCGTACTGCGAAGTCGTCTGCTGGGGGAATTCAATCTTGGCAATTTGCTGGCTGTTGTCGCCGCAGCCTGCGCCCAGGGATTTACACTGCCGCAAGTGTTGGCAGCGGTGCCGCGTTTAATACCGGTGCCGGGACGTATGCAGTTAGTTGATGCACACCAGCTGCCAATGGTAGTGGTCGATTACGCTCACACACCAGATGCCTTGCACCAGGCGTTGACTGCCCTGCGCAGCCATTGTGGCGGCGCATTGTGGTGTGTATTTGGCTGCGGAGGGGATCGCGATCGCGGCAAGCGCGCGCAGATGGGCGCCATTGCCGACGCGCACGCCGATCGAGTCGTTGTTACCAGCGACAATCCCCGCGGCGAAAAACCGCAAAAGATTATTGACGATGTTCTGGATGGAATTCGTACCGGGCGTGCGCAGGTTATGGCCGATCGTCAGGAAGCCATTCGCTATGCCGTGCTCACCGCCTGTCCCCAGGATGTGGTATTGATTGCTGGCAAGGGACACGAGACTTTTCAGTGGGTGGGTGAAAACCGCTGGCCGTTTAGCGATACGGCGGAAGCGCGCCTGGCATTGCGCGCGCGGGTGTCGCCATGACCGTGCGTGAGTTGACGTTGACCCAGGCCGCACAGTCCTTCGGTGGCACGCTGCTATATCCAGATTGTCGCTTTAACGCGGTGTCCATCGATACTCGTACATTGAGCCGGGGCGATCTGTTTATCGCACTGCGCGGCGCGCGTTTTGATGGCCACGATTTTTTACCGCAGGCGGCGCTAAACGCTTGCGGGATAGTGTTGCAACAGCCCGATAAGAGTATCGCATTGCCGCAGTGGGTGGTGCCCGACACTCTGGCGGCGCTGGGTCAATTGGCGAGTCTCAGCAGAGAGCAATTTTCCGGGCCAGTGATTGCGATCACGGGCAGTAGCGGGAAAACCACGGTCAAGGAAATGGTGGCGGCGATTTTGAGTGACTGCGGGCCAACCCTGGCGACCCGTGGCAATTTGAATAACCACATTGGCGTGCCGTTAACGCTGCTGCGCCTGGCTGCGCAGCATCGCTACGCGGTGATAGAGATGGGCGCCAGCGCGCCCGGAGAAATAAAATATGCATGCGACATTGCTCGGCCAACTGTTGCGCTGATCAATAACGTGATGCCCGCCCATGTTGAGGGGTTTGGATCTCTGGCGGGAGTGGCGCGCGCCAAAGGTGAAATTTATCGGGGGCTGGGGGCCGAAGGCACGGCTGTGCTGAACCTGGATGAACCCTGGTTGAGTGAGTGGCGTGCCACGCTGCCGTGCGTTAACACGCTGACCTTCAGCGTTACTGACCAACAGGCGGACCTGAGGGTCGGCGATATCAGTTTCGACAACGACGGTTGTGCGGCTTTTACGCTGCTGACTGCATTT
Source organism: Porticoccaceae bacterium (assembly GCA_041601945.1). GTDB lineage: Bacteria > Pseudomonadota > Gammaproteobacteria > Pseudomonadales > Porticoccaceae > JBFJKD01. The sequence goes on along the minus strand of JBFIHG010000023.1, from coordinate 31,470 downwards.
GGCGACGTCCCTGTAAAGCTGGGGGTGAGTGGGCGTCACAACCTGGCTAATGCGCTGGCGGCGTCGGCCTGCGCGCTGGCAGCGGGTGCGTCCCTGGCGAATATTTCTGCGGGACTGGAAAAAGTAACACCGGTGCAGGGGCGCATGGAATTCAGGAGTGGGAGTAACGGCGCAAGAGTTATTGACGATAGTTACAACGCTAATCCCGGATCCGTATGCGCCGCGATCGATACCCTCGCGGGGTTTGCCGGTGAGCGTGTGCTGGTGCTGGGTGATATGGCCGAACTGGGGGAAGGAGCGGCACAGATGCATCGCGATGTCGGCTCATATGCACAGCAAAAAGGTATCGACAGGTTACTTGCGGTCGGCCCCTGCGGGCTGCATACCGTGTCGGGCTTTGGTGTGGGCGGTACCCATTTTAGTGACAAGGCGGCGCTGATCAAGGCGTTGTTGCTCGATCTGGGAGCGGACGCGACAGTGTTGGTTAAGGGCTCCCGCAGCGCTGCGATGGAAGAGGTTGTGCAGGCACTCACAACGGAGGAAAACCACTAATGTTGCTCTGGTTGGCGGATTTTCTGTCGGAGTACTGGCGCGCTTTCGGGGTAGTGCAATACCTGACTTTTCGCGCAATTTTGGGGGTGCTTACCGCGCTCGGTATTTCCCTGCTGCTGGGCCCGACGGTGATCAGGCGGTTAAACCGCTTACAGATCGGGCAAACCATTCGCACCGATGGTCCGCAGACTCATTTGATTAAATCCGGTACGCCGACCATGGGTGGCGCCCTGATTTTGATGTCGATTTTTACCAGCGTGCTGTTGTGGTCGGATCTGTCCAGCCGCTACGTGTGGACGGTGTTGCTGGTTACCGCCGCGTTCGGTGTAGTGGGTTGGGTAGATGATTACCGCAAAGTGGTGGAAAAAAACTCCCGTGGTTTGCCCGGCCGCTGGAAATATTTGTGGCAGTCGTCGATCGCGCTGACGGCAGCGATTTTTCTGTACTACACGGCGACCGCGCCAGCTGAAACTCAGCTGATTGTGCCATTTTTTAAAAGCGTGGCCTGGGATATGGGCATTTTATATATCGCGCTGACCTACTTTGTCATTGTCGGCACCAGCAATGCCGTCAATCTGACCGACGGTCTCGATGGTCTGGCGATTATGCCGACGGTACTGGTGGGCGGTGCGCTCGGGGTGTTTGCCTATCTGGTGGGCCACGCTGAATTTGCGAACTACCTGCACATTCCCTATATCGCCGGTGCCGGTGAATTGGCGGTGTTCTGCGCCGCGATTATGGGTGCCGGCCTCGGCTTTTTGTGGTTCAACACCTACCCGGCACAGGTGTTTATGGGCGATGTTGGAGCGCTCGCACTGGGTGCGGCACTGGGCGTGATCGCGGTCATTGTGCGCCACGAAATCGTACTGTTCATCATGGGCGGAATATTTGTGCTGGAAACGGTATCGGTGATTATGCAGGTCGCATCCTTCAAATTAACCGGCAAGCGCATTTTCCGCATGGCGCCGATTCATCATCATTTCGAATTAAAAGGTTGGCCGGAGCCGCGCGTCATTGTTCGGTTCTGGATTATTACGGTGGTGCTGGTGCTGTTCGGGCTGGCCACGTTGAAGCTGCGTTGAATGGCAGTCATTGATTAGCCAATGAAAGGTGAGCGGGTGGCACAACTGATAGCGAGCAACAATCTGACCGTGGTGGTGGGCCTGGGCGCCACCGGGCTGTCGGTGGCGCGCTTTCTGGCTCGGCGCGGGGAACGGTTTATCGCGGTTGATACGCGCGCGGCTCCCCCTGGTCTGGAGGAGTTCAGGCGCATGGCTCCAGATGTGCCGGTCGAGCTTGGGGAATTGAATTCCGCGACACTGCTCGGTGCCAACCGCATTGTCGTGAGTCCGGGCCTGGATACACAGCATCCGGCGCTGCGGCGCGCGCGGGATCAGGGTGTTGCGCTGTGTGGTGATGTCGAACTGTTTGCAGCCGCGGCGCGCGCCCCGGTGGTCGCAATTACGGGCTCCAATGGCAAGAGTACGGTGACCACGTTGGTAGCTGAAATGGCACGCGCCGCTGGCAAAAATGTCGGTGTCGGTGGGAATCTCGGGACGCCCGCACTGGACCTGCTGGCCGACGACCGCGATCTGTATGTGCTGGAGTTATCCAGTTTTCAGCTGGAACTGGTGCACGACCTTAATGCGCACGTCGCCACCGTACTCAACCTCAGTCCCGATCATCTGGACCGCTACACCGCGCTCGCGCACTACCACACCGCCAAGCATCGCATTTTTCGCGGAGCAAAGCAGGTGGTGGTTAATCGGGACGACGCCCTGTCGCGACCCCTGGTGCCTGCCACCGTCAAGTACTGGACGTTTGGTACTGGTGTGCCCGACTTTAATGGCTTCGGCATTATTAATCGGGATGGCGAAGACTGGTTGGCATTTGAGTTTGAAACACTGATGCCGATTGGCGACGTGCTGATCAAGGGGCGTCACAACATAGCCAACGCGCTGGCAGCTCTGGCGCTGGGTCATGCGGTGGAACTGCCCATGGACGCGATGCTGGCTACCCTGAAAACTTTTGCTGGACTGCCGCACCGTTGCCAGACTGTTGCGACCAATGCTGGCGTGATCTGGATTGACGATTCCAAAGCTACGAATGTGGGCGCGGCGATTGCTGCGATAAACGGTTTTGCGCCGACCTTCGAGCGTATCGTTCTGATCGCAGGTGGGCAGGGTAAAGGACAGGATTTTGAACCGTTGCGCGCTGCGCTGGCGGGGCGTGCCAGGCAGGTGATATTGCTTGGCGAAGACGCTTCGCGCATTGAAAGCGCACTGCAAGGGGCCGTGCCCACCGTATTCGCCACGTCCATTGAAGCCGCGGTACAGGCCGCTTCACGGGTGGCAATTCCGGGAGATGTGGTGCTGCTTTCTCCGGCGTGCGCGAGTCTGGATATGTTTGCCAGTTTTGCTGAACGCGGACAGCGGTTTGCAACGGCGGTGGAGGCTTTGTCATGAGCGTGGTGGAGCTGGGGATGAATATCTCGACGCATTTACCGCGCACAGTTTTTTCGCCTGTGTGGTTCCGGGACTTTAAGCTCGTTGATCGCGGATTGTTACTGGCGGCGCTGGCGTTGGCATCCATCGGCATCGTTATGGTGGCGTCGGCGTCGGTTGGTTTTGCCGCGGTAACTTATGGGGACAGCCTGTATTTTTTTAAACGCCATCTGGTGTACGTGCTGATGGCGGGGGGCGTGGTGTTGGTGATGCTGCGTATCCCGTCCCGTCTGTGGTCCGAAAACGCAGGCCTGTTGCTGTCGATTGCTATTGCGCTGCTAGTCCTTGTGTTGATTCCAGGCATCGGGCGCGAGGTGAACGGCAGCCGTCGTTGGCTCAGCTTGGGTTCCTTTAACGTGCAGGTCTCCGAGTTAGCCAAGCTGGCGGTGATTGTATTTATGGCCAGCCATTTGCGTCGTAAACAGGTCCAGGGGCAGTGGCAAAATTTTGTTAAGCATCTGGCCATTCTCGGTCTGGTGATTTTGTTGTTGTTGCTGGAACCGGATTTTGGCTCCTCAGTGGTGATCGCGGCAACAGTGCTGGTGATGATGTTTCTCGGTGGCGTAAGGCTGTGGCAGTTCGCAGGATTGTTACTGGTCGGCGTTGCGGGCCTGGTGGTTATCGCTATCAGTTCCCCCTATCGGATGCAGCGCCTGGTGACTTTTCTGGATCCCTGGGCGGACCAGTACAACAGCGGTTACCAGTTGACCCAGTCGCTGATCGCGTTTGGGCGCGGGGAGTGGTTTGGGGTCGGGCTGGGCAATAGTGTGCAAAAACTGTTTTACCTGCCGGAGGCCCACACCGATTTTGTGCTGGCCATCATCGGCGAAGAGTTTGGGCTGTTTGGGATACTGATCGTACTCGGATTATTTGTGTTGCTGGTTACCCGGGTGCTGGCGATTGCGCGCAAAGCGGTGCTACGGCAGGAATGGTTTGCAGTGTACCTGCTGTTCGGTATTGCCGCATTGATTGCGGGGCAGGCGTTTATCAACGTCGGCGTGACCTCGGGCCTGTTGCCGACCAAGGGTCTGACGTTGCCCTTTATCAGTTACGGCGGCAGCAGTTTGCTGGTGTCGAGCGCCATGGTGGCGCTGGTGCTGCGTGTCGGTAAAGAACTTGATGACGTACCGCTAACGCCGACGCAGCGGGTACAACGGGCGCGAACCAGTGGCTAAACGGGTGATGATTATGGCCGGAGGGACAGGCGGACACGTATTTCCAGCGCTGGCAGTTGCACGGCAACTGCGCGACAACGGCGTGGATGTGTGCTGGCTCGGAACCCAAAAGGGTATCGAAAGCGAGCTGGTGCCCGCTGCGGGATGGCCGCTGGCGTATATCGACGTAGTGGGCATCCGGGGTAAGGGCCGGATCGAGCAGTTGTGGGGGCTGGGCAGATTGATAAAAGCATTGTGGCAGGCATTGCGCGCGGTGCGCAGCGCGCGGGTGGATGCGGCGTTAGGGTTCGGTGGTTATGCCGCAGGTCCCGGTGGAGTGGCGGCACGCCTGCTGGGTAAGCCCCTGGTGATTCACGAGCAAAATGCCGTGGCGGGGACCACCAACAAAATCCTGGCACGCTTCGCTACGCGCGTGCTCACCGGTTTTCCAGACACCTTGGCGCGAGGTGAATACTGCGGTAATCCGGTGCGTGGTGAAATTCTGGCATTGCCGGATCCCGCCACACGCATGGCCAACGCGTCGCGGCAGCCGCGCCTTCTGGTACTGGGTGGCAGTTTGGGTGCGGGCGTGATCAATCGCTGTGTGCCCGAGGCGCTGGCCTTGATGGCGGTGGGTGAGCGACCGCAAGTTCGCCACCAAAGTGGACGTCAGCATCTGGCGACAACCCGCGCAGCCTACGCCGCTGCGGGGGTCGCGGCGCAGGTCGACGATTTTATTGACGATATGGCAAGCGCGTATGGCTGGGCGGATCTGGTGGTGTGTCGCGCGGGTGCGCTGACGGTGGCGGAGCTGACTGCGGCGGGTGTTGGCGCGCTCATAATTCCGCTGGCAGGCGCCATCGACGATCACCAGACCCGCAATGCTGCATGGCTGGTAGCTAACCGTGGCGCGGTGGTGGTGTCGGAAGCTAACCTCTCGGCGCCGACTCTGGCGGCCACTTTGGGAGAAATTTTGACGGATCGTCCGCGCCTGTTGGCCTTGGCGCAAAGTGCCCGGCAACTGGCACGTCCCGACGCCGCGCAACGGGTAGCTGCAGTGTGCACGGCGGTGATGGGATGAGCGGGGTGTACGCGGTGCCGGAAATGCGACGCATTCGGCGCATTCATTTTATTGGCATTGGCGGCAGTGGTATGTGCGGCATTGCCGAGGTGTTGCTGAATCAGGGTTACGAAATTTCCGGCTCGGATCTGGCTGAAAACGCGAGCATTAAGCAGTTGCGGGAACGGGGCGCACACATTGTTATTGGGCACCACAAGGATAATGTGGTGCAGGCCAATGTGATTGTCAGATCGTCGGCGGTAGGGGACAAAAATCCGGAAATTGTCGCCGCGAGAAAGTTGCGTATTCCGATTGTCGGGCGCGCCGAAATGCTTGCTGAGTTGATGCGCTATCGCCACGGGATTGCGGTTGCCGGGACCCACGGAAAAACCACTACCACCAGCTTGCTGGCCAACGTACTGGCGGAGGGCGGCAAAGCGCCGACCTTTATCGTGGGTGGGCTGGTAAACAGCGCTGGCGCCAATGCCCAGTTGGGTGAAAGCCGTTACCTGGTTGCCGAAGCCGATGAAAGCGACGCGTCTTTTCTGCATTTGCAGCCGATGGTTGCGGTGGTCACGAATATCGACGCGGACCACATGGAAACCTACGCTTTCGATTTTTCCCGATTGAAGCGCACGTTTATCGAATTTCTACATAACCTGCCTTTTTACGGGCTGGCGGTGGTTTGTATTGACGATCCGGTGGTGCGCGATATTTTGCCCGACATCGCGCGCCCGGTTTTGACCTACGGTTTTGCCGAAGATGCCAACTTCCGTATCGATTCGGTCCAACTCCATCAGCGTAACGGACGCTTCCGAATTCACCGCCCGGAGGGCAGGGCAGCACTGGAAATTACCCTGAATATTCCCGGGGTACACAACATTTTGAATGCCGCCGCGGCCGTTGCCGTGGCCACGGACGAGGGCATCAGCGACGCCGCCATTCGCGCCGGACTGGAAGGCTTTCAGGGTGTTGGCAGGCGCTTTGATGTCCACGGGGAGTATCCGGTTGGCAACGGCACCGCCATGCTGGTGGACGATTACGGGCACCACCCCCGGGAGGTCGCCGCGACCATAAAAGCCGTGCGTGACGGCTGGCCGGAACGGCGTCTGGTGTTGGTGTTTCAACCCCATCGCTACACCCGCACGCGGGATCTTTACGAAGATTTTGTACAGGTATTGTCCGGTTGTGATGTGTTGGTGATGCTAAATGTGTATGCCGCTGGTGAGGAAGAAATCCCCGGTGCCGACAGTCGCCATTTGTGCCGCAGCATTCGCCAGCGTGGACTGGTGGATCCGATTTTTGCAGAAGCCATTGAAAATGTGCCAGATATCGTGCGCGACATCGTGCGCGCGGGCGACATTGTAATTACCCAGGGGGCGGGCAATGTCAGCACCCTGGTCAAGCTGCTCGATGAGCGGCGTTTTCAGTAACAGCGTGGGGAGCGTGCAGTGACTGGTAAAGACGATCTGACAGTAGCCCAGGCAGCCGCGTCCACACAGGTGGCGGTGGTGTACGGCGGACGATCCTCCGAGCGCGATATTTCATTGTTGTCCGGTGCCGCTGTGTTGCAGGGGCTGCGGGACGCCGGGATCGATGCTGTGGGGCTGGACGCTGCCGATCAACTGATAGAGCACTTGCAAGCGTTGCGGCCGAGTTCGGTGTTTATCGCGTTGCACGGTCCCGGTGGTGAGGACGGCGTCCTGCAGGGGGCGTTGGAGTGGTTGGGCTTGCCCTACACCGGCAGTGGCGTTCTGGCGTCGGCTCTGGCAATGGATAAGGTGCGTTGCAAACAGCTGTGGGTCGGCATGGGTTTGCCCACGGCACCCTTTGCGCTGCTACACGCCCACAGCGACTGGCAGCAGGTGCTTACGGATCTTGGTGGCGTCGCCATGGTTAAACCGTCCCGCGAGGGTTCCAGTATCGGCATGGCCCGGGCGTCCTCGCCTCGGGAGCTGGAGGACGCGTGGCGGGCGGCAGAGCGTCTCGACAGCAGTGTGCTGGCCGAACGCTGGCTGCAGGGTGCGGAATATACGGTTGCCATTGTAAACGGTAGCGCGCTGCCGGCGATTCGGCTTGAGACCGACCGGGAATTTTATGACTTTGAAGCCAAGTATATCGCCAACGATACCCGCTACCTGTGTCCCTGCGGGCTCAATGCGGAGGGCGAGCAGGCCATACAGGCCCTCGCGCTGAGTGCGTTTGCCAGTGTTGGGGGTGAAGGTTGGGGCAGGGTGGACATTATGGCTGACCGGGACGGCGCTTTGTATTTGCTGGAAGTGAATACCGTGCCGGGTATGACCAGCCACAGCCTGGTGCCGATGGCGGCGCAGGCGGCTGGGTTGTCCTTCAGCGAGTTGGTGGTGCAAATACTGGACGGTGCTCGGTTGCAGGCAGCTAGTGTGAGCGCTGGCATCACCAGCGCCGTCCCGGCGCAGGTGTCGCAGTGACATTGGCACGCGGACCACAACGCGCCGCTGCCAACCGCCGCCTTGGCGACGCTGCGGTCAGGGGCTCAGGTTGGGTCCAGGTGCGCCGCCTCGGCAGAATAATGGTCAGCGCCGCGATGGTAATCGGTGTGGGTGCGGGCGCGCTGTGGATATACACAAAACTGGATGTGCCAGTGGCTGCAATATCCGTTGAATCCAATTTTGAAAGAGTGTCGCGGGAAGAAATAGAGGCGCTCGTGGCGCCACATCTTGCGGGGGGCTTTTTGAGTCTGGGTCTCGACGAAATTCGCGATCACCTGGAACTGAACCCCTGGATTGAATCCGCCAGCGCGCGGCGTCAGTGGCCGAGTAGTCTGGCGATTAGTGTGGTGGAGGAAACGCCGATCGCACGTTGGGGCGAGGCAGGCTTTCTCAATCACCGCGGCGTCGCGCTGACGGTGGGTAGCGTCGCCGGGCTGGAGGGTCTCCCGCTGCTGGAGGGTCCACCTGGCAGTGCGCGTAAAGTGATGCAGGAATACCGGGAAATCAGCCAGTTGTTGCAGCCAGTTGGTTTAAAAATAACTGAGTTTCACGGCGATACCCGTGGTGCCTGGCGCCTGCGTTTACAGGATGGACCGGAAGTGGTGATGGGGCGCGGCCAGCTGCTGGAAAAAATTCGTCGCTTTCTGGTGGTTTGGGAGCAGGCGTTGAGCGCCAAAGCGGAGCAGGTGGTGCGGGTTGATACCCGTTACAACAATGGTGTTGCTGTGCAATGGCGCACCGCAGAAGGGGCAGGTTAATTTATGTATCGCACAGGACGCGCACACCAGATAAAGGCGCAACCAGAAGTGTCGGTCAACGTTGGCGGTACACGCTTTGACGATTCAGACATCGATAGTGTGCAGGGCAAGGTAGACAAGAGGGCAAGTTATGGCCAGTAGTGATGAGCAGATGATTGTCGGACTCGATATTGGCACGTCCAAGGTGGTTGCCATCGTGGGTATTGCTGGCGGAGACGGGCAGCTGGAAATTATCGGTATGGGCACCCATCGCTCGTCGGGCATGAAAAAGGGCGTGGTGGTGAACATTGAATCGACGGTACATGCCATTCAGCGCGCTGTAGAAGAGGCGGAGCTGATGGCCGGGTGCCATATTCATTCCGTCTACGCCGGTATTGCCGGCAGCCATATTCGCAGTCTCAACTCCCATGGGATCGTCGCCATTCGCGATCGCGAAGTACACCAGCTCGATATAGAGCGAGTTATTGACGCGGCTCGCGCAGTGGCGATCCCTGCGGATCAGGAGATCCTTCACGTTCTCCCCCAGGAATTCATTATCGACAACCAGGAGGGCGTACGCGAACCGCTGGGTATGTCGGGGGTACGGCTGGAGGCCAAGGTGCACCTGGTTACCTGTGCGGCCAACGCCGCTCTAAATATCAAAAAATGTATCCGTCGCTGCGGACTGGAAGTGGAAGACATTATTCTCGAACAGCTGGCATCGAGCTACGCAGTGTTGACGGAAGATGAAAAACAACTGGGTGTGTGTCTAGTCGATCTGGGTGGTGGTACCACCGATATCGCAATTTTCAGCGATGGCGCCATTCGCCATACCGGCGTCATTCCCATTGCTGGCGACCAGGTGACCAATGATATCGCTATGGCACTGCGCACGCCGACCGCCCACGCCGAAGAACTGAAAATCAAATATGCCTGCGCCCTCGCCAAGCTCACCGGGCCGGACGAAACCATCAAGGTCCCCAGTGTCGGCGACCGCCCGCCTCGGGACCTGTCCCGACAGGCCTTGGCGGAGGTGGTTGAGCCTCGCTATGACGAACTGTTTACCCTGGTGCAGGCCGAGCTGCGACGCAGTGGCTTCGAAGATCTGATTGCCGCGGGCATCGTACTCACCGGCGGTACCGGCAAGATGGAAGGCGTGGTCGAACTGGCCGAGGAAATTTTTCATATGCCGGTGCGGCTGGGTGCACCGCAGAACATTCAGGGCCTTACAGATATCGTCAACAACCCGATTTATTCCACGGGGGTTGGTTTGTTGCTGTACGGCATGCAGCAACATCGCGCCGGGCGGCGGGTGACTCGTGCACCGGAAGCAGGCAGTGGCTGGTGGGCGCGGGCAAAGAGTTGGTTCCAGGGCAATCTGTAACCAGTGCAGGTGGGTGGGTATGAGCAATATCGACATTAGGATTAACGGTCGTTTTTCAATCGAGGGGTAATCGTATGTTTCAAATAGTGGACAGTATTCCGGATAGTGCGGAAATCAAGGTGATTGGTGTTGGGGGTGGCGGCGGCAATGCGGTGCGCCACATGGTGGAATGTCAGGTAGAAGGCGTTGAATTTATCTGCGCCAATACGGATTCCCAGGCGCTCAAAGGGTTGGCAAATACCACGCTGCTGCAACTGGGCAACGGTATTACCAAAGGCCTGGGCGCCGGGGCCGACCCAGAAATGGGTCGCCAGGCGGCGATGGAGGACCGGGATCGCATCGCCGATGTGCTGGAGGGTGCGGACATGGTGTTTATCACTGCGGGCATGGGTGGTGGCACGGGTACCGGTGCGGCGCCGGTGGTCGCGGATGTGGCCCGGGATCTCGGTATTCTGACGGTCGCTATCGTAACTCGGCCATTTGTATTCGAGGGCCGTAAGCGTATGGCAATCGCCGACGAAGGTATTCGCCAACTCAAGGATAAGGTGGACTCGTTGATTACCATACCCAACGAGAAATTACTGGCGGTACTCGGTAAATCCACCAGTTTGCTGGAGGCGTTCAAGGCGGCCAACGACGTGTTGTTGGGCGCGGTGCAGGGCATTGCGGACCTGATTATTCGCCCAGGTATGATCAACGTCGACTTCGCCGATGTACGCACCGTCATGTCCGAAATGGGCATGGCGATGATGGGCTCCGGACAGGCCAGTGGCGAAAATCGGGCACGTGTAGCGGCGGAAGCGGCAGTGCACAGTCCCTTACTCGAGGATATTGATTTGCAGGGCGCGCGGGGCATTTTAGTGAACATTACGGCGGGTCCAGATCTGTCTCTGGGCGAATTCGCGGAGGTCGGTGATACCGTGGAAGAGTTCGCTTCTGACGACGCGACCGTGGTAGTGGGCACGGTTATCGACCCCGCGATGGGCGATCAGTTGCGGGTCACCGTGGTCGCGACCGGCCTCGGGCAACCGTTGGCGCAGCGTCAGGCCGCACCGGCCAAGGTGGTGGATAACACCCGTAAAAATACCGGCGAGCCAAATTACCACGAGCTGGATCGTCCGACAGTTGCCAGACGCGCCTCGCCCACGGTGCGCGACGGCTCTGCGGCCCGCAAACTCGAGCCACGTGCCGAGAGTAACGATAACCTCGACTATCTGGATATTCCGGCGTTTTTGCGGCGACAAGCGGATTGAAAGTAGTGGTTTATCGGCGTTAACCGCCGCTGATCCTGATCCGGGCCTTGTGTGATCCCCTCCGCAAGGCCCGGATATTTCTGGTAGAGCATCGCCGACGGTTTTGCTAGTATGGCGACCTTGACTTTCAGGGGCATGCCGCCAGTGATTCGACAGCGCACCTTAAACAACACCATTCGCGCCACTGGCGTCGGGTTGCACACTGGCGAAAAAGTCTATCTCACCCTGCGCCCGGCAGCGGTAAACACTGGCATCGTTTTTCGTCGCACCGACCTTGATCCCCCTGTAGAGATTCAGGCCCGGGCCGACAATGTCGGCGACACGACCCTGTCTACGTCACTGGTCAACGGTGATGTACGGGTTTCCACCGTGGAGCATTTGCTGTCGGCCATGGCTGGCCTCGGCATTGATAACGCCGTAATCGATGTAACCGCGCCGGAAGTGCCGATTATGGACGGCAGTGCCGGGCCATTTGTGTTTTTGATCCAGTCGGCGGGAATTGTCGAACAGAATGAACCAAAACGTTTTATTCGCATCTTAAAGCCGGTCAGCGTTCAGCAGGGCGACAAATTGGCGAGCTTTAAACCGTTTAACGGCTTCAAGGTGACATTTGCTATCGATTTTGATCATCCGGTATTCCAGAACCGCACGCTTGAGGCCTCAGTGGATTTTTCCAGCACGTCGTTTGTTCGGGAAGTAAGTCGCGCCAGGACGTTTGGTTTTATGCACGAGATCGAATATCTGCGCTCACAAGGTCTCGCTCGTGGTGGCAGTATGGACAATGCCATAGTGGTTGACGAAACCAAGATCTTGAACGAGGACGGATTGCGCTACGAGGATGAGTTCGTCAAGCACAAGGTGCTGGATGCCATCGGTGATTTATACCTTTTGGGTAACAGTTTGATTGGTGAATTCGCCGCCTACAAATCCGGTCACGCGCTGAATAATTTGTTGTTGCGCACCCTGATCGCCCAGCAGGACGCCTGGGAAGTGGTGACGTTTGAGCACAACGAAGAACAGGCGCCGATTTCCTATACCAAGCCGCTACTGGCGAGCTAAACTACTGTGTGCAGAACATGAATAAGTATGTAATCACCTTCACTAATAACATAAGAAGCGACCAGTGAAAATTATTATCATCAGCCATCGTTACGGAAAGATCCTCTCCCTGCACTTGAATCAATGGGCGAAAGTGCTGTTCTCCCTGTGCCTGCTCGGATTGCCGGTAGGCATTAGCGTGGTGCTGGGGTTGCAGTACAGCCGCGATCACGGCCTGTCGATACAGGATTCCGTTGCGCAGCTCGAGCGCGAACTGGCCCTGCAGCGGGACGGTCTGGGCAAGGTGGAAGGCGATGCCGGGCGACATGTGGAAGCGCTGACCCTGAAACTTGCGGAAATGCAGGCCCGTCTGGTGCGTCTCGACGCCCTTGGTGAACGCATTACTGGAATGGCCGGTCTCGACGACGGAGAATTCGACTTTAGTAGCGCACCGGCGGTGGGTGGCCCCGAGGAAGTGAGCGACGAACAGGTCAGGGATACGACGCTTGATCGGTTGCTGGCAGACCTGCAGGCCCTGCTGGACAACCGGGAAATGCAGTTAGAGTTGCTCAAGGACATGATGGCCGACCGCAAATTGACGCGGGATGTTGCCGTGGCCGGACTGCCCATCACCAAAGGCTGGATGTCATCCGGGTATGGGATGCGAAACGACCCGTTTAACGGGCGCAAAGCGTGGCACAAAGGGGTGGATTTCGCCGGTAAAATGGGCGCAGAAGTGGTAGCCGTGGGTGCCGGCATTGTGATTCGCTCGGAACCCCATAAGGGTTACGGCAATTTGATCGAAATTGATCACGGCGACGGTCTTATCACTCGCTATGGACACAATAAAGCGAATCTGGCAGCCCCTGGAGAGCTGGTAAAAAAGGGTCAGGTCATCGCGCTGATGGGAAGTAGTGGGCGTTCCACTGGACCCCACGTGCATTTTGAAGTGTATAAAAACGGCCGCGTAGTCGATCCGGCCAGTTATATTCATCGCACCATTCTATAATCTCTCCTGACAGGTTCCGGCATCCAGCGTCGCCTGGATGGTTTCCTATGACGTCACTGCGAACCAACCGTGACAAGTCGGCTTAATAAATTCGCGCGAGACAAACAACATGATCGGTAGTGTATTACGTAAATTAGTTGGCAGTAAAAATGATCGGGAACTGCGTCGGCTGCGCAAGACAGTCGCAGCAATAAATGCGCTTGAACCTGAACTTCAAGCCCTGGATGACGCGCAATTGCGGGCCAAAACCGGGCAATTTCGCGCACGCCTGAGCGCCGGTGAAACCCTGGATGACCTGCTTGTAGAAGCGTTTGCCGTGGTCCGCGAAGCGGCGCGGCGCGCCATTGGATTACGTCATTTTGATGTTCAGCTGGTAGGCGGAATTGTGCTGCATCAGGGGAAAATCGCTGAGATGCGCACCGGTGAAGGGAAAACACTGGTCGCCACCTTGCCAATCTATCTCAACGCCCTGGCGGGGCGCGGTGTACACCTGGTGACGGTCAACGACTACCTGGCGAGTCGCGATGCCAGGTGGATGGCAGCCGTTTACGACGCCCTGGGAATGAGTGTGGGTGTTATTCAGTCGTTCGCCGGTGCCAATGTAGCCAATTCATTTCTGTACGTAGGCGACGACGGTGGCGGCCGGCTTGAACCCGCAACGCGCAGGGACGCTTACCACGCCGATATTACCTACGGGACTAACAACGAATTTGGATTTGACTATCTGCGGGACAATATGGCGTTGCGCCTGGAGGATAAGTCACAACGGGATCTGGCTTTCGCCATTATCGACGAAGTGGATTCCATTTTAATTGACGAGGCGCGCACACCGCTGATTATCTCCGGCGCGGTGAGCGATAGCTCGGCGCTGTATAAACGCATCAACGCGCTGGTACAGTTACTGCGCCCGGAAACAGAAGACAAGCCGGGGGATTTCACGATTGATGAAAAAACCCGCCAGGCGGAACTGACCGAGCAGGGTCACGAAAAAATAGAAGGAATTCTTGTAAGTGAAGGCTTACTTTCAAAAGACGATAGCTTGTATCAGGCTGTTAATTTAAATCTACTCCACCATATTCACAATGCCCTGCGTGCCCATCATTTGTTTCATCGGGACGTGGAATACATTGTGCAAAGCGGCGAGGTGGTGTTGATTGACGAACACACCGGACGCACCATGGCAGGCCGCCGCCTGTCCGAAGGACTGCACCAGGCGATTGAAGCCAAAGAAGGGACGCAGATTCAAAGTGAGAGCCAGACGATGGCGTCCACCACGTTTCAGAACTATTTTCGCCAGTACGGCAAGTTGGCAGGCATGACCGGTACGGCGGATACCGAAGCGTACGAATTCCACGAAATTTATGGCCTGCAGGTGATGGTGATGCCCACTAATCAGGCAGTGGCGCGGCAGGATCTCAACGATTTGATTTTTCTGACCCAGGAAGAAAAATTTCAGGCCGTCGTAGAAGATATTCGCTCCTGCGTCGACAAGGGTGCGCCGGTGCTGGTGGGAACCGCGTCCATCGAAACCTCGGAATTGTTATCCGGGTTTCTAAACAAGGAAGGAGTGAAACACCAGGTTCTAAACGCCAAATTTCACGAAAAAGAAGCGCAGATTATTGCCCAGGCGGGGCGCCCGGGTACCGTTACTATCGCCACTAATATGGCGGGGCGCGGCACGGATATCGTGCTGGGGGGCAACTGGGAAGCGGAGATTGCCGAGCTGAAGAATCCGAGCGAAGTGGATATTGCGCGGGTTAAGGAGCAATGGAAGGCACGCCATGACCAGGTTATAGCGGCGGGCGGGTTACATATTCTCGGCACCGAGCGGCACGAATCGCGGCGCATCGACAATCAGTTGCGGGGTCGCGCGGGTCGCCAGGGGGATCCGGGATTGTCGCGTTTCTATCTGTCCATGGAAGATCCGTTAATGCGCTTATTCGCCTCGGATCGGGTCAAGAATATGATGCGCGCCATCGGTATGGAGAAAGGCGAGGCGATCGAGCACCGCATGGTGACCAATGCCATCGAAAAAGCCCAGCGCAAGGTCGAAGGTCGCAACTTTGATATGCGCAAACAACTGCTCGAATACGATGACGTGGCCAACGACCAGCGCCAGGTGATCTATCAGCAACGCAACGATTTGTTATCCTCAGACAGTATTGAGGACGTTATCGATGCCATTCGCGACGATGTGGCCAACGATGTGATCAGTACCTCAATACCGCCGCAAAGCCTGCCGGAGCAGTGGCGGATCAAGGAGCTCGAAGACGATCTGCGGGTGGAATTAAATCTCGATCTGCCGGTGCAGCGTTGGCTCGACGAGGACGATCGACTCCACGAAGACGCGCTGCGCACGCGTATTTTGCAGGGGCTGCGTGACGCGTATAAGCAGCGTTGCGAGGCCGTTGGCGACGCCATGCGCAGCATTGAAAAACAGGTCATGCTCCAGGTGCTCGATACTCTGTGGAAAGAACATCTGGCGAATATCGACCACCTGCGCCAGGGCATTGGTCTGCGCGCTTACGCGCAAAAAAATCCCAAGCAGGAGTACAAGCGGGAGTCGTTCCAGCTATTTGGTGAATTGCTCGATAACTTAAAACGGGAAACCATTCGCTTTTTGTGCCGCGTCGAAGTGCGTCGGCGGGAAGATGTGGATGCCCTTGAGCGCCAGCGTAAGGAACAACAGGCGCGGCAGAAAATGGAATACCGCCACGCGGCGGCGACGGCGCTGGCGGAGGACGGCTCCGTGCCGCCGCAGGCGGTACAGCCTTTTGTCCGGGAAGAAGAGAAGGTCGGGCGCAACCAGCCCTGCCCCTGTGGGTCCGGCAAAAAATACAAGCAGTGTCACGGTCGGCTGGCATGACAGGCTTAATCAATCCACGCGATGCGAGCGCACCAATGACGAGTAATTTATGGCGGTAGGGCCAGAGCTGTTTCCGCATATGCATGGGGTTGCCGGATTGCGACTGGGCACCGCCTGTGCCGGGATTAAAAAGCCGGGGCGCAAAGATCTGGTGGTGATGGCTCTCGCTCCGCAATCTACCGTTGCGGGGGTATTCACCCGCAATGCGTTTTGCGCCGCGCCGGTGCAGGTGGCGAAGGAGCATCTGGCGCTGGATGCGATACGTTACCTGGTGATCAATACCGGCAATGCCAACGCGGGAACGGGCGCGGAGGGTATCGCCAACGCGCGCCGCGTTTGCACCGCACTGGCGCAACTGCAGGGCGTTAGTGGACCTGCGGTTTTGCCGTTTTCGACCGGGGTGATCGGCGAGCAATTGCCGGTGGAGCGTATTTTGTCCGCGTTGCCGGACGCCTGCGAAGCTCTCACGGAAGATGGCTGGCGCGCCGCCGCGCTGGGTATTATGACTACGGACACGCGCCCCAAAGGGGCCAGTACAACCCTGTTAATCGATGGTCAACCGGTGACCGTGACCGGTATAACCAAAGGTGCGGGCATGATCAAGCCGGATATGGCGACCATGCTGGGATTTATCGCCACCGATGCACAGGTACCACAGGCCCTGTTACAGGAAGTGCTTGAGCGGGCAGCGGCCAAATCCTTTAATCGCATTACCATCGACGGCGACACTTCCACAAACGATGCCTTGATATTGATGGCCACTGGTCAGGGTGCGGTGCGCATCGACACACACAATCTGGCGACGTTCCAGCAAGCGGTCGAAGATATTTGCGTGCAACTGGCCCAGGCCATCGTGCGCGATGGCGAGGGCGCAACCAAATTTGTAACCGTTACTGTAGAGAGTGGCGCGACTCCGGCGGAGTGTCTGGCCGTGGCCTATACCATTGCCGAATCGCCGCTGGTTAAGACTGCGCTGTTTGCCAGCGACCCCAACTGGGGACGTATTTTAGCGGCCATTGGTCGTGCCGGTGTGGTCGACCTGCAAGTGGATCAGGTGCGTGTGTGGCTCGACGATGTGTTGATTGCGGAGCTTGGTGGGCGCGCCGCCAGCTACACGGAAGCGGCCGGACAGGCGGTGATGGATCGAGAAGAACTCACCATTCGAGTTGAGTTGCAGCGCGGCGCTTGTGTGGAAACCGTGTGGACCAGTGATTTAAGCCATGAATACATTCGCATCAATGCCGAATACCGAACCTGATCCTGCGGAGGTACATGTGGTCGCGGCGGTAATTTTTAACGCTGCGCGGGATCAGGTGTTGATTGCCCGTCGTCCCGACCATCTGCATCAGGGCGGGCTGTGGGAGTTTCCCGGTGGCAAGGTCGAAATGGGTGAATCCCCCCGCGCGGCGCTGGCGCGGGAGTTGTGGGAAGAGCTTGCGCTACGGGTGGTGCGCTGCGCCGAGCTAATGCAAGTGGTGCACGCCTACCCCGACAAAACTGTGCAACTCGACGTGTGGATGGTGGATGAAATAGTCGGCACGCCGATTGGCAACGAAGGGCAGGCAGTGGCCTGGGTGCCTCTCACCCGCTTAAGCGAGTATCCCTTCCCGGCAGCAAATCAGGACATTCTCGCCAGACTTCTTACCTGACGTCTCACGTAACTTCTTGCCTGACGGTTTATGGCGCGATAATAATCGGTTTATTCGTTTTCTTCCGCTTGCCATTCGTCGAGGGGCGCACCGGCAATGGCGTTTTTTTCCATAACCCAGTCGCCAAAATCGATTTGTTTACAGCGCGCGGAACAAAATGGGCGGTACCGGTAATCCTCCTGCCAGGGTACCGGGCGCTTGCAGGTGGGGCACTGCACCACCAGATTGCGGGTCGCTTTTGGGTCGCTGGTTTGCTTTTTATTATTCGTCACGGAGCGCTTCTTTCTCCGCCAGGCGGCAATAGTGGTCGTGTAATTCCGCCACCGCCTGTTCCAGCGCGTCGAGGGCGCCGGAATTATCAATCAGGTCGTCGGCGCGGGCGCGTCGTTCCGCACGGGATAACTGGGTGGCCATAATCGCTTTGATCTGCTCCGGGTCGTTATGGTCGCGGGCTGCGGCGCGCGCCACCTGCAGGGCTTCCGGAACATCCACCACCAGCACCCGTTGGGTCAGGTTGTGCTGGGTGGTTTCCAGCAGCAAGGGGGATTCGAGAATCGCATAGGGGCTTTGCGCGGCGGCCAGTTCAATGGCAATCCAGCGCGCAATTTCCGGGTGTAGCAGTTGTTCCAGCCAAAGTCTTTGGGCGTCGTCGTTAAACACGATTGTGCGCAGGGCCGCGCGATCCAGTTCGCCATTGGTTTGGATAACGCTCGCGCCAAAATGTGCACCGATCTGTGCCAGCGCTGCCGTGCCGGGCGCGACCACCGCGCGGGCGGCGATATCAGCATCCACCACTTTTATGCCGAGTTGTCGAAAGCAGTCCGCCACTGCGCTTTTGCCGCTGCCGATGCCGCCGGTCAGGCCGACAATATAGCGCGACATTACTGGAACAATTCCAGGTAGGCGTTGGTGAGTTGCGCACCGCCGATCAGCGCGATCCATCCCGCCACCGCCAGGTAGGGACCAAAGGCGATGGGAATCTGCCGATCCCGACCGCGCAGGGCGATGCCCAGCAGGCCGACGGTGGCGCCGACCAGGGAAGACAGTAAAATAATCAGCGGTAGTTGTTGCCAGCCCAGCCAGGCGCCCAGAGCAGCCAGCAACTTGAAATCCCCGTGGCCCATACCCTCGCGGCCAGTGACCAGTTTAAATAACCAGTAGATACTCCACAGGGACAGGTACCCGGCGACGGCCCCCAGCACGGCGCTGGCAAGATCGGTAAACACGCCGGTCATATTGACCAACAGGCCCAGCCACAACAGGGGCAGGGTTAGATTGTCTGGCAATAGCTGGTGCCTGAAATCAATACCGGTCAGTGCCACCAGTATCCAGGTAAATAGCAACACCAGCAGGGTGGTGCCCGTGGCGCCGTACCAGTACAGGATTAGTGCGGAGAGCACGCCACTGGCCAGCTCTACCAGCGGGTACTGGATGGATATGGGGGTGGCGCAGCGGGAGCAGCGGCCTCTCAACAGCAGGTAACTAATCACCGGAATATTGTGCCAGGGTTTTATGGGCGCGTTGCAGCCGGGGCAGTGGGAGGCGGGGAATACCAGCCCGATTTTGCGGGCGCCAGCCTCCGGCTCCAGCCCCAGAAAATCCAGGGATTCCCGGCGCCAGTCAGCCTGCATCCGCAGGGGCAGACGGTAAATCACCACATTCAGAAAGCTGCCCACCAGCAGACCAAAAATCGCGCCGAGGGTGATCAGTATCGCCGGTGGTAATGCAGCCAGCGCGTTTAACGCTACGTTGATAGTCTCCGGCACCCTTAAATCACTTGGCCCAGGTTAAAGATCGGCAGGTACATGGCGATGAGCAGCCCGCCCACCAGCACACCCAGCACCGACATAATCATTGGTTCCAGCAGGGTGGTGAGGTTATCCACCGCATTGTCCACGGCCTCTTCGTAGTGCACGGCGGCTTTTTCCATCATATCGTCCAGGGACCCGGACTCTTCGCCGATGGAGGTCAGCTGTAACAGCATAGTGGGAAACAGATTCGTGGCTTTCAGGGCGATGTTGATCTGAATCCCCGTGGTGACATCGTCCCGCACTTTGAGAATCGCGTCGCGAAACACTGCATTTCCCGATGCCCCCGCCACGGATTCCAGCGCTTCCACCAGCGGCACCCCTGCGGCGAAGGTTGTGGACAGAGTGCGAGCAAACCGCGCCACTACGGCGTTGTAGACAATATCGCCGACAATGGGGATTTTAAGCATGTATTTATCGACGGCATCCGCAAACGCGGGGGATCGTTGTCGTCCTTCTTTAAACGCGAACAGTGCGATGATCAGGGCGAAAAGAATAATGTACCACCAGGCCACCATAAAGTCGGAAATACCCATCACAAACAGCGTAAAAGCGGGTAGTTGCGCCCCGAAACCTTCATACGTCGTGGCAAATGTTGGAACCACTTTTACCAGCAAAACCCCGGTCACCACAATCGCCACACAAATCACCGCTATGGGATAGGTCAGGGCTTTTTTGATTTTAGCCTTGAGCTGTTCGGTTTTTTCCTTGTACAGGGCCACCCGGTCGAGCATGGTATCCAGAGCACCAGCCTGTTCCCCCGCTTCTACCAGGCTACAGAATAAATCGTCAAAATATTTGGGGTGTTTGCGCAGCGCCGAGCCAAAACTGTTGCCTGAGGACACCTCTTCATGCAAGCCATTAATCATTTCTTTGAGGGAAGGTTTGTCCGCCCCGTCGGCGACAATTTCAAAACTTTGCACCAGGGGCACACCGGCTTTCATCATGGTGGCCATCTGCCGGGTAAACAACGCAATGTCCGCGGGTTTAATGGGCTTGGAACCACCCCCAAACAGAGGTTTGGGTTTTTTCTTGACGGAGCGAGTAAGAATACCCTGTTTGCGCAACTGGGCCTTGATCAGCGCGGGATTATTGCCGCGCATCTCTCCCTGGATGGTTTTGCCTTCCTTGTTGCGGCCCTTGAAGACGTAAACCTGAGATTGTGCTGTCGCCATGTGCTGACCCTTGTTATTTGCTATTTAGCTAGCGAGTTAGTCCGTGGTAACCCGGTTGGCTTCTTCGAGGCTGATTATACCTTCCGCCGTGCGGCGAAGTGCGGACTGGCGCAAAGTTCTGAAACCTTCTTTTTTGGCCTGCTCGCTGATGTCTATGGAGTTTCCACCGTCCATAATCACCCGCGAGATGGCCGGTGTAATACGCATGACTTCATAGATACCGACCCGCCCCTTGTAACCCTTCATACACTGGCCACAGCCGACGGGACGGTGAATTTGTATCTCCTCCCGAGGTAGACCAAGAACGTCAAAACCCTGTTCCGACAGGACCTTATCGGGCACCTCGTCCGCGGGTACCTTACAGATTTTGCACAGCCGCCGCGCCAGCCGCTGGGCGATAATCAGGCTGACGGAGGTGGCCACATTAAACGAGGGCACCCCCATATTCAGCAGCCGGGTCAGGGTCTCCGCAGCACTGTTGGTGTGCAGTGTGGACAATACCAGGTGACCGGTTTGCGCAGCCTTGATGGCGATTTCCGCCGTTTCCAGATCGCGAATCTCCCCTACCATCACAATATCCGGATCCTGCCGTAGAAACGCCCGCAGCGCTTCCGCAAAGGTCAGTCCGACCCGAGCCCGCACCTGAACCTGGTTGATACCTTCCAGATTAATTTCGATAGGATCCTCCGCCGTGGAGATATTGCGTTCGGCGGTATTGAGAATATTCAACCCGGTGTACAGGGACACGGTCTTGCCGGAACCGGTGGGGCCGGTGACCAGAATCATGCCCTGGGGCTGGTGCAGGGTGTCCAGGTAGGCCTGTTTTTGATCTTCATCGTAGCCCAGCGCTTCAATACCCATCTGCGCGCTGCCGGGGTCGAGAATCCGCAACACCACTTTTTCTCCATACTGGGTAGGCAGGGTGTTTACCCGAAAATCAATGGCCTTGTTTTTGGACAGGCGCAACTTGATGCGCCCATCCTGCGGTACCCGGCGCTCGGAAATATCCATCTGCGACATCACTTTCAGGCGCGCCGCCAGCCGCGGCGCCAGGTTGATGGGCGGGCGGGTGATTTCTTCCAGAATACCATCGGTGCGAAAGCGCACCCGGTAGGACTTTTCGTAGGGTTCAAAATGAATATCCGAGGAACCTTTTTTAATCGCATCGATCAGCAGTTTATTGATAAAGCGCACCACCGGCGCGTCGTCTGCATCGGCGGTATACCCCTCATCGGCAGCGTCTTCATCGATGGCCTCGATATCCAGGCCATCCAGATTCATGTCGTCAATGCCACCCAGAGTACTGCCAATATCCTCTTCTTCCCCGGTCAGAAAGGCTTCTACCGCGCCTTTTAGTTTGTCAAACTCGGCTATCACCGCCTCGACGGTGGCGCCGGTCTGAAAGCGGATTTCGTTAATGGCGGTATGGTTGGTGGGGTCGTTGATGGCCACGTGCAGGCGATTGCCTTTGTAGGACAGGGGCAATGCGCCGTGCTTTTTAACCAGTTTTCGGTCGACGACATCCTTGGGGCAGCTCGTGATATTCAGGGCGTCCAGATCGAACACCGGCATGCCAAATTCGTGGGCAGCCACGTTGGCCACCAGGTGGGCGGGCAGAATATTGGATTCCACAATATGCTGCACCAGGGTCAGGTGCTCTTTTTTACAGCGCAGCACAATTTCCAGCGCCGTGGTTTCGTCGAGCAAACCGTCGCTGACAAAACGCTTGGGTAGTCCCCGCAACGCGGGATTGGTGGCATTCATCTGCCGGGCCGTCCTCGTAGTTTGCAGTCTATTGCGGCGGGCGCTGTTCCTGTTAGTAGCTAGTAACAGTTGCCATTAATCGAAAACCGCTGCCTCGAACTGCTAGTCGGCCAGAGTGTAGGGTATTTTCTCCTGTGGTGGCAACAGCTTATCCCGAGGTTATCAACAAACCGGTGAGCATTGTGGGCACGCGAGGCACAAATAGTGACAATAATTGTCAGCTTTGGTCAGTTGAGACAACTTTACGTATTGTTTTTTGTGCCGATGTCGTTATCTAACCTGTTGATATTTATCATATAGCTAGAGTTGGCACGGCATATGCATTTATCCAGACGAGCGCTGATGCGCCATTTTAAAATTGTTGTTAACCAGGAGAATAACCATGCAAACACGCAATAAACAACAGGGTTTTACCCTGATCGAACTGATGATTGTTGTCGCAATCATCGGTATTCTGGCCGCCGTGGCCCTGCCGTTGTATCAGGACTATATAGCACGCTCACAGGTGTCAGAAGCGGTGGCCTCTGCCGGCGCGTTGAAAACCAGTATCTCCGAGTTTTCGACTGCACAGGGCGCGTGCCCGCCAGCTGCTCAGTTTGATGATCTTAATGGCGGTCGCTATACCCTCTCTACCACCCACGACGCTGCATGTATTATTACCGGTACTATGCGTGGAGCTGGTACTCCTGTGAATTCCAATGTTCAGGATAAAACGTTCCTAATGAGCCCGTTCGATGGAGCTGGCGCGGCGTATACGGCTGCGGTCGGCCAAAGTTTGGTTGACTGGCAATGTGCGCCCGGGGGCCTTGACCCTATAGATATCAAATACCTGCCCTCTGGTTGTCAGTAAGCGGGCAGCGCGCATATTTTTGGGTGTAGTTGTGGTGCTGTACTAGGTTCGCTACCCCGACAATTCGCGTCTCAATTGATATAACAGCAGTAACTGAAGCCCCGCCATCGGCGGGGCTTTTTTATGGGCGAGTGTTTAAGGTTTTTGAACTCATTAAGATTTGTGAAACTATTTGCTGCTACAGATTGGGTATCCAGCCGAATAAACGGCAGTGTGTTTTGCTATTAACAATCGGCGTACTTATTTTATGTTGAACAGTCGATTCTATTGACGTGACGGCTGTTTGTTGGCAGTGATCCGAAGGTCAGTAGGCTGTGTTGTGGGCCACAATACGCATGGAATAATCCACCGCACGGCAGTGCTTGGTCAGCGCGCCGCTGGAGATAAAATCCACGCCGTTTGCCTGGTAGATAGCCAGACTTTGGTGGTCGATATTGCCAGACACTTCGAACTGAGTTGTCGTCCCTTGGTTGGGGTCGCTTTGCGCGCCGCGACGGGGTTGTTTACCGAGGGCTTCACGCAGCGCCACCGCTTCCTCAATCTGCGCCGGGGTAAAATTGTCGAGCATAATACGCTCGACTCCAGTCGTTAATGCTGCGCGGCACTCATCCAAGTTTTCCACTTCCACTTCCACCGGCTTGCCCGGCGCGATGTCCCGCGCCCGGGCGATTGCCTGTGCAATACCGCCACAGGCGGCGATATGGTTTTCCTTGATCAGGAACCCATCGTACAGGCCGAGGCGATGGTTGTCGCAGCCGCCAATTTTCACGGCGTATTTCTGCGCAAGGCGCAGGCCGGGCAGGGTTTTGCGGGTGTCCAGCACCCGTATGCCGCTACCTGCGACCTGTTGAGCGTAGTCCCGTGCGGCGGTGGCGGTGCCGGATAGTGTTTGCAGAAAATTGAGCGCGGCCCGTTCGCCGGTAAGCAGGACGCGGGCGTTGCCGGTTAGTTCACAGAGGGTTTGATCGGGATAGATGGCGTCCCCATCGGCCACCTGCCATTGCAATTCGAGATTCGAATCCAGTTGGCGAAACACTTCGTTGACCCAGGGAATACCGCAGATTACCGCTTGTTCCCGGGTGATGATGGTGGCGCGGGCGACGGCGTTGGCGCCGATCAACTGGGCGGTGATATCACCGCTGCCGACGTCTTCGGCCAGGGCGCCGGCAACATTGGTGGCAATGGTTTGTTTAAGGAGGGCATCCAGCGGCATTGGCGATCTCGACGGTCTGGGACTAAAAACGAGCGGCGAGTATATCAGTCGTGGATGGCCTGCTACAGATTTTGCCTGCGCCGCCATTGTGCACTTTGCTATTCACGATATTACCAACTATGTCAGCGCCAGGCATATTAACCGTCCTTGACATTACTTAATGTTGTGTAGAAGAATGCAGTGTAACTATTTGATAAATAGAAAGCATTGCTGGCTTTTCGATTACTGGTTGGTCTGTTTCAGGTTCGTGCGGAGAGATTTCTTGAAAATCAGGGTGTTGTTCACTGACTCCATTGCGCTGTGGCCCCATGGCGGATAAGCCTGTCCGCCCCGGCGGTCCCGCTACCCCATCCTCTGGCGCGAGTCATGGTGCGGCACCGGTGCGTATGCTGCAGGATCGCACCCAACAGTTTCTGCGTTCCCGGTTGGCGAATTTATTCAAACAGGTCTGGGATGAATTTTTTGAGCTGTCGGACAATACCGACAGTATTGCATTGCAAACCCAGTATCTGGACACCATGAAGGCCATGCGTCTGGAGAAGGCAGCCATTGAAAGCGCCCTGCTAAATGCGGTGACCGCCGATTACGACGCACTGCTCACTCCTGACGACGGCACCGATACTGCCGCCCTGAACAACTTTAGCGCCAGTGGACTCAAGCTGGTGGGCAATGAGGAATTGGAAGAAATTATTGCCTTTGACGCGATCGTGTCCCGTGTCCAGACTCGATGCGCGCTGTTGCTGGACAGGTTTGCCCGGCGGGTGGGGCATGTACAACGGCGGCAGTTCAACGCGCGGGAAATGCCGATTTATCCAGAGCGTCTGTGTGACAATTTTATCAAAGCGGTACGACCGGTATCGGGTGGCTCGCAGGCGTTCGTCGCATTACTGAAGACGTTTGACCGTTGTATTCTGGCGGACCTGGAAGAGTTTTTAAGCGAGTCCAATGACCTTCTCAAAGGGCTGGGAATATTGCCGGGCCTCGAAAACGAAAAAAGCCGTAGCAAAGAAAAAGCAAAAACCACTGCCCGCAAGACAACTGGGGCAGATCAACCAGGCAACAATAATGGCCCGGCTCCTCGAGCCCGCCGGTCGTCAGATGTAATTCCACCTGATGCTGAGCAAGCTCCTGCGCAGACTCAGCGCGAGAAGCCAGTCAGTTCACGGCGGTCGCGCCAGAACGCGACACGACAAGGCGCGGTGAGCCAGCTACTTGCGAATCTGCAAACCAATATGTCGCGGCCAACCGCGAACCAGGACTTGCCCGGTAAGCAGCCTACGCCAGAAGGGGCAGCTACCGCGGCCCCGGCGGCATTGCTTGACGTGCTATCGGAAATTCGCAGCCAAGCGCAAACACAGGCGCAATCGCAGGGCAAATCCGCAGGCACGGGCACAACACGGACCGGTGTGCGCCAACAGGTTGAGGAACATCTCGCCAGTCAGGGTCGCTCGTTTAGCGATTTGCACCCCATAGATCAGACGGCGCTTGAGTTGCTGGATCTGTTGTTTGCGCAGTGGAAACAGCGCGACTGGGCACCTGGCGTGTTAGGTGAGTTATTGCACCAGGTAGAACTGCCCGTGGCGGGAATTGCCATGAGCGATCCCGGTTTTTTTGACCGGCAACAGCACCCGGCTCGTCGTTTGCTTAACGAAATCGGTAGCGTTGCCACCGGTTTTGCGGGTGCAGAACAAATTCCGGATGCGGATCCCCTCTACCAAAAAATTAATCAGGTAGTTGCGGCCCTGGGTCAAGTTCAGGCTGATACGCGACAGTTATCTGAATTACTATCGGACTTTATCGCTTACGTGGAAACGGATCGTCGCCGTCTGGCAGCTCTGGAAAAGAGGGTGTTGGAGGAAGAGACTGCTACGGACCGGATAAATGCTGCCCACACGGCAGTGGAGAAGTTATTGCGCGGTCGCTTGTCCGGCAAGCAAATACCGTTGGTGGTGATTGATTTTGTGGAGCGGGCCTGGAGCCGGGTGTTGTTTCTGTCTTACCTTAAATACGGTGCCGAATCGGATCAGTGGCAGGGCGGGGTAAGGCTGCTTGAGCAGTTGCTGGAGATGATTCAATCGGAACGTCCGGTCTCCAATGAGCGCCTCGCAAATCTGCTGGACATTGTACGGGAAACTCTGGATGACAGCGGCTACGAGGTGTATCAATCCAGTCAATTTCTGAAGAGTATCGCCGCATTTTTTGACCGCGAGCGCAGGCGTGAACCCGAGGCGACTGCCATGCCGATGGTGTTGGCGCTGGCTGAGGCGCGGGAAATTGGCAACCCGTTTGCGCTTGTCGCGGTGGACGAAATAGAGGCTGATTTGCCGGGCCAGGCGCAGCGCGATGGCGATGATCTCGCGCCGCTAGTGGACGACGATTGCTTAAGTCAGGTGGATTCCATCAAAAAGGGCAGTTGGGTGGAATTTCGCGAGGAGGGCGACGTGGCGCCGCGGCGTTGCCGGATGATCGGCGTCGTGCGCCCAACCGGAAAATTAATTTTTGGTGATCGCAATGGTAAAAAAGTGGCCGAGGGTCACCGCTACCGTATGGCGGTAATGATGAAACAGGGCAATCTCGTTGTGCTCGACAATTCCCATCTGTTCGACGAGGCGATGGAGCAGGTGGTGGAAGATTTACGTCAACGCCGCGAGACTGCCGCCTGATTCAAAATACGCCACAATCCTTCACTTCGGGGCAGGTATTCCTGTGCGTTTTGCGCTATGTTGCTAATCCCGGGGAGCGGTGTGTTGGCGATGATTGATGAATCCGGCTGGTTGGTGGGTGTACGGCGAATCCTGTCACCGAACTACAATGAACGCCCCCCCGGGGTCGATATTTCCTTGCTGGTGATTCACAATATCAGCTTGCCGCCCAACTGTTTTGGCGGACCCTATATCCAACAACTATTTACCAATTGCCTAAACCCGGACGAACATCCTTATTTCGCCGAGATAGCCGAGCGCAAGGTGTCGGCGCACCTGCTGATCGAACGAGATGGGCGGGTGACGCAATTTGTTTCTTTTAATAAGCGCGCCTGGCACGCTGGTGAATCCCGCTACGGGGGGCGTCGTGATTGCAACGATTTTTCGATTGGGATTGAGCTGGAGGGCACGGACACCACCCCCTATACTGATGCTCAGTACGGGCAGCTACAGGATACCCTGCGCGTATTGCTGGCGAGCTATTCAGGGTTGACGCCGACCCGTGTGGTTGGGCATTGCGATATCGCGCCGGGCCGCAAGACCGATCCCGGTCCGGCGTTTGCCTGGGAGCGCCTGACCGCAGGTCTTAACGGCGACGAATAACGATCACAACGGTTGCAGTAAACGATATATGAGGGAGTAACGCAGATGGAATTTCTGGTCATTGTCGCGGCGGCGTTCTTATTTTACTGGCGCGGCGCCATGCCCGGGATGCAGCGCGATGCCTGGTACGATAACTGGGTCGCCAGGCTGTCCAGCGTTGCCGGGATTGCGGATTTGCCAGCGGGTGTCCTGCTGGTTTCGCTACTCCTGCCAGTGCTGGCGGTGGCTCTGGCCATGGACTGGCTGGGGAGCTATGCCTTCGGTCTACCTGCGTTTTTGATCAGTTTGTGGATACTGATTTACTCTCTGGGTCGGGGGAATCTGCGCCTGCAGCTCGGCGCCCTGAACGAGGACCTGCAGCGCAACGATGTACAGGCGGCGTTTCACGACGCAGCGGTTTTCAATACCGCCCATCGGGAAAGTTTGGCGGATGACTGGTCCGGCCTGCGCGGCGAATTACTACGTGGCATGGCCTATCGTTATCTCGAAAGTTATATGGCGGTGATATTCTGGTTCGCGGTCGCCGGGGCGCCGGGTGCCCTGCTATATCGGTTGTCGGTGTTATACCGGGATCGTAGTGTGGGTAGTCCGGAAGCGGCCGATCAGGCTGACCAATGGCTGTGGTTACTGGAATGGATACCAGTACGCCTGCTGGGGTTGACACTCGGCCTGGTCGGCGATTTTGGCGGCTGTATGCGGCGCTGGCGAGCATCCCTGTTCGCCGGAGGTGTGCCCGCGGCGGAACTGTTGGGCGACTACGCAGAAGGCGCTTTGGGGAGTTTTGCAAACGCAGACGAGGAAGTGACCCCAGAGGTTGGCGTTGCGGAGCTCGAGGCGTTGGCGCGGCTATTTGCGCGGGCTATGGTGAGCTGGCTCAGCGTGATTGCCCTGATCGTAATTATGCGTTAGCGATCGCCCTGAGGTTGCCAGGGAATATCGCCCCCCGCTTCGTGGGCCAGCGTGCGGGCTATGACGAACAACAAATCTGAGAGACGATTCATATATTCCCCAACTGCCGGGGCAAGCGGCTCGGACGCCGCCAGCTCAAACAGTCGGCGCTCTGCCCGTCGACAGACAGAGCGCGCCACATGAGCCCGAGCCGCTGCCTCGCTGCCGCCGGGCAGAATAAATTGCCGCAACGGTGGTAGTTGTGCTTCGAGTCGGTCGATTTCATCTTCCAGACTCTGTATCTGGGCGGGGGATACGGCGTCGCTGTCGACACCGGCGATAATGGCGCCGAGGTCAAACAACTGGTGTTGCAGGTTTAATATCGGGGGCCGCAGGGGATGTTCCGCAGGCAGTGCCGCCACCAGCACGCCGAGGCAGGCGTTACTCTCGTCCACGCTGCCCAGCGCCTCGACGCGCAGGCTGGTTTTTGCGGTGCGCGTGCCATCGGCCATGCCAGTCGAGCCTTTGTCGCCGCTACGTGTGTATAAACGCGTCATGGTTCATCACCGATTTTGGTGGTGGCGCTCTGTGCGGGAGCTGATTTGTCGTTGGCGCTAAACCCGTCCGACTCTGTCTCTCGAGAATTCCAGGGAGCCACCTTGCTTAACAGTAACATGCCAGGTAAGGCCAATAGCGTACACAGGTAGAAAAAATGTTCCCAGCCTATCTCCTCGACAAGATAACCAGTGCTGGCATTTGCCAGGACTCGGGGCACTGCGGTCAGCGCGGTGAACAGCGCGAGTTGGGTGGCGGCATGGTGGCGGCTGGTGGTGCGCGCGATAAAGGCGATAAACGCCGCGGCGCCAAGCCCGACGCCGAGGTACTCAAAGGCAATCACCAGAGCC
Organism: Porticoccaceae bacterium; assembly: GCA_041601945.1. Taxonomy (GTDB): domain Bacteria; phylum Pseudomonadota; class Gammaproteobacteria; order Pseudomonadales; family Porticoccaceae; genus JBFJKD01. Next base: position 1,885 of record JBFIHG010000023.1, on the reverse strand, counting down.
AGTAGCCACAACCCCCCGCCGACATGGGCGAGCAGGGCAAAGCCCAGAATGGAGAGCATTTGCACCGCGCCGAACACCCACAGGGCGCGATTGATGCCGATGTTGATCATCAGTAGGCCACCCAGCGTGCCGCCAATCACCATCGGCCACAGGGCGGCGTGCTTGGCAATTAAGCCTATTGCGGAGAGCGAAAAACCCATGTCCAGGTAAAAGGGCGTGGCCAGTGCGGTGGCCAGATTGTCCCCCAGTTTGTACAGGCACATAAAGCTGAGTATGAGTAAGGCGTGAGATATTCCGTTGCGCTGGAAAAATTCGTTGAATGGCTCCACTACGGCATCGCGCAACGACAGCGGCGGTGGCGACGGGTGCTCGGGTTCGGCGATACTCAGGGTGGTCACAATCGCCACCAGCATCCCCGCGGCGGTAATGATAAACACCTGTTGCCAGGGCAGTATGTCCGCAAGGATCAATGCCAGGGAACCTGGCACCAGACCCGCGATGCGGTAGGCATTGACGTGTATCGCATTACCCAGCCCCAGTTCTCGGTCGGGCAGCAGTTCGCGCCGATAGGCATCGATGACAATATCCTGGCTGGCGCCAAAAAAGGCGATGGTGGCGCACAGTGCGGCGATGGCGCCGAGCTGAGTTTGGGTGTCCAGTTGGGGCAGTAGCGCGACCGCCGCCAACACGGCGATCTGGGTAACCAGCATCCAGCTGCGGCGCCGGCCCAGAAAAGGCATTGGGTAGCGTTCCATCAACGGTGCCCAGAAGAATTTCCAGGTGTAGGGCAGTCCGATCAACGTAAATAGCCCAATTTCCTTGAGACCCACGCCTTCCGTGCGTAACCAGGCGGGCACCAGGGAAATCAGGATATACAGTGGTAAGCCAGATGCGAAACCCGTGAACACGCAGATGAGCATGCGGCGGTTTAGAATGGCAGCTTCAAATTCGTGGTACGTCATGCGGGCCCTTGGGTTACGGCAGGTGCTCACAGTAACTAATTGCCCGAGCGGTCACCACATTTTCTGTAGGATTTGGCCAGGTTTGTAATTTTTTTTGCTCAGCTGCAGGTGGCTGTCAGTGCTCCAGTCTGGAGGTTATTCGGCCTGCCGGGTTGAAAACGGGACAGCGCAACCCAATGCTTGGTTACATGGCCCGCCCTCGAGACTGTCTGTGCGCATTCTGTTATTGATTTTTATCGCAGTACCCCTGGCCGAAGTGTGGCTGTTAATGCAGGTGTGGAGTGCCGCGGGGGGATGGATAACCGTTGGCTCGGTGATGTTGACGGCTGTGATTGGCCTCGCGCTGCTACGTCGGCAGGGGTTGAGCACGTTATTGCGTGTCCAGCAACGTATGGGAAAGGGCGAACTGCCCGCTCGGGAAATGGTCGAGGGCATGATTCTGGCGGTGTCCGGGGCGCTACTGCTGACCCCCGGCTTTTTTACCGACGCACTGGGTTTTGCGGGATTGGTACCGGGTTTGCGTCGCTGGATAGCAGCAGGCGTTCTGCGCCGGTTGCCAGCACCGGTAGTAGGCGGGGCAGGTTTTACTGTGACCGGTAACGGGAATACGCTGGAGGGCGAATTTGATCGCGAAGAGTAGATTACGGGGTTGGGATATTAATATCCCTTGTCCCAACCCATGTTGTGGCAGGTTTGGAGTGATATATTTTTTAACGGGCGCCCTTGATTTTTTATTGGGTGCCTCCAGATAGGGTGCAGCTTCGGGTGTTTCCCGAACAGAGGATTTAATAACTTTAGTCAGGTGGAGAGTAGAGATGAAGATTCGTCCCTTAAACGACCGCGTTGTCGTGCGCCGTAATGCTGAAGAAGAGAAGACCGCTGGCGGTATTCTGCTTCCTGGATCGGCCAAAGAAAAACCCAAT
>JBFIHG010000022.1:0-40360 GCA_041601945.1 Porticoccaceae bacterium | reverse complement strand
CGAGGTGTTGGCCTTTTCTAATCTAATATTGGCTCCGCCTGCTGGACTCGAACCAGCGACCCAATGATTAACAGTCATTTGCTCTACCAGCTGAGCTAAGGCGGAATTATTAAGCGGCGCTATGGTATAACTGCCCCCCGAATGAGTCAAGGCCAGAACGTCCTGAAACCCTTTGCGGGTTCAGTTAATCAGACGGTGTGCAAACGAATGGCCATGCTCTAAGCTTACGGATTGATGTCGTGTCTCTCGAGAGTCCAAATGGATAAGCCTTTTCGCTGTGTCAGCCCGTTTTCTCCCGCGGGTGATCAGCCGTCTGCGATTGAACAGTTGGTCAGCGGACTGGAATCCGGTTTAAGCGCACAAACGCTGCTGGGCGTAACCGGGTCGGGTAAAACCTTTACTGTCGCCAAAGTGATCGAACAGGTGCAGCGCCCAACCATCGTGCTGGCCCACAATAAAACCCTGGCAGCGCAGTTGTATGGAGAGTTTAAAGAATTTTTCCCCGATAATGCGGTGGAATATTTCGTCTCATATTACGATTACTATCAGCCCGAAGCCTATGTGCCAGCGTCGAATACGTATATAGAAAAAGACGCGTCGGTTAACCAACATATCGAACAAATGCGGTTGTCCGCCACCAAAGCGCTACTCGAACGGCAGGATGTGATCGTGGTAGCAACGGTTTCAGCGATTTACGGGCTGGGGGATCCCCAATCGTATTTGCAGATGGTATTACATCTGGTGCGCGGGGAACGCATTGACCAACGCCAGATATTGCGTCGTCTGGCGGAGTTACAGTACACCCGCAATGATATCGCCTTTCAGCGCGCCAACTATCGGGTACGCGGGGACGTGATTGATATTTTTCCGGCAGATTCCGAGCGGGATGCGATTCGTATCGAGTTGTTCGACGAAGAAATTGAAAATATATCGTTGTTCGATCCGTTGACAGGAGAAATTTTCAAACGTATTCCTCGCACTACGATATATCCAAAATCCCATTACGTAACCCCACGACAAACCATTATTGACGCCATTGAGCATGTCAAGGTTGAGTTGCACGAGCGCCTCGAGCAACTGCGAGCGAGCGACAAACTGGTGGAAGCCCAGCGTCTGTCGGAGCGTACTCGTTACGATATGGAAATGATGCAGGAGTTGGGTTACTGCACGGGTATAGAGAACTATTCCCGCTATCTTTCGGGGAGAGAGCCGGGCGCGCCACCACCCACACTGTTTGATTACCTGCCGGATAACGCACTGTTGGTGATCGACGAGTCACACGTAACTATTCCGCAGTTGGGGGCCATGTATAAAGGTGATCGATCCCGCAAGGAAACGTTAGTCGAGTATGGCTTCCGCTTGCCGTCCGCCCTGGATAATCGACCTTTGCGTTTTGATGAATGGGAACGTCTGATACCACAAAGTATCTTCGTCTCCGCGACCCCCAGTCGTTACGAGGCGCAGCACGCTCAGGCCCTTATTGAACAGGTTGTGCGACCCACGGGGTTAATCGATCCGGAGGTGCAGATTCTGCCCGCTGCCACCCAGGTGGACAATGTCATGGAACAGATTAAGCACTGTACGCAACATAACGAACGGGTGCTGATTACGGTTTTAACCAAACGTATGGCAGAGGATTTGACAGATTATCTCGACGAAAATGGTTTTCGTGTGCGTTATTTACATTCCGATGTAGAGACCGTGGAGCGGGTTGAAATAATCCGTGATCTACGCCTGGGTGAATTTGATGTGCTGGTGGGAATTAATCTACTGAGGGAAGGTCTGGACATGCCGGAAGTGGCGCTGGTGGCAATCATGGATGCGGACAAAGAAGGTTTTTTACGGTCCGAGCAGTCCCTGATTCAGACTATTGGGCGTGCCGCCCGTCATCTGAAGGGGCGCGCTATTCTTTATGCAGATCGCGTCACCGGTTCGATGCAAAGAGCTTTGCAGGAGACCGAGCGGCGGCGCACCACGCAGCTGGCACACAACGTCAAACATGGGCTGGCACCGGTAGGTATTAGCAAATCGATTGCGGATATCATGGAGGGCGCGCTTAGCTCAGCGGCAGAGCGGGGCAGACAATATAAAAAAGTTGCCGAGGAGCGCAGTCGTTATCGACTGGGTGACGACAGTCGTAGTTTGACCCCAAAGGAGCTGGCGAAAAAAATAGACGAGCTCGAACGGCAAATGTACGAACACGCTCGCAATCTGGAGTTTGAAAGAGCTGCAGAGGTCAGGGATACATTGCGCCAGCTTAAAAACCAGGAATTTATGAGCGTGTAGTAAACAACCGAGTCAATACTGCCTTTGTTTGAGTTGAGCGCAGTGCAGTATTTAAATATCGCTCGCCTGGTCAGGTGCATTACCGAGGTAGGTGGCCGGCGTCAGTGCGAGTAAGCGATCTTTGGCTTCCTGGGGAATACTTAGCTGTTCGATAAAGCGCTGTAATATTTCCTGGTCGATGGTTTGCCCGCGGGTAAGCGCCTTGAGTTTTTCATAGGGCTCAGGAACGTTGTAGCGGCGCATTACCGTCTGAATGGGCTCAGCCAGAACTTCCCAGGCCTGATCGATATCAGCGGCAACGGCAACGCTATTGAGCTCCAGTTTATTCAAACCTTTCTGAATAGAGACGTAGGCGATCAAGCTGTAGGCCAGGCCCACGCCCATATTACGCAGTACAGTTGAATCCGTCAGATCCCTTTGCCAACGGGAAATTGGCAATTTTTCTGCGAGGTGTTGCAGGACCGCATTGGCGAGTCCGAGATTACCTTCAGAGTTTTCAAAATCAATGGGGTTCACCTTATGGGGCATGGTGGATGATCCGATTTCGCCGGCCACTGTGCTCTGTTTGAAATACCCGAGTGATATGTAACCCCACAGGTCCCGGTTTAAGTCGATTAAAATCGTGTTGAAGCGGCACAGGGCATCGAATAATTCGGCAATGTAGTCGTGTGGCTCTATCTGTGTCGTGTATGGGTTCCATGTGAGTCCGAGGCTTTCAACAAATTGTTGTGCCAGCTGTGGCCAGTTGACATCGGGGTAGGCGATTAAATGTGCGTTGTAATTGCCTACGGCGCCATTGATTTTGCCGAGTAATTTGATTTCGGCAACCTGAGTTCGTTGCCTCCTTAAACGCGCAACGACATTGGCCAATTCCTTGCCCACGGTGGTGGGGGAGGCGGTCTGTCCGTGGGTGCGCGATAACATCGCGACTGCGCGGTGTTGATGGGCCATTTCTGTCAATTTGTCGAGAATGGCGTCCATGGCTGGGAGGAGTACCTGATCTCTGCCACGGCGCAGCATTAAACCGTGACTCAGGTTATTGATGTCCTCCGAAGTGCAGGCAAAATGCACGAACTCAGTCGCGCGTCGCAACTCCTCGTCATCGCTCAGGCGTTCCTTAAGAAAATATTCGACGGCTTTGACGTCGTGATTGGTGGTGTGTTCGATTGTCTTGATACGCGTGGCGTCGGCCTCGGAAAAATGTGCAAGCAGGTCATCCAGTTGCTGTTCGGCCCCGGGTGAAAATTCGCTTATTTCACTGATTTCCTTCGTGCTGGCCAGCAGTTTCAGCCATTGTATTTCTACCAGGACACGGTGTTTGATCAGTCCAAACTCGCTGAATATGCCACCCAACAGGGCCGTTTTGCTCTGGTAGCGTCCGTCGATAGGCGAGATGGCGGTGAGGGCGGATGGTCGACGGGCAGTGGTCATGGGACGTTCCGGGCAGCGCTAATGGAGTGCCGATAATTTTACCTGAACACTACTGATTTTTCAGGAAATCTATTTCGGTAACGACGACTGTAAACTGTGCAGCTGCTGCAGTACCTGGTGGCGCCGAAAAATAAGGTGCCAGCGTCTACCGCCCAGTTGTCGCCACAGCAGCACCGCACGGATAGCGGCAAATAACAAACAACGGACGCGATTGACGATTTGTGGTTGTTGTAGATGGCCACCTTGCCCGCGCACCTGAATGCGAAAACGAAACGTACTGATGGTTTGTTGGTAGAGCTCGGCCAGAGACGCCAGCACGCGTTCATCCGTGGGTGAAAAATGCTGCGCCTGACGGGCCGCCCGGGTGATACCTTCGCCGATACGATTCAGCATGGGCTGGTTGTCTGCGAGCTTGCGCTCCACATGCATCACGTTAATAACATAGCCCAGCACACTGTTTGCGGATTGCCCTGCGCCGGGACTAAGTAGCTCGTGCATGGTCTGCATACCGAGCGTGAGGTTGGCGTTTGTGCCGAATACCTCCGCGGTGGATTGCGGGGTCTGGTTTAACAGACTGGTGATGGCGGTTTCCAGCTCTGGGGCTGGTATGACGCCATGTTTGGTCAAATTATCGAGTAGCTGACAAGCCTGGAACGCGGCGGCCAGGGCCAGTACCTGATCCTGTGTAGGGTTGAAGAACATATTCTAGGAGCTCCTGGAATCTATAACGCCGCCGCCCAGGCAGACAGCGCCGCGGTAGAACACAATCGACTGCCCAGGTGTCAACGCCCGTTGAGGTTGGGCGAACTCAACCCTGCAGTGTTCCTTGTCTACGGTGACAGTACAGGGTTGGTCATCCTGTCGATAACGATTCTTTGCTGTACATTGAAAAATGTCTGCCTCGGGCTGACCATTAATCCAGTGGATTTGCGTCGCGACCAGACAGCGGTGATAGAGTAGCGGGTGGTCGTGACCCTGAGCGACAAGCAACACATTGCGTACCAAATCTTTATCCACCACGAACCAGGGCGCGTCGTCGGCACCTTTGACGCCTCCAATTCCCAGACCCTGACGCTGGCCGAGGGTGTGGAACATCAGGCCCTGGTGTTCACCAACGGCGACCCCTTCAGGCGTTTCGATCAGACCCGGTTGCGCCGGCAGGTAGCGTTCCAGAAAGTCGCTGAAACGTCGTTCGCCGATAAAGCAGATGCCGGTGCTATCCTTTTTGTCGTGGGTAACAAGTTGATTTTGTTCGGCGATAAGGCGTACCGTAGATTTTTCCAGCTCCCCCAGGGGAAAGCGTGTTTGCGCCAGAGCCGCTTCGCTCACTGCGTGCAGGAAGTAACTTTGATCCTTGTTACCATCCACGGCTTTTAGTAATTGGGTGTGGCAACCGTTTTCAGCAAGGCGTGCATAGTGCCCGGTGGCTATGTAATCGGCACCCAAAATTTCAGCGTATTCCAGGAACACCTTAAACTTTATTTCCCGATTACAGAGAATGTCAGGGTTGGGTGTGCGTCCGGCTCGATATTCGTTCAGGAAGTGTGTAAATACGTTATCCCAGTACTCTGCGGCAAAATTAGCAGTATGCAGTGTAATACCCAGGCGGTGGCATACACTTTCCGCGTCCGCAAGATCCTGTTTGGCGGTACAGTATTCCGTACCATCATCTTCGTCCCAGTTTTTCATAAACAAACCTTCCACGGTATAACCCTGCTGTTGTAGCAACAGAGCGCTAACCGAGGAATCGACGCCGCCGGACATACCAACGATAATTTTACCGAGTGTGTTCATTGAAGCCTGATAATTGACGAGGAAACTGGTAATAGTTGCCCGAGGGTTGACGGAAAGCCGGTGATTTTAACGGCAATCGCGCATTATCTCTAATGGAAAACGCTGTCCTGACCGGTAATCGATGATAGTCTGTAGCACCATAGAGCTACGCAGTTGTGTTGTCATAGCCTGTAATTCCATAAAAGTTAGCCACAGGGTCCGTTGAATATCGAGGTCGGGCGGGCGCGTAACCTCCTGTGTTATGGGCTCACAGATAAAACTGTGGCGGTAATAGGTAATGCCATCCTGCGGTGAACGATAAATGGTTATTCCCAGAAACCAGGTCGGCATTACGTGCCAGCCGGTTTCTTCATAGGTTTCCCGAGTAACGGCTTCCAGCAGAGATTCTCCCACTTCAACGTGCCCGGCAGGCTGGTTAATGACACTCTGCCCGTGGCTCAACTCCTCCACACACAGAAAATGTTCTCCCCGGGGGATTACGGCGGCGACGGTTAAATGGATTTGGGAATCGGACATTACTGGCTCCGTAAGTGTCATTTAGCGCCAGATGGCGTCGCGGGGCTCGACACTGAGAGCTCGGTATGCGCCAGGCTCTAGCCCGTCGAGTTGCCAGGGGCCAATTTGTACGCGAATCAGTCGTAATGTCGGGTGACCGACCGCGCTGGTCATACGTCTTACCTGACGATTCTTGCCTTCGCGCAGAGTTATTTCCAGCCAGCAGGTGGGAATCGCCTTTCTGACGCGAATTGGCGGTGTGCGTGGCCATAAATCAGGTTCGGGAATGACTTTTGCCGCAGCGGGCAACGTCTGTCCATCTTTCAGGACCACACCCAAACGTAATTGCCGCAAAGCTTGCTCTGCAATGACGCCTTCTACCTGCACCCAATAGGTTTTTGTTAATTTAAACCGTGGGTGACTGATTCGGGCTTGCAGTGCACCATGATCGGTCAGCACTAATAAACCTTCCGAGTCTCGATCGAGGCGACCCGCGCAGTAAACGTCGGGAATAGCGACATAGTGCTCTAATCCAGGGTGTTGAGTCGTAGATGTAAATTGGCTGAGGACACCAAAAGGTTTGTTGAAGAGAATCAATTTGGCGTTGTGTTTAGCCATTGATGCATCCGTCAGAATCAACTTTGTGTAAAATTACTACAGAATATATCGGGTTCATGTTAGAATTTCGCCAATTTTGCACATTTTTTTACGGGCTTTTACGGAGGTAAGTGTCGATGGGGTTTCAGCATATCAAGGTTCCACAGCAAGGGACAAAAATAACCGTTAACAGTGATTTGTCCCTTAACATTCCCGACAATCCGATTATCCCGTTTATCGAAGGTGATGGTATCGGTGCGGATGTCACGCCGGTGATGATCAAAGTTACCGATGCAGCTATCGCCAAAGCCTACGATAACAAGAAGGCGATTGTGTGGATGGAAGTGTATTGCGGCGAAAAAGCGGCGGAACTGTATGACGGAAACTGGTTCCCCCCGGAAACACTCGAGGCGATCAAGGATTATAGTGTTTCCATCAAAGGGCCGCTTACCACGCCGGTAGGTGGGGGGTTTCGCTCCTTGAACGTGGCCCTGCGCCAGGAGCTCGATCTCTATGTTTGTCAAAGGCCGGTGCGCTGGTTTACGGGCGTGCCATCGCCAGTGAAAGAGCCGGGCAAAGTGGATATGTGTATTTTTCGGGAAAATTCCGAAGACATCTACGCCGGAATCGAATGGCGGGCAGGTAGTGACGAAGCCAAGAAAGTCATTCAGTTTCTGCAAACAGAGTTAGGCGTTACCAAGATTCGCTTCCCCGAAAATTGTGGCATAGGTATCAAGCCGGTATCCGAAGAAGGTACCAAACGGCTGGTACGTCGCGCTATTCAATATGCTCTCGACCAGAACAAGCCATCGGTGACCCTGGTGCACAAAGGCAACATCATGAAGTTCACCGAAGGGGCCTTCTGCGATTGGGGTTACGAGCTTGCACGGGACGAGTTTGGCGCGCAGCCCATCGATGGCGGGCCATGGCACTCGATAACAAATCCAGCATCCGGTGAGCAGATCGTTATCAAGGATGTTATTGCGGATGCCATGCTGCAACAAATACTACTGCGTCCGGCTGAATATAGTGTTATCGCGACCCTTAACCTGAATGGGGACTATCTGTCGGACGCATTGGCGGCGCAGGTCGGCGGTATTGGGATTGCTCCAGGGGCGAACCTGTCCGATACCGTGGCCATGTTCGAGGCTACTCACGGCACGGCGCCCAAATATGCCGGTCAGGACAAAGTTAACCCGGGCTCGGAGATCTTGTCCGCGGAGATGATGCTACGCCATATGGGCTGGAACGATGCGGCAGACTTGATTGTCAAAGGCATTGAGGGCGCCATTACTGCTAAAACGGTTACCTATGATTTTGAGCGGTTGATGGAGGGCGCAAAGCTGTTGTCATGCTCAGAGTTTGGCGATGCGATAATTAGCCACATGTAGGATTGTCCACAGCTCATATCGAGCCTGAAAATACCTGTTTTTGGGTGTTTTCAGGTTCGGGAGCGCTTTGAAGGAAGGTTGTGTTCGATACCGCTAGCTAATATTTTCAGGCGTATCGGAGGGCTGCACAGGCGTCGCATCAACGGTAGGCGATGTATCGCTCGATGCACCGTCGATCAGGCCATTGGAGCCAGACGGGCGAATATTTGCCGCATGTATCCCTTTGGTGCCTTCGACGATGTCAAACTGCACTTCCTGACCGGCCTTAAGCGTTTTATAGCCGTCCATATTGATCGCTGAGTAATGGGCAAAGATATCGCCGCCACTTTCAGCCGACAAAATGAAACCATACCCTTTGGCATTGTTGAACCACTTTACCGTTCCATTAGGCATCGGTTCTCTCCCAACAACTTTTATATTAATTATTAATTAAAACCCGACTACTAAAATTATCAGGTTATGGAGTGGATGTTTTCCCTGTGAATCTCCTCCGCACTGCTCTTTCTAGCGGTATTTTCCCGTCAAGTCAAGTACCGTTAGTTGTTAAATGATCGTCACAAATGGTGCCGGGAGCGGTAGAATAACCACTGTGACTAATGGCAGACTGACGTATATTGTTCTCGAATCATGAATGAGCTCAAGTGGAGAAAAGGCGTGGTATCTAGTGGCCCTGGAGAGACGGGTGGCGATAACCGTACAGGGGAGGTTCTGGAAGAGGTCCTGCCCAAGCTCAAAAAGCCGCCGCTATACCGTGTTGTTTTACTGAACGATGACTACACGCCAATGGAGTTCGTGGTGGAGGTTCTGGAGAAATTTTTCGCACTTGACCGAGAATTGGCAGTCAGGGTCATGTTAAAGGTACACACCGAAGGCAAAGGTGTTTGCGGTGTGTTTACCCGCGAGGTAGCTGAGACCAAGGCGGCTCAGGTCAATCAGTACGCCCGGGACAACGAACATCCGTTGCTGTGCGACACAGAGCCAGCGGAGGAGCAGGATGATGACAGCTAATCGGAGACGGTCATGTTAAGTCGCGACTTGGAGATGACATTAAACCTCGCTTTTCAGGGGGCGAATGCGAAGCGTCATGAGTTTATGACGGTTGAACACCTGCTGTTGGCACTACTGGACAACGATTCTGCCATTGAAGTGCTAGACGCCTGTGGCGCGGATCGCGAGGTGTTGCGCAGGGATTTAAGTGAATTCGTTGACTCAACCACACCGGTTATTCCGTCTGATGACAGTGCCAGAGAAACCCAGCCGACCCTGGCATTTCAACGGGTCTTGCAACGTGCGGTGTTCCATGTGCAATCGTCCGGGAAAAAGGAAGTACGCGGTGCGAACGTGGTGGTGGCCATATTTAGTGAGCAGGAAAGCCAGGCCGTGTATTTTTTACGGTTGCAAAATATATCGCGCATAGATGTAGTTAACTTTCTGTCTCACGGTATTGCAAAAATTGGCAACCAGGCAGCGCGCGGGCCTGAGCCTGGCGGGGAGGCCCTGGAGGCGGCTGGCGAGGGTGTAGCCGAGCAGCAGAGTATGCTCGAACAGTTTGCTTCTAACCTGAACGTCCAGGCCATCAATGGCTATATCGACCCGCTGGTGGGGCGACAGGGTGAGCTGGAGCGGGTGTGTCAGGTATTGATGCGGCGCAGAAAAAATAATCCGCTGCTGGTCGGGGAATCGGGTGTGGGGAAAACGGCGATCGCAGAGGGGCTGGCCAAACTTATCGTCGAAGAGAGCGCACCGGAAGCATTATTGGGTAGCACTATTTACGCGCTCGATATGGGCGGCTTGCTGGCGGGAACGAAGTATCGCGGCGATTTCGAAAAACGCTTCAAGGGGCTATTAGCAGAGCTCGAGCAGGAAGATAAAGCGATACTGTTTATCGATGAAATACACACTATTATCGGCGCAGGAGCTGCGTCGGGCGGGGTAATGGATGCCTCGAACCTGCTTAAGCCTATACTGACTTCCGGAAAAATTCGCTGCATGGGGTCGACAACCTATCAGGAATACCGGGGTATTTTCGACAAGGATCGTGCACTTTCGAGGCGCTTCCAAAAAATTGATGTGCCCGAACCGTCCGTTGAAGAAACCGTTGAGATACTCAAAGGACTGAAATCGCGATTCGAGGATTATCACGGTTTACGGTATACGGTAACTGCGCTGAAGTCCGCCGCTGAATTGTCGGCGCGTTACATTACGGATCGTTTTTTGCCCGACAAAGCCATCGACGTGATCGATGAGGCAGGTGCTTTCCAGCAACTTCAGTCTGCAGCGCGGCGTAAAAAAGTGGTGGGCGTAGGCGATATCGAGGCGATCGTGGCGCGCATCGCCAGGATTCCGCCGAAAAGCGTCTCTTCGTCGGATAAACTTCAGCTGCGCGAATTGAGCTCCAGACTCAAGCTTGTGGTGTTTGGCCAGGATGAGGGTATAGAAACGCTGGACGCAGCAATTAAGCTGGCCCGAGCCGGTCTCCGGGATGACAAAAAACCGGTTGGCTCTTTTCTTTTTGCAGGCCCGACCGGTGTCGGTAAAACCGAAGTGTCCCGCCAGCTTGCGGAAGTGCTGGGTATCGAGCTGATACGTATCGACATGTCGGAGTATATGGAGCGCCACACAGTATCGCGATTGATCGGGGCGCCACCCGGCTACATAGGCTTTGATCAGGGTGGCTTGTTAACCGACGCGGTGACCAAGCACCCCCATTGCGTGGTGCTACTGGATGAAATTGAAAAGGCTCACCCGGATGTGTTCAATCTGCTGCTGCAGGTTATGGATCATGGAACGCTCACGGACAACAATGGCCGCAAAGCGGATTTCCGCAACGTTATTCTGATTATGACCACCAACGCAGGTGGCGAGCTCGTAAGTCGCACGTCCATGGGTTTTACCCATCAGGATCACAGTAGCGACGCAATCGAAGCCATCAAGAAAATGTTTTCTCCGGAGTTTCGCAATCGTCTGGACGCCATCGTGCAATTCAAAGCGCTCAGTGGCGAAGTCATCCAAACGGTGGTGGATAAATTTCTCACGGAACTGCAAGCTCAACTGGACGACAAAAAGGTCGAGCTGGACGTGGATGCAGAGGCGCGACGGTGGCTTGCCGTCCATGGTTACGATGAAAAAATGGGCGCTCGGCCCATGGCGCGTCTTATTCAGGAAAAGATTAAAAAACCGCTGGCCGAAGAGGTGTTGTTTGGCAAGTTGGCTTCTGGTGGAGGAGTCGTGCAGGTACGCGTTAAAAATGACGAGCTGGTGGTGGAGGCGAAGTCAGGTGGTTGATGCAGGTTTTAGTCTACAGTGCAGTGAGATAACCGGTTTAACGAGCGCGATATGTAATGCGACCTTTACTTAGATCGTAGGGCGTCAGTTCTACTTTGACCTTGTCACCGGTTAATATACGAATATAATTTTTACGCATTTTCCCGGATATGTGCGCGGTCACCACATGTCCATTTTCCAGCTTAACGCGGAACATGGTGTTGGGCAGGGTGTCTATCACCTCACCTTCCATTTCGATTTGATCTTCTTTCGCCATAGTCCAGCAATACTCGAGGTAATTCGGTTAAGTAGAAGTGCGGGCGGCATTGTGCCTGAAAACCGACGGGTTAGCAAAGCGCCGTCAATATTTAAGCCACCGGTTATTGAGGTATAGCTCGGCGGGGCGAAACTTGGATTTGTAGTTCATTTTGCCGCAGTTGCGGACCCAATAGCCCAGATAGACATACTCCAGATTATGCTCCCGGGCCAATTGTACCTGGCTGAGAATAGAGAACGTGCCCAGGCCGCGTCGCGCCTGGTCTGGATCAAAATAGGTGTAAATCGCGGACAAACCCGTATCCAAGTAATCGATAACCGCGCAGCCCAATAACTTGCCGGCCACTGTGAACTCCATAAAACGGGTACATTCCCAGGGGTTACCGATAAAGTCCTGATATTGCTTTTTTGAAGGCGGATGCATGTCGCCGTCGCGGTGGCGTGCTTCGATATAACGTTCATAGAGCGGGTAGTGCAGGTCTACGTCAATCTGTTCGGCAATATCGATTTGAACATCCTGATTACGTTTCAGGGTGCGCCGCTGTTGTCGGCTGGGTGAAAATTCCTGCACGGGTAGACGCACCGGTATACAGGCTTTGCAGTGAGTGCAACGGGGTGTATATATATACTGACCGCTACGACGAAATCCCACGCCGGACAAGCGATTGTAGGTCTGCGCATCGATGGTCAACTGAGGGTCTACGAAGGCGGTTACCGCCTTTTGATCCGGCAGGTAACTGCAGCGATGCGGTTCGGTTAAAAACAGCCGAATTTTTTGTAAATCTGGTGAGACGTCTCGAGTCATATGCGCCCGGCCAAAACAAAGTCGTTAGTAAACCTTATCCGAAATAAGCTTATGAGGCCAGTCCAAATCCTGTCCGTCAGCTCGATTAAGCATGCTGACAAACTCGGCGCGTGGCACCAGGATGGCACCCATGGAAATCAGGTGTGGGTTCGGTATCTGGCAGTCCAGTACCGTAAATCCCGCCTGCCGAATTCCAGCCACAAGGTGAGCCATTACGATTTTGGAAGCGTTGGCAGCGTTGCTGAACATGGATTCGCCGCTAAACACCGAGCCCGTGGCAAGTCCATATAGCCCGCCGGCGAGGGTGCCATCGATCCAGCATTCCACCGAGTGTGCGTGTCCTGCTGCATACATATCCAGATATGCCTGCTGCATATCTGGAGTAATCCAGGTTTCGGTGCGTCCCGCGCGCGGTGCCGCGCAATTTTTTAGCACCGCCTCAAATGCGAAATCCACGCGAATTTCGTAGTGTCTGCGGGTTAAAATTTTGCGCAGACTGCGGGAAATATGTATTTGGTCGGTAGGGATCAGCGCCCGTGGAGTTGGGCTCCACCAAAGTAATGGCTGGCCCTGTGTGTACCATGGGAATATCCCTCGACGATACGCCGCCCGTAGTGTTGATACAGACAAATTACCGCCCACAGCGAGGAGCCCATTGGGTTCGTCCAGTGCGCTTTCCGGCTCCGGAAAAATCGGATTTACCGGATCGAGGAACGGCAGTTGCACGGGGTTTTGGCTAAGTTAAATTGTCGAGAAATTTCTCGGCATCGAGTGCAGCCATACAGCCCGACCCGGCTGAAGTCACGGCCTGGCGATAAACATGGTCGGCGACATCTCCGGCAGCGAAAACGCCGTTAATACTGGTGGCGGTGGCATTTCCGTCCGATCCACCCTGGACAGTGATGTAGCCGTTCTTCATGGCCAGCACTTCCTTAAAAATGTCAGTATTCGGCGTATGTCCGATGGCAATAAATACACCGCTGGCGGCTACATCTTGAATCATTTGATCGGTTGTACTCTGTAATCTGATTCCCGTTACACCCTGATCGTCGCCGAGAATCTCAAGGGGTGTATGATTCCACACGAGGGAGATATTTCCGTTTCGGGTTTTCTCCATCAATTTGTCCTGTAGCATTTTTTCAGCGCGCAAAGTATCTCGGCGGTGAACCAGCACCACCTCGCGACAGATGTTCGACAGATACAGCGCTTCTTCCACCGCCGTGTTACCACCGCCCACCACCACAACTTTCTGATCGCGATAGAAAAAACCATCGCAGGTGGCGCAGGCGCTGACCCCTTTACCCATAAAAGTCTGTTCGGAAGGGAGTCCGAGATATTTGGCCGACGCCCCGGTGGTAATGATCAGAGCATCGCAGCTGTAGTGGTTACTGCCTTTGAGGGTAAATGGGTGTTGACTTAAATCTACGTTTTCAATATGATCAAAAATTACTTTAGTATCAAAGCGTTCTGCATGTTTTTGCATGCGTAACATTAAGTCTGGTCCCTGTACCCCTTGCCAGTCGCCTGGCCAGTTGTCCACATCGGTGGTGGTGGTTAATTGTCCGCCCTGCTGAAGGCCAGTGATAACGGTGGGATGCAGGTTCGCACGTGCAGCGTAGACTGCGGCGCTCCAACCAGCGGGGCCGGAGCCAAGAATAATCAGGCGGTGGTGTTGCACTTCGGACATTGGAAACTCTCTCGTGTTGCAAGTCAGGTTTGGTTGAGTGGGATTAAAATGACAAATGGGCGGTTATCATAATGAATACGGATACTCGCTGCCAATTGAAGTGTACTTCAGACGACCAATGTACAAATCGGGCCATTGCTAGTAATCCGTAGGCGAGGTATTACAATAGCGGTTGGCGCGGCAGTTCCCCAATGTAGGAATAGATAATTTGGCAAAGGCGGCAAAAAAGGACAACGACGGTAGCGTTGGTGGATTGCATATTAAAAACCGTCGGCAGCTGATTCGGCAGGAGGGCGCACTGATCGGTTGGCTGGCGGTGAGTGCCTATCTGCTTATAGCGCTGTTCAGTTATTCCCAGGACGATCCCGGTTGGTCCCATACAGGCAGTAGTGCTGCGGTTAGCAATGCTGTTGGTCCCACTGGTGCGTGGTTGGCCGACGTGTTTTTTTCCTTGTTTGGTTATTTGGCCTATCTGTTCCCGGGCCTTCTGGCGTTACGAGCCTGGAATGTATTCCGCGCCAGACGCATTGAAGATCGGGGGTTTGAGTGGGTGATTTTCGTGTTACGCGCTATCGGCCTGGTTCTGGTGATGGTTAGCGCCACGGCCCTGGCGGTGCTACACCACTCGGAAACGGTTAGTACGCTACCGTTTGGCGTCGGAGGTATCCTCGGCGGGCAGGTGGCTGAAGCCACCGCATCGGCCTTCAGTTATCTGGGCAGTACCTTGATACTGCTCGCGGTATTCCTGTTTGGCGTAACGATATTTACTGATTTGTCCTGGCTGGCGCTAATCGATAGCACGGGCCGATACTCGTTGACGGTGGCGGGGTGGTGCCGCACGCAGTGGGTAACTTTCCGGGACCGTTCTCGCGAACAACAATTATCTGCGGATGCACTGAAGCAGCGGCACGATACTGTCGACGGTAAATTTCGTAAAAATGCCGAGCGCAAAGACCCGGTAATTAGCACACCCATGAAAAAACCGGTGGCGAGTGTACGGGTGCAACAAGAAAAACAGGGGTCGCTGTTCAAGGACGTGCCCCCCGGCGAACTTCCCGCAATCGGGCTGTTGGATAAACCAAAGAAAACTGATCACAAAGGCTTCTCGAAAGAATCTTTGGAAGCAATGTCGCGCATGCTCGAATTAAAGTTACAGGATTTTGGGATCAGCGCCGAGGTGGTGGAGGTATTACCCGGGCCGGTCATTACCCGTTTTGAGATTCAACCAGCGGCTGGGGTCAAAGTTAGTCGTATCAGTAATTTGGCCAAGGATCTGGCCCGTTCGCTGGCGGTTATCAGCGTGCGTGTGGTGGAAGTGATACCCGGCAAATCGGTGGTGGGAATCGAGATACCCAATGAACATCGCGAAATGGTACGGCTTGGCGACGTGTTGTCCTCCCGCGAATACGACGAAGCCCGTTCACCCCTGTCACTGGCCCTCGGACACGACATTTCAGGAGTCCCAGTGATTGCCGACCTGGGTAAAATGCCGCACTTGCTGGTGGCCGGTACTACCGGCTCGGGAAAATCCGTGGGTATTAATGCGATGCTGCTAAGCCTGTTGTTCAAGGCCTCCCCGGATGACGTGCGTCTGATCATGGTCGATCCGAAAATGCTGGAACTGTCGGTGTACGACGGCATTCCGCACTTGCTGGCGCCGGTAATTACCGATATGAAAGACGCCGCCAGCGGATTGCGCTGGTGCGTTGGGGAAATGGAGCGTAGATATAAATTGATGGCTACACTCGGCGTGCGCAATCTGGCCGGCTATAACCGCAAGGTGTTAGAAGCAGCGGCGCAGGGTAAGCCTCTTCTGGATCCATTCTGGCTACCCGAACAGAACTTCAGCGTCGGCGATGACGCGGAAGAAGCAAGTGCACCTCCTCTGGAAAAACTGCCCTACATTGTTGTCGTTATCGACGAATTTGCCGACATGATGATGATCGTGGGTAAAAAAGTCGAACAGCTGATTGCGCGTATCGCGCAAAAGGCACGCGCTGCGGGTATCCATTTGATTTTAGCGACCCAGAGGCCCTCGGTGGACGTTATCACCGGGTTGATCAAGGCCAACGTACCTACCAGAATTGCTTTTCAGGTGTCGTCAAAAATTGACTCGCGCACGATTCTTGATCAAGGCGGTGCGGAACAGCTACTTGGGCACGGCGATATGCTGTACTTGCCGGCGGGTAGCGGTGTGCCGGTGCGGGTTCACGGGGCTTTCGTGGATGACCACGAGGTACACCGTGTGGTGGCCGACTGGAAACAACGTGGGGCGCCGCAATATCTAGAGGCTATTACCGACGCAGATACCACGGGAGCCATTCCGGTTCCAGGGTTTAGCAGTCCGAATGAGTACGAAGACGCGGACAATGAATCGGATCCACTGTATGACGAAGCGGTAGATTTTGTGCTGGATTCCCGACGCGCTTCCATTTCTTCGGTACAGCGTAAATTACGAGTCGGCTACAACCGTGCCGCTCGCTTGATCGAAGCAATGGAAGCAGCGGGTGTGGTGAGTAGCATGAGCAGTAACGGCAGTCGAGAAGTGCTCGCACCCAGTGGCCGGAGAGATACATGAGCGAGAGGTATTTTCCAGGGTTTCTGTTGTTGGGAGCGCTCCTTGTGCTGGCCACTGTATCCGTGCAGGCGGCGCTCGACGAAAATACCGGTAGCGATGTCGCTGCGGCAGATTTGGCCCGCCAGTTGGCCCCCCTGAATAATTTTACCGCGCAATTTCAGCAGACGCTGTATTCGGCGGACGACTATCCGCTGCAGAAAACCGACGGTGAAATGGAAGTCGCGCGTCCTGGCAAGATGCGCTGGATTAGCAATCCGCCGATGGAGCAGTGGGTGGTGGCCAATGGAGAAACCCTGTGGGTCTACGACCCGGATCTCGAGCAGGTCACCATCAAGCCATTTCTAGAAGATATTCACGATACGCCAGCCATGTTGTTTATCGGTGGTATCGAGCGTATCGGCGACGACTATCGGGTTGTTCTGCAACGCGAGGGTGACGATATCACTTACGTACTGACCCCCAGGGCCGAAAATAGCCTCTATGACAAGGTGGCATTGAGTTTTCACGGCGGCTTGCCCAGCGCGATTGTGCTGTGGGATCGGATGGGACAACGCACTAACGTCGCGCTAACCAGGGTGGAGTCTAATCGCACTGTTGATCCCCGGCGTTTTGAATTTATTGTTCCCGAGGGCACGGATATTTTTCGCGATGAGTGACTTGTTATTTTCCGAGAATGACTATCAGCCGCTCGCGGCCCGCATGCGCCCCGCTAATATTGACGAATTTTACGGACAGGAGCACTTACTCGCGCCTGGCAAACCTCTGCACGAAGCGATCGTTGCTGGCCATTTGCACTCGATGATCCTGTGGGGCCCGCCGGGGGTTGGAAAAACGACATTGGCGCGGATGATTGCACAGGGTGCCGATGCACAATTTGAAAATATCTCCGCAGTACTCTCGGGCGTCAAGGAAATTCGCGCCGCGATTGCCAGTGCGCAACAGGAGCGGGACAACCGCCAGCGCAAGACGGTGCTATTCGTCGATGAGGTACACCGTTTTAACAAAGCGCAACAGGACGCGTTCCTGCCATTTATAGAGGACGGAACCATTATTCTGGTGGGCGCCACCACTGAAAATCCATCCTTCGAACTCAATAATGCACTGTTGTCCCGGTGTAGGGTTTACGCGCTGCGGCCGTTAACCAACGAACAAATACGGCAGGTCGTAGTGCGGGCGCTGGATGACGTTGCGGGCGGATTCAAAGGAACAGTTCTTCTCGACAGCGATGCACTGGAGTTATTGGTATCGGTGGCCGATGGTGACGCGCGGCGGGCGTTGAATATTCTCGAGATTAGTGCCGACCTGATTGATGAAACAGTAGCGCCTGGACACATTGATATTGCCCTGTTGCAACAGGTCGCCGTGTCGGACCCCCGTCGTTTTGATAAAGGTGGTGATTATTTTTATGATCAAATATCCGCATTACACAAGGCCGTACGCGGCTCCTCACCGGACGCAGCTCTTTATTGGTTGGTGCGTATGCTGGATGGCGGCTGTGAGCCGCTGTATTTGGCGCGGCGCCTGGTTAGAATGGCATCCGAGGATATTGGCAATGCGGACCCGCGCGCGTTGAGCATCGCGCTCGACGCCTGGAATGTGCAGGAGCGGCTCGGCAGTCCCGAGGGTGAGCTGACGCTAGCCCAGGCGGTCATTTATCTGGCGGTGGCCCCGAAAAGCAATGCGGTTTATCGCGCTTACAACACAGCCCGTGGGGATATTCAAAGCATGCCCAGTCTCGACGTGCCCTTACATCTACGCAACGCGCCGACCAAACTTATGCGGGAAATGGACTACGGCAAAGCCTATCGTTACGCTCACGATGAGCCCGAGGCATTTGCAGCCGGTGAAAGCTACTTTCCCGAAGCACTTAAAAACAAGCAATACTATCATCCGACGGAACGGGGACTCGAAGCGAAAATTTCGAAGAAACTACGCCACCTCCGGCAACTCAATCGCGACAGCCGCGAGGCTCGGTATAGCGACAAAACGGGAGAAGCCCCATGCAATGGCTAGCAGTTGCCATGGGTGGCGCGCTGGGAGCCATGGGCCGCTTTGCAGTGAACGCACTGGTGTTTCCGGTGGCGGGTCTACGCTTTCCGTTGGGCACAATGGTCGTGAATGTTGGCGGATCAATGTTGATGGGCGTGTTGTATGTCATCATCGTCGAGCGTGGATTATTGCCGGGGGAATGGCGCAATTTTTTAATGATCGGAGTGTTGGGTGGGTTTACCACGTTCTCTGCATTCTCGCTTGATGCATTGGCTTTGTGGCAAAATGGCCACCTTGCGCTGACCTTCACCTATGTCGTGCTTACCGTGACTCTATGCCTTGCGGGTGCTTTGGCCGCTATGTATCTGACCCGTATGCTGTAACTTTCTGTGAGACCTTAATACCGCCATGCTGGATCCAAAAAAATTACGCACCGAACTGGAAACGGTGGCCACGGCCCTGCTAAAACGTGGGTTTGTGCTGGACACGGCGCAACTACAGGGGTTGGAGGAGCAGCGTAAGTCGCTTCAGGCCAGAACTCAGGAGTTACAGGCCGAGCGCAATCAGCGCGCCAAGTCCGTAGCCATCGCCAAAGGACAAGGGCAGGATATTGAGCCGCTGTTGCGGGAGGTGAGCGGCCTCAAAGGCGACCTTGAGGCCGCACAAACACAGCTCGTTGAAGTACAGGGGCGGTGGGATAATCTGGCCCATGGTATTCCCAATATTCCTGATGACGACGTGCCGGAAGGTCGCTCTGAGGAAGACAATGTCGAAGTCAGCCGCTGGGGCGCGCCGCAAAAATACGACTTCGAGGTGAAAGATCATGTGGATCTCGGTGTACTCTCGGGGCAACTCGATCTGGATACGGCGACCAAAATTACCGGGTCCAGATTTTCCATAATGTATGGTGAGTTGGCGCACCTACACCGTGCGTTAATTCAGTTTATGCTCGATGTGCACACCCGCGAACATGGCTACCGGGAAGTTTACGTACCCTATATTGTCAATAGCGAATCCCTGTTTGGCACCGGCCAGTTACCTAAATTTGAAACAGATTTGTTCAAACTGCGGGCCGAGCAGGATTTTTATCTGATTCCGACCGCTGAAGTGCCGGTCACCAACATTTATCGCGAACGTATTGCCGAAGCGACCGAACTACCTGCACGTCTCGTGTGCCACACCCCCTGTTTTCGCAGTGAGGCGGGGAGCTACGGCAAGGATACGCGGGGCATGATTCGTCAACACCAGTTTGAAAAAGTAGAGTTGGTACAATTTGTGACGCCGCAGCGATCGGAGCAGGCTCTCGAAGAACTGAGACGTCATGCCGAATTAATATTGGAAAAACTCGAACTGCCTTATCGTACGGTTATTCTTTGTGGTGGGGATCTGGGATTTTCCGCGGCGCGCACTTACGATATTGAAGTGTGGTTGCCGTCCCAGGCTAAATATCGAGAAATCTCTTCCTGTAGTAATTTCCGGGATTTCCAGGCGCGCCGACTTAAGGCACGCTGGCGCAATCCTGACACAGGCAAACCGGAACTTTTGAACACGGTGAATGGATCCGGTCTCGCCGTCGGACGTACCTTGGTAGCGGTTATGGAAAATTATCAGCAACGCAATGGAAATATAGGCATACCCAGGGCACTACAATCATATATGGGCGGGAAAACGCATATAGGTAATGCCTCGGTCGACGGGTAACTCACCATGGATTATTTACCGCTATTCCATAATCTGCGCGGGCGGCGCTGCGTGGTTATCGGCGGTGGCGGCACGGCGTTGCGCAAGTTACGTATGTTGCGGGACGCGGGCGCTGCAATCGAGATCGTCGCCACTGCAATAAGTAGCGATGTGCAACAATTTACGCAGGCACATAGTATTCCGGTACGTCTCGAACCCTACCGAACAGGTATGCTGAATGGCGCAATATTGGTGGTAGCGGCCACCAGTGACCGCACCTGTAATCAACTTGTCTCGGCGGATGCGCAACATTTGGGTATTCCGGTCAATGTGGTGGATGATCCGCAATTGTGTACGGTCATCTTTCCGTCGATTATCGATCGTTCACCGGTACTGGTAGCCATCAGTTCAGGCGGTCATGCGCCGGTGCTGGCGCGGCTGTTACGTACGCGGCTGGAGTCTTTGATTCCGGGTGGCTTTGGAGATTTAGCCGCACTCGCAGGTAAATTTAGGGGGTTGGTCAAGCAACACATCAGTGAGTTAAGTGCGCGTACTCGGTTCTGGGAAAATACCTTGCAGGGCGATATTGCCGAGCTGATCTACGCTGGCAGAGAAAGTGAAGCGGAGCAACGCCTGCTGACACAACTCAATGCCGCCCCAGGGGATATTCCCAGTGGCGAAGTGTATCTGGTGGGAGCGGGCCCTGGTGATCCCGACCTCCTGACCTTTAAAGCGCTGCGATTAATGCAACAGGCCGATGTGGTGCTCTATGATCGCCTGGTGTCAAAGGAAGTGCTAGGTTTGGTGCGGCGTGATGCGCAGTTGTATTACGTCGGCAAGACCGCGGGAGAGCATCCTGTTACCCAGGATAATATTAATCAAAAGTTGGTCGACTTCGCACGCCTTGGAAAACGGGTATTGCGTTTAAAAGGGGGAGATCCGTTTATATTCGGTCGGGGCGGCGAGGAAATTGCGCACCTGGCGGATCAGGGTATAGCCTTTCAAGTGGTGCCGGGGATCACCGCTGCTTCGGGGTGCGCGAGCTATGCGGGCATTCCACTTACGCACCGGGACTATGCAACTTCGGTGCAGTTTATTGCCGGCCATCGGCGGGAAGGGCAGCTCGACCTCAACTGGTCACACCTGGCCGCACCTAATCAAACATTGGTTTTTTATATGGGGTTAAATGGCCTCGAGATCATCTGTGAGAGTCTCGTCGCTCACGGTATGGATGCACAGACGCCGGCTGCTTTGATTGAAAAGGGTACGTCGTTGCGACAGCGCGTTATCGATGGCAACCTCGGTAATCTGGCGGCTCGAGTGAGAGGCGTAGAAGCGCGAGCCCCGACATTGATTATCGTGGGCGGTGTGGTGGGTTTGCGTAAACAACTAAACTGGTTTGGTACTGACACGGTAATAAATAATGACTGAATGGGATTACGATTTATTTGTCATTGGAGCCGGATCAGGCGGTGTAAGGGCCGCGCGGATGTCCGCCCAATATGGCGCGCGGGTTGCGGTCGCGGAGCAACAATATTTGGGTGGCACTTGCGTCAATGTGGGTTGCGTACCCAAAAAATTATTTGTTTACGCGGCGGAATACCACGAAAACTTCATGTCGGCCGCAGGCTTTGGTTGGAACCTGGAACCACCTGCGTTCGACTGGAGAACGCTGCGCGATAACAAAAACCTGGAAATATCGCGACTCAACCAGATTTATCGTGATCTGCTCAGCAACGCCGGCGTCGACATACTCGACGGTCGAGCGGTCATTGTTGATCCGCATACAGTAACCATCAATGGCAGCAGTTTTTCCTGTAAATATATTTTGATAGCCAGTGGTGGACAGCCTTACGTGCCGGAATTTCCAGGGCGCGAACATGTGGTTACGTCCGACGATATGTTTTATCTGGAGGCGTTGCCGAAACGCCTGGCAATTGTCGGCGGTGGGTATATTGCGGTGGAATTTGCCGGCATTATGCACGGATTAGGGGTGGAAACCCATTTGCTCTACCGTGGTCCGCTATTCCTCAAACAGTTTGACCAGGATGTGCGTGAACTTCTAGCGGAGGAAATGCAGGAGCAAGGGATCAATCTGCACTTTAACTGTGATGTGTCCGCTATCCAGAAACGCAACAATATACTGCAAGTGACTACCGAGGACGGGCAGAAAATGGAAATGGATGGCGTGCTCTACGCCACGGGTCGCAGGCCCAACACCATGGGTCTCGGGCTCGACTGTACTGCCGTTACCACCAACACCAAAGGGGCCATTGTCGTCGACGATAAATTTTATACGGAGGAACCATCGATTCTGGCGCTGGGTGATGTGATTGGGCGGGTAGAGCTCACACCAGTGGCAATACGCGAAGGTATGATTATCGCTAGCAATCTTTTTAACAATGCACAACTGACAATGGATTATCAGAATATAGCCACCGCTGTATTCAGTAATCCGAACCTTGCAACGGTCGGTTTAAGCGAGGCCGAAGCACGAGAAAATTACCGAGAGATTGACATCTACAAAGCGCGATTCAAACCTCTGAAAGAAACGTTGGGTGGTGGAAAGCAGCGAACTTTTATGAAACTGGTCGTGGACCGTGGCAGTGATCGAGTAGTGGGATGCCATATGTTGGGTCACGGCGCCGCGGAGATTATTCAGGGATTGGCTGTGGCGATAAAGGCTGGCGCAACCAAAAAGGATTTCGACGCGACGGTGGGCATTCATCCCACAACCGCTGAAGAATTTGTAACGATGCGTACGCCGCAATAACCCTAACGGTTTCAAAGTGAGCGGAGCGGACAAAAAAGGAGCAGCCTGTGCTGCTCCTTTTCTCATATGACAATAAACCAGAGTAAACTATAACTCAGCGTTATCGTTTGGATATGCTACTTAGAACACGACCACGCCGCGAATATTACGGCCTTCGATCATATCCTTAAAGCCCTCTTTGACCTCGTCGATCTTATAGGTTCTCGAACACATTCTGTCGAGATCGAGCTGTCCGGTTTCGTAGAAATTAAGTAATTTGGCAAAATCAACTTTCGCATTGGTGCTGCCGTAAATGCAGCCACAGACTTTTTTCGACGACAGGGGCATTTCAAGCGCGTTGAATTTGTATTCCTCAGTGGGGCTGCCAGCACCGACCATGCAAGTTGTGCCGCCGCGGCGGGTCGCTGCGTATGCCTGGGCCGCAACCGCAGGAACACCGATCACTTCGAAGGCATAATCGACGCCGATTCCACCAGTAATCTCCATGATTTGCGCAACCGGATCATTTTTGGCGTTAACAGTGTGTGTGGCGCCAAATTGTTTGGCTGCTTCAAGTTTGCCATCGTTAAGATCGACCGCAATAATCGGGTTACCGCCGGCGATTTTCGCGCCCTGTAATGCCGACAGACCGACTCCACCACAACCAAATATCGCTACGCTACTACCGGGCTGAACTTTGGCAGTATTCAGTGCCGCGCCAGCACCAGTCATCACGCCACAGCCGACCAGTGCGGCCGCTTTGAGATCGTATTTTTTGTCGATCGGGATGACACACATGGACGGGCACACTACCTGCTCTGCCATATTGCCCAGCGCAGCAAAGGCACCGATGTACTTGCCATTAAGCTTAACGCGGCTGGTGCCGTCGGGCTGCATGCCGGTAAACAAGTCGGTTGCGGTACACAGCCATGGCTCCTGATGCAGGCAAAAATAGCATTCGCCGCACATTGGAATAAACGAAGTAATTACGTGGTCGCCAACTTTAACGTTAGTAACATTTGAGCCAATTTCTTCTATCACCCCAGCGCCTTCATGCCCAATAACAATAGGGGTGGGCATTGGCAATTTACCTATTATCACAGCGTTATCCGATTGGCAGATACCTGTGGCTACCATGCGTACCCGTACTTCGTTGGCTTGCGGTGGATCGAGTTCAATTTCCTGTACGGAATATTCGTTGACAGCGGTCATGACTACGGCTTTTGCTTTCATTAAATCACCTCAGTTTCATTAAAGTTGGTTGTAAAATCCGGGAGTAGCAGTTCTTACGATCACTGATCCTCCTTTGATACGGATCAGGTTGTGGTGTAACCACCATCGATAACCAGCTCAGAGCCGGTCATATAGGAAGATTCCTCCGATGCAAGAAACAATACGCCCCAGGAAATCTCTTTAGGCTGTGCGGGACGGCGAATCAGCGCAGTGCCGAGCAGTGCTTTAGTGGCGTCTTCGTCAACCAGCATATCTTTAGTCATATTGGTTGCAATAACGCCCGGATGCACGGAGTTAACGCGGATATTGTATTCTGCGTACTCTACGGCAGCAGATTTACTCAACAGGCGTACCGCTCCTTTTGAGGCCTGGTAAGCAGAAGCACTGGGCGCGCCAATCAATCCGTATATGGAGGAAATATTAATAA
Organism: Porticoccaceae bacterium; assembly: GCA_041601945.1. Lineage (GTDB taxonomy): Bacteria > Pseudomonadota > Gammaproteobacteria > Pseudomonadales > Porticoccaceae > JBFJKD01. Next base: position 15,675 of record JBFIHG010000022.1, on the reverse strand, counting down.
TCGATCCGCCACCAGCTTTCTGCATGGCCGGAAGCACGTATTTTACGCCGTAAAAAACACCGCGCGTATTAATGTTTTGCACGAAGTCCCAGTCTTTAGTCGTTGTTTCCTGTATAGATTTCAGTATTAAAACGCCAGCGTTGTTAACCAGTACATCGATCCGTCCAAAGTGTTTAACGCAAGCGTCAACCACCTGAATCCAGTCCTGCTCTGAGGCCGCATCTTGCTTCATAAACAGAGCGTCACCACCTGCCGCCTTGATTTCAGCAACGACGGCTTCGCCTGCGGCGATGTTAAGGTCGGTGACGACTACCTGTGCGCCATGTTCGGCGAGGAGGAGGGCGTGTTCGCGTCCCATGCCCAGGCCGCCACCGGTAACCAGGCATACCTTATTTTGTACTCTTCCCATTACTACTTTCCTCTGAATTACTCAACATTAATGCGGGCCAATTAAGCGCCAATTGGCAGGTGCACGGGAATTTATCACGATAGCGCCGGAGCTGCTAGCGCTCCGCTTGGGTTTAAGAAAGTGGTAAGCAGCGAAAGTGAGCGGGGGGGCGGTAGCGCTGTTTTACAGGTTAATCTCTGGTTCTTTGAAAAGTCTTCGGTACTACTCTGGGGCTACCTGTTTGGAGCGTAGTAGATCGATCATCTTCGCCTCGTTCAGCGGGTAGGACAGGAAAAACCCCTGGGCGGCATCACAACCTGTTTCACGCAGGAACGCCAATTGCTGGGCAGTTTCCACACCCTCGGCAATAGCTTTTAGGTCTAAACTTCTGGCCATTGAGACGATTGTTGAGGTGATTATTTTATCGTCTGGATCGGTTTCAATATCGCGAATAAATGATCTATCTATTTTGATGCTGTCTATTGGAAACCGTTTTAAATAACTAAGTGATGAATAGCCAGTGCCGAAGTCGTCGATAGCGATACTGACGCCAATTTCCTTGAGGCGCTTCAACAGGGTTATATTTTCTTTGGCATTACTCATCACCACACTTTCTGTAAGTTCAACCACAAATTGATTCGGATTCAGTCCAGTTTTTTCCAGAATTTTGCGGAGAATTTTATCCAAATTTCGCTGCCTGAACTGCACGCTGCTGAAGTTTGCGGACAGCGAGCCTCCGTTCAAACCGTCGCGCTGCCAGCGGCGTAGTGCGCTGCAAGAGCTATGTAGCACCCACTCGCCGATGGGGATAATCAGGCCTGTTTCTTCGGCAAGGTGAATAAATTTATTAGGGGGGATGTTGCCCATTTCGCTGTTCGACCAACGTAACAAAGTTTCAACGCCGACGATTTCCCCATTACTCAAATCAAATTGTGGCTGGTAGTCCAGGGATAGTTCATCCCGCTCCAGAGCGCGACGCAACTTGGTTTCCAGGCTGAGGCGTTCGCGTACCCGTTGGTTCATGTCCGGCAAATAGAAGCGAAATCCATTCTTACCACTACGCTTAGCCTGAAACATTGCCGTATCAGCGTTTTTAAGTAACTCTCTGCCGGTCGCACCGTCTTCCGGATAGATTGCCAGTCCGATACTCGGTGTAACGAATATTTCGTGATGGTGAATACCGTCGTGGGCACCCAGGAAGAATGGTTCGGCAAATGCCTCAAGGATGCGACGCACAACTTTGTCGGCATTATCGCCCTGTTTGAGTGCGGAAATAAGTAATGTGAATTCATCGCCACCAACCCGTGAAACCGCCGTGGCAATATCCTGTTGACCCTTGCGCCGCGCGACCAAATCCGCTTCGCGTACCGTCGCGGTAAGTCGTTTGGCTGCTTCCTGTAATAATTGATCGCCGATATCATGGCCAAGGGTGTCGTTAACAAGTTTGAAATCGTCGAGGTCAATATAAACAACTGCAAACTGTAAATTTGAGCGTTTCGCCTGTGCGACCGCGAGATTTAGAGAGTCGGTAAATGAGACTCGATTTGGTAAACCTGTCAAGGTATCAAAGTAGGCAAGCAGCTGGATTTTTTCTCGGGATTGTTTGAGTTCCGAGACGTCTTGCGTAGCACCAGTTACCAACAGTTTTTCTCCGTTGACGCCAGTAACAACATCACCTTTAGTTAACACCGTTCTGACATTGCCGTCGGCGCGTAATACCGTGTGCTCAAAACCTTCAAAGGCGCCTTCTGTTTTACAACGCTCTAGCTCAATCAATGTTCGCTCTTGATCCACGGCGGGCATACGTTTTAGAAAAAAATCTATGCCTTCGCCCTGATCAGGGTGGGCACCGTAAATGCTATGGATTTGATCTGTGGTATAGAGTTGGTTAGTTCTAAGATCCAGCTCCCAATAACCGATTTTTGCAAGCCTCTGTGCTTCGGCCAGGCGTTCTTCGTTCTGTTTCAAATTTAGAAACGTTGTACTCGCACGCAGTACATAATTGATGCGATGGAGCAAAATTGACCAATTGACCGGTTTGCTGCTGAAATCGGTGGCGCCCGCACTAAATGCTCGTTCGATAGACGGCACATCGTCCAGCCCGGTGATTACGATTACCGGGCAATTACCAAAATCCGGGTGGTTGCGGATCCATTCGCATGCGGTAATGCCGTCCATATTTGGCATTTCGACGTCCAGTAACACCAGATCAGGTGGATTTGTCCGAAATTTGGCTAATACTTCCAGGCCATCGCGGGCTTCACTCACCTGGAAACCCTGCCCAGTTAGAAAATCTACAGCCAATAGTCGAATAAATTCGTCGTCATCGGCAATCAGGATTGAGGGCGATGTTGCCTGGGGCACGATACGCGAGCAATTCACGAGCAGGGCAGCCCATTGTCAACGCCCCGGGGGCGTGCGTCATGTGTTCCAACAAAACCACTCGCAGTGCCTGTTTTTCGTAGAGGGGCTCTCAAGTGTAGCTGGCGTGCGTTTATTCGGCTCAAAGAGTTCGATCCTGGGTGGATAAGCATCTTCTGCGGTTACTGAGACATTATCGTCATTATCAATGCATTCTTTAGTTAGATCACGGTACGGTGGTACCGAAGGTGCGTTGTAGCGATAAAGGGGCAAGGCTGGTAATTCCAAAATGTTTACGGTTGAGTTCTTAATAAAGAAGACTTTCCCTGCATCGCTTTATCGTATCCCGGCTCAAGCGTGGAATTAATGATATAAAATACTTAAAAAATAGTTCGTAACATATTAAATATTAACTAGATAATTTTAACTTTGTATTGATATGCATCTATCGGTACTAATTATGCCCGTATTCGTTAGCGACTATACGGTAATTGGCGGTTCGAACGTAGCTTAAGCCAAACCATACTGCGCATAATGTATATTATGTTAAATAAAGCATCATGCAATGGTATTACTTGTTGCTCAGGGTCTGCACTGAACATCTATCGTATGAACCCCCGCTCTTGACTGTCGGGTTGGTTTCGCAACCCTGCAGCCAAAAACAACAGCAAATTAATGTAAAACCAGGGCTGCTGTACGCCCGTGCAGAAATCCAAAATGATACACTGCGCAACTTACTTTGGAGTGTATTGTTCCGTATGCGTATATCGCCAGTAATACTTCTGCTGTTGGTTTTCCAGGCTCTTGGCTCAGGCGTAGTTTCTACGCCCCTGAAACCACCAGCTCATCAAACGACTGTAACCAGGGAGATTGTCGACAAACTTTCCCAGGACCACTACCGCAAACTCACTATCGACGACGAACTCTCTGGACAATTGTTGGATGAATACTTGACGACTCTTGATGGGACGAAAAGTTACTTTCTGCGCGCAGACATAGACGAGTTCAACCAGTGGCGGACCACCCTGGATGATGCGGTTAAGGCGGGCGATGTGCTGCCTGCCTATCAAATATTTAACCGCTTCCTGGAGCGCATCAAACACCGGTTACAGGCGAATATTGATTTGCTCGAATCTGAATATGAGTTCGACTTTGAGCGTGTTGAATTTCTGGATATGGATGTGGAAAACCGCGCATGGCCGATGACGATGGCCGAAGCTGACGAATTGTGGCGAAAACGTATTAAAGACAGCATGTTGCGACTGATTATTGCGGATAAGGAGATCGGGGCTGCTCGTGAGCTGTTGATCAAACGCTATCGCAACCAAATCAATCAGATACAGCAACAGGACAACGAGGATGTGTTTCAGGCTTTCGTCAACGCTCTCACTGGCCTCTACGATCCTCATACAAACTACCTCTCCCCTCGCACATTGGAGAATTTCAATATATCCATGTCCCTGTCCCTCGAGGGTATCGGGGCAGTGCTACAGAGTGAAGATGAGTACACCAAAATAGTACGTGTCATCCCCGGCGGACCGGCGGATCGCCAGGGTAAGCTTGCGGCAGAAGACAAAATCGTCGCCGTCGGTGAAGGCGATGATGGCGCCCTGGTCGACGTGGTGGGCTGGCGCCTGGATGAGGTGGTTGAACTGATCCGTGGCCCGAAAGACAGCCTGGTGCGGCTGCAGATAATCCCCGCCAAAGCGGAGGCACAGGAAAAACCCGTACAGCTGACCATTCAACGGGACAAGGTCAAACTTGAAGAACAAAGTGCAAAAAGCCGCGTTCTGGAAATACCACAGGATGAACGTACTCTTAAAATCGGTGTGATCGAGATCCCGGCGTTTTATCTCGACTTTGAAGCCTACCGAAAACGGGATCCGGATTTTAAAAGCACCACCAGAGATGTCCAAAAGTTACTTGAGGAGTTACGTGCCGAGGGCGTCGACGGGATTGTCCTGGATTTGCGTAATAACGGCGGAGGTTCTCTATTTGAAGCGACTTCGCTGACTGATTTATTTATCGACCCGGGCCCAGTAGTACAGATTCGTCACGCCAATCAGCGTATTTCTCGGGATAATCGTTCTCGCTTTCAGGCTTACTACAAAGGTCCGTTGGTGGTGTTGATTAATCGTCTGAGTGCGTCTGCTTCAGAAATTTTCGCCGGAGCTATTCAGGACTATAACCGGGGCTTAATTGTCGGTAGCCAGAGTTTTGGTAAAGGCACCGTCCAGGTTATGGTGCCACTTGGGGAAGGACAGCTCAAGCTGACAGAGTCAAAGTTTTACCGTATCTCGGGAGAGAGCACGCAGCACCGTGGTGTCTTGCCGGACATCAGCTTTCCGTCTCTTTATGAAGACAATGAGGTGGGCGAAAGCAGTCAGGAACACGCCCTGCCGTGGGACAAAATACACAAGGTATCCCATCGCACTTACCGCGAATTTAATCCGGTTCTGGACGAACTCCGGGCATTGCATGACAGCCGCGTAAAACGCGACCCCGACTGGGTGCACATGCTCGATGAAATCGCGATTATTAAAGAGCGTAATAAGATTAAAAAGGTACCGCTTAACTTGGTCGAGCGGCGTGCGATGAATGAGCGACAGGAACAAGAGATGCTGGGTATTGAGAATAAGCGCAGACTTGCCAAACAATTGCCCCCGTACGCAACCATCAAAGCGTGGCGGGATGAACTTGAAAAAGAAGATAAGGTAAAGAAAGAACAGGGCAAGACCGATGTTGATAATTCGGACCCTGACCCCTTACTGAAAGAATCCAGCCAGGTGTTGATCGACTACATGGCGCTGATGATTCGCTCGGCACCGCAGCTGGTGGTGCAGTGAGTCGCTGCTAACGCGATGCAATATCGACTGTGTAGAGTTTTCCCATGAAAGTCGTGTCGTTTAATGTCAACGGATTACGCGCCAGGCTACATCAGCTTGAAGCCGTTGTAGCCCGGCACGCCCCTGATTTTATTGGCCTTCAGGAAACCAAGGTGTCCGACGACATATTCCCGATAGCCGAAATTAAAGCCCTGGGTTACGATGCGGTTTATCACGGCCAGAAGGGTCATTACGGTGTTGCCCTCCTCTATCGCAGCGCCCCGCGCAGTAGTTCCTGTGGGTTTCTCCACGACGGCGAAGACTCGCAGCGCAGACTGGTATATGGCTCTTTCGAGATCGCTGGCAGACCGCTGTATATTTATAATGGCTATTTTCCACAGGGTGAAAACAGGGAGCATCCCACCAAGTTTCCCAATAAAAAGCAGTTTTACGCTGATCTTTACGCCCAGATCAATACCAACCACGAGCCCGGAGATTTTGTGGTCGTCATGGGGGACATGAATGTGGCGCCTCGAGACACAGACATCGGCATCGGTGACGACAATCGCAAACGCTGGTTGCGGGAGGGTAAATGTTGCTTTCTACCGGAGGAGCGGATTTGGCTGGAGAGGCTGACGGATTGGGGCCTCGCGGATACTTTTCGAGAACTCAACAGCACTGCGTCGGAAGCGTACTCCTGGTTTGATTACCGCAGTCGTGGCTTTGAACGTTCGCCGCCTCGTGGTCTGCGCATCGACCTGATACTGGCCAGTAAGCCATTGATGAGTGCGTGTACAGCTACCGGGATTGATACGCAGATACGCGCCATGCAAAAACCGTCCGATCATTGCCCGGTGTGGGCAACATTTGATTTGTAGGTGGGTCAACCGTTTGCTTTGCGGACCGTTCATATAGGCGAACACGTTGATCCGGGAGCGACACCTATGAAAAAATTACTGCTTATCCCAATGTTGGCGTTAGCTTTTTCCGCCACGCCTTCCCTGGCTCGAGATAACGATTATCGCGCACGGGATTCTCACGACCGTCACAACTATTCTTCTCGTGAGAATGATCATCATGGTTGGAGCCACTACGGCCACCGCCAGGACCGACATGAGTATTCTAGGCACCAAAATAAGCACTACCGGAGCCACGATCACCGTAATCGGTACTACGACAACGGTCACTATAACCACCGTGGGCACGGTTATCGTAACCGCTACTCCTACTATTCTCGACACCACGGCTATCACAATCATTACTCGGGACGTGGACATGGGGGGCATGATTTGTGCGCATTACTGGGCACAGCCCTGGTCGTCAACGAAATTTTTCACCACCGCTGAACTAACCGGGGAGTGATACCGGTAATATGCAGGTCACTAGAGCTGTCAAATTTCAGTCAATCTCGGTTGGCGAGGAAGTAATACTGAAACCACAGGCAATGGAACATTTTTTGATGTCCGTCGAACGCAGAGCTTTTGCTATCGCCAGAGCTGCTGTCGGTAATCGCGACGACGCACTGGATATCGTTCAGGAAGCGATGATGCAGTTGGCACATCGCTATAGCGACCGTGCCCTGGACGAATGGAGAATGTTGTTTTATCGTATTTTGCACAACAAGATAAACGATGTTTTCCGGCGCAGAAAGATGCAAAATAAATTTCTCGGCTGGCTGCCAGGCACCCGTGTTCGCGAGGCTGAAAACGACTTGCCGGATCCCTTTGATAGCGTTGCAGGGCCCGAAATAGAGAACCCGGAAACCCATATGGCTCGTGGGCAACGTATTAGCACAATGTATACGGCGATAGCGGCGCTGCCAAGACGCCAGCGCGAGGCGTTCGTACTACGCTGCTGGGAGGGGGCTTCTACTGCCGATACTGCACGTATCATGCAATGTACACAGGGCAGCGTGAAGACCCATTATTCAAGAGCATTAGCCAATTTACGCGATCAACTGGAGGATCGTAGTTATGAGTGACTTTGAAAAAGGTATTCAGTCTGAACTACAAAATAGCGAGTTACGTCTGCGCCAGGACGTTTGCGAAGAACTGCAGGCGATGCGCCGCGCCGCGGTGGCGACCTCAGAGCCCTGGTGGAGACCACGACGTATCCTGTGGCCCACTACCGGAATGGCGCTGGCCTCGTTGATTGCGGTAGTATTGATTCTAAATTCCGATCCGGGGCGCAATAGCGAACAATCGGCGGTCAAGGAAAAATACTCCGATAATTTTGACCTGTATGAAAATCTGGATTTTTATTATTGGCTGGCTAACGGCGAAAATGATATTAGAGGCTAGATTGATGAGACGGCTTAGCAAACACCTGTTGCTAATCTGTGCACTGATTGCGTCGAGCCACGTGTACGCGAAAATGCACGGCAGCGATCGTGATTTAATCACTGAATCCTGGGAGCAAGCTGAATACTCGATGCCCGGACGTTCGGCGCGGCCTGCTCCCTCGAAAAAAATACTGCTGTTGGCAGAGCATGAAAATGACGACAAGGCTCGCGGGAAAGATTGGGATGATCTGAGCGATAAACAACAAAAACGCATTCAAAAACGACGTAAACAGTTTGATGCCCTGCCCCCTGAAGAAAAAGAACGTATTCGCTCCGCGCGGGAAAAATACCGGCAGTTGCCGGATAATCGGCGCGACGAACTACGCAAGAAATGGCAAGATATGACTCCGGAAGAGCGCGCCAGATATCGACACCTTAAGGACAAGGACTAATCTTGCTTTTCTGAATACAAACCCCATAAAAAAACCGACCATCTAGGCCGGCTTTTTTATGCGTTCTAAACACGCCTATAGCTGGGCTTCAAATTCCGGTAACGCCTTGAACAGGTCTGCTACCAGCCCGTAATCCGCCACTTGAAAAATTGGCGCGTCTTCGTCCTTGTTGATCGCAACGATTACCTTCGAATCCTTCATGCCGGCTAAATGTTGAATCGCCCCGGATATACCGACCGCTATGTACAGATCTGGCGCAACGATTTTGCCGGTCTGACCCACCTGCATTTCGTTAGGCACAAAACCTGCATCAACCGCCGCGCGGGATGCGCCCACCGCAGCGCCAAGCTTGTCGGCGATACGATACAACATGTCGAAGTTATCGCCATTTTGCATGCCGCGCCCGCCGGAAATAACCACGTTTGCAGCGGTCAGTTCGGGGCGGTCCGATTTGGCTACTTCTTCGCCATTAAACTCGGACAGTTCAGAGTTATGCGCATTGGTAACGGCTTCTATCGTAGCAGAACCGCCATCCGCCGCAGCACCATCAAAGGCGGTAGCACGAACGGTCATCAGTTTGATGCCGTCACTGCTTTGTACAGTCGCAATAATATTGCCGGCATAAATTGGCCGTTGAAATGTATCGGCACTCACCACACCGCTGATTTCGGAGATCATTTGCACATCGAGTAATGCGCTTGCGCGTGGTAAATAATTCTTACCATTAGTAGTGGCCGGTGCGAGCACGTGAGTGTAGCTGGATGCAAGTTCAGCAATCAGTGGCGCGACATTTTCCGCCAGTTGATGGCCATAAGCCGCATTGTCAGCTACCAGTATTTTACGAATTCCTGGGATTTTAGCTGCTGCGCTTGCGGCGTCGGCACAACTCTCCCCGGCGACCAAAATATCGATATCGCTGCCAATTTTCTGAGCGGCGGTGACCGCGTTCAAGGTGGCGCCTTTTATAGAGCTATTATCGTGTTCAGCTATGACAAGAATACTCATGAGATCACCTTGGCTTCGTTTTTAAGCTTGTCTACCAGTTCGGCCACATCCGCCACTTTAATACCCGCTTTACGCTCCGCTGGTGGCTCGACCTTAATCAGTTTCACCCGCGTGGATACGTCCACCGCTAACTCCTCGGGCGTCGTGGTATCAATCTGCTTTTTCTTTGCCTTCATGATGTTCGGTAAAGACGCGTAGCGTGGTTCATTGAGGCGCAGGTCAACGGTGACCACCGCTGGCAATTTGAGGGTCACAGTCTGCAAACCCGCATCAACTTCCCTGATGACCTTCGCATTGCCGTTGTCGACGGTAATTTCCGAGGCAAAGGTCGCCTGTGCAAAACCGGTTAACGCCGCCAGCATTTGCCCGGTTTGATTGTTATCACCGTCGATAGCTTGTTTGCCAAGTAGTACCAGATCAGGGGTTTCTTTGTCGCAAACCGCCTTGAGGCACTTGGCAATTGACAGCGGTTCCAGTTCAGTTGCGGATAGCACCAGAATGCCGCGGTCAGCACCCAGCGCAAGAGAAGTGCGAATCTGTTCCTGGGCAGTTTGAGGGCCAATAGAAACAACGATAATTTCCGTGGCAATGCCCTTTTCTCTCAGCCGTACGGCCTCTTCCACTGCAATTTCGCAAAATGGATTGATAGCCATTTTAACGTTGGCCAGATCTGGCCCAGTGCCATCTGATTTTGGACGAACTTTGACGTTGTAATCGACAACGCGCTTTACAGCAACAAGTATCTTCATGGATTACCTTTGCCTGGTTAATAAGTATTGAGTTGAAAAGAGGCGGGAACGCGGTTCAACTAAAGCACCCCACTTCACCCTGTTTTTCGGGAGGCGCCATAATGCCGGGCAGAGGCGGATAAATCAATAATTTTGAGCGCAAACAGGCTTAAATTCAGCTCAATCAAGCATTTTATTTGACCAATTGGTCTCAACGACAGTAGTCAACTGCGTAGCGCGCCGTACAAAAAACCGCTAAAATCCGCGCCTGAATCAGCTGCCCTGAAGGAGAATTCTGAGTGGAACGGGAATCTATGGAGTACGACGTTGTTGTGGTGGGTGCGGGCCCGGCTGGCCTGGCCGCCGCTTGTCGACTGCGCCAACTCAACGACGAAATTACGGTTTGCGTCGTTGAAAAAGGATCAGAAGTTGGCGCCCATATTCTGTCGGGAGCCGTATTGGAACCCACCGCGCTGAATGAGCTATTCCCAGACTGGAAAGAACGCGGCGCCCCCTTGCATACCGCTGTCTCCGCAGATGACATTTACGTACTGACCAGTGCGACCGGGGGCGTAAAAGTGCCCTCATTATTTGTCCCCAGCACCATGCACAACGAGGGTAACTACGTCGTCAGCCTGGGCAACCTCTGTCGCTGGCTAGCCGAGCAGGCCGAAGCGCTGGGCGTGGAGATTTTTCCTGGCTTTGCCGCCAGCGAGGTTCTTTACCGGGAAGATGGCAGTGTCAAAGGTATAGCCACCGGCGATATGGGAGTCAGTGCCGATGGTCACCACAAAGACAGCTACACCCAGGGTATGGAGCTCCACGGCAAATACACTTTGTTTGCGGAAGGTTGTCGTGGGCATCTGGGTAAGCAGTTGATAGCCAAATACGCTCTGGATCAGGATAAAGATCCCCAGCATTATGGTATAGGAATCAAAGAACTATGGAAGGTTTCTGATGCTAATTATAAGCAAGGGCTGGTAGTACACAGTGCCGGTTGGCCGCTGGATGAAAGTAAATCAGCTGGTGGCGGGTTTTTGTACCACCTCGAGGACAACACCATAGCCGTGGGTCTGATTGTCGATCTATCCTATGCCAACCCCCATTTAAGCCCGTTTGACGAATTTCAACGCTATAAACATCATCCAAAGATTAAGCAATATCTTGAAGGTGGCGAACGTATTTCCTATGGCGCCAGGGCCATCGTTAAAGGTGGCCTGCAGTCGCAGCCGAAAATGTCGTTCGCTGGCGGTTTGCTGATTGGCGATGACGCGGGCACGCTGAATTTCGCCAAGATTAAAGGTTCTCATACGGCGATGAAATCCGGCATGGTAGCAGCTCAGGTCGTCGCTGACGCCCTGGCTGGTGGCCGCGCGGGTGATGAACTGCATGAGTATAAAGCCGCTTATGAGAATAGTTGGGCGTGGAAGGAGCTACATGTACAACGTAACTTTGGGCCCGCGCAACACAAGTGGGGAAATATTTTGGGCTCGGCATTCGCATTTATCGATATCAATATCTTCCGAGGCAAGCTGCCATTTACATTGCGCGACCGCAAAGCGGATCATGCGCAAATGTTACCGGCTAAGGATTGTAAGAAAATTAGTTACCCCAAACCCGACGGTAAACTTAGCTTTGATAAACCATCGTCGGTGTTTCTGTCCAATACCAATCACGAAGAGGACCAGCCTTGTCATTTGACCCTCAAAAATCCCGATTTACCTATTAGCCATAACCTGCCTCTCTACGATGAACCTGCCCAGCGCTATTGCCCAGTCGGTGTTTACGAGGTGCTCGAAAAGGCTGATGGCAGCAAGGTTTTTCAAATCAACGGACAAAACTGTGTACACTGTAAAACCTGTGATATAAAAGATCCGGAACAAAATATCGTGTGGGTGGCGCCGGAAGGTGCCGGTGGCCCCAACTACCCCAACATGTAATTAAACGACAATAAAGGATGAAACGTTGACTCAAGCTGCGGTAATGGACAAAGGCATTGCAGAACGTAAGCGCACGCGCTTAAGCCGGGAAGCAAGACAGGAACAACTGATAAAATGTGCGATTGATGCCTGCGCTGAAACCGGCATAGCGCGGGTCACGCACAAGGACGTCGCTGATCTTGCCGGTGTTTCTATCCCTACGGTATTTGTGTATTTTGGTACGCGACAGGTTTTGATCGAGTCAATATTAAGGGAAATGACGCGTTTTCTAAGCACCTGTATCGACGCAAATGGGCGCGATCAGACTAATCCATGCGAAGAGCTGTTTGATTTAATGTTCTGGTTCACTACACACGTCAAGGAAAATCCCAATTACATTCGCGTCTGGCTGGACTGGAGCACCTCCGTCAGGGATTGCCTGTGGCCCCAATACCTGGCATTTAAAAAGCAGGTTATCGCATACGCCGAAGGGGTGATTAAGCGCGGGCAAAAAAATCACAAGGTTAGTCCCCATGTGGATGCCAAAGACTCGGCACGCATGATTGTGGGCTCGTCCCATATGATCACAATGATGCTTTTTTCAGGCGTTGGTGAGGAAAGAGTACGAGGGTTTATCGGTCACCTGGTAGAGAGCGCGTTGCAGTTAAACAGTAATCCCCCTGCCGATCTTTAATAAAACTACAGTCTTTTAGTTTCGGGTAGCAAATGCGACCCGCGCTCCGTACGCCCCTCCTAGAAAGAATTCGCCGGACCCGCAGGCTTTTTACTGCGCTGTTTCGGGGTAACTGTATTTATTACAGCAAACATCACTTTATTGATACTAATATTAATAGTATTCTGTATCGCAAGATATAGTCGCGGTGCCTTGCACAGACACCTGTCCGTATAAATACCGGCGCCTGCGGCCAAAACCCCAAATGGTTTCTGGAGCCGTGTACGTCCCTATTTTGAGGAGTCAACCTAGTGAAGAGATTGCTTATTTTGGCCGCGCTGGCATTCAATACGGTCAGCTTTCCCATTCTGGCCAGTAACGCCTACGTCGACGCAGTACTTGATGCATTAAGCGCCAAGGGGCTGCTTACAGAAGCTGATGTCATCTCTATTAAGGCCAAAGCCGCGGCCGAAGAGCGCCAACAACTGGCCACCCAGATCGTTGAGAGTAAACCGGCCCCAGCACAAAACCCCATAAGCAATTTCGTGGCGCAGAGCCTCGCGCAAACAGAATTTCCGGCTTTCAAGGTGTGGGGGCGACTCCAGCCCCGCTATACCTATATCGCTGCTGAAAATGGCCTGGAAGGAACCAACAGTTTCACCTTTCGGCGGGCGCGCATGGGCGTCAAGGGTTACCTGGCTGACCGTATTGCTTTTCGTACCCAATATGAGGCAGCCAACCAGGTGCCTGGGTTACCCAATGCGGAAAATCTATTGGACGCATGGGTGCGTTTCGAGCATCTGGATGATAGTTTCGGCACTATTACTATCGGGCAGCAATTTATTCCAGGCTACGGCCGTGCGCCTCAGCTGGGCGCCAGTGTCGAACGTAAATTCACTGAATTTCTAAGTCCCGGGGCGGCGGGTCGTGCCCGTGGTATCTCGCTAAGACGGGGTGACTTTGGACTGCCCGAGGCGAGCAGTAAGGGCCTGTTTGGCAATCGCTTACACTATGGAATTGGTATGTTTAACGCCCCGGATCTGTCCCTTGATAATGACAACAGCGAGATGTTGTACGGGATAGCGATCGGTTTACGGCCTACAGGGGTGTCACCGTATCTGGATGAGTACCAGGTGGTGGATCGGGGCTTTACCTATAGCTTGGCAGGCTCGTACGCGCGCTCCAATGATAGCGGTACCCTGGACACTGGGGTAATTGGAGTCGACCTTAAGAACGAATGGTTCACGATGTTTAACGACCTGCAATACCACCACTGGTACGCCTGGAGTGCCTGGACGCGGTTTGTCTCGGAGTCCGATGGTAATCAATTACTAAACACTAATAACGTATTGTCCGATAAGCTGGATTCCACTGCGATGACGCTGGGTTTAACCCGCACCTTCCCACTGCTTGGGGATACGGCATGGGCTCTGGGATTTCAGTATCAAACCGTCGACAACGAGCATCCGTCGCGCACGCGTTTTTTACGCACTCTCACGGGTCGCTCACTGGACGAATTGGCTCGCGGTATGGATGATGGCGATGCCTATCATTTCATGGTTACCTGGATATTTGGTCGCAACGTCCGCTTGATCAATGAGTTCATTCTCTATGACGTGGATACCAGCTACTCCGCGGGTCAGTTTGATCACGAGGCGTTTGTTAGTCAGCTACAGGTCGACTTTTAGATCGCGCTGCTCCGGCGCACAATGATTATGTGGTCTAAACTAGGTATCGAGCTGGCCTGACAGCTCCCTGCCACAGGATCGCATAATCATGTTGGAGGTCGTCCCATGCAATTTACTGAAGTTGCAGCTGCCCTTGAAAGTCTCCCCGCCGGGAAATCCTTAACGTACAGCCGCGACTTATTGAAAAACGCCGTCGATCCTGACGACAAGGTCATCTACATGACCTTAATCCGCAAGCTGGGGGACAAAATGAAATGTGAAGTACATGTCCTGGAGGACGAGATACGATTTATTAAGCGTGACTAACTCGCTCCACTTGACGATTTGTAAGTCGTTTTTGCCAGGATGAAAAGTCTTTGGCCAATTGAGCGCGCTACAAAACGCTACATATGTTCCTTTGTCTGAATACCTCGATTGTGCTCACTGGACAGTTTACGCCAGGCCACAATATTGCCATCCGCCTCAAATAGCTGCTCCTCTATCCAGCCCCAGTCGTCTGCATAAAACGGCTGCGTTGCTTCTCTCGCCCACACATCATCGTCGTTGAAACCGTGTAATCCCAGCGGTTTCCAACGGGTTTCGAATTCCTCGTGATAATGTTGTTCCTCTGCGGAATTTGCGACCCGACAACCAAGCGTCTGAAAATACCAGTGGCTGTTTTCGTCGCAGGGCACGTACCATTCAAATTGTTTCAGTGTCGGATCTGGAAAAGGATCCACTTTGAGCACCCCGGGCAACCACAGGGATATTTGATGGGCGAGACGTTTTTCGCCACCGTGCACCGCCTCACACACGACTTTGTCGTCAATCTTGCCAGCGAATATGGGTTGTGAATGCGCGCCGATATTGTCGTAAATACCTTTCGGCCCCCCGCTCTCCACAGCAATAGTCCATAAGTCCTTTTCCTCTCCAGCCTTCGGTGCAAAACCCAGTGGCAACGTGGTTTGATTGCCTTCTATTAATATTGAATTTTTGTGAATAAATACGTGGGTCGAATCAAAACCATTTTCCGCTCCGAGACGCCAATTGGCGTTGACCATACGACGGTGACCCCGTATTGCCATATCGTCGTCAAGAAATTCCGGGGGCACGTCTTCCCGTAAAGGCGGTGGTTCCATATCGCCGACAAAAACAAACAGAATCCCCTTGGTTTCCTGTACCTGATAGGATTTCAGCTTGCGCGTGCCGATCATTTTGCTACCAGGGTCGGTCAAAATATTGCACAGGCTGCCGTCGTCCCAGCGGTAGGTCCAGGCGTGGTACCAACAGGTAATTGTCTCTTTGGTATAGCATTCAATTTTTCGGGATAATGGCACGCCGCGATGCAGGCAACGATCCTTGAGGCAATACACTTT
>JBFIHG010000021.1:0-40663 GCA_041601945.1 Porticoccaceae bacterium | reverse complement strand
TGCCGAAGCCACCCGCGCCATGAAAGATATCTGCCGCGCCCGCTACGAGGCGTTTGGCACCGCGGGCAACGCCAGCAAAATAAAAGTGACAAGCCTTGAAAACATGTACCAACGCTATGCAAAAGGCGAGCTCGCGCAGAAAATTAAATAAAAATGCCAAATCACCACAAAACTTAAGGGAGAGATGCTGTGTCGGATGAGAGTAATAAGATAGCAAAAAATGGAGAAATCACTTTAGAGTTCGTTTGGGAAAACGTTTCTCCAGAATTGGTGTCTGAGGCGCAGCATTTTTGGCTTGCGGAGAATGCCCTGCAAGGTAACCTGCGACTTATGGAAGAGCGCGCGCGCCAGTTGGTCGTGATTGCGAGAAATGTGGACAAAAAATTAATTGCAGTAAGCACTGCGGCGCGGATAAAAGTTCCTGCCTTGCTTAACAACACATTCTATTACTTAAGGGCTTTTGTCTCATTAAATCATCGCAATGAAGGTCTGTTGCAGGAAATAGCTGAAATGGGCATTCAGCGATTACATGCGCGATTTTTGAGTGGTGAAGATACTGTAGTCAAAGGATTTTACTCGGCCATGGAAAGTGAAGCGCTTAAAAATGCTTGGCCCGAGGCGGTGAGAAAATTAGGTGGAATAAGTCATACATTTATCGGCGTCGATGAAAAAGCAAGGCGGCTTTACGTAGCTTGGTTCGATGGGGCTGCCACACACTAAAGGATGGAGCTTAAGGTAGGCTTAATGTCTTGCTTTTATCAACAAATCAACTCATTGTTTTATACGCGAGGAGAGGACAGTAGAAGGTATATCCAGCGCGAATAACGATACGGACAATAACAACGCTTATTCCCTCGAAGTGGTTTGGGAAAATGTTACTCCGGAACTGGCTGAAGAGACCATAAATTTGTGGGGCCGAGAAAATGCACTGCCCCGGGATGAGAATGTCGAGAACAGAGTAAAACAATTGCTGGTAATTGCCCGCGATGCGGATAAAAAATTGATTGCGGTGAGCACTGCAGAGCGTATGCGCGTTCCGGAATTACTCAATAATATTTTTTACTATTATCGGGTGTTTGTGGCTCCAAATCATCGCGCTAGAGGATTGATGATGCAGGTATCTCACCGGGCCCGGGAGTATTTGCATCAACGGTATTTAAGTGGCGAAGATATCATCGCAAAGGGTTTTTACGTTGCCGCAGAAAGTCCCCTTTTGCAAAGGGTGCAAACCGAGGCGGTGATGGTTATAGGTGGGCTGGAACATCCGTTTATTGGTATCGATAAGCGAGGCCGTCCCGTTCGCGTGGCCTGGTTTGATGGGGCCCAGATAAGCTAAACCTCTTCCGGGGCGTGACCAGGTGACCGGCATCTAAAACGAATATCATGACGCGAATTCGTATATGCCGTTTATTGCATAGTCCGCTGTTTTTTATGCATTTTTTGGCGAGCTCCCTGGTTATGTGACAGAGGGCCAATCTTTTGCAACATTGAGCAAAAAATAGTAGGCTGTGCCAGCCTCGGACGAGGTGTCGCGAGGTTACTGGCCCCTTGGTAATGGGCGCGCCATTACGAGCATGGGTTCGCGGGCGCGGAGCGGTTTAGCTACTTTATTCTTCGGGTTGGCACACAGACAGATTCTTCGGAAAGGCGAACTATGGATTCACTTCGATATTTCATTATTCCAGTTACGACAGCTGCCGGCGTACTCGGCTTCCTGCTGGGCGGGCAATATGTCTGGTTTGGTATTGGCACCTTTGCTGTGCTACTGGTTTTTGATGTGTTATTGCCCAGGGATATCAAGCCGCGCCAGGCCATCGCCGCCGTTGTCGATAGTGCGTTGTACTTGCAACTACCGCTGCTTATAGGACTCTATGCTGCATTCGCCTATTCAGTAGCAAGTGGTTCAAATGTTATTGTCGGCGCCCCCGGAGCTACGTCGCAACTGGTTGGTTCACTGCTGTCGCTGGTGTGGCTGAGTGCGGTGCCAACGTTGCCAGTCGCCCACGAGTTGATGCATCGACGTCACCCCACTCCCCGTTTTGTGGCCAAGCTCCTGAGTACGTTCTACGGCGATACCAATCGCGATATCGCCCACGTGATGACCCACCATATTCATCTCGACACTGCGCTCGACAGCGATACTCCGCGGCGTGGCCAGACCATATATTCGTTTATGCTGCAAGCCACTGCGGGCGCCTACAAGGACACCTGGGAAACCGAGGCGCAAACTCTGCGTCGGCAAGGTTTTTCGCCGTGGAACTGGCGCAATCACCTGTGGATGCAACTGGCCCTGCAGGCGGCCGTGCCGCTACTGGTAGGTGCCTTCGCTGGCATCGCCGCCGGAGTTACCACGCTGGCCGCGATGTTCGTGTCGAAAATGTTGCTCGAGGCATTTAATTATTTCCAGCATTACGGTTTGCTTCGGGTCGAGGGTGCTGCAATTGAAAAACATCATGCGTGGAATCATCTCGGTATGATTGCGCGCCCACTCGGCGCCGAAATCACCAACCATATCAACCACCACCTCAATGGCGATACCCCGTTCTACGCCCTCAAACCGGAGCCGGAAGCGCCGCAGATGCCATCGCTGTTTCTGTGTTTTCTGGCAGGAATCATTCCCCCACTGTGGTTTAAATATATCGCCAAGCCCCGTCTCGAGGACTGGGATAAGCGTTTTGCTTCTCCCCAGGAGCGCGAACTGGCCAGACAGGCTAATGCCAATGCTGGCTGGCCACAGTGGCTACCTGCCGCAGCCTGAATTCAGGTTGACCCTAACGCCGAGTGCACATGGCGCCCGGTAATGCCGAGATCGTAGTATGTTCTCCCTGTTCAAGAAAAAATCCTATCAAGTCGCGGTGCCGGAACACGCCATTAGTTTCGAGGTTAAACCCGGAGCGACCGTGCTGGAAGCGGCACTTGCCAATGGGCTGCGCATGCCGCATGACTGCAAAGTAGGTACCTGCGGCACCTGCCGTTATCGGTTGCAGGAAGGTCGAGTCAGAGAAATTCGCCCGTCCGCGCTGGCCCTGTCTACACAGCAGCTCGACGCAGGGTATCGTTTGGGTTGCCAGTCTTTGCCGCGCTCAGATCTTACCATCGTCCTCGACGAACTCGCCCCTGAACCAGTGTTTCACAGTAACCTGATTGACGGCATTATTGCCGCCGTCACGCCATTGTCCCACGATATTGTGCAACTCAGTGTGAGTCTCAAACAACCGATGTCGTTTATTGCTGGTCAATACGCCGATCTGACAGTCCCAGCCATTGATGGTGCGCGTAGCTATTCGTTTTCGTCGGCTCCAAAGGGGACGCCTGCGCAGACCATCAATTTTCATGTACGGCGCGTGCCCAACGGCGCTTTTACTGGCTGGCTATTTGATGGTGAGCGGGCTGGACTCGAGATTTCGGTGTGCGGCCCCCAGGGTAACTTCCATTTGCGCGAAGATAGCCACGCGCCAATCCTGTGCGTGGGCGGCGGTAGCGGACTGGCGCCGTTGATGTCCATTTTGGAAGAGGCATTGTGGGCTGGGAGTGTGCGTCCGGTTACCCTGCTGTATGGTGCCCGTACTCAAAAAGATCTGTATTGCGTTGCCGAAATAAAAGCGCTAGCCGCCGCCTGGCCGACTACGTTTCAGTATATCCCTGTGCTGTCGACGGAACCGGAGGATTCGGACTGGCAGGGCGCGCGCGGGTTTGTGTCCGACCATATTGCCAGCGTCGCTGACCTGGCCGCGTATCACGCCTATCTGTGTGGGCCACCACCCATGGTGGATGCGGCGGAAAGCGCGCTGTTGGGCGCGAATCTATCAGCTGCCGTGATTCACGCCGATCGGTTTTATGACCGTGGTCTGCCTGCCCCTTAAATTAAATTTATCGGCGCAAACTGTAAGGCACTCTGATTTTTTGACAAAAATAGGGTGTCCGTGGGTTGCTCCTGGAACGGGTGGCAGGTACTGGCAAACCGAACTCGACTATTTCTCTGTTAATTTAAAAGACTTAAATGCCGCTTCGTACTCCGCATCCCAGCGGGACAGTGGTGAACGGTCCTGCACCAGATCACCGGCGCCCCACAGAATGCGCCGTGCATCTTCCGCTGACGACACCTCGTTGTCCGGGCAGATGATATAAAAGCTGCCACGATTGATCGCCTTCACCATATAGTCCACCACCTGCGAGGGTTCCCACGCGCCCGCGGGCTTTTTTGCGAGATGCCGTTTGATCATTCCGGTGTAGGTAAATCCCGGTACTAACAGGTGCGCGCTAACGCGACAGTTTTCGGTGTTGCGCAGTTCATGTTGCAGGCTTTCCGTCGCGGATTTAACGCCGGCTTTGCTGACATTGTAAGCGGGGTTGCCGGGCGGGTTGGTGATGCCTTGTTTGGACCCGGTGTTGATAATCAACGCCGGTGTATGTTGGTCGATCATGGCTTGCGTAAAAGCTTGTACCCCGTGAATGACGCCCCACAGATTGACGTCAATAATGCGTTGCCACGCGGTCACCGAGTTCCAGCTGTCGGTTTTGTCACTGGTGCCGGCATTGTTCATCAGTACATCGACCTGACCAAAGGTCGCGTATGCATACTCTTTGAGTGCGCACACCTGAGAATAATGCGCGACGTTCAGGGTATACGTAGCGATTTGTCCTTCTGGCTCGGGCAGTATTTTGTCGAGCGTCGCAGCTGCCCGTGCAAGGGCGGCGCCATCGATGTCCGCCAGCAGGACATGCATGCCCAGCTCGGCAAATTGTTGCGCGGCTGCGAACCCGATACCGTCCGCCGCCCCGCTTATTACCGCAACGTTGCCCGCCCTGAGAACTGCGTGGTCTGCCATGGTACGATCTCCGGCAATAAAGTCATGGACTCGCTAAGGGTGGTTCAATACGTGATATCACAAACCCTGTACAAGATTCGTGTTGGCGGTTATTAAAACCCCCAGTCCAATGCTGGACACCTCAAAGTTTGGTCGCGGTTACCAGAAATACCGGGTACAACTTATTATTTTTGGCAACGGTGTGAGCCGTAAAAAAATGAATATTGCCAAAATCGTGCTGCTCCAACACCCGCTGTAGCGCGACTCTGTCGAAACCTGAGTGATAAACGCCAGCCGTATTTTCCGGATGAAAGGTTCCGTCCTCCGCATCGAGATCTGCCAGGGCTATTTGGCCGCCCGGTTTTAAATGTTTGGCAAATGTCAGTATGAGCTGGTTGGTGTCGGGTACGTGATGCATCGCCATAGCACTGACAATCAGGTCAAACCGTTGCGTCAGTGGTACGGTAGTGATGTCCTGACAAACGGCTTCAACCTTGCCGTTGAGCTCGGTCTTCGCGACCAGTTTGTCCAGCATCGCAGCAGAAATGTCCACAGCCACAATCTTGTTTACCCGCGGCGCGAGATGCGCGCTGACTAAACCCGTGCCCGCGCCAAAATCGAGCACGTCCATGTCGGTGGTGAGTGCGATATGCTGGATTATCGCCGGACCTATGGTTGTAGACAGGCCTTTCACTACATCATTGACGTCCCAGTCCCGGGATTTTTCTGCAAAATGATCCGGCATAAAATACTCCGTTGAAAATCCGTTTGGCTAAGTTCGGGGAAGATAATTACGCCACTGCAGGCCCTAAATGGCGGTGCTACCCTTGCGGATATAGTAGCGTAGCGTGCCATTCGCCTCGCTCTGTTCAAGCATGGCGTTGCCCGTGCGCTCGCACCAGGACGGTAGATCCCATTTAATCGCCGGGTCGGTGGCGATGATTTCCAGCACCTGGCCCGGTTGCATGGCATTGATCGCCGCGTTTGTCTCAACCATGGGCATGGGGCAACATTTGCCGGACGTATCGACGGTATGGTCAAACTTTATGGTCGTCATCGCCTTCTCCTGTGTCGTCGTTTGCTTAAAAATATTGATAGTGATCGGCTTTGGCGGCCTTTTCGTGGAGAAACCACGAGGCACCTACAATATCCTCCGCCTCCGGAATTAAATTGTCTTTGCTCACGTCAAAAATCGTCGCGGCCAGGCTGCAGGCGTAGAGTTTCACATTGCCGGTGTTTTTCATGGCTTTGATGATGTCGTATATATCGGGTGGCAAACCGGCCTTGGTTACTTGCTGGCGCACCCAGGCGTCCTGGTCGGCGTGCTGCCCGTCTACTTTGAGCGCACGGGCACCCTCTTCGGTGAGCGCCCTGACTGCCCAGTTTACAAATAGCATATCCACCTGGGTACCTTCGGCCGCCTGTAGATAGGCGAAGGAGAGCGGTGTAAGGATTTTGTCGTAGCTGTCATCACGGACGATAATGGCCATGGATTGCATAATATTTCCCAGTAGAATGAATATTCATTCTAGTTGCGGCTAAAAAAGACTCGTCAGGCGGCGATAGCGCGCCAGGACGCCTCCCACACCTGGTTGGTGTAGCGTTGTAGTGGGATTTCGAGAATTTTATCGAGGCGCAGTGAAATCATTCGCAGGGGTCCCCCAAACAGGGTGGTTGCCGCTACTAATGAATCCATGGGCCTGATTTCGCCAGTTTCCATGCCAGCTGCTACCATGGCACGCATCTGTGTGAATGGCTGCGACGAACACACCGGCGCTTGTCCGGGCATAAATTCCTGATGCTGCGTGTGCAGCATATACGCCATCAGCGCGGGCTCTTCTTCGACAAGTTTAAATAACAGTTCTACCACCGCCCGGCATTGGTCGTGGGCGGTGGCGTGAGTTATTGTAATAGCGTCAAGGGAGTGCGACATGCGCGCCACCAGGTGGTCAAACAGCGCCCTGCCAATCGCTTCCTTGTCCCGGAAATGGTGGTAAATAGAGCCGATGCTGACTTCGGCATTGCGGGCAATATCGTGTACGGTCGTGTTAAAAAAACCGCGCGTAGAGAATAGTTGTAGCGCCACATCTAACACCCGTCCCTGGCTGGTACGGGACTCTGGTGTAGCGGTTCGCGATATGGCAGTTCGGGTGATGCTCGGCATAACCGGATGCTAGAACGAATATTCATTCTAGTCAAGAAGCCAGATGTATATGGGAGACCATTCCCAGTCTGGGTAGAGCCTGGTTAGGGTCTGTATGGATTAGTTGTAACGCTTGGCGAATGGCCTGCTGTGCGACGGCTCGACGCATGGCAGGCTATGCTATATTTATGCGCTTTGTTAAGTATGGCGATGCCCGGGCCTGGTCTGCTCCCCGGGCATTTAGCGAATAATATGATCGTTTGAACTAGCACAAGGGTGATTTGATGGTCGGTATGGAGCAAGAAGAATTTAGGATAGAGGTGGTGTGGCAGAATATTACGCCAGCACTGAGTGAAGAAATATGTACATTTTGGCAGCGCGAAGGAACATTGCCCAACCCGGACCTGGCGGCACGGCGTGGCCACGGCCGTTAAGATGTCGGTACCGCGATTGCTAAACAACGCGGTGTACTACTATCGCCATTTTGTTGCCGGGGAGTGGCGCAATAAAAACATTGGTACGGAAATGGTTCAGATATCAAGGCAACATCTGAATCAACGATTTGCCAGCGGCGAGGATACGTCCGCCAAAGGGTTCTTTACGGTCACGGAAAGCCCAATTTTACAAAAAGCCCGTAGGCAGGGGGTATCCCCCGCGGGTACATTTATGGGCGTCAACGAAAAAGGTGAGCATCTGCGCATCGCCTGGTTTGACGGAGCTAAATTCAAAAACTAAATTATGTTTGTTCCCTGAACATCTCCGGTTACGGCTTACGTTCAGAAATTCATTGGAGGCAAGTCATGACTGAGTCGCAAAATTTATCGGGCAAAGCTGCTGTTGTTACCGGTGCGGGTCGCGGTATTGGTCGTGCAGTTGCGCTGGCGTTGGCACAACAGGGGGCCAGTGTATTGGTGGTGGATCCCGGTGCCGATCGCGGTGGGCACGAGATTGACGGAACCCCTGCACAACAGGTGGTTGACGAAATCAGGGCGTTCGGTGGCGCAGCCAGCGCCTGTATGTTGCCGGTGGATGAATACCAGGCGGCCAGCGATATCATCGGCCAGTGCATCGCTGATTTTGGTCGTCTCGATATGGTGGTGAATTGCGCGGGCGTATTGCGCGAACGGATGATTTGGAACCTTGGGGAAGACGACTGGGACACGGTCATTCGCGTGCACCTTAAGGGCCACTACAATATGTGTCACCACGCCAGTAAGGTGATGCGTGGTCAGCGCTCTGGGCGGATTATCAACTTTTCTTCGGACGCCTGGCGCGGCAGCGTGGGGCAGGCGAATTACGCTGCGGCCAAAGGGGGTATTGTCAGTTTTACACGTGCACTTGCACGGGAACTGGGTCGCTACGGCGTTACCGCAAATGCCATTTGCCCTATGGCCGCTACCCGTATGACTCTGGATCAGGGCGTTATCGAAGGTATGAAAAAGCGTTACGAAGCGGGCCTGATTACGAAAGCACGCTACGAAAGCCTGATTGCTATGCCGGGGCCCGAATATATTGCACCGTTTATCTGTTATCTCGGCACCGACGCCGCAAGCGGGATTAACGGGCAAATATTTCACGCCGAAAAAGGACGCGTCTCTATTTACTCGGAGCCGGTGGAAGCGAAGGCATTACTAAAAACCGAAAACGACGGTATGTTTACCGTGGAAGATTTTATCATCGCAGTCCCGTCCACGCTGCTCATGGATTATAAAAATCCGGCCCCGGCACAAGCGGAAGAATAAAATCGTCAACAGGCTGTCGACAAAGCATGCAGCCTCACACAGTTTTTTAACTAAAAATGGAGACACTTCAAATGGCATCATTCACCGAAGCGAATACCAGCAAAATGGTTCGCGCCAAAAATATTGGCCTGAATTTACATTACAACGAAGCGGGCAGCGGAGAGACCGTCATTATGTTGCACGGTGGCGGACCAGGTGCGGCAGGGTGGAGCAACTTTTCCCGTAATGTGGACGCTTTTGCGGCGCACTATCGAACCATTTTATTGGACTGTCCCGGGTTCAATAAGTCCGACACCGTGGTGGCGGACAAGCCGCGCGATGTCCTCAACGCAGAAGCCGTGAAGGGGCTGATGGATGAATTGGGGATTAAAAAAGCCCATCTGGTTGGTAACTCCATGGGCGGTGCCACGGCGCTCAGCTTTGCGTTAGCCTATCCGGATCGCCTGGACAAACTGGTACTGATGGGCGCGGGTGGCGGTGGTCAAAGTCTGTTCTCCCCTATGCCACTGGAAGGTATCAAGTTACTGGTCGCGCTGTATCAGAATCCGTCTTTTGATCTGTTGAAAAAAATGATTCAGGTGTTTGTTTACGATCCGTCCTTAATGAGCGACGAATTAATTCAGGGTCGCTACGAAAACATGATGCGCAAGCCGGAACATCTCGAAAATTTTATGAAAAGTATTGCGAAGGCGCCGAAAATCGTCACCGATTTCAGTTCTCGGATGTCGGAGGTGCAAGCACGTACATTAGTCATTTGGGGCAGGGATGATCGTTTTGTGCCTCTCGATCACGGGCTTAAGTTTTTGTGGGGTATTCCCGATGCGGATTTACATGTGTTCAGCAAGTGCGGCCACTGGGCGCAGTGGGAGCATGCGGAGAAATTCAATAAACTGACATTATCGTTTCTTGCGGATAACGGATAACGACGACAGGACCCCTGACGTGTTTTTAGTGCAGGTCAGCAGAGCGGCCAATGAGCTAGCATCGTTCCCTGTATAGGGCCGGTTACTCGGTAGCGCCGCGCGGCAGGGAAGTTTTGGGAGACACTGGGGAAGCGTGACGGATCAGCGGGAGATTACTGGCCCGGCGGGAATCGTGATCAAATTGATCAGCTCCGCTTCCAGATGATCTCCCGGCTGAATTGGCCCGACGCCCGCCGGTGTGCCAGTGAGTACCACGTCGCCGGGCAATAGCGTAAAGAATTTACTGATGTAGCAAATTAGTTCCAGCACCGGGGTCAACATCTGGGCGGTATTGCCGTCCTGCCTAAGTTCACCATTTTGACGCAGTTGCAGGCGCACATTTTGCAGATCTGGCACCAATTCGGGTTTTAGAAACGGCGACGTCGGGCAGGCACCATCCCAGCCCTTTGATTTTTCCCAGGGTTGCCCGACTTTTTTTAATTGATCCTGCAAGTCGCGCAGCGTCAGATCGAGGGCTACGCCAATCCCGGCAATCCCTATGCGCGCGCTGTGTTCGTTGCAGTGGTGGAGAGTGTCGCCGATAAGAACGGTCATTTCGGTTTCGAAATGACAGACACCGAGCCCCTGTGGAATGCCTATGGGGTCGGAGAAATGACAAAGCGCGGTGGTAGGTTTGATGAACAACAGTGGTTCCTGACTGCGTTGGCTATTCATTTCTGCCACGTGAGCCGCATAGTTCAGACCGACGCATACGGCTTTGCCGACCGGCAACGCGCAAGCAGAGCCATCCAGATAACGGTGTTGGTAGTTCATTATTGCGCGCCCCGGGTGAGTGGGAAGAAAGTATCTAGTAGCGGAATCTCAGATCATTTTACCCGGGTTCATCAACCCATTGGGATCAAAGGCGCGCTTCAATTGCACCATGAGCGCAATTTCCGCTGCGCTGCGGGTATACCCCAGGTAATGTTTTTTCAGCAGCCCCACGCCGTGTTCCGCGGAAATACTGCCGTCGTATTTTTGCACGAGGGTGGAAACCTGTTCACTCACCCCCGAGCAACGTTCGGTAAATTCTTCGACGGTTAGCGCTTCGGGTTTGAGGATATTGAGGTGCAGATTGCCATCGCCGATATGACCATACCAGACAACTTCGAAATCTGGATAGCTGTGTGCCGCCAGCGCGTCCACTTCCCGCAAAAAATCCGGCATGCGCGAGACGCAAACTGAAATGTCATTTTTGTAGGGCTTGGAAAATGACAATGTTTCGGAAATATCTTCCCGCAGCCGCCACAGATTTTTGGCCTGGGTCATATTCTGGCTGACCACGCCATCTGTCGCCCAGTCTTGCTCAACACAGTGTTCGAACGATGCCATGGCGGTATCAAGCGCGTTTGCATCGCCGTGCTCAAATTCGAGTACCGCATAAAACGGCGCACGACTGTCAAAAGGAGCCGCCAGCTGTTGGTGCGCTATGACCTTTTGCAGTGCGAGGTCCGACAAAAATTCAAAAGCGGTCAGCGTTACGGTGCGATTAAAGGTGCGCAACACTTCCATAATAGCGGGGAAGCTGCTGATACCCAGGACCATCACGCGGGTATCCGTGGGCGGCGGCAGCAGGGCCAGGGTAGCTTCGCAAATAATGCCCAGGGTGCCTTCTGAACCGATAAAAAGATGCCGGAAGTCGTAGCCTGTGTTGTTTTTGATCAGCCCTTTATTCAGGGTCAGCAATTCACCGTTGCCGGTGACCACGGTCAGGCCGCGCACCCAGTCACGGGTCATACCGTAGCGGATGACTCGAATGCCGCCGGCGTTAGTAGCGATATTGCCACCGATCTGGCTGGACCCCGCGGACGCAAAATCCACCGGGTAGAATAAATTTTGATCCTCGGCAAAGCGCTGTAGTTGCTCAGTGATCACCCCCGCCTGACAGGTCACGGTTTGATCGACCGGGTTGCACTGCATAATGCTGTTCATGCGATCCAGGGCGAGTACCAGCTCACCGTTGCAGGCCACCGCGCCGCCGCTCAGGCCGGTGCGCCCACCGGATGGGACCACTGCTAGTCGCTCCTGGTTAGCCATTTGTACCAGGGCCTGCACCTGCGCAGTGCTGTTTGGCAAAACCACGGCACAGGGTGCCGGTTGCCACACGCTGGTGCGGTCGACGCCGTATTTTTGCAAGTTGTCGGGGTCGGTTAGTACGTACCGTTCGCCGACGATGCCACACAGTCGGGTCAGTTGTGATTGGGACAGGTGTAATTGGATCGAAGCAGTTTCATTCATCGTCGCGGGGGTCTCGGCAGCGAGGATTAAAGGCCGCTATGGTATCATAATGACCCTTTTTTTCAGTCCGCTGAGAGTTTCCATTCCATGGCCAGTTTGTCCCTCGATAAATCGAAGATCCGTATTCTCTTGCTCGAAGGGGTTAGCACGTCCGCCCGCGACACGTTCGCGGCGGCGGGATACGGTGCAGTGGAGTATCTGAAAACCGCGTTGCCGGAAGAGGCGCTGCTGGAAAAAATTAAAGGGGTACATTTTGTCGGCATTCGGTCCCGTACCCAGTTGACGCGCAAAGTGTTTGCAGCGGCGGATAAATTGATTGGCGTCGGGTGTTTTTGCATCGGGACCAATCAGGTGGATCTGCAGGCGGCCATTGAACACGGTGTAGTTGTATTTAACGCACCCTATTCCAATACCCGCAGCGTGGCCGAGCTGGTGGTGGCTGAAGCCATTATGTTGATGCGTGGTATTCCCGAAAAAAATGCCAAAGCGCATAAGGGCATCTGGTTAAAGTCGGCGGATCAGTCCTACGAGGTGCGGGGCAAAACCCTCGGTATCATCGGTTACGGTAATATTGGCAGCCAGGTCAGCGTGCTCGCCGAAGCAATGGGTATGCGGGTGCGTTTTTACGACGTGGTGACGCGGCTACCACTGGGCAATGCGGCTCAGGTAGGCAGCCTTAATGCGCTATTGAGAGACAGCGATGTGGTGTCGCTACATGTGCCCGACACATCGGCAACGCGCTATATGATGGGCGCTGAACAGTTACGGGCGATGAAGCCGGGCGCCATTTTAATTAACGCAGCGCGGGGCCAGATCGTGGAGATCGATGACCTGTGCGCGGCGCTTGCGGATGGCCATCTGGGGGGCGCGGCACTCGACGTATTTCCTGCGGAGCCAAAATCCAACAGCGAAGAATTTACGTCGCCGCTGCGCGCCTTTGACAATGTTATTTTGACCCCCCATATCGGTGGTTCCACTGAAGAAGCTCAGGAAAATATCGGTGCCGAAGTGGCGGAAAAGCTGGTTAAGTATAGCGATAACGGCACCACCACCAGCGCTGTCAATTTTCCCCAGGTGGCGTTGCCACCCCATGCCGGTTCCCACCGGCTGCTGCACGTGCATCGCAACGTGCCGGGCATACTAAGCGCCATAAACCAGGTATTTTCGGCCAACGGTATCAATATCAGCGGACAATATTTGCAGACCAACGAACAGATTGGCTACGTGGTTGTGGATATCGACGCCGAATACAGCGAGCGGGCGCTACAGGAGTTGAAAGAAATTAACGGCACGGTACGCTGCCGCGTTCTGTTTTAACTGTTTTTTGGTGAAGCCTGTTTCACAGGCCCATCGCGGCAAAAACCTGACCCCGTAATGCGGGTGTTTCATTGGCCAGATGGTGGCGGGCGCCGGGCACGATATGAATTTTTGCGTTGGGCAGCTTGTGTGCCAGCGCTTTCAGGTTGTAGCGCCAGTCAAGAGTGGTGTCCTGGTCGCCCTGCACAATGCACACCGGAAACGGGTTGATGGGCAGGCGGCGAAAGGTTTCGGTCCAACGCTTCATCGCGCCGATCCATTCCAGGGGTATGTAACGATCCTGCAGGGGATCCCGACCCGACAAAAATTCCAGAAATGCGCGATTGCCAGAATTAACCACAAATTTTCGACCAATGCGCCTAATAAAGCGGTGCGCTGCCAGATATACCAGCTTATTCCACGCCCAACGATAGGGATGAATTAACGGCGCCAGTAACGCAATCTGAGCAAATTGCGGCGTTGGGTTCCGATGTTCCAGCAGGTACTTAAGGATAATTGCGCCGCCAGTGCTTTGGCCGACCGCATTCCAGGGGCGAGGAAAGTGCGTGGCGGCTTGCTGTAACACCGCATCAAAAACTTCAGCGTAGTGATCGAAGCTGGCAATACTGACGCGCTCGCCGCTGGACAGGCCATGGCCGGGCAAATCAAAGGCGACCACGGAATAGTCCCGCGCGAGTAGATAACGTATCAAATGCCCATACAGGCCCACATGATCGAAGTACCCATGCACCAGAAATACCGTGCCTCTGGCAGTTGGGATTGGGTGCCAGTAGTGGCAGGCGATTGTATAGTTACCTGTATGCAGGGTTCCCCAGCGATGAGTACAGGGTGGTGCGAATTGGCCTTCGGGTCGCGGGTGCGGGAGGTGTGCGGCACTTTGGCTGTCTACAGGCGACTTGCTGTCCTCAGGCAGATTATAGTGGCGTAAATAATCCCGCGCGGTTGAGGTAACTACCGGGTCCCGCAGGGCATCGAATGAAAGTTGCGGCAGCTGACCAGCAATAGTGCCAAGCGCCTGTGCGCTAATGTGGGTTGCGGTTGCTGGCATAACAAGTATTTCCCGGCGGCTATATCGCGATGCAGGTGTTCCAGGGTAAATGGATACTGCGCAAACACGCATTATCATCGCAGATGGCTAGCAATACACCAACTGGTTAACGCTGGGGTGAGGGCAAGTTTAACGTTTGGCCCTATGGGTTAGTGTTGCACCCCTGAGCCTTGTTCGGCATAGTGATGCGCTATAAAAAACAATAGCTGTTTACGCAAATGAGTTCGGGTATGAAAGATTATCTTATCGCCCCTTCGATTCTATCCGCGGATTTTGCGCGCCTCGGGGAAGAAGTGGACGCCGTGTTGGCCGCCGGAGCGGATGTGGTGCACTTCGATGTGATGGACAATCATTACGTGCCGAATCTTACCATCGGCCCGATGGTGTGCCGGGCATTGCGCAACTATGGGGTCAGCGCGCCGATCGATGTGCATTTGATGGTCGAGCCCGTCGATGATCTGATTCGCATGTTCGCTGAGGCCGGTGCGTCCTGGATCACGTTTCATCCAGAGGCCTCCCGACATGTCGACCGCTCCCTGCAGCTAGCGCGGGAGTTGGGTTGCAAAACCGGTTTGGTATTGAACCCGGCCACTGGTCTGCAAGCGGTGCGCCACGTGCTCGATAAACTGGATATCCTGTTGCTGATGTCCGTCAATCCAGGATTCGGCGGCCAAAAATTTATTCCCGAAACCCTCGCCAAACTGCGTGAAGCGCGAGCGTTAATCGACGGCAGTGGCTGCAACATACGCCTGCAGGTAGACGGTGGTGTTACCGCCGCCAATATCGGAGAAATAGCTGCGGCGGGGGCCGACACTTTTGTCGCTGGCTCGGCAATTTTTGGCGCGCCAGATTACGCAGCCGCCATCGCGGCCATGCGCGCTGCGTTAGCAGTTGCCTGAGGGTGGTTTTCCAGATTGGGTAAATCGATTAGAATGCGGGCCTCACAGTTGGAGTTTCAGGTGATTTTCGGCAATCGGGATCAAAACGTTTCTTCCTTTGCCCGCTGGCGATGGCCACGCGGGTAATCCCCTGTGCCGCTCTGGCACACCTCAATAGTTTCCCCCCGATAGCTAAGCGTTCATATTAAGGAATGGCTATGACGCCTGAACAATTTGCCGACCTCGCCGCACAGGACTACAGCCGTATTCCGGTGGTACGCGAAGTGCTCGCCGATCTCGAGACACCGCTATCCTGTTACCTCAAATTGGCCCGCGGCCGCTATACCTACCTGCTGGAATCGGTACAGGGCGGTGAAAAATGGGGGCGGTATTCCCTGATCGGACTCCCCTGTGCCACCGTACTCAAAATCCAGGGCAATCAGTTGTCCATTGAGCGGGACGGCAAGGTGGAGGTCAGTCGCATAACTGACGATCCTCTTGGCGAAGTGGAACAGTTTCACACCCGTTTCCATATGCCGCAACTATCGGGACTGCCTCGATTTACCGGCGGCCTGGTGGGCTATTTTGGTTACGACACCGTGCGTTATGTGGAGCCGCGATTGGCTGCGAGCTGTCCCCCCGATACCCTCGGGGTGCCGGACATTTTGCTGATGGTGTCCGACGAAGTGCTGGTGTTCGACAATTTGCTGGGCAAACTAATTTTTGTGGTGCACGCCGATCCCACACAGCCTGCTGCCTGGCAGCAGGCGCAAACCAGACTGGACCAGCTCGAAGCAGGCCTGCGTGTGCCGCTACCCGAGCTGGGCAAGATTACATTGGACGCCCCTGGGTTGCCGGATTCTGTGTTTAGTTCGAGTTTTGGGCAGCAGCGTTATGAAGAGGTGGTGGAGCATATCAAAGAGTATGTGCTGGCCGGTGATGTGATGCAGGTGGTGCCATCGCAACGCCTGTCCGCACCTTTTCAGGCTGAACCGGTCAACCTGTATCGCGCGCTGCGCTGCCTGAATCCTTCCCCGTACCTGTACTTTCTCGATCTGGGGGAATTTCAGATTGTCGGTTCCTCGCCGGAAATACTCGCCCATCTCGAAGATGGACTGGTTACGGTGCGGCCCATAGCTGGCACCCGCCGACGCGGCCGCGATGAGGTCGAAGACCTGGCGTTGGAGCAGGAATTACTGGCCGACCCCAAGGAAATTGCCGAACACCTGATGCTGATCGATCTGGGGCGCAACGATGTGGGGCGGGTGGCGCGCACCGGCACTGTCAAGTTGACGGAAAAAATGATTGTCGAGCGTTTTTCCCACGTGATGCATATCACCTCCAATGTTACCGGCGAAGTTGAACCGGGCACTACGGCGATCGACGTGCTGCGCGCCACACTGCCAGCGGGCACGCTAAGCGGCGCGCCAAAAATTCGCGCGATGGAAATTATTGATGAAGTGGAACCGGTCAAACGCGGTATTTATGGTGGTGCGGTCGGCTACCTGGCCTGGAATGGCAATATGGATACCGCCATTGCCATTCGCACCGGTGTGATTAAGGACGGCATATTGCATGTGCAGGCAGGTGGCGGTGTGGTCGCAGACTCGGTGCCGCAACTCGAGTGGCAGGAAACCATGAACAAGGCTCAGGCGCTGTTTCGCGCCGCCGCCATGGTTGCGCCGGGAAATCTATCATCGGGGGAAGAGCTGTGATACTGATGATCGATAACTACGATTCGTTCACCTACAACGTGGTGCAGTATCTGTGCGAACTCAAGGCGGAGGTGAAGGTGGTGCGCAACGACGAGGTGTCGATCGCGGATATCGAGGCACTGGCCCCCGAAAAAATTGTGATTTCACCGGGGCCCTGCACGCCCAACGAAGCGGGAATCTCTGTCGCCACCGTCAGCACTTTTGCCGGTCGGATACCCCTGCTGGGAATCTGTCTCGGTCACCAGAGTATCGGTCAGGCTTACGGTGCGAACATCGTGCGGGCGCGGCAGGTGATGCACGGTAAGACATCCATGATTCACCACAATGGGGTTGGCGTATTTAGGGGTTTGACTAAGCCGTTTGAGGCGACCCGCTATCACTCTCTGGTCATCGAGAAGGCGAGCCTGCCGGACTGTCTGGAAGTCACCGCCTGGACAGAGACTGACAGTGGCGAGATGGACGAAATAATGGGTATTCGCCACCGCGAGTACGTGCTGGAGGGCGTGCAGTTCCACCCGGAATCCATACTCACCCAGCACGGTCACGACTTGCTGCGCAATTTTCTGGAAAGCTGACACATGGATATTCAACTAGCGATTGCCAGAGTGATCGACAACCGACACCTGTTGCAGAATGAAATGGTAGCCGTGATGCGCCAGATTATGACCGGCGGCGCGACACCCGCGCAGATTGCCGGATTTATAGTCGCGTTGCGCATGAAGGGCGAAACCATTGACGAGATCAGCGCCGCGGTACAGGTGATGCGCGAGCTGGTCACGCCAGTGTATGTAGAGGGCGAGCACCTGGTGGATATAGTCGGTACTGGGGGCGACGGTGCCAGTCTGTTTAACATCTCAACGGCCAGTGCGTTTGTGGTGGCGGTGGCCGGTGGCCAGGTGGTCAAACATGGTAACCGCGCGGTCAGTAGTGCCAGTGGCAGCGCGGATCTGGTGGAAGCGGCCGGCATTCGGCTCGATTTGAATCCCGCTGAAGTAGCTCGCTGCGTGCGCGAGGTGGGCATTGGTTTTATGTTTGCGCCGGCGCACCACAGCGCCATGAAGTATGCCGCTGGCCCGCGCAAGGAGCTGGGGGTGCGCACGCTGTTTAATATTCTTGGGCCGATGACCAACCCTGCTGGAGCGCCGCACGCCTTGATAGGGGTGTTTAATCCAGCCCTGTGCAGACCCGTTGCGGAAGTGCTCGGGCGGCTTGGGGGCAGGTGTATCCTGGCGGTCACGGGTGCGGACGGCCTCGATGAGATTAGTCTCGCCGGGGCAACCCATGTGGCGGAATGGAAAGATGGGGACCTGCGCGAGTACCAGATCACCCCCGAACAATTCGGTATAGAGCGCCAGAGTCTGGACGGGTTGATGGTCACCAGCGCCGCAGAATCTCTTACCCTGATTCGCGATGCCCTCGGCAAGCGACGCACAGCGGTCGGCACTAAAGCGGCTGATATTATTGCGCTTAACGCCGGCGCGGCCATTTACGCGGCACGTCTCGCCGACGACCTGCAGGAAGGCGTGGCGTTGGCGCAGGATGCCATTGTCAGCGGTCTGGCCGGTGAGAAAATGGACGAACTGGCGGCGTTTACCGATTGCCTGCAAGACGCGACGTTGTAACCAAATTTAAATGGTAAAGAACCTATGACGATCTCCGCAGTGTCATCTGCACCCACTATTTTAAAAAATATTCTGGCCCGCAAAGTTGAAGAAGTGGCGGAGCGCCGCGAGACTACGCCCCTGGCAGTTTTAGAGGAGCGTGTTGCCGGGCAGGCGCCGCGCCGGGATTTTACGGCCGCGATGCACAGTAAAATATCCAGCGGCAAGCCAGCGGTCATCGCCGAAATAAAAAAAGCGTCGCCCAGTAAGGGCCTGATTCGCGCAGATTTTGACCCAGTAAAAATTGCTCGCAGTTACGAAAAAGGCGGTGCTACCTGCCTCTCGGTACTAACGGATGTGGATTTTTTTCAGGGCAGCGACGATTTTTTGAAACAGGCCAAAAGTGCCACGCACCTGCCGATATTGCGCAAAGATTTTATCATTGATCCCTATCAGGTGTACGAAGCGCGAGCCCTTGGCGCAGACTGTATTTTATTGATTGTGGCTGCACTTGATTCGCAGACACTCGTGGCGTTGCACGATTTGGCATTAGCCGTTGGCCTGGACGTACTTGTCGAGGTCCACGATCAACGCGAGCTGGCGTTGGCGTTGACGTTAAACACGCGGTTAATTGGTGTCAATAATCGCAATCTGCATACCTTCCACACATCGCTGGAGACGACGTTTAGTCTGTTGCAGGACATTCCCGAGGATCGCATTGTGATCAGCGAGAGTGGTATTCACACAGTGGACGATGTCATGGCTTTGCGCGGTCATGGCGTCAACGG
Organism: Porticoccaceae bacterium; assembly: GCA_041601945.1. GTDB lineage: Bacteria > Pseudomonadota > Gammaproteobacteria > Pseudomonadales > Porticoccaceae > JBFJKD01. The sequence goes on along the minus strand of JBFIHG010000021.1, from coordinate 21,423 downwards.
GTTTCTTATCGGCGAGGCATTTATGCGCGCCGCCAATCCGGGCCGTCGTTTGATGGAAATGTTTAACTGAAAATATCGGTGCCGCAACGGGCACGGTCAGGGCAAAACAACCATCATCTGGAGAAATAAATCTGCGGCCCTGGCCAAGCGGTGGATTAACGCGTGCCGAAAACCACCATGGTTTTACCCTTGACCGAGACGAGTCCCTGCTCCTGCAGAATTTTTAGTACGCGGCCTACCATTTCCCGCGAACAGCCAACGATGCGCCCTATTTCCTGGCGGGTGATCTTGATCTGCATGCCGTCCGGGTGGGTCATGGCATCTGGTTCTCGGGACAAATCCAGCAGTGTGCGAGCGACGCGGCCGGTGACGTCGAGAAAGGCAAGGTCGCCCACCTTGCGCGTGGTATCTCGCAGGCGTTGCGCCATCTGTTTACTGACCGCGTACAGAAACTCCGGATGCTCATTAGCCAGTTCCAGAAACTTGCTGTACTGAATTTCACCCACGTCGCACTCGGTTTTGGCGCGAATCCAGGCACTGCGATCCTCCTGTTCGAACAGGCCCATCTCGCCAAAAAAATCGCCGGGATTGAGATAGGCAACGATCATTTCGCGACCGTCGTCGTCTTCTATCAACACCGTCACCGAACCTTTGATGATGTAGTACAGGGTATCTCCACTGTCACCCGCATAGATCAGCGTACTCTTGGCTGGATAACGGCGTCGATGGCAATGGGCGAGGAATTCTTCAAAGCTCGGGATATGCGGTGTAATCGGTGATAGGGTCAAGGCGCTTCTCCATTGTGCTCTTGCGCGGCGTAGCGATTATTTACGTTGTTCCGCCACCAGTCGGGTAGTTTGCATCAGATGAGTAAAAATGCAACCGTTCCATCCGGTTGCATCCGCTATATGGTAGTCTTGCCGGCGAATTTAGAGGAGGCGTTATGGAGGCGACGGTCAAGTGGGTTGAGAATGCCATGTTTTTGGGCGAATCCGGCAGCGGGCACGCGGTGGTGATGGATGGACCCGAAGATCACGGCGGCAGAAATATGGGTGTGCGGCCGATGGAGATGTTGTTGCTGGGAATGGGTGGCTGTGCCAGTTTTGACGTAATGAGTATATTGCGGAAAAGTCGGCAGGCGGTGACGTCCTGTCGAGCAGAACTGCGCGCGCAACGCGCAGACGAGGTACCCGCTGTGTTTACCGAAATCAACATCCATTTTGTAATCGGCGGCAAAAATCTGAAGGAAAGCCAGGTAAAGCGCGCAGTGGAACTTTCAGCGGAAAAATACTGTTCCGCCTCCATCATGTTGGGCAAGGCGGGTGTGGCCATTGCCCACAGTTACGCCATTGAGTCAGCTGACGAAATTTAATCCAGGCGCGACAAAGCGTTGGTGCAGGCAAAAAAACGGGGAGCCGAAGCTCCCCAAAAGTATGATACAGGGGGGTTAGGAAGAAGAACCGTTGGCAAAGGATCCTAGGTCCTACGCTTGCCAACTACGGGAGTCACTATAGTGGCCGTCAGAACATGAATCAAATATACTTTTTCTATTTAAACCATTCTCTGAAGTTATGTTATGATCCATGCCTGGATTTCTGAAGGGTATTATTCGAGAATTTATGGGTCAATTTCCCAGGGCCTTTCACATAAGCATAATGTATTATTTTCGAATTATTAATAACCGTTGGACATTCTATGCCTCTCGATTCCTTGTCCCGCGTTGACCTTAACCTGTTGGTAGCGCTGCAAGTATTACTGGAAGAGCGCAACGTGACCCGCTCCGCGGAGCGCCTGTTTGTCACGCAACCGGCGATGAGTAAAACCCTGTTGCGCCTGCGCGGTGTGTTTGCGGATCCGTTGTTTACCCGCAGTGGTCGCGGCCTGGTGCCGACGCCACGGGCGCTCGAAATCGAGCGACTGTTACCGCAGGTGCTCAATGGTATTAACGAGATACTGGCGCAACAGAACTTTCAGCCAGACACATTTCAGGGTGCTCTGCGTCTGGTCGCACCGGAATTTCTGGCGGTACAAGTCATCCCAAAATTGAGCCAACTATTGCAGCAACAGGCCCCCGGGTTGTGTATTGCGTTGTCCAGCACCCAGGATGAGTACGTGCAGGAGTTGGAATCCGGAGATGTGGATTTCGCGCTGGAAGTGGAGAAGAAGTTACCCAAGGACTTTATTGTGACCGCACTGGGGGATTTTACTCCGGCGGTGTGGATGCGCCGTGGTCACCCGCTCGAGAACCGAGATTTAACGCTCGACCTGATGCTGGAGTACCCGTTTATTCAGTATTTTCTGCTGATTGCAGACAAAGTCTCGCCCCACAGTGACAGTCGCTTTGACAAGACCCTGGCGAAAATGGGGCGCAGCCGAAAAAAATTACTGATTACCAACCAGTTAATGACGGCCCTTGATACTCTGCACTCCACGGATTGCCTGATGCTTGCCACCATGGATGATTTGAAGCACGAGGGCGAGTTCTACGAGATCGTACGTAAACCCTATCCTGAAATTCTTAATCCCGATCCAGTGATTCCAGCGGTATTGGTGCAGCATCGCCGCACAATCAACTCGCCGTTACACAGTTGGGTCAAGCAATTGATTCTGGAGATTGTTCAGGGCATCCGTGTGGCGAGGAGTCTGGAGTAAGCGCGCAAACGGTTAAAAAACAAGTCGACCAGGTTGTATCGCACAAAACGGCTTGGCTCAGTCTAGCCTAGACAATGTAGCTACTGCGAGTCATCACTGTCGACGCTAGCGTCATGGCTTTTTTTACCGGACCCGGAAAGGTCACTCCGCCTGCCAGTTTCGCCGTTTCGGCGTGCTCGGATTCATCCCTGAGCATTTGTTCCACCACGGCGCGGCTTTTTTGATCACCCGCAGGTAATTTCTGTAAGTGGCTTTGTAAATGTTGGCACACTTGCTCCTCGGTGGCGGCGACAAAACCCAGGCTGAGCCGATCGCTTATTAATCCCGCCGAGGCCCCAATCGCAAATGACAGTCCGTACCAGAGCGGATTGAGTACGCTAGGGCGGCTGTCGAGTTCCTGCAACCGTTGCTCGCACCAGGCGAGATGATCCATCTCTTCAGCGGCGGCGCGATCCATTTGCGCGCGGGTATCGGCCAGTTTCGCGGTGAGCGCCTGGCCCTGGTACAGTGCCTGAGCGCAGATTTCGCCACTGTGATTAACCCGCATAAGTCCCGCAGCGTGCCGTTTTTGTGTCGCGTCCAGGGACTCGTTAGTACAATTTTCCGCAGGCGACGTATTAGTTGCGGCCGTGCCAACCCCGGTCAGGCTGCGTAGTGCTTTGTCGGCCTCAATCAGCAGTCGATCGAGCGGTGATAAATGACGGTCGAACATAGCACAAGCCCAAGGTGTCTGCGGGGGCTAATTGTAGCTAAAATGTCCAGCCAAAGGGGAAGTAGAAAGTAATCAGATGCCTCATTACACGGATCTTGGGTACGGTATAACCTGCATCGACGCAAACTATGTGCGCCCCGGGGGCGCCTGTTGTTACCTGCTGGAACACGGCGATCAGGTGGCCATCATTGAGACCGGAATTAACGCGACTGTCCCCCGTATAGAAACCTTGCTGGCACAAAAAAATGTGCGCCCGGAACAGGTGCGCTACGTGATCCCTACCCATGTCCATCTGGACCACGCCGGCGGTGTCGGTCGGCTGATGCAAATATTGCCTGAAGCCATGTTGGTCGTACATCCACGGGGGGCGCGGCATATGCTCGATCCAACCCGCCTGGTGGAAGGATCGACGGCCGTGTACGGGAGCGAGAAATTCGACGCCCTCTACGGCAAAATACTGCCCGTAGCGGCGGATCGAGTGCAAACGGCACAGGACTATTCGGTGCTCGATCTGGCGGGTCGCAAGTTGTTGATTCGCCACACGCCCGGTCACGCCGAGCACCATTTTTGTATCTGGGATGAAACCAGTAAAGGCTGGTTTAGCGGCGATAACTTTGGGCTGTCTTACCCGGAAATGGCGGGTAGCAAAGGTCGTTACCTGATTCCGACTACGACGCCGGTACAGTTTGATCCGGATAAATTCCTCGCGTCACTGGATTTGCTGATGAGCTACCAGCCACAGCGCATCTACCTGACCCATTTTTGTCTACTGGAAAATCCCGAGGCAATGGCCGAGTTACTGCGGACGGGGATTCTGGCTTACCGGGATATTGCTTTGGCTAATCGGCACAGCTCCACACCAGAATCTGCTATATGCGCGGCGCTTAGCCAGCGAGAACTGGACGGATTGCTGGCCTGCGCGCCGGAACTGGGCGTCGCGGCGGCACAACAATTGTTGGCCGGCGATATGGTACTTAACGCCCAGGGCCTGTCTGTCTGGCTGCAGGGCATGGACCGCTGATGCAGGACGCTCACGACCTGGGTCTGGTGATTGATGCCGGTATTGCGCTGATTGCTCTGGAAACTCACGATGAACAACGGGCTCTGGACCTGTTGCAGCGGGTGGCCAGGGCGCGCGATACGAGTTTGTTCCGATGGTCGGTGACGGACGGACTGAAACGCCATACGTTTGGACTACAGATCGACACTGCGACCCAGCACGATGAGCCGGAACAGTTACTCGATCACATAAAAACCCGCGCCGAACCGGGCATCTATGCGTTGTGTGACTTCCACCACTGGCTGGGCGCAGAGCACCCGCGGCAAGTGCGCCAGCTAAAGGATATTGCGCTGCAGCACCAGCATGGTCTGGTGACGGTGGTCTTAATCAGTCACCGTCTCGTTTTGCCAGCGGAGCTGTCGCGCCTCAGCGCTCGTTTTGCGATGTCGCTCCCGGATGACGAACAAATATTGGGTCTGGTGCGGGAAGAGGCGATGCGCTGGGCTAAAAAAAATGGTGTGGGCAAGGTCAAAACTGACAGCGTTACCCTGCAAAAACTCGTGTCGAATCTGCAGGGGTTAACCCACAACGAGGTGCGGCGCCTGGCGCGCGGCGCGATTATCGACGACGGCGCCATTACCGAAACAGACATTCCCGAGGTCAATCGGGCCAAGTTTCGGCTGATGGATATGGACGGCTTGTTGAGTTTCGAGTACCGCACCGAGAGTTTTGCCAACGTGGGCGGGATGACTAATTTCAAGGCCTGGTTGGACAAACGTAAGTCAGCGTTTAGCGGGGGTAGTGAGCGCCACCCGGACAACCCCAAAGGGGTTCTGTTGCTGGGAGTGCAGGGTGGCGGCAAAAGTCTGGCGGCCAAGGCGGTTGCCGGATTGTGGCAGTTGCCCCTGTTGAAGCTAGATATGGGAGCGTTGTATAACAAATATCACGGCGAAACCGAACGCAATCTGCGGGAATCTCTGGCCCTGGCGGATCGCGTCGCGCCCTGTGTGTTGTGGCTCGACGAGATTGAAAAAGGACTGGGCGGGGGGCACGACGAGTCGGGCATATCGCGGCGCGTACTGGGGACCCTGCTGACCTGGATGGCGGAGCGCACCACCCGCGTGTTTGTGGTCGCCACGGCCAACGACATTTCCAGTTTGCCCCCGGAACTAGTTCGCAAAGGACGTTTTGACGAAATATTTTTTGTGGATCTTCCGGAGCAGGATGTGCGCCAGGATATTTTCACTATTCATCTGCGCGCCCGCGAGTTGGACCCGACCAAATTTTCTCTGCCACAACTCGCGGCGGCCAGTGCGGGATTTTCCGGTGCGGAAATCGAACAGGCTATTGTGTCGGCTCTGTACTCGGCCCGCGCCAGCGATAGTGAGATAAATGATGCACTGCTGCTTGAGGAAATCGCCAGCACCAGCCCAATTTCGGCGGTGATGGCCGAACGTATTGATGCCCTGCGTCAGTGGTCGGTAGCGCGGAAGGTAGCGCGGGTCTAAACTTCTTTACTGGTTTCGTTCCCGTGCAATGGCACGGTAGCCGATATCGGTGCGATAAAAACTGTCGGCCCAGTGAATTTGCTCGGCTATCTCATAGGCCTTTTGTTGCGCCGCTGACACCGTATCGCCCAGGGCCGTCACGCACAGCACCCGCCCACCCTGAGTGGTGACCTGGCCATCGACCAGTTGAGTGCCGGCATGAAACACTTTGGTCTGCGCACTTTCCGCTGGCAGGCCATAGATAATGTCGCCCTTGCGGTAATTACCGGGGTAGCCTCCTGCAGCCATCACCACCCCTACCGCCTTGCGATCGTCCCACGCAATATCAACGGCATCGAGCCGTTGTTCGAGGGCGGCGTTGCACAACTCCACCAAATCCGATTTCAGGCGCAGCATGATTGGTTGGGTTTCTGGATCCCCAAACCGGCAGTTGTACTCAATCACTTTGGGTGATCCGTCGGGGGCAATCATCAGGCCAGCATACAAAAATCCCGTGTAGTCGTTACCTTCTGCGGCCATGCCGCGCACGGTGGGTAGAATCACTTCCTCCATGATCTTTCGATGCACAGATGCTGTGACCACCGGTGCCGGGGAGTAGGCACCCATGCCGCCGGTATTGGGGCCGGTATCGCCATCCCCCACCCGTTTGTAATCCTGGCTGGTGGCCATTGGCAGGACGTTGATACCGTCCACCATCACGATAAAGCTGGCCTCCTCGCCTTCAAGAAATTCCTCGATCACCACCCGGTGCCCGGCCTCCCCGAAGCTATTCCCGGCCAGCATATCCTGCACGGCGGCTTCCGCCTCCTGCAGATCCATGGCCACAATCACGCCTTTTCCGGCGGCGAGTCCATCTGCCTTGACCACGATGGGGGCCCCTTTGTCGCGCAGGTAGCGGATGGCGGTCGGCACGTCGGTGAAGGTTTGGTAGTCGCCGGTGGGAATGCCATGGCGGGCCAGAAAATCCTTGGTAAAGGCCTTGGAGCCCTCCAGTTGCGCCGCGCCCTTGCTGGGACCAAAGATACGCAGCCCGCGGGCCTGAAAATAATCGACGACCCCGGCCACGAGCGGCACTTCCGGGCCAACGATGGTTAACGTCACCTGGTTTTCCACGACGAAGGATGCCAGTGCGGCGAAGTCATCGACGTCGATGGGAACGTTCTCAAGGGTTGGCTCGAGGGCAGTTCCGGCATTGCCCGGCGCCACATAAACCTTATCGACGTCGGCACTTTGCGCGGCTTTCCAGGCCAGCGCATGTTCGCGACCGCCAGCACCTATAATCAGAACTTTCATGGTAGATAATCGACTATAAAAATACGGCGGCAATTGTAACCGCGTAATCGGACTGCCGCAAAAAGCAACGAGCTTTTTTTGCGATGGACGCTAGCCGACTCGTTGATTTGCATGGTTATATCAGCGTTTCAAGGTTAGCCTTGTCGTAGGCCAGTAAATCGCCTTCGCGACCGTCCTTGACCAGCAGCGGCCAGTCGGGGTTGGAAATCAGCGCACGGCCCACCGCCACCAGATCGAAATCGCCGCGTTCCAGCAACGAGGACAGGTTGCGTAGTGAGGCGGGTTCGGCGTGGGTGGAAATACCTCGTTGCTGTTCGTCGATAAAATCCTGGTCGAGGCTCACACTGCCGACCGTGATGGTGGGCTTGCCAGTCAGTTGCTTGGTCCACCCCGCCAGATTAAGGTCGGAATCAGCAAATTCCGGTTCCCAGAAGCGCCGCGTGCTGCAATGGAATACATCTACGCCAGCATTAACAAGGGGTGCGAGAAACCGTTCCAATTCCTGCGGCGATTGCACCAGACGGGCGTTGTAATCCACCAGTTTCCACTGGGAAAAACGCAAAATAATCGGCATGTCGGGCCCGATGCGAGCGCGCACAGCGCTGACAATATCCACCGCAAATTGCGTACGTTTTTCGATGCTGCCACCGTAATGGTCGCTGCGCTGGTTGGTGCCTTCCCAGAAAAACTGGTCGATCAGGTAACCGTGTGCGCCATGCAGTTCGATGGCGTCGAAGCCAAGACGTTGGGCGTCGGCGGCCCCCTCGGCGAAGGCGGTGACGATGTCATCGATATCTTTCTGGCTCATGCAGTAGCCATTGGGTCGGCCGGGTTTTAACAGGCCGGAAGGCGTGAAAGCCGGTACGTCCGGGTAAGGTTCCAGCGAGGTGCCGGGCAACCCGAGGCCGCGCAGGGCGCCTACGTGCCACAATTGTGGCGCGATCTTACCCCCGACTGCGTGGACCTCGTCGACCACCTGTTGCCACCCGGCAAGTGCTTGTTCCCCGTAGAAAAACGGCACATCGACGTACGCGCTGGCTGATGGGTGATTGATGTGCGTGCCCTCGGTAATGATCAAGCCTACCCCGCCTTGCGCGCGGCGGCGATAATAGGTCGCAACATCCGCACCGGGAATATTCCCCGGTGAGCGATTACGGGTCATGGGCGCCATCACAATGCGATTGGACAATGCCAGTTGGCCCAGGCGGTACGGGGCGAATAAACTATTACTTTGAGTCATGCAGTAATCTCTAAAGGGGTGTGCAGAAAAATATTTTGACGGACGGTCGCCAATTACGGTATCGGCAGAACAAATTATCGGGTTAAGATAAGCCTAACATGGTTGCAGTAACGTCGAAAATGGAAGGTTGGCAATGACAGTAAAAAAGGGAATCTATCGGCACTTCAAGGGTAACCTCTACGAAGTGCTCGAAGTGGGAACCCACAGCGAAACACAAGAGCAGCAAGTAGTTTACCGGGCATTGTATGGCGAGCGAGGTATCTGGATTCGGCCCCTTGCGATGTTTCTCGACACCGTGGAGTGCGATGGCAACTCCTGTAAACGGTTTACGTGGATTGAGAGTTCCGATGGTACTGTGTCCAATCAGCAGCAGCGTCAACTGGCCTGAAGGCCAGTTGAAAAGTTGCAACTAGTGTCGAAAATGGCGCATGCCGGTAAATACCATCGCCATATCGTTTTCGTCGGCAGCCGCAATCACCTCCTCGTCCCGGACTGATCCACCCGGTTGAATGACCGCAATAATTCCTGCGGCAGCAGCGTTGTCTATGCCATCGCGAAACGGGAAGAACGCATCGGACGCCATCACCGAACCCTTGACAACCAACCCCGCCTGTTCGGCCTTGATGGCGGCGATACGCGCCGAGTTAACGCGGCTCATCTGTCCTGCGCCGACACCGACGGTGCGATTATCGTGGGCGTAGACAATGGCATTGGACTTCACAAATTTCGCCACCCGCCAGGCAAACATCAGATCGCGCATTTCCTGTGCGCCAGGCTTTCGCGCACTCACGACGGTAAGATCGGCGACACTGACCATGGCGATATCTTTTTCCTGCACCAGCAATCCGCCGCTGACGCGCTTGTAGTCCCAGTCCGCAAGTCGGGCAGACAGCCATTGGCCGCAGCTTAGCAGGCGCACATTTTTCTTGCCGGCGGTAATTTCCGCGGCGGCAGAGGACACCGTCGGGGCAATAATGACTTCCACGAACTGGCGCTCGACAATCGCTTGCGCGGTGGCAGCATCCAGCTCGCGGTTAAATGCGATGATGCCACCAAACGCTGATTCCGGGTCTGTGGCAAATGCCAGTTCGTAGGCCTCCAGGATGGTTTTGGCCACGGCGACGCCACAGGGGTTGGCGTGTTTTACGATCACACAGCAGGGGTCATCAAATTGTTTTACGCATTCCAGCGCGGCATCGGTGTCGGCGATATTGTTGTAGGAAAGTTCCTTTCCCTGTAATTGGCGGGCGGTGGCGATGCTGGCCTCGGGCGGATTTTTTTCCAGATAAAAAGCAGATTTTTGATGGGGGTTTTCACCGTAGCGCATCACCTGGGAGCGCGTAAATTGCGTATTCCAGGTACGCGGGAAAGTTGCGTTCTGGGTTTCCGCCCGATCGCTCGGCAGTAGCCGCGTACCCAGGTAATTGGCAATCGCTCCGTCGTAGGCGGCAGTGTGTTCAAAAGCGCTGGTCGCCAGGTTAAAGCGCGTGTCGAAACCCAGGCCGCCGTTGCGCTGGATTTCTTCCAGAACACTGCTGTAGTCGCTGGCGTTGACGACGATTGCCACGTGAGCGTGATTCTTGGCGGCAGCACGTACCATGGTTGGCCCGCCGATATCAATGTTTTCGATAGCCTTCGCGAGGTTGCAATCCGGATCGGCCACTGTCGCTTCGAAGGGATACAGGTTTACCACCACCATATCGATGGGGGCGATACCTTGTTCGCGCATCACCTCGTCGTCGATCCCGCGCCGCCCGAGAATGCCGCCGTGAATTTTGGGGTGCAGAGTTTTTACACGGCCGTCCATAATTTCCGGCGAGCCAGTGTGGTCTGCCACTTCGATGGCGGGTATCTGGTTGTCCGCGAGCAGGCGATGGGTGCCGCCGGTGGACAGAATTTCCACCCCCATTGCGTGCAGGGCTCTGGCAAATTCAACAATGCCGGTTTTGTCGGACACGCTGATTAATGCGCGCTGGATACCGGTGATAGGTTGTGTCATGGGTTGGTTGTTTCCGGGGAGCGAAAATTTACAGCAGGTCGTACTGCTTCAGTTTCTTGCGCAATGTGCCGCGATTAAGGCCGAGCATGGCCGAGGCTTTGCTCTGGTTATTGCGGGTGTGTTTCATCACAGCCGCCAGCAGGGGCGTTTCGACCTCCTGTAATACCAACTGATAAAGGTTGGTGGTCGCCTCGCCGTCCAGGTGATCGAAGTACCTGGCCAGAGCGGTTTCCGCGCATTTTTGCAATGAGTGATGCTGGCTTTGGTTGACGTTATCGCTGTGGGCGGCGTCGGCAGTGGTGTCGTCGGTGTGAAACCTGAAGGTATTCATGGTGCTCATGCGGCTTTATCCCGTCGTTCTTGTATTATTTTTTCGAACAATGCTTGTTCCGACAGGGTTGCAACAAAATCGTTTTGCGCCCCGCAACAAAGCAGTGCATTAAATTGCTGACGCAGTACGGCGCTGTTGGGCAAGCGCGCCAGATACCAGCCGATGTGCTTGCGTGCGATACGTACGCCGAGGTGCTCCCCATAATAACCGTGTATGGCGCGCAAGTGCGCCCCCAGCAAGGCGAAGACGTCTCTTAATTCGGGCTGCGGGAGTTTGGTTCCGTACTGCAGGTGGTGGTTGATTTCCCGGAAAATCCACGGGTTACCCTGGGCGCCGCGGCCGATCATCAGTCCGGCGGCGCCGGTATGGCGCAGCACAGCTGCCGCTGATTCCACGCTGTTAATGTCACCATTGGCGAAAACCGGAATGGACACGCGGGCAACAATTGCGGCGATCGTGTCGTACTCCGCGTTACCGTTAAACCGGCAGGCGCGGGTGCGCCCGTGAACGGCGAGTGCCTGAATACCCGCGTCTTCGGCAATACGGGCGATGCGGACCCCGTTGCGATTCTGCGGATCGGTGCCAGTGCGAATTTTGAGAGTTACCGGAACCGCAACCGCATTCACCACTGCACTCAGTATCTCGGTTACCAGTGATTCGTCCGCCAGTAACGCCGATCCGGCGGCTTTGCGGCACACCTTTTTGGCGGGGCAGCCCATATTAATATCAATAATCTGGGCACCCAACCCAACACCCCGGCGTGCGGCATCCGCCAGTTGCACCGGGTCGGAGCCGACGATCTGCACGCTGCGCGGTGTTGCTTCTGTTAGATCAGGCAAACGTTGGCGCGATTTGTGGGTGTGCCACAACTCAGTGTCAGCGGTCAGCATTTCCGATGGCGTCAGCCCTGCCCCCAGCGCTCGGCAAAGTGTTCGAAAGGGTAAGTCGGTAACCCCTGCCATGGGCGCAAGGACGCAGGGTGCGAGAATCGAAATGGGGCCGATTTGTATGGAAGGAGTCGCCACTGGCTAAACTGTTGTCTGTCGAGGGAAGCCGCACATAATACCCGCACTCGGGAAGCGGAGAAAGACAGATTGTCTATTAACTAACCATTTTTTTTGGTTACGGGATATAAAGTGCGAATGATACCGCCGTTTCGCCGGGATCAATAATTTCCAGTTCGAGTTGAACTGGTTGGCGCACCGGCATGCGTTTCGCCCCGGTGAGTTCTCCGCGCACGTATTCGCGCGGCGCAAAGCTACGCTTTGCCACCACTGCGCCTTGCAGATCCTGAAATACCAGTTGCAAAGTGGGAAATGGTTGCTGGAATGGTGCGTCGTTTATCAGTACAGCGCTGACCAGCAACGCACCGGCGGCGCCTGGGTGTGTGCGCACCACCAGATCGTTACTGCGAATCAGGCTAGTGTCTTTTAGGGTTGGCAGCTTGCATTGTGCTACGCGACAAAATTTTTCCAGCCATGGCCGTTGCGAGACCTGGTTACCCAGCACGTCGACGTTGAAATAAAGATACTGCACCAGCAGGGCGAGGGCGCCAAGCACCAGGATACCGGCTTTTTGCAAGATGGGCGCCACCCGCGCGTCGGAGTCCGATGGCCTGTGGCCGTGTGTTTCGTCGTCGTCAAACTGCACCACCTCGCTGGCGCCCAGGTCTGCGTAGGGATCGATTTCGGCTGCGTCGTCGGTGTTCTCTTCCGGCAACGACGGTCGCCAGTCCGTTGCCAGGTTTGTAAAAAACTCGTCTGAGTGCTGGCTCTCTGATATGACGGGCGCCTCGTCATCTTGCGCCGCCGAATTTTCCTGATCTGTTTCGGTTGGTTGCCGGGCGTCCTGCAACCACAGCGGAAGGTGCAAGGTTTCCGGAAGCGGCGCAAAAGTACCGGGGGGGACCTCGGTTTCAGGGGCAATGTCCTGGTCGGGGGTGTCCTGCGTCGTAGACGTATCTACCGCGAAGTCGTCGGGGGAGGGGAGGGTGTTTTCGTCCAGGTTGTCCGGATCGAAATTGTCATCGATTAAAAAGTCGTCTTCCGCACTGGCGCCCGGCGCGGCAACTTGTTCCTCGTTTGCGAGGGTTTCCGGCAGCTCTGTCAGTTGTTGGCGCGCATCAAAAATGGTCAGGCAGGCACCACATCGGGCCAGGCCGTTGGCCGCCTGTAGTTGCGCCGGGGAAACCTTGAACGCTACCAGGCAGTTGGGACAGCGGGTGACCTGGTCACTCATTCTGACACGGATATCCTTTGGTTGGTTTGCTGGTGGTTGATTGATCAGCTTTTATTGGCAGCATAGTTTGTTACCGTTTTATCCCGGTCAGGCGCACCCATTGGGCGTCGAAGACTGGTTCGTCAAAGTTAAAATTATTACTGTAGGCGCCTGTTACGTCGCTGAATTGGGTCCCAAAAATTCCCGAAAGACAAATACTGCCGGTGGTTGCGGTACAGCGAGAAAGCGTCGATGACAGCTCGATAAGTGGGGCCGCGAGAATGTTGGCCAACACGATGTGTGCACTCACTTCCGGCATTTGTTGTGGCAGATGGCAACTGATGCGACGCTGGGCAATACCGTTGCGCTCGGCGTTGTCGCGGGTGGCTAACAGTGCCTGCGGATCGTTGTCCACCGCCAGCACACGCTCGGCACCCAGTAACAGGGCGGCGATGCCCAGAATGCCAGAACCGCAGCCGTAATCAATAACCATTTTTCCTGCAAGTGGCTGGCTATCCAGCCACTGTAAGCACAGGAAGGTCGTAGGATGAGTGCCCGTACCAAAAGCGAGGCCTGGATCGAGAATCAAATTTGCTGCGGTGGGATCCGGTGGCGTGCACCAGCTAGGACATATCCACAACCGACGGCCGCATTGTAACGGCACGTAATCCGCCATCCAGGCGCGTTCCCAAACTTGCTCTTCGAGGGGATGCCACACACGGGGCGGAAGAGCCCCTGCGTAACGGGTTGCCAGCTGTGACAGGGTTTCTTCGGTATTGATATCAGCGGCAAACAGTCCGGTAACCTGCACCTGATCCCACAAAGGCGTTTCCCCGACGCCGGGTTCCAGCACGGGGTCGTCCCCGTTATCCTGTAGCGTCACTGACAAAGCGCCAGTTTCCAGTAGTGCATCCTGCAAAGCATCGACCTCATCGCGCCCGATTGTAAGGCACAGTTGCAACCAGCTCATGGCGTTAGCTCCGCGGTCAGATCGGTTAGCTGATCACAGGCCCAGCTTTTTCTCCAGATAATGAATATTCACCCCTCCGCGCAGGAACTGCGCATCGGTGACCAGGGAGCGTTGTAAGTCTGCGTTGGTTTTAATGCCCTGAATAATCAATTCATCCAGCGCGTTGCGCATGCGCGCCAGTGCGGCTGGGCGATCCTTGCCGTAGGTAATGATCTTGCCAATCAGTGAGTCGTAATAGGGGGGCACGGTGTAACCGGTATAAAGGTGGGAATCGACACGCACGCCATTGCCTCCGGGGGCATGGTAAGCGGTTACTGTTCCGGGGCTGGGGACAAAGGTTTTAGGGTCCTCGGCGTTGATACGACACTCGATCGCATGGCCGCGAAAAATAATCTCGTCCTGGGCGAAACTCAGTTTTTCCCCGCCGGCGATAAGTAGTTGTTCCTTGACGATATCTACCCCGGTAATCATTTCGGTGACGGGGTGTTCTACCTGAACCCGGGTGTTCATTTCGATAAAGTAAAAGTGTCCGTCCTCGTACAGGAATTCAAAAGTGCCCGCGCCGCGGTAACCGATATCAATGCAGGCTTTGACGCATGCTGCGTACACTTCCTGGCGCGCCTCGTCGCTCACATCAGGGGCCGGGGCTTCTTCCAGTACCTTCTGATGGCGACGTTGTAGTGAACAGTCCCGATCTCCCAGATGGACGGCATGCCCCTGCCCATCGGCGATCACCTGAACTTCTATATGGCGGGGGTTTTCGAGATATTTTTCCAGGTAGACGCAGTCGTCGCCAAACGCAGCTTTGGCCTCCGACTGGGTAATCGCAATAGCGTTCAGCAAATGAGCTTCAGTATGCACCGCCCGCATGCCGCGGCCACCGCCGCCCGCAGCGGCCTTGACAATAACGGGGTAACCGATACTGCGCGCGATTTCCAGGGAGCGTTCCCGATCTTCGGTAATCGGTCCGTTTGAGCCTGGAACAGTGGGGACGCCAGCTGCGCGCATGGCCGCGATTGCCGATACTTTGTCACCCATCATGCGTATCACGTCGGGGGTCGGCCCAATAAACACAAATCCGCTGCGTTCCACCTGTTCGGCGAAATCGGCATTTTCCGCCAGGAACCCGTAACCGGGATGGACTGCCACCGCGTCGGTTACTTCCATGGCGCTGATAATGGCGGGAATGTTCAGATAGCTGTCCGTAGCGCGGTTAGGGCCGATGCAAACCGACTCGTCGGCCAGTCGCACGTGTTTGAGATCGGCGTCCACCTTGGAGTGCACCGCGACCGTTTTGATGCCCATTTCCTTGCAGGCGCGCAGGACCCGTAGAGCGATTTCGCCGCGATTGGCGATCAACACTTTTTCCAACATTGAGTGAGTTCCTGTGGCCGCTGTCAGATGATGGTTAGCATGGGCAGGTCGTACTCGACCGCATCACCGTCTTCAACCAGTATGGCGCCGATGGTGCCAGCGCGATCAGCCTCTATCTGGTTCATCATTTTCATGGCTTCAACAATACACAGCACATCGCCTACGGCCACGCTCTGGCCAACCTCGACAAAGGGCGCTGAACCTGGCGCGGGCGATCGGTAGAAGGTGCCAACCATGGGCGATTTCACGATATGCCCTGCCAGCTGCGGCGCTTCCTTCCCCGCCGCGCCAGGCCCGTCCCGCCCCGCTGATCCCGCAGCCGGGTCAATGTTTGTCGGCCCGGTGGACACAGGTGCATACATGGGTTGCGAGGGTGCATACGAATAGATTGGTGCTTTGTTGCGACTGATGCGCACGGATTCCTCGCCTTCCTTAATCTCCAGTTCATCGATATCGGATTCTTCCAGTAACTCGATAAGTTTTTTAACTTTGCGTATGTCCATGCTTGGTTCTCACAGAAGGTTATATGGTGGTTCTGGTGGAGGGTCGCTAAATTATTGCTCGTCGAGTCGCGCCAGCGCCGCCTGCAGCGCAAGTTCATAGCTGAGCGCCCCAAAGCCGCCGATCACGCCCTGGGCTATGTCAGAAAAATAGGAAGTTTGGCGGAAGGCTTCACGGGCGTGGACGTTGGACAGGTGCACCTCGATAAACGGAATATCCACAGCCAGTAGCGCATCGCGCAGGGCGATGCTGGTATGGGTGAAGGCCGCCGGGTTGAACAAAATAAAGTTGATACCTTCGCGCCGCGCGTCGTGGAGTCGCTCGATCAGCTCGTATTCCGCGTTGCTTTGCAAAGCCAGCAGATGATGCCCCTGCGCCAGACACAGGTCTGTCAGCCGTTGATTGATGGTATCCAGCGCGGCTGCGCCATACACCTCGGGTTCCCGTACGCCCAGCAGGTTCAGATTCGGGCCGTGTAGCACTAGTATAGTGGCCATTTGTCCAGTCACTCCGATATGCGCGTCCATGGCTATGGTCTCGCGCCGCGTTTGGGTTCACTGGGGTGCAAGTCTGCACGAAAATAATCTGGCTGTCCAATATTGCGTCAGTTGAGCGACGTTAAACGCAAGTTCGCGAAAGTTAGCGGTATAAAGACTTTTCTGATATCCGTACAATGCCCGCCGTGGAGATACCCTTAGATTGCGGACGATATATGCAACAGGCTTGATCGATTGGGGCTGTCTGCGACGAAACGCTCTAAAAAGTGGAGTAATAGTCGTGATTGTGCAGCCTTTTTACTCGATCATGTCAAAACTGTTTAAAATAATTTGGCCGGTTAACAATTGCGGAAGGATTACTGCCTCGCGTCCCTTTCCGGGGTACAAAAGATAGAGCGGTACGCCACTGCGGCCATGCTGATTTAGCAAAGCGGTAATCTCTCCATCGTAATTGGTCCAGTCCCCTTTCAGGTAGACAATGCCTTTGCGCTTGAGGGCGTCGCGAAACGCGTCGGAATTCAGCGCGAGTTTTTCATTCGCCAGACAGGTGATACACCAGTCCGCGGTCAGGTTGATAAATACTGGCGTACCTCCAGCGAGGAGCGTCTCCAGGCGTGCAGCGCTGTATGGCTGCCAATCCTGCGGGGTGTTTGGGGGGTTGTATGCGGGTACCGCGAGGGCCGCCAACAGGGTCGCGACCGCCAGGATTCGGGGGACTGGGCGGCGCAATTTTTCCAGTAACCACAGTGCAAATGTTAGTAGTAGCAACCCGAGGACCAGCACCACAGCGTGGTCGACACTGGTTTGGCGCGCCAAAACCCACACTAACCAGATCACACTGAGGTATAGCGGAAACGCCAGGCATTGGCGGAACGTTTCCATCCAGGGCCCGGGTTTGGGCATTTTCTCTACGAGTCCAGGCCACCAGGTCAGAGCGAGAAAAGGTAGCGCCATACCGAACCCGAGGGCCACAAAAATGGTAATCGCCACCGGAGCGCTCTGGGTGAGTGCGACACCGAGAGCGGTGCCCATAAATGGCGCGGTGCAGGGGCTGGCCACGACGGTTGCCAATACGCCGGTCATAAATGACGAGCGCAGGCTATTCGTTTCGGTGGCGGCCTGTCCGATATTCATAAGTCTGGCACCAAAAGTAAAGTGCCCGGAAAAACTCATGGCGATAATAAAAAACAGGTAGGCTAAAAAGCCCACAAACACCGGGGACTGGAGCTGAAATCCCCAGCCAATGGCCTCCCCGGCGCCGCGCAGGGCGATAAGTACAGCGGCAATAATGACAAAGGTCAGGATAATGCCGGTGGTATAGGCCAAACCGTGCACGTGCTTGCCGTGGGCGCTGAGATGGGCCTGCGCGACCCCCAGCACTTTGATGGACAGCACCGGAAACACACAGGGCATAAGGTTTAAAATGACCCCACCCAGGAGCGCAAAACACAGGATGAGGTACAAGGGGGCGGCGGCATTCGCCGTAGCGGCCGCAGTTACCGACTGTGATGGGGTCAACGCTGTTTCGTGAACGGTACCCGTTGACAGGTCCAACATGAGTTGCTGCGTGCGCGGCGGATAACACAACCCCGCGTCGGCGCAGCCCTGGGATTTCACCGCAAGGGTCAGTGGATGCGAGTCGTCCGTGGCGGCGCCAGGTAACGGGATGCGAATACGCGTGCTCTGGTAGAAAACTTCCAGCGTGCGCTCATAGTATTCATCGTAGCGCTCGATTCCAGTCCCGTAGTGCGCCTCGAGCGGCACTGCCTCCCCGTTGCCATCGATTAGCTCAACGGCAAACTGGTGGCGATACAGGTAATACCCGGGGGCAATATCCCAGTCGAGCAGCAGGTCGCCACCGTCGACCCGAGCACTGAGTTTATAGGCCTGCTCCACCGGCAAAAATTCGTTATTTTCCAGTAGCCGGTTCGTCGCCCCATTGTCGGTGCCGACGGGTGAGCTGCTGGGCGTCAGTTGTGCCACCAGCGGCGCGTCCTGGGCCGCAAATTCGTTGGCCGTGGCAGGTGCTACCAGGCCGACTGTGACCATCAAAATGGCCAGATACAGGTTATGTAATAAACGACGGGGCAATTCGAGAACTCCTTAATTAATTCGGCGCTTAGGTTCTACAGGTATTTCGACACTGAGCCTTCAACAAAAGTCAAAAATAACATGGTTTGTCCGGCAGCTAACGGTTTTTTCGGTGATGGATCGCATTTGTCGCTTCGGGCACCGCTCATGAGATAGGCAAAACGTACAGTGTAGCCTGGGCAATGAGATCTGTACCGCGATACCGGGTGCTATAGTTTTCACCGCTGGAAAGGTCTGCTTAACAGGCCCGCTTGACCGGAATCTGGTGCCGCGTGGGGCCCATTGGGCGCGGTTACCAATGCGTGGGGAATTGAGTATGCGGGGGTGGTGATCAGGCTAAACGAGCTACTGGCGGCAATAATTGCGGTTCCAGCCCGCATAATTAACAAATATATGGCCGTCGTTCAGGCAAGGCCTATCCCTGTGCCGTGGCAATCACTATGATAGCCTCAGAGTTTGGATAATAAATTAACGCTCGATTCAACCTAATTATTGAGGTAGGGATTTGAGTCTGCATTCGGCCAGTCAGAATATATTTGGAGATAAAAACGCTGCCGATATTGCCCTGTCGATTCTGGACCGGCAATCGTCAGGGGTCGCGATTGTCAACAAACAGCTCGAGGTTATTTTCTGGAATAACTGGGTTGCTGAGTGGTCTGGGATCAGTGCGGACCACGCCGTTGGTAAAAACTTTGCTGGTCTGTTTCCCGATCTGGTGAGCACAGATTTCCTGGTCGCTGTTGACAATGCGATTTACGACACGCGCCGGGCACAGTGGTCGCTGGAAGTGGACCCCGAGCGCCTCGATATCGTAGAAGCTGGCATGACCCCCGGCGATGGCGAGCAGCCCCTTTGCCAGGTTAATTTTTCGCCGATTCCGCTGCCGCAAAAAGGCCCGGGTTGCCTGTTGGAGTTTTACGTGGCCGCCATCAACCCGGCAGCTTCTCGTCGCCATCACCAGGCTGTGCCCACGATGCGCCAGGAAATTCCAATCAGTCGCTTCCCGGCGTATCTGGAAAGTGACAATTTGGCGGTCCTGTTGATTGACGGCAACGGACTGATACAGGACGTCAATCCGCGTACCGAAGCATTAACCGAGTATCGACGTGAGCAGCTGATTGGTAAACCGCTGCGGATTGTGTTTCCGGAATTCTCTGACATTGACGACGGAGAAGATTACCAGGAACTGATTGCGACCCGGCAGCGCCAGCGTAGCGAGGGTGCTATCGAAGCGGTCACCGCGGACGGGCTGACGGTACAATTTGTGGTAGCCACCTACCGAGTGGTCGGACACGGTAATTTATTGATGTTGGCCTGCCGGGATGCGACCCGCGCCGTTGGTGGCCAGGATGCATTACAGCGCCAGCGGGAATTGTTATCCGCGATATTTGGCCATGTAGCGGACGGCATTATTCTGGCCGATCGCGCCGGGGTCATTGAGCAAATCAATACCGTGGGCATGGAAATGTTGCAATTGCGCCCTGGGCAGGGCGTCGGCAGGCCCGTGGACGATATTCTACGTTTGACCGACAGCAGTGGCGATAAAGTGTCGTCCCCCTGCCGTGAGGTTCTGCAGCGCGGCGCTGTGTACAGCACCCCTGATGATATTCACCTTGCTGTCGGCGACGACGACGGCGTACAGGTGATGGTCACCGCCGTTCCGTTGCGGGACGGGAAAAACAGTCTCACGGGATGCATGCTGGTATTTCGAACGGTGAGCGAAGCGCGCCAGGTATCTACTCGCCTAACTTGGCAGGCTTCTCACGACCCGCTGACCGAGTTGGCCAACCGGCGACAACTGGATAGCGATATTGCCGAGGCAATTAACGACGCCCAAAGCGCCGGAACCACGCATTATCTACTGTATGTGGACCTGTACAATTTTGCTGTAGTAAACGACACCTGCGGCCAATCTGCGGGGGACGAACTACTGCGTCAGTTCGGACGGCTGTTATCTCAATTAGTGACGGCGGATGATGTTGTAGCTAGAACGGGCAACGATGAATTTGCGGTCTTGCTATGGAATCACGACGCCGATGCCGCGCGGGACTTTGCCGAGCAGCTTTTATTTCAGGTTAAGGCGTTTAGTTTTCCGTGGGAGGAGCGGCGTCTAAAAATTGGCGTCAGTATTGGTGCGAGTGCCATCGGCCGCAACACCGGTTCCGAAATAGACGTGTTGGTGGCCGCTGCTTCGTCCTGTGCCAGAGCGCGCGAGTCGGGGCGCAATCGTATGGTGTTTCCGTCCAGTCGAGAAGAACCGGGGCGGCACAAAAACATCACGCAGTGGATACCCAGAATTACCGAGGCGCTGGAGGAGGACCGTTTTTGCCTGTATTGCCAGCCAATCGTGTCGTTGAAAGCAACCAGCGATAATGGCAAGCACTATGAGGTGCTGGTGAGAATGCTCGATAAAAAAGGGCAGATCATCGCGCCAGGACAGTTTATACCCGCTGCCGAACAGTATGGCCTGATCGATGATATCGACCGCTGGGTATTTAATAAAGTCATTGAGACCTTGCAGAAAATTAACCGCGGTCAGCGAGAGGGGCTGCGGTTGTCTGTAAATTTATCGGGCTCGACCATCGGCGACGAGAAATTCTGTGACTACTTGCTGGCGAGGTTTGAAGAGAGCGGGGTGGATCCCCGCCACGTACAATTTGAAATCACCGAAACCGCCGCCATCCGCCAGTTTGATCGCGCACTGGATCTAATTCGCCGACTCAAAGCCAGGGGCTGTTATTTTTCCCTGGATGACTTTGGCAGTGGTCTGTCATCGTTTGGTTACCTGAAACAGTTGCCGGTGGACTATCTGAAAATTGATGGCAGCTTTGTACGCAAAATGGAACTTAACGACGTGGACTATTCCATGGTCAGCACCATTAATCATCTGGCCCATATCATGGGTATTTCCACTATTGCGGAGTGTGTAGAAAACCAGATCCAGTTATCCATGCTGGAGGAGATGGGCGTGGACTGCGCGCAGGGTTTTGTTGTCGCGATGCCGCAACCTCTGGAAAATATTTTTTCGTAACGGGTTA
>JBFIHG010000020.1:0-41228 GCA_041601945.1 Porticoccaceae bacterium | reverse complement strand
TTGGCGTTGGCGTGCAACACGAAAAGTGGAATGTGGAATATCTGCTGGGCGGCATGTGGGGTGACAATAACGGCGGCGTCGAACACTTCTGCCTGGATCTGGGCGTGCAATTTTCGCGCTCGCTGTAATCCGTATCACTACAGTCACTACCGGACACGCCCACTGTGGCGAGTCCGGTAGCGAGTTTATCGACCAGCGCGGCGGGTATTGTTCGCCGCGCTGTCTGTTACCAGGCAAGCGACACGTTGGTGACCTTGCCCCAACGGACTGACCAACAATTCGATTCTTCAGGTGTTCATTCAGGGGAAGTAATACGCACCACCAGATGGTCCGGTTCCTGTGCTTTATGCTGAATATCACGTTTTTATACACTTCGCGGTCAAACGTTACTCTGATGATCGAAAAAAGAGCCTATCTAGACTAAAAACGCTCGAAATACTCCTTATGCTCCCAGTCTGTTACGGTGGATAAAAAACGGTGAATTTCATGACGCTTTAGTCCGAGGTAATAATTGATAAATGTCTCACCAACCTTACTTTTTAATAAATTAGATTCGTCAAGTGCCGTAATGGCTTCCATCAAACTCGCTGGCAACGGGATTTTATCCGTTTGAGTATACGGGTCATGTAACGGCGGGCCAGGGTCACGTTCGTTTTCAATTCCATCCAACCCAGCAACTAATTGCGTCGCAAAGAATAAATATGGATTTGCTGCCGGTTCACCAGAACGGTTTTCAATGTGGACAGAGGGGTCGCCAGTATTAGTCAACCTTAAAAAGGCCGCTTTGTTATCAATAGACCAAACGGCTCGATTTGGCGCCAAAGCATTTGCATTTATACGCTTGTAGCCATTAATTGTAGGGTTGGAGAACGCTGTACACGCTCGCGCATGCTCTATTAAGCCCGCAATATACTGCTGGCCGATAACCGACACATCATCACCTTTCTTGCTGGTAGCGAATATATTTTTTCCTGTATTAATATCAACCAAAGACTGATGCAAATGCCAACCTGACGAATACACATTGGGTAACCCGGGCTTACACATAAATGTCACTAAATATCCATGCCGACGCGCTAATTGTTTAAGTGTTGAGCGCATCAGCACCATTGCATCAGCTGCTTGCATAGCAGGCAATGGTTCCATGGTTATTTCACATTGACCGGGGCCCCATTCATCTTCCAGCGAACGAATCGGCAACTCTAATGCGGTAAGTTGCTGATGAAATAATTCCATTAACGGTGCAATTTCATCAAGATTTTGTTCACCTTGGTACTGGTATGCATGCGCCAACGGAGACACACCCGGAGGTTCAGGTGGTTGTGTTGATGCCTGCATGGTTAAGTGTGGGTCGTCAATTTTGAATACATGGAATTCAACTTCCAGACCTATTAACAATTCATAACCTTTTTTGTGCAAGCCTTGAAGCTGTTTGGACAATATAGCACGCGGAGAAAATGGCATAGGTGCGCCTGACTTCAAATATAAATCTGATAGTACCCATCCAGTTTTCTCTGCCCAAGGCAATAGTCTAAATGTCGTTGGATCTGGCACTAATAGCATATCCCCAGCACCGCCCATTTCTGCGTTACCGAAACCACCATCTTCACTAAACACCGGCAAGAAAATATTATTAGCAGAGTCCATCGCAAAAATTGCGTGCGTGCTCGCCAAACCATTTTTTAGTGCCGAGATAAACTCTTTAGTTGGCAGCATCTTTCCACGTGTTAAACCATGTTGATCACAGTAGGTGACTCGGACGTAGCTAATATCTTCAGCTTGTAAGCTCTCAATCAACGCTTTTGCTGCATATTTTTGGCTGTTATTCCACAATCTGTGTCTAGCGATAAAGTTATCTAACCCAATAGACGAGATTATTTTGTCTTTTTTATCGCTCATACTTATCCCTATCTAATTTATTTTTTTTGGTGTTGGCCACAATGAATGTTACAAAAAAAATGTGTTGTTCTCTTGCAAACAGTCAGCATCAATCAAGTTAATTAGTTTAACCGCTATTTTCCAATCGCCGCTTTGTTTAACAATGGAATACCCTGACCAACCAGACAATATTCTGTGCTTACCATCAAACAAAGCATCAATGATAAAACTGGCTCTCGCGCGCACTTCATTTGCATTACCTGACCAACATTCAACATTACCCAATACGTGCCGTGTTCGAATTACCGGTTTCATTGAATGCGCTACGCCTGTACGAATACGCGCCACACGGTCTTCCAAACGGCGTCTATCATGAAACTCCAGTGTAATTTCCTGTCGTGGATCACTGGCTGGATAACTTCCTGGAATCCAATAAATACACCCATCACTGTAACACTCCAGCCAATCTACTAGCTGCAAGTCATCAGCCAGGCGCGCTTCTGCAAAAATTAGTAATTCACAAGCCTGCCTGTCTTCGACATTAACCAAAGATGACGTGGGTAACGGTCCTGTTAACTGCCAGTCTTCGAGCAAAATCATCAGCCCATCATAAAAGTCGTCATTTAAATAACCGGATGATTGTATTACTCGAGTTTTATTTTGCATCGTTTTAACCTAATGGTGATTCGTCGTTGGATTGCATCAATTTTTTCCATTCGGCAAAATATGCACGCATGTGTATATCCGATGAAATAACGGAGGTCACCACACCCTGATCGTCTGTTTTGTCCACATTCGTATCAAGGTGGCGACTCATATCAATCCAATCAATTTCGCGCTCTTGCATGCCTTTAAAGCAGGCTTCAAAGTTTGCCGTGTCGTCTGGTTCTCCAAACGCTGGAAAGTCTTCCTGAGTACGAAGCCTCAAGGTATTAACAGCCGCGGGCACATTGGCGATCGTTGTTGAGTACCACGACATATCAGATAAACCCACCGACAACGGCGTAATAACCTGTAATTGATTACCAATAAATAATAAATTTGGAAAGATATTTAGATTCATTCCAGCTCCTGTCGACATTTCAAAATACTCACGGGCTTTTTCCTCACCCACTTCCTCAATCAGCTGTTGAACAATCGCTTCACGGCCAGGTTGTGGCCTTTGTCTCTCAAAAGCTGACGTTTCATACATGCACGGACGTTGATCCAAAAACGTATGTCCATTACCCAGGTCTTGTGAATACATCGGCGTGGAGTCGATACTCCCGGCAAAATAGTCCAAATCCCTACCTGCACCGTATCGTTGCTGGGTCATTTGTAACAAAGACTGATGTGAGAACTCAGGGTGGTAGCCATCACCTGCATTGTCGTATAAACATTTCCAATTAGCGTGCACCGTAAATTGTTGCACACCGCTGATGCGAATCGCTTTATGGTCACCTCCGTTGTGGTCAATCCATTCATCAACTCGGCCGGCCGCCGATTTCAAATAATTCTCAATACCCTTTTTACCTTTATCAGGATTTAACGTAGCGAATATAAAACCTCTATATTCGGACACATAAGGCACTCTTTTTAAATCGAAATGTCGCTTATCAAATTCTTCGCCATACGCATTTGCATGAGAAATAGCCGCACATTCCCCCGTATTCTTAAACGTCCAACCATGGTAAGGGCAAGTAAAAAATGGTGTTTTATCACCTTTCTTTTCACGGCAAACCGTAGCACCTCGGTGAGTACATCTATTCAACAATACATGCACCCTGGACTCTTTATCACGAGTAACGATCACTGAACGCAAACCCATTTTTCTAGCAACAAAACTATTGGGTTCTGCTATTTCGCTGGCGTGCGCAAGATACACCCATGTTTCACCAAACACTTTATGCTGTTCAGTAATAAAAAGTTGTTCGTCTGTATACGCCATTCGATGCACCCGACCCGCTTGTACCATCTCATCGAAGTCATGCATTTTTGATCTACCTTTTGAAAAACCTGATATTGAATATGCTAGTATATGCTGGCACTAAACGTTGGTGTCAACTGATTATTAATCAACTTTAACCATTAAATAACCATGAAAATACACGTTTTGCATCACGTTCGCATATCCGTTAAGCATGGTATAACACAATATTTGGAAACATCTTCGCACCAAGTCACCCACACCTATGTATCTGAAATAACAAGCTTTCCGGCAGTATCAGATATCGATTGGCTGATTATTATGGGTGGCCCGATAAGCGCTAATGATGAGCACAACCATCCATGGCTTGTAACAGAAAAACAGTTTATAAAGCGTGTCATTGATAATGGAAAAACGGTGTTTGGCATATGCCTGGGCGCTCAATTAATTGCCCAAACGCTTGGCGCTAAAGTCACTGCAAATAAGCAGCCTGAATTTGGTTGGCACCCGGTATACCCATCAAAGGACATCCAAGACACTTTTTTGGCTAATGTATTTAGCCATGACTTGACGCTCTTTCATTCCCACGGAGAAACCTTCGACATTCCTGCAGGTGCAAAAAGAATTGCATCAAGCGAGGCGTGTAAAAACCAGGGGTTTATTTATGACAATCGTGTCGTGGCGATTCAATTTCACCCAGAGATAACACCGGAGCTAGCTGAATTATTTAATAACGATTGTCGTCCATTATGGAACATGAGTCGCTACTATCGGGACGTTAACTACACAGATAATCAATCTCTTTTCACTCAATCTTCAGCCATTATAAAAAAATTACTTCATCTAATTGAAAGTAATGTCTAGTTTTAAAAAAAGGTCGGCGCCACACTTTTTTCTACCGTACCCCGTCTTAATCAACAACATATTCAAGTAAATACTTATCCTGCCAACTCAATTAAATTCCAAACCAACTCTTGCACCGCAGATAAAAAAGGCGAGAGACTTGTATCCATTGTGACAATCTGTGCTACCGACCTTTCTCTGCACATGCGGAGTATAGGAAGCATAAACGCCCTGTTTGTCCAGGTCCAGCCGCAGTTTACCGTCAACGGCCCGCAACCCCACTGACCGATTATCGTGAGTACGCCCCAAATTCCACGTATTTGATCTGAAAATCAGCCCGTTTTTCTCCATTTACGAACCCTTCCTGACCCTCTGCCAAGCCACAATCCTGGCGCGGTTCACGGCGCAGGCTCTTGCATCCAACGGCCGGGTTTTTATCAGGCGAACAAACCTACCCGCGGCGCCCAACCCCCGGGCAAACGGTACGGCTCTTGTGATTCGGTTTTTTGCTTCAGGTGGGTGAAGATCTTCTGAATAACCGCTGCTGGGTCAGGGCCAAGCCTTGTAATCACACGACAAAGGTCGCCTTCGTCGCACCACCCAGTGACCACCCTTCATCCGGCGGTAAAGAAGCAACCGTTGCCGATATCGACCTGCCTGTACCGACTACTCCCACTCGATAGTCGCGGGCGGCTTGCTGGACACATCGTACACAACACGGGAAATACCAGATATTTCATTGATGATGCGGCTGGAAACCCGCTCGAGAAATTCGTAGGGTAAATGCGCCCAGCGGGCGGTCATAAAATCCACCGTTTCCACGGCGCGCAACGCAATCACATACTCGTAACGGCGCGCATCGCCCACTACCCCGACCGATTTAACCGGTAGAAACACGGCGAAGGCCTGACTGGTTTTGTGATACAGATCGGCGGCGTGGAGTTCTTCGATAAATATCGCGTCGGCCTCCCGCAGTATGTCGGCGTAGCGACTGTTGACTGCGCCGAGAATACGCACCCCAAGCCCCGGACCCGGAAATGGATGGCGATATACCATGTCGTAGGGCAAGCCCAGCTCCAGACCTACTTTGCGCACTTCGTCCTTGAATAATTCCCGCAACGGCTCCACCAGTCGCATCTGCATCACCTCGGGCAGACCGCCGACATTGTGGTGCGACTTGATGACATGGGCTTTGCCGGTTTTGGATGCAGCGGATTCGATCACATCCGGGTAAATGGTTCCCTGCGCCAACCAGCCAACGTCCTGCAATCGGGTTGCCTCGCGATCAAACACCTCGATAAAGGTATTGCCAATAATCTTGCGCTTTTCCTCGGGGTCTTCGATGCCCGCCAACTTGTCGAGAAACAGCGCCTGGGCATCGACACGGATCACGGTGACGCCCATATGGCGGGCAAACATATTCATCACCTGATCGCCCTCGTTTTTGCGCAGCAACCCGTTGTCAACAAACACACAGGTGAGCTGGTCGCCGATGGCGCGGTGTAACAATGCCGCCACCACGGAGGAATCAACACCACCGGACAAACCCAGAATGACCTTGTCGAGGCCCACCTGCGCGCGCACCGTCGCTATCGCATCCTCAACAATATGCGCAGCGGTCCACAGCGCCTCACAACCACAGATGTCCATCACAAAGTGCGAAAAAATACGTTGTCCCTGCAGGGTATGGGTGACTTCGGGATGAAATTGAATGCCGTAAAAATGACGATCTTCGTCGCACATCGCGGCAACCGGGCAACTGTCGGTCGACGCCAGTACGGCAAAACCGCTCGGCACTTTCACTACTTTGTCGCCGTGACTCATCCACACATCGAGCAGCGCTGCGCCATCCTGCGGGTTAACGTGATCGCTGATATCGCGAAATAGCGCGCTAGCCCCGCGCACATTAACCCGCGCGTAGCCGAATTCACGTTGTTCGGATGATTCGACAGCGCCACCGAGTTGCGCGGCCATGGTTTGCATACCATAACAAATACCCAATACCGGCACGCCCAACTCGAACACCACCGTCGGCGCTCGGGGCGCTTGTCCATCGGTTGTGGACTCGGGGCCGCCGGACAGAATAATGCCGCTCGGCGCAAACTCGCGAATATCGCTTTCAGACATATCGAAGGCGCGAATTTCCGAATACACCCCAATCTCGCGAATACGGCGCGCAATCAGTTGGGTGTATTGAGACCCGAAATCGAGAATAAGTATTTTTGCCGCGTGAATATCTGTTTTCATTAACATCCCGCTATTCGATTATTTTCGAGGGACTAGCAGCAAAACTGCGTACTACCCCGAAAGCAAAACGGAGCCTCCCGGCCCCGCTTACTGTTCACTGCAAATCACCTGACAGTGCAGCTGTTACGCCACAACGATCAAAAGTCACCGCCTTGTCCACCTCAACTGTCAGCGCCCACCCACCGGATAGTTGGGCGACTCCTTGGTAATGCTGACGTCGTGCACATGGCTCTCGCCAATGCCTGCGGATGTAGCCCGTACAAATACCGGTTCGCGGCGCATGGTTTCAATATCCGGGCTGCCGGTATAGCCCATGGCAGAGCGCACGCCGCCCATCATCTGGTGAATAATCACCGACACCGAACCTTTGTAAGGCACGCGACCTTCAATACCTTCCGGCACCAACTTTTCTGTGCCTGCGCTGGCATCCTGAAAATAGCGGTCGCTGGAACCCATATTCTGTGCCATTGCACCAAGAGACCCCATACCGCGATACGACTTGTAGGTACGACCCTGGAAAAGCTCTATTTCACCCGGCGCTTCTTCCGTACCGGCAAACAGGGAACCCATCATGACGCAGTGCGCCCCGGCAGCAATCGCTTTGGCTATATCGCCGGAAAAACGCACACCGCCATCGGCGATCACCGGAATGTCCGTGCCCTGCAGGGCCGCCACCACGTTGGCCACCGCGGAAATTTGCGGTACGCCAACCCCGGTCACAATGCGCGTGGTACAAATGGAGCCGGGGCCGATACCCACCTTAACGCCGTCGGCACCGGCCTCGGCCAGTGCCAGCGCGGCTTCGCCGGTGGCGATATTGCCACCGATTACCTGCATTTCCGGATAGGCTTTTTTGATCTGGCGGACGCGCTCAATCACATTGCGCGAATGGCCGTGGGCGGTATCTACCACCAGCACATCCACACCCGCGGCCACCAGGGCATCGACCCGCCGGTCGGTATCCGCGCTGGTGCCAACGGACGCACCCACCCGCAAACGCCCCTGATCGTCCTTGCAGGCATTGGGGAAACGCTCGGCCTTATCAATATCTTTAACCGTAATTAGACCGCGCAGGTCAAATTGCTCGTTGACCACCAACACTTTTTCGATACGGTATTTGTGCAGCAGGCCCTTTACCAATTCGGGGTTAGCCCCTTCATCAACCGTAACCAGGCGATCCTTGGGAGTCATCGCGCGCTCTACCGGCGCATCAAGATTGGTTTCAAAGCGCACGTCGCGCCGGGTAACGATGCCCACCAGCTCGCCATCGCGCAGCACGGGAACCCCGGAAATATTGTGTATCTTGGTAAGGCTGATCAGATCGCGAATGGTCGCGTCGGCATTAATGGTGATCGGGTCCTTGACCACGCCGCTCTCGAATTTCTTGACGGCACGCACTTCGAGCGCCTGTTGCTCGATAGTCATACTTTTGTGAATAATGCCGATCCCGCCCTCCTGGGCGAGCGCGATCGCGAGACGCGCCTCAGTAACCGTATCCATGGCGGCAGATACCAGTGGAATGTTAAGGCCAATGGCGCGGGTCAAGCGGGTGCGCAGGCTAACGTCCGTGGCCACCACCTCCGAATAGCGCGGCACCAGCAGAACGTCGTCAAAGGTGAGTGCTTCCTGATCAATTCGCAACATAGCGGTCTATCTCTGACCCGTGGAATGGAGGAAACGCGACATTATAGCGATGCCCACCCACGCGGTAAACTGAAATAAAACTACGCCGCAAATCTTCCCTTGTTGTTGCACTGACATCACCTACAATGGAGGCCATGCAACTGCAAACGTCGGTCACAGAACAGCGCCAGGTTTACACGGTCAGCGCGTTAAATCGCAAGGTTCGCCAGTTACTGGAGACCCATTTATCGGTGATATGGGTAGAAGGAGAATTGACCAACCTGGCACAACCCGCATCGGGGCATTGGTATTTTACCCTCAAGGACAGTGGCGCCCAGGTGCGTTGCGCCCTGTTTCGCCAACGAGGGCGGAACGTCACGCTGCGTCCCGAGGACGGTATGCAAGTGCTGGTGCGCGGGCGGGTGGGGCTGTACGAGAACCGCGGCGACTACCAACTGATTGTCGAACACATAGAACAGGCTGGCCACGGCGCACTGCAACGTCAGTTCGACGCGCTGAAAACCAAACTGGCGCTCGAGGGGCTGTTTGCGGCCGAACGCAAACGGGACCTGCCGGTCTTTCCGCAACGTGTCGGCGTAGTGACCTCCGCCAGTGGCGCGGCATTACACGATGTTCTACACGTACTACAGCGCCGCTTCCCCGCCGTTCCAGTGACCGTGTACCCGACTGCCGTACAGGGCGCTACCGCCGCCGCACAGATTGTCGCGGCACTCGATCTTGCCAACCAGCACCAACGATGCGATGTGATTATTCTGTGCCGTGGTGGTGGCTCCCTGGAAGACCTGTGGCCGTTTAATGAAGAAGCCGTGGCCCGAGCGGTGGCTGCCAGTGCCATTCCGGTTATAACCGGAGTCGGCCATGAGACCGATACCACCATCGTCGATTTCGTCGCCGACGCGCGCGCGCCCACCCCCTCCGCCGCCGCCGAACTGGCGACCCCGGATGGGGTCGAGCTATACGCCACCATCAGCGGCTATGCGCGGTGGTTTGCACAGCAGGCGCAGCAGCACCTGCAACGCGCCCGGCAGCAGGTCCACTGGCTGGGCAAACGTCTGCGCCATCCGCGGGATCACCTCGCAGCGCGGGCGCAACATCTCGACCACCTGGAAATTCGCCTCGCCAATGTCATCACCGCCAGCCTGAGGCGCAAGCGCGCCGATCTGCGTCAGGGCAGCGACGCCCTGCAAACGCAGCGACCCGACCATCGCCTGCGTCAATTACAGGTGCGCTTCGCGCACACCCACCACAATCTAAAGCGCGCCGCCCAGCGCTCCCTGACACACCGACGCCAACAACTCGCTAACATTGCCAACCTGTTGCAAACCGTCAGTCCGCTGCACACCCTGGAGCGAGGCTACGCCATTGTGCAGGACAGCGAGCAACAGGTTGTGAGCCATATCGCCCAGACACAAGCAGGAAATCATCTGACAGTCACGGTGGTTGACGGCAGTCTCGATTGTGTCGTCGCACACATACACGACCGGCCCAAGAAATGGGAACGCTGATGTACTGGAAAACAAAATTCACAAGGACGCCATCCACCCACGGTAATGGTTTTGCTTTTTGTTTGTTGTTCGCTGGCACCGTGCTGCTCTCAAGTGGGGTGATTGCCGAGCAGGAAGCAGAATGGGATCTTGCTGATTTATACGTGGATGTCCCGACCTGGGATGCGGCGCGCCAAAAGCTCGATACCGAAATCGATGCCTTACAGGAATGCGAAAAGTTACTGACGCGCAGTGCGAGCGATCTGGCCACCTGCCTGGAAAAGATGACAGTCGCGCACAAAGAAGTGTGGCGAATTTACACCTACAGTTTCCTGGCCAAAGACACGGATCTCAGTAATTCCGCTTACCGGGAACGGCAATCCATAGCCCAAACTCTCTACAGCAAGTTTGAACAAACGGTCAGCTTTGTGGAGCCCGCGCTGCAGCATATCGGCAAACCTGAGTTAGCGCGCATGCAGCGCGAAGAAAAACGACTCGCAGATTACGATTTTCTAATTCGCAACACCCTGCGTAAAGGCGAGCATTTATTGTCCGCTGGGGAAGAGGCAATTCTCGCCGCGGCAGGTAACCCCCTGCTGGCCGCCGCCGACACCTACGATGTATTGACCAACGCCGAAATACCACGTCCAGAGGTGACCCTCGCGGATGGCACAACGGTAAAACTAACCGCTTCCGCCTACACCCAATATCGCGCTACTGAGAACCGCGCGGATCGCAAGCTGGTATTCGATCAGTTCTGGCAATCCTACCAGGATTTTCAGCAATCCCTGGCGACCACCCTTGAGGGCAACACCAAAGCCAATATTTTCCGCGCGCGGGCGCGCCATTATCCCTCCGCCCTGCACGCCGCACTGGCCGAGGATAATATTCCCGACGCCGTGTACCTGACACTGGTGGCCACGGTTAACGACAATCTCGATACCCTGCATCGTTATCTGGCGCTGCGCGCACGTATGCTAGGCATCGAAGACAGTCAGTATTACGATATTTACCCTGCAGTTATCGATCTGAAAACTCAATACAGCATCGCCAAAAGTCGCCACATTATCGTCGCAGCACTGGCGCCACTGGGCACGGAATACACCAGCAAATTACGCCGAGCTCTTGCCCAAAACTGGATGCATATCTACCCTCGCGACAACAAATCCAGCGGCGCTTATGTAATGGGTGCCGCCTACGATGTCCACCCCTACGTATTGCTCAATCACAATGACGATTTTGAATCCCTGTCGACTTTCGCCCACGAATGGGGCCACGCCATGCACAGCTTGCTGGCCAACGAAAGCCAGCCTTTCCCGAAAGCTGATTATGCGACGTTTACTGCGGAAATAGCTTCAATCGCCAATGAAGTACTGCTGTATGAATATTTGCGAGAAAAAGCCACCAGCGACAATGAAAAACTGTATTTTTTGTTTAAGGAACTGCAGGGAATACGCGGCACGTTTTTCCGTCAAACACAATTTGCTGAATTTGAACTCGCCATTCACCAACGACTGGAGAATGGTGGCGCCCTGTCGGCGGATATATTAAACAAATTGTACGGCGATCTGCTTAAACGCTACCACGGTCACGATCAAAAAATTATGCAAATCGACACAGCCTACACCGTGGAGTGGGCTTATATTCCGCATTTCTACCGTAATTTTTACGTATACCAGTACGCGACGTCACTTGCCGCCGCTTACCATCTGACCGAAAAAATTCTGGCTGGCGGGGAACGCGAACGCACGGCATACCTGTCTATCCTCCGGGCTGGCGGGTCTGACTACCCCTACGACATTTTGAATCGTGCGGGAGTCGACATGGCTACTCCGCCGGTTTACCAGGCGGTAATACGCCGCGCCAACCGTTTAATGGACGAAATAGAGGCAATTCTGGCGCGCCGCCAACCTGCATCGCCGTAGACACAACTGGTGCAGATATTTAGTGCACGGTTTATTTTTTTGTGTTGGTCACTGGCCGGCGACGTTTGCCGACCTGACCGGGATTGAGTTTATTCTTGCGATCCGCGTAGGGATTCTCCCCTGAACGCAACTGGATACGCAGCGGCGTGCCATGCAGATTGAGCGCGCGACGAAAAGTTTTTTCCAGATAGCGCACGTAATGGTCCGGCACGGCATCGGTCTGGTTGCCGTGAATCACAATCACCGGCGGGTTGCGACCGCCCGCATGGGCATAGCGCAACTTGATGCGTCGCCCGTGCACCATCGGTGGCGCGTGCTCCGTCACCGCATCCTGCAATACACGTGTTAAACGGTTGGTGCTAAGCGTGTCGGTCGCTGCTCGATACGCTTGCTGCACGGATTTATAAAGATTCCCTACACCGGTACCATGCAGCGCAGAAATAAAATGTATGTCGGCAAATTCCGCGAAGCGCAAACGCCGCTGTAGTTCGATTTTGATCCATTCCCGCTGCTGCGGTGCAACGCCGTCCCACTTATTTACTGCAACCACCATGGCACGCCCGGCGTCGAGGGCGTGGCCCAGCAGGTGCATATCCTGATCCACCAGCCCTTCGTGGGCGTCGATTAACAACACCACAACATTGGTATCATCGATAGCACGCAGGGTCTTTACGATGGAAAATTTTTCTACCGTGGATTTGACATTTTTGCGCCGTCGCACCCCGGCAGTATCGATCAGCGTATAGCGCTGTCCATTGCGTTCATAATCAATGTAAATGCTGTCTCGCGTCGTGCCCGGCTCGTCGAACACCACCACGCGCTCTTCCCCCAGCAAGCGATTTACCAACGTCGATTTACCCACGTTGGGGCGTCCCACTACGGCAATACGAATGCTGTCGCCGACGGTTTGTGGTACAGCAATTTCTACGTCCGCAGGAAATGTGGCGAAAAGCCGCTCCATCAACAGTTTGACGCCGCGCCCATGGGTCGCGGTTGTCGGAAACAAATCGGCAAAACCCAGAGAATAAAAATCCGCCAGTGCAGCATCTGGATCGACGCCATCAATTTTATTAACTACCAGGAACACCGGGCGGCCCAACTGCCGCAGGTGGATAGCGATAGCGTGGTCCCCCGCGGTGAGTCCAGCGCGGGCATCTACCACGAAAAAAACCGCGTCCGCTTCTTCTATCGCGAGACGGGATTGCGCGGCAGCCGCCGCATCCACGCCCTGTTCATCACCGCCGATGCCACCGGTATCGACCACCATAAAGCGCCGCCCGAACAGCAGCCCTTCGCCGTACTGTCGATCTCGAGTCAGTCCAGGATAGTTAGCCACCAGCGCATCGCGGGATTTGGTCAGGCGATTAAACAGCGTGGATTTGCCGACATTGGGGCGGCCCACCAGGGCGATAACAGGCAACATGGGCTTCGTAGACGACGTATTAATACATGAATGAGGCCGCATTCTACCCGAACGGGGCACTTGAGACTAACTTTCCGCTACGCCACAACCCTGGCCAGAAGCGGCGAACAAAAATTGCCACTTACCGTGATTTACAGCGCCATGCATACGCCCGCGCCCGTGTATACAGGCGCAGGCAGGGATTTATTTACTCTCGAAACGATAGGCCGTGATGTCACCGCCGTTATCCAGCACGTAGAGCGTTTCGCCGTCGGCGGACATCGGCACGGTCAATCCGGCGCTATCGACACGAATGCGTGCCACAAAATGGCCATCCACCTGAGACAATATATGCAGATACCCTTCGCTATCGCCCACCGCCAGATAGCCACCGGCCACCTCCGGCGCATTCAGTTTGCGATTTTTTAATTCCGCGTTACTCCACAGCTCCTGCCCGCTATTGGCTCGCAATGCGCGCACCCGGTCGTCGCTTTCCACCACATACACCTGATCGAGTCCATAACCGGGACGCAGTACACTGGAACTGTCCTGAAACCAGAGTTCCCGCCCAGTGCCACGACTTAGCGCACCCACCCGGCCCTGGTAACTGGACGCATAAATAACATCCTCCTTCAACAAGGGTGTATTAACGTCCACCATCCGCTCCAGCTCGGTGCGCCCTTTAGGTACGGCAATGCGACTCTCCCACAACAATGTGCCGGTACTGGCTTCCACACCAAATACTTTGCCGTTCGCAAAACCGGCCATCACCATGGTGTCGGTGACGACGGGCGAACCCGTGCCGTGAAGGGTCAGAATAGGAACATCCACGTCGAAACGCCACACGATCTCGCCAGTGGCGGCGGACAAGCCATACAGCTTGCTGTCCTGAGTTTGTACGGCGACGATATCGCCATTCGCTGCGGGCGCAGCCAACACTTCGCTACTTACTACCGCGCGCCAGCGCTCGGCGCCACTTTCTGCATCCAGTGCAATGACCGCGCCGTCTGAGTTGCCCACTAATACCAGGCCGCCACCCAATCCCACACCGCCACTGAGCGACGTATCTAACTCAGTACGCCACAGTTTGTCACCGTCCTCGGTGCGCAAGGCCAGCACCGTCCCTTCGTGGGTTGCAGCGTACAGAGTCTGCCTGTCAATGCTGGGATGCAGCGTGGCCAAATAGCCTTTCTGGCCGCTACCAATACCAGTGCGCCATTGCTTGCTCACGGTAACTTCTTCGTCGAAACTGACCAGCTCCGCCATTTTTGTGGGGCTGTCCTCCGCGTCGTCATCGCCATTTTCCCAGAACTTCAACGCGCTACAGCCGGACAGCAGGATCACACATAACAGCCACGACAGGTGTTTCATTCAGCATTCTCCTCGGAAACTACGTCTGAATCAGTTTGCGGTGTTACATCGCCCTGCAACACCTGGTTAAGTTTGAGCTCCAATACAGCACGCGCGTTATCGTCGGGCGTGCCGAGGGTATCCAGCGCCAACTGATAAGCAGCGCGCGCTGCAACGAGATCGCCATTTAGTGCCTGTATATCGCCACGCACTTCCGCATACTGGCTCGCCAGGGCACTCGGCACTTCCTGTCCAAGTAGCACCAGCGCCTCCGCGTATTCACCCTGCGCTGCCAGAACTCGCGCCAGGCGCAGGCCAGCCACTGCGGACAGCTCGTCGTCCGCCGCGTCCATAACTGCCCGTAATTCAGTTTCCGCGGCTTCCAGGTCCTGATCGAGGACAGCCCTGCGTGCCAGCACTAAACCGGCATAGCGTGCGTATTGACTACGCCCGTGGTGTTCTTTCAAAGCGCCAGCGAGTTCGTTCACTCTGGCACGCTGCTCTGGATTCAGCTCCGGCGTGTCTGCTGCAAGTCCCATCATTTCGTCGTACAGTGACGATGCTTGCTGGGCCTTGCGATCGCCATAATCCCGCCACTCATGCCAGCCAAACCAGCCGCCCACGCCGAGGACGACCAATAGCAGAGTTTGCATGCCGCGCTCCTTCCACCAGCGCTTAAGCATTTCCAATTGTTCTTGTTCAGTAAGATGATCGGCCACTACTAAATTCCACCCTGTTAAATACATTAACCCTGTTGATGTTCAATTTTTCAGTACCGGGACGCGAATCAACGTCCACACTGTCCGCCCGACAAACTTACAGACTACTCGCAAACTCGCGGTTCAGTAGCACTATCGCATCACTTTCCAGCAACGTTTGCTGGGCCGCTTCGCGACGCAAGTACTTTACCGTTACTTTTCCCGCCAGCACTTCATCCTCGCCTAGAATAAGCGCAATCTGCGCGCCGCTGCGGTCCGCCCGCTTCATCTGTTGTTTGAAGCCACCACCACCGCAGTGGTTCTGCATGCGCATATGGGGACAGGCTGTGCGCAGACGTTCGCCGAACGCCAACGCCGCCGCGACATCGCCGACCGACACCAGATAGGCGTCCAATTGCCGGCCGATACTATCCGGTAGCGCCCCCACTGCGTCAAGTAACAACACCAGCCGCTCCGCACCCAGGCCAAAACCCACTGCGGGTGTCGCTTTACCGCCCAGTTGTTGCACCAGATCGTCGTAACGGCCACCCGCACATACCGTACCCTGGGCACCCAGACTGTCGGTCACCCATTCAAATACCGTTTTGCCGTAATAATCCAGGCCCCTCACCAGGCGTGGATTGATACGGTAAGCGACACCGGCCGCGCTCAGTAATTGTTGCAGCGCGGCAAAATGTTGCTGCGATTCTGCGTCCAGAAAATCCACCAAGGTCGGCGCCGCATTGAGTAACGCCTGAGTGTCTGTGTTTTTGCTATCCAGTATACGCAGAGGATTGGTATCCAGACGCCGTTGACTATCATCGTCGAGGCGTTCTCGGCGCGTACTGAGAAAATCCACCAGCGCCTCGCGGTAGCGCGCGCGGGATGCAACATTGCCGAGGGAATTGATTTGCAGCTCAACATGTTGATCAATACCCAGAGCGCGCCATAAGCGCGCAGTCATCACGATCAACTCGGCGTCGATATCCGGGCCATCAAGCCCGAAAACCTCGGCACCAAACTGGTGAAATTGTCGCAAGCGACCTTTTTGCGGCCGTTCGTAGCGAAACATCGGGCCGCTGTACCAGAGCCGCTGGACCTGGTTGTGAAGCAACCCATTTTGCTCGCATGCGCGCACACAGCCTGCGGTGCCCTCAGGACGCAGTGTCACGCTTTCGTCGTTGCGGTCGAGAAAAGTATACATTTCCTTCTCGACAATATCGGTAACTGCGCCAATCGAACGCTTAAATAGCTCCGTCTTTTCAACCAGCGGAAAACGAATTTCGCGGTAGCCGTAACTGCCGAATAATCGGGCAACGGTTGCCTCAAGATATTGCCAACTCGGGGATTGCTCGGGCAAAAGATCATTCATGCCCCGCAGGGATTGTATTTTTTCCGACATTATTGCTCGTTATTTATTCATCAGGATTTTGCGATGACGCGGCTGGCCGCCAGCGTTTTTTCGCTGAGCTTGTGGCGAATGGCACGCTCCAGTTCGTCGACCAGATTTTCCTGGCCAAGTTTAATGCTGGGCTTGCCATCGATATAGAGCAGGTTTTTGGGTGTGCCGCCAGTCAACCCCATTTCGGCAACTTTGGCCTCGCCCGGGCCATTGACAATACACCCGATAATCGCCACGTCCAGTGGCTCCGTGACATCCTCCAGACGTCGTTCTAGCTCATTGAGCGTCTGGATAACATCAAAGCTCTGCCGCGAACAGCTGGGACAGGCGACAAAATTGATACCCTTGCTGCGCAGGCCCAAACTTTTTAGCATGTCCCAGCCAACTTTTACTTCTTCTACCGGATCCGCCGCCAGCGAAACACGCAAGGTATCGCCAATACCCTCCATCAACAACATGCCCATGCCGATGGATGATTTGACGGTTCCCGAGCGTAGACCACCAGCCTCGGTAATACCCAGGTGCAACGGGTTATCGATCTGCGCCGATATCAGCCGGTAGGCGGCCACCGCCATAAATACATTGGATGCTTTGATACTTAGTTTGAAATTGTGAAAATCCATGCGCTCCAGGATGTCGATATGGCGCAGCGCTGACTCCACGAGTGCCGCGGGCGTGGGTTCACCGTATTTGCGTTGCAAGTCTTTTTCGAGGGAGCCTGCATTGACGCCGATGCGAATCGGAATATTGGCATCCCGCGCTTTTTCGACCACGGCGCGAACCCGATCTGCACGACCAATGTTACCCGGATTAATACGCAGACAGTCGGCACCCAAATCGGCCACTTTCAGCGCGATTTTATGGTCGAAGTGAATATCCGCAACCAATGGCACAGTCACCCGTTTACGAATTTCCCCGAAGGCGTCAGCCGCCGCCATACTCGGCACAGACACGCGCACGATATCCGCACCCGCGTCACACAGACGCTGCACCTGAGCAACCGTGGCGGCCACGTCCAGAGTCTCGGTGTTGGTCATGCTCTGCACGGAAATTGGCGCATCGCCGCCCACCGCCACGTTCCCTACCATCACCTGACGGGTCTTGCGGCGCTGTATTGGCGAATGGACATTCATAAATAGTTGTTTAGTGCCCCACCACAAGACGCGCGGCACGGGTTTGCGGGTTCACGTCCGTCACCGGAACATTCTCGCCCCGATACTTGACTGTCACCCCGGGGGCATTGCCCAGAATTAAACTGATGGGCGGCTGTCCGCTCAGTGATAAATGGGAACCCGCACGCTTCTGGGTCATTACCAGCACTTCACCACGACCATCGACAACCTTGATCCAGCTCTCCTCGGTAAAATTGAGTTCAAGCGCGCCTGACAGTATTGGTGCAACTCCCGGCTCGGCTCCCGACGTTTCGTTACCTTCTCCGTCAGTTGTGTCGTCCGGCACCGAATCACCAGCGTTTTCCACAAGGGTACCGCTTTCATCGTTGATTGCGGAATCCAGAGAGGCTTCGCCAAGCGTCGCCACCTCGACCGCTAATGTCTCGCTACCGGCTGGCATTTGCACGGCGCTGACGGGCGATCCCGACTGCTGATCCCGCTCTGCGGTCACCACACTCATTATGGGTAAAGGTGCAAGCGCCGACTGCCCGTTCGCAAGTGCCTCGGAATACTCTCTGTAAAGCCACCTGCCAGCCACTACCACAACAGTAATCAATACCACTGCCACTGCCACCAGCATCAATAAATGCATGCGCCGTCGATCGGGCTGGTAGTGATTGCGCATCGCCTGACTCTGGGTCACTTTCCCACGCTGCCCCCTGTCGCGGGTCTTGTCCAACTCGGCCTGCAACGCTTCGTATGTCGCTATCAGAGGTGCGTGGTCAATATCGAGTAGTGTGCAATAGCGACGAACATAGCCACGCACATACACCGCGGCGGGTAATCTCGCGTAGTCATCCGCTTCGAGGGAACCTACCGCGCCAGCGGTTAAACCGGTGTGGTGCGCTACTTCGTCAATTGACATGCCCAGCTCGCCACGTTTTTTACGTAGTACCAGGCCAACGGATTGTAGCCCCGCATCAAAAACCGTCTCCGACTTCTCGTCAGCGCTCACCGGCGAGCCACCGCTTATATTCCAGCGCTTCTTCTGAGTACGGAAACAGCTTTCGCAAAGCGAGTCCCTGACTGGCCTCACCATCCTTGTTGCCAAATTCCCGTTCCAGTCGCACCCCCAGCCACAGACTTCTGGCGCTGGGCCTGTGCAACTGGTGATACTGATCCAGGTAGGCCTTGGCGCGCGGATATTCAGCGTCCGCAAAATAGCGGCTGGCCAGCTCGACATAGGGTCTCGATAAGCGGGGATTGAGACTTATGGCTTTGAGCCAGGCATCGCGGGCCTGATCCGCCCGATTCAACTTTGCGGCAGTCGCACCGAGGCTCGAATACACCTGAGCACGGCGGGCATAGGCTGTATCGGATGCGGCCTTTTCGAGCTGCTGATAGGCTTCCTCGTAACGCTCCTGGCGATACAGGAACGCCCCGTAGTTGTTGCGCGCGGAGGTAAAACCGGAGTCGTAACTGATGGCTTTGCGAAAGTGACTATCCGCCAGCTCATATTCCTGCTCAAGCTGAAATAACAGCGCCATGCCAGCGTGAGCACCGGCCGAGCGGCTGTCGATGTCGAGAGCTTTAAGTAAATGATGGCGGGCAGACTCACGATTACTTTCGCCCAGGTAACCCATGCCGAGCTGAATATGATCCGCCAGTAATTGCTCGCGTCGATCAGAAGTGGGAGGCTCGCCGAGCTTGCCGCGCCCCGATGTGGTAGTGGTCGTGCACCCGCTAACCAGCAGCAAAGTGACCAGGAAAAGTGCCGCTGAAATTTTCAAGCTCATTGCTTTCACCCACTGCTACCCATCGGTAGTTGCTGACCTTGCAATTCGCGCTGCTTATAACGCTCGGCGCGGCGTGTGCGATCATTGACCGCGCCCGCCAATTGCCCGCAGGCAGCAGCGATGTCGGCACCGCGCGTGGTGCGCACCGTAACAGTGTACCCGGCTTGAATGAGGATGTCCTTAAAGCGATGTAGCGCGTTATTGGACACACGTCGATAGTCCGAACCGGGGAACGGATTAAATGGTATGAGGTTGATTTTGCAAGGCGTATCCCGCAGCACCTGCGCCAACTCGCGGGCCTGCTCAGCACGGTCGTTGATCTGGTCCATCAGGGTGTATTCAACCGTAATGCGGCGCCGTTGATCGGGCAATTTTTTGAGGTAATTTTGCGCCGACTGCAACAACATCGCGATGGGGTATTTGCGATTCAGGGGCACCAGTTGGTCTCGCAGGGCGTCATTTGGCGCGTGTAGCGAAATTGCCAGTGAGGCATCGGTGACGTCGCCGAGGCGATCGAGGGCGGGCACCACCCCCGCAGTACTCAACGTGACGCGGCGCTTGGACAGGCCGTAAGCGCAGTCGTGCATCATCAAATTCATGGCATCGACCACGTTGTCAAAGTTGAGCAGTGGCTCGCCCATGCCCATCATGACAACATTGCTCACCACCCGAGTTCCGCCGGGCGCAAACGAACCAAAAGAGCTATTGGCGATCCATAGCTGGCCGATAATTTCCGCCGCCGTCAGGTCGCCGTTAAATCCCTGCTTGCCGGTGGAGCAAAAGCTGCAGTCCAGCGCACATCCCACCTGGGACGAAACACACAACGTCGCACGCTCACCTTCCGGTATATAAACCATTTCCACGCAGCTACCGCTTTCGGTGCGCACCAACCACTTGCGCGTCCCATCAGCGGAGTCGACCTGACTAACCACCTGTGGCGGCCGCACCTCGGCGATCTGCATGAGGGTGTCACGCAATTCCCTGGACAAGTCTGTCATCAGCTCGAAATCAATAACTCCGCGCTGATGAATCCATTGTAGTAGCTGCTTCGCCCGAAAGCGCTTCTGGCCCAGCGCCGCAAAAAATTCCTCGAGTTTTTCCGCGGACAAACCAAGCAGATTAACCGGAACCCGAACACTGTCCGTGGCGATTCGATCTGCTGGAATGTTTGGCGCTGTGGCTTCCGTCATAGGGACCTTGTCTAGCGCGGGCAAATCTCGTTGTCCGCGAAAAAATATGCTATCTCGCGCTCCGCTGCCGCAACAGAATCGGAGCCGTGCACAGCGTTGGCATCAATCGTTTCCGCAAAGTCAGCACGGATG
Source organism: Porticoccaceae bacterium (assembly GCA_041601945.1). Classification (GTDB taxonomy): domain Bacteria; phylum Pseudomonadota; class Gammaproteobacteria; order Pseudomonadales; family Porticoccaceae; genus JBFJKD01. The sequence goes on along the minus strand of JBFIHG010000020.1, from coordinate 20,219 downwards.
GTTCCGGGGGCGGCGTCCTGGGGATTGGTGGCCCCCATCAGATCCCGGTTGGCAACCACTGCATTATCCCCCTGCAGCACCTGCACGACCACTGGACCGGAGGTCATAAACCCAACCAGATCGGAGAAAAAGGGCCGGCTTTTGTGCTCGGCGTAAAATCCCTCCGCCTGCTCCCGCGACAAATGCTGCATTTTTGCGGCAATAACCTTGAGACCCGTTTGCTCAAAGCGGCTGATAATGTCGCCAATGACGTTTTTAGCAACGGCATCGGGCTTGATGATGGAGAGGGTTCTTTCTATCGCCATGAATCTATCGCTCCAAATAATAGGGATAAAGGGTGTAGCGCCCGCGAGCACCAGCTCGGAGCATTAAAGGGAGTGGGATTTTACTCTTGCGAACAGGGGGTTACAACAAAGTCGTGCCTAAGCGGCGAGCATGGCGCGAAAGCGTTCCACCGGGACCGGCATACTGAAATGCGCTCCCTGATAGGTATCGCAGCCAGATTTACGCAAAATCTCCAGTGATTCCGGGCCTTCCACGCCTTCTGCGGTTACCTGCAGGCCATATTGGCGAGATACCGCCAGAATGGCCTCCACCACGCCGCGACTTTCCGGGTCGCGGTGAATGTTGCGAATAAACTCCCGGTCGATTTTGAGCCAGTCGAACGGTAGCCGTTTCAGATAAATCATGGAAGAGTAGCCAATCCCAAAATCGTCGATCGAAAACAACGAACCCATTTCCTTGATCGCTTCCATTTTATAAATTGCTTCGTCTACATCTTCGATAACCAGATTTTCCGTCACCTCAAAATTTAAATACCTGGGATCAACCTGGTAGCTTTCCAGGCTATGTTGAATCACCGCCAGCAACTGCGGGTCATTGAACTGGCGCGGACTAATGTTAATGCCCAAACACATCTCGTCGTCCCACAGGCCATCATCCATAAAGCCACGCACATACTCACAGGCCGTGCGAATAACCCAGTGTCCGACATCGACAATCAGTCCGGACGATTCGAGTAAAGGAATAAACTCCGATGGCATATTAGTGACACGGTCCGCATTAACCCAACGCAGTAACGCCTCGCCACCCACCAGTCGCCCGTCCTGCAAGGAAATTTGCGGCTGCACGAAAAGAGCGAACTCCTGGTTATCTACCGCTTTACGCAAGCGCGTGTTAAGTCCAATCTGGCGTTGTGCTTTTTCGCGAATACTGTGGTCAAAAAACGCGATCCCATTGCGCCCTTTGCGTTTTGCTTCATACATCGCGGTATCGGCGTACTGCAATGCCCGCTCGGCACTGGTGCTATGGTCATTTACTAGCGCGATACCGACACTGGCAGTAAGAATAAATTCATTACCGTCATAAAAAATCGGATGCGAAATCAGCTCCTTTACCTTGGTAGCCATATCCCGGGCCAGTACCGCGCCCGCAGTGAGACTCTCGCCAATATCCGGAATAAATAACAAAAACTCGTCGCCACTCATGCGCGCCACCATCGATTGTTCGGTGATCACCATTGAGATTACCCTGGCGAGTTTACACAACACCTGGTCGCCGACCGCGTGGCCCCAGGAATCGTTGATATCCTTGAAATGATCAAGATCGACCAATAAAAATGCCGCACAGATATCGCGATCTTCATTTTCCAGAAAATACTGGCGGATGGTCTCGATCAGTAACTGTCGATTGGGGAGCTGCGTAAGATTATCGAAATAAAGATCACGGTCGGTGGGATATTCCGCTGGCGGCGCCTGTCCGCTGCTTTTGCCGCGGGACAGTTTGTGCAACACCGCGGCACGATTGATCTGTTCGTCGATGACTTGCCGACTTTCCAGCGCTGTCGAATTTGCCGTGGGGGCAGTATCATGCGCCAGTATGGGTGCGCTCAAAGATTCGGGCATTTGCCCAGGAGTATCCGCGAGCTCGACCCGAAGGTTTGCCGCTGTTGCGGGCGCCGTTGCCAGGTTCGGCCCCTCAGCTGGAGAGTCTGGGATTTTCGGTTGCGGTGTCTGCGGTGCACTCGCATCGCGTTCGGTGGTTGCCGATGGTGGCGGGGTGGACGCCGTGATCGCATCAGCAGTACGCGGTTGTTCGCGATCGGTCGCTACGTTTTCCATTGCTGCAAACAGGGTTACCACTAATTCCCGACCGCTGTCGCCCACCGGCCGGATATCCAGTGTGATCTGTTCGCTATCAGAGCCATCTCGCAGTTCCCACTGAACGCGCCGTTGCCGGTCTTCCAGTGCGTTGTTCAACTGGCGCTTGAGTGCGGCCAGGGCTACCGGCTCGTCGCTGCAATTATCGTCGAGACTGGTGCCGAGTATGGCGCGCTTACTACATCCCAGGAGTTGTTGGGCCCGCGGGTTACAATCCACACACACCCCATAGGCGAAGAACATTGTGCCGTAAGGTGATGAGTCCAGCAGCAATTTGTAGAGCTCTTCTTTGGAACTCATAAGTGGCCCTTAGCCAGGTATCCGGCCCATTCTAGTCGACTTCCTCTATCCAGGCCATTTGGATGGCCTCCAGGATTTTTTCACCGCAGCGCTGCGGATCGTCGTCGAATTCTTCCAGCCCCTGCACCCAGCTGCGTAGATCGACAAAATTTACATAGCGCGGATCGACCTCAGTATAAGCTTCGGATAGCGCTACAGCTATCTCCAGTACATCCGTCCACTTCAATCCCATATTCGGCGTCCTCAGGCAAAGATTTGCATTTGCTCGCTAGTGCTGTTCCGACACCATGTTAATCGTGTATTTAGGAATTTCCACCACCAGATCTTTGTTGCCCACCCGCGCCTGGCAGCTGAGCCGTGAATCGGGATCCACACCCCAGGCTTTGTCCAGATAATCTTCCTCCAGATCATCTGCGGGAGCGATGGAATCGAACCCTTCGCGCACGTATACGTGACAGGTAGTACAGGCGCAGGATTGCTCACAGGCGTGCTCAATTTCCACTTCCTGACGCAACGCCGCGGCACAAATACTTTCGCCCTCTTCAGCCTCTATCACCTTGCCGTCCGGACATAGCCCTGGGTGGGGCAGAATAACGATGGTCGGCACTTCAGCTCTCCTTATCAAACTCTTCGAGGCGATGACCCGCGAGGGCCTTGCGCACTGCGTTATCCATACGCAACGCTGCGAATGGCTCGCTGGCCCGCGCCAAACTTTCCACCTGACGAGCCAGCTCGCGATGGTCCGTGCACCGTGCGCGGGCACTCACCAGGTCCGCCATTGCATCGCGCAGCTGGCGATGCTCCTTGTCGTTTAACAATGCCGCGCCATCCTGTGCTAATGCGGACTCCATATCCACCAGCAGACGATCCGCGTCTACCTGCCGCTCGCGCAACGCGCGGGCCTGCAAATCATCTTTGGCGTAGGCAAACGAATCTTGCAGCATGGTGCTAATTTCATCGTCGCCCAGTCCGTAAGACGGTTTAACCTCAATCCGGGTCTGCACGCCGCTGCTTTCCTCGCGCGCGGTGACACTCAGCAAACCATCGGCATCGACCTGATAGGTCACCCGCACCTTGGCGGCACCGGCCACCATGGGCGGGATACCTTTCAGTTCAAAGCGTGCCAACGACCGACAGTCGTCCACTAATTCCCGCTCTCCTTGTACCACATGAATCGCCATGGCCGTCTGACCATCCTTATACGTGGTGAAGTCCTGGGCCTTGGCCACCGGAATCGTCGTATTGCGGTGAATGATTTTCTCGGTGAGACCACCCATCGTCTCCACACCCAACGACAGCGGTATGACGTCCAGCAGCAACAGCTCGTCGCCCGATTTGTTGCCCACCAGCGCGTCCGCCTGCAACGCCGCGCCCATCGCCACTACGCGATCGGGATCGATACTAACCCGCGGCGTGCGCTCAAAAAATGCCGCTACCTTCTCTCTGACGCGGGGCATACGTGTAGAACCGCCCACCATCACCACGTCGAGAATGTCATCCACCCCAATACCCGCGTCGCGCAATGTGCGTTTACAGGCCTGTAGAGTTTTGTCGATCAAGCCATCCACTGCCGCATACATCTGCTGCCTGTCGAGTTGGCCAGACCAACCATTCACGCTTACCGCAACACTGTCGCAATCGCTCAGCGCTTCTTTGGCCGCACAGGCCGTATCCATCAATCCGCGCTGCTCGCCCGGCGTTAACGCTTCCGGCAACGCCGCCTGCTGGCGTAGCCAGTCGGCGAGCGCGCGATCAAAATCATCGCCGCCCAGTGCCGAATCACCGCCGGTGGCCAGCACTTCGAACACACCACGGGATAGCCGCATGATGGAGATATCAAATGTGCCTCCGCCCAGGTCATAGACCGCGACCACGCCGGAACTACCTTCATCCAATCCATAGGCCACAGCCGCCGCCGTCGGCTCATTCAATAACCGCAGCACTTTTATGCCCGCCAGGGTCGCGGCGTCCTTGGTCGCCTGACGCTGGGCATCGTCGAAATACGCCGGCACAGTAATTACCGCGCCCTCAATTTCACCGCCCAGCGCGTCCTCCGCGCGCGCCACCAAACAGCGCAGTATCTCTGCCGATGCTTCCACCGGAGTGATGTCGCCCGCGACCGTGCGGAATCTGGGCATGCCGCCGGTACCGGGGGCAAGCTCGTACAGCGCTGTACTGCCGAGGGAAAATACCGCTTCCTGCCCACGCCCCATATAACGTTTCACGGAGACCAGCGTATTGACCGGATCCCGCGCGGCATCGGCCTTTGCCGACCAGCCGACGGCGACTTCGCCACGGGCAGCGTAGTGCACTACCGAGGGCAACAGATGCCGCCCCTGATTATCCGCCAAGGTGTCGACGGTGCCACTACGCACCACCGCGACTAATGAATTTGTCGTACCTAAATCAATACCCACGGCGCGTCGACGCTGATGGGGATCAGCCGACTGACCGGGTTCAGAAATTTGTAATAATGCCACCGAAAACACCTGATCCTGTTATGCGTCCTGCGCGTCTTTTGCGTCCCGAAGCTCGTCGAGCAGTTTACTGAAAAACTGCATTTGTGCCATCGTGTGGGTCGCCGTTTGCACGTCGCCATCTCTGTATTGCTGGGTAAATAAAGTCTGTAATTGAGAAAATTCGTGCGCCACTTCGTCGCGGAGCGCCTCCAGTTCCGCGGGCGAATCGGTCGTTTCCACCGCGGCGTGTAGCCGTTCGCGCAACTCGATTTGCCGTGACAGAAAATCCATATCGTTCACCGTGGCATTTTCATTGTCCGTGATGCCACCCATGCGCTCCAATAAATACAACGCCCGCTGTACCGGTGAACGCAACACCGTATATGCCTGATTAATGGCTGCGGCGTACTGCACAGCAACGCGTTGTTCGTGGGCGGACTTGCCGGCATAGCGATCCGGGTGACACTCCCGCTGAATATCGCGGTAGCGCTGCTGTAACAGCTCAGCGTCGATCTGATAGTCTTCGGGAAGGTTAAAAATACGGTAGTAATCGCTGCTTACATCCACAGACAACCCAACTTAATGAACAAATCCTCGCGCGCAACTCCTGGTGCAAAACGGGCGTAACTTGGCGCAAAACTAGCGTAACTTCGCTCAGTTTGACCCACATTTTCGGCGGTAATTTTAACCATTAAACGTTAAAGCTCTCGCCGCAACCGCACGCATCCTTGACGTTGGGGTTATTGAACTGGAAACCTTCGTTTAGCCCTTCGCGGACAAAATCCAGCTCCGTCCCATCGAGATAAATCAAGCTTTTCGGGTCGACAAAAACCTCCACATCGCCGGATTTAAACACCTTGTCTTCAGGCGCAACTTCATCCACAAATTCCAGCACATAGGACAGCCCGGAACAGCCGTTGGTGCGTACCCCAACGCGAATTCCGTAGCCTTTGCCCCGCTGCGCTATATAATTGCGCACATGTGTTTCAGCCGCTGGTGTCATCGAAATGGCCATTTACTGCTTCCTCTACGTCAGGCTACTGCCTTTTCATTCGACGCGTCTTGTACGGTACAGCTAGCCATAACTAAGCATGCCGCCGTGCATGTATAGCGTCGAAAAAATTTAGTCAGTTATCTCACCGCGCTTCTTGCGCACGTCTTTGATCGCCGCCTTGATGGCGTCCTCTGCCAGTACCGAGCAGTGGATTTTCACCGGCGGCAGGGCCAGTTCCTCCGCGATCTGTGTGTTTTTCATCTCCGCTGCCTGCGCCAACGTTTTACCTTTCACCCACTCGGTCAGCAACGAACTGGACGCAATCGCCGACCCGCAACCGTAGGTCTTGAATTTAGCATCCTCGATAAGACCGTCGTCACTGACCTGAATTTGCAGACGCATCACATCGCCGCAGGCTGGGGCGCCGACCATGCCAGTGCCCACATTCGCCGCTTTATCGTCGAGTTTGCCGACGTTGCGCGGATTTTCATAATGATCCAGTACCTTGTCGCTATAAGCCATTTTCCACTCTCCTCAAGCCGAGCCTGTGTGTCAGTGCGCTGCCCATTCGACGGCAGAGATATCGATACCATCTTTATACATATCCCACAGCGGGGATAACTCTCGCAATTTAGCCACCGCATTAACGACATTTTGAATGGCAAAATCAATTTCCTGTTCGGTCGTAAAACGACCGATACTGAAGCGGATAGAGCTATGTGCCAGTTCGTCATTCAACCCCAGTGCGCGCAGCACATAGGACGGCTCCAGGCTGGCGGAGGTACAGGCCGAGCCAGACGACACAGCCAGATCCTTAAGCGCCATGATCAGCGATTCGCCCTCGACATAGGCAAAACTGACGTTCAGGTTACTCGCCACGCGTCCCGTCAGTGCACCGTTTAAATGCACTTGCTCCATCGCGCTAAAGCCCTGCCACAAACGATTGCGCAACCCGAGAACGCGCGCGTTTTCGCTATCCATTTCCTCGCGAGCAATGCGCAAAGCTTCGCCCATTCCAACGATCTGATGGGTGGGTAACGTGCCAGAGCGCATGCCGCGCTCGTGGCCACCACCGTGGGTCTGCGCTTCGAGGCGCACCCGTGGTTTGCGTCGCACATAGAGCGCGCCAATGCCTTTGGGGCCATAAACTTTATGGGCGGACATAGACAACATATCTACTTTCATGGCATCCATATCGAGGGCAACTTTACCGACACTTTGCGCGGCATCTACGTGGAAATACACGCCGCGCGCGCGGCAAATTTCACCGATGGCCGCAATATCGTTGATGGTGCCGATTTCGTTGTTGACGTGCATGATCGACACCAGGGTGGTGTCGTCCCGCAGAGCATCCGCCACTGCTTGCGGCGTAACAAAGCCATCCTTGTCGGGGTCGAGATAGGTGACCTCGAAGCCCTCGCGCTCAAGTTGTCGACAGCTGTCGAGCACCGCTTTATGTTCAATTCGCGAGGTAATTAAATGTTTACCTTTACGCTGATTGAAGTGCGCACAGCCTTTGATTGCCAGATTATCCGATTCAGTGGCGCCGGACGTCCAGACGATTTCCCTTGGATCGGCGTTGATTAACTGCGCCACCTGCTGGCGGGCCTCTTCCACCGCCGCCTCCGCCTGCCAGCCGAACGAGTGAGAACGCGACGCCGGATTGCCGAACACACCCTGATTGGTGAGGCATTGCGCCATTTTATCCGCAACCCGCTGATCCACTGGCGTGGTCGCGGCATAATCCATGTAAATTGGCAGTTTCATGTCTTTAACTCCTACATCCTCAAGCTACTACTTAACTGTTTTTTCCCGAATCCAGCGCCCAATTAGTTGGCGCCTGACTGACCCGGGGACCCCCAACCGTACCCGTATCGAGCGTCTATACGGTAATCGATGCGGTGTCGATTAAATGGTGCTGCGCCGGGAGCAACCCGTTGCGCCGATCCTGGCGCTCGCTGACCTGCTGCACCCGGTGCTGCTCCATCAGGCTGGCGAGACTTATACTGTTTAGAAACTGATGTATCTGCTGACTGAGATCATCCCACAGATGATGGGTCAGACAGACTTCCCCACGCTGACAATCACCCTTGCCGCCACAACTGGTGGCGTCGGTGGTTTCGTTGACCGCATCGATAATATCCGCCACATTGATCTGCTCAATGGGCAACGCCAGACAATAGCCGCCGCCCGGGCCACGCACACTGCGCACCAGCTTGCCGTGGCGTAATTTGGCGAACAATTGCTCCAGGTAGGACAGGGAAATTTCCTGCCGGCTGGAAATATCTGCCAGACTGATCGGGCCCTGACCGTTGTGCAGGGCGAGATCGAGCATGGCAGTGACCGCATAGCGGCCGCGTGTGGTCAATTTCATCGTCAATCCCTTCGGCTTCACGAACTGGCGCGAATTATGGAATACCCTAGCAATTTAGTCAACTAAATAATTGACTGTATTAGTAGGTTTCTATGCGAGCTGGCCCCCATATTATTAGTCAGACGTGCTGTGGCCATACATATAGACAGGACTATTTACTTTCCTGCCCCTTCAAACGGTGGACGGCATTGCGAATCGAGGTCAGCACCCCGCGCAGAATAGACAGCTCCATTTCGTCCATACGGATTCGGCCAAACAGGCGCCGCAGACGGGGCATGGTCTGGCGGGGGTTATCCGGGTCGTGAAAATTCAGATCCACCAGGGTTTGTTCGAGATGCTGAAAGTACATCTCTATATCTTCCACCTTAGCCGGCGGCAGATCCCAGTTATCCAGTCGCGGTAACTGCCCCGCTGCCGCCGCCAGCGCGGCCATCCTGACTTCATAGGTTAGCACCTGCACCGCCGCTGCCAAATTCAGTGAACTGTAGGCAGGGTTCGCCGGAATATGTACGTGATAAGTACATTTTTGCAGTTCGTCGTTAGTCAACCCGCGATCCTCGCGCCCGAAAACCAGCGCGACTTCATGGCGCGCCGATTCCTGCCACGCCCGCTGACCGCACTCTCGCGGATCTAGTAGCGGCCAGGGAATACTGCGCTCCCGGGCGCTGGTACCGACAACCAGACCACAACCCTGCAGCGCGTCATCGAGACTATCGACGACAACCGCCTGTTCAAGCACATCTGCAGCACCGGCTGCGCGCCACACCGCACGATCCGCCGGAAATTCCTGGGGAGCCACCAGATAGAGTCGGCTCAAACCCATATTCTTTAACGCCCGCGCCGCTGCACCAATATTTCCCGGATGGGAGGTATTCACGAGCACGACACGAATACGACCGAAGTTACCGGAATCAGCAGGTGCAGGATTATTTACGGGTTGCTCGGGCATATTGTCCCTCGTCGCGGGCCGCGCATTGTAGCAGAGTGCCTGTATAAGTCTCCCCCAGCTCCGGTGTTCCTGCTACAATGCGCGGCCTTTCAGCTCCGTAATAATCGGTCCTCACTATGGAACCCATGGTCAATATCGCGCTGCGCGCGGCTCGCGACGCGGGAGAAGATATCGTGCGTGCGTTACAAAAGCGCGACCGGCTCAAAATCGACGAGAAGACCCGCAACGACTTTGTTACCGAAGTAGATCGCGCCGCGGAAAGGGAAATCATTTCCCAGTTGCGCAAAGCCTATCCCGACCACTGCATCCTCAGCGAAGAAAGCGGTGAGATCGAAGGTGCCGACAAAGACTCGGTGTGGATTATTGATCCGCTTGACGGCACCACCAATTTTATCTACGGCATTCCGCATTTTGCGGTGTCCATTGCGTTTTGTTACAAAGGGCGCATTGAACACGGCGTCGTTCTCGACCCCTTCAAACAGGAAGAATTTACCGCCAGTCGCGGTCGCGGTGCGCGCCTGAACGGCAATCGTATTCGGGTGACCGGCCGCGTGGAAACCGAGGGCGCGCTATTCGCCACCGGTATTCCCTTCAGCGGCCGTCAATTCGACAACATGCCCGCCTATCTCGACTGCATGCGGGATCTCGCCGCGCAGTCCTGCGGTATGCGGCGCATGGGTGCTGCGTCACTCGACCTCGCCTATGTGGCGGCCGGTCGTTACGATGCCTTCTGGGAAATGTTTCTGCAGCCCTGGGACATCGCCGCGGGCGTATTACTGGTCAAGGAAGCTGGGGGCATGGTGGCAGATTTTCAGGGCGACGATAAATACATGACCAGCGGCAACATCGTCTGTGCGACACCGCGTTTACTCAAATCAACACTACAAACCGTTAAAAAACATCTGGGGCATTTGGGTTAATTTCAGAGCGTTATAAAAACCCTTCAACAGGACCGTGCATTGCCGTTACAACTAACTACGACTTCACGACTACAGCGCAGCTAAACTGCGTCTGCGCCGACAGAGAATTACTGATAATACAAATTTCTTCCGCTTTATTTAGCAGCTTGGTGGCTTTATCCACCAGATCGGTGGAGGGAACCACCAAACTGGCGCTGATGGTCACCTGGGTAAATTGCATTTTACGCTCGACTTTATCCAGCTCCCCGCGCGCCTCACATTCGATGGAAAGCCAGTCAAGTTTTGCGATAGCGGCGATGGTTTTAAACGACAGGATCAGGCAGTTCGACACCGCCGCCATCAGCAGCTCTTCAGGTGACCACTGATCTCCCGGACCATCAAACTCCGTTGGCGGCGCCACTTGCAGAGACGGCAAGTGATCCGCGCCCACCCGCAGGTTCCCGGTCGGCGCGCCAACGGCGCGTACTGTATAAACGTGGGGAAGTGCTTGCATGGGTATCTCCTGTCGAACAACTATTTTTTGCCCCGAAGGATTCAGGACATTAAATCGTCAACCAATCGCTAATTCCGGTACCGTAGCGGATGCTCCAACTATAAGCCAAAGGTGGAGCGGTACCGTACCAATAACCCGCAACCGGTTGCGCCAGGTCAACCATTTGGCGCGAAAGCCTTTACCGCTTCGAGATCGAATCCAGGTTTGCCGTCCGGGCGCAGCGGCTGCATGCACACGTGGTTGGCACCATTGCGCCAGTGCGCCTCAAGACGTTTTGCAATGGTCGCATCGTCGCCCCAGGCGACGATGGCATCCACCAGCCGATCGCTGCCGCCGTTTGCAAAGTCATCTTCGGCAAAACCCAACGTCAGTAAATTATTTCGGTAGTTCTGCATGCCCAGGTACATTTTGATAAAACCTCGCGCAATCGGTCGTGCCTCCGCCGCGCTTTTTATTCGCAATATTTTTTGCTCCGGTGCCAGAAAACTGTCGGGGCCGATAATCTCGCGCGCTTGCGCCGTGTGTTCCGGCGTCACAAAATACGGGTGCGCACCCGCACTGCGCTGACCCGCAAGCGCGAGCATTTTTTCCCGTAACGCAGCCAGCACGATCGGCCCTTCCCGTGCTGGCCTGGGTGCCGTGTACATGGCTTGTTCCATGGCATCGAGATAGTTGCGCATGGTGGTTAGCGGCTTGCCGTATTCGTGTTTACGCACCGACGTGACAAGTTCCATATGAGAAACTCCCAGACCGAGAATAAACCGCCCCCCGCTTAACTCGTTCATGGCATTGCGCGCCGCCACCATGGCCATCGGGTCGCGGGCGTAGATATTAGCAATCCCGGTCGCCAACCCGAGCTGGTCGGTTTCCCGGGCGAGTACTGCCAGCATCACAAACGGATCGCGACCAAATGCCTCGGGAATCCACAGCGCCCCATAACCCGACTTTTCTGCTGTCTGTGCCAGGTCGACGCACTGTGTATAACTATGCGCATCTATCATGCTCCATAGACCTAGCTTGCCAATTTCGAATATCTGCATAACATAGCTCCTGGGAAGTCTGGATGAAAACCAATGGTGCCGTCGCTACGGCAGGCGACCCATTGCTCCGCTCTGGTAATCCAGCATCGCCTGACGAATTTCCGCAGCTGTATTCATCACAAATGGCCCGGCACCCACAATCGGCTCTGCTAGTGGCTGGCCGCACAATAACAATGCGTGTAAACCCTGCGCACCACTTATTGCAACGCTGTCTCCCGCAGTGTCAAACAACGCTACCTGTGCCGCACTCGCCTGCGCTGAACCACTGACTGTTGCCGCCCCATCCAGCACCACCAGCATCGCGGTCCAGCCATCGGGAACCGGAAGCTCAACGGGCGTATTACTGGTTATATTGATATCCCAGACGTGCAATGGGGTGAACGTTTTGGCAGGTCCTTTCTCGCCCGCATAGTCCCCGGCAATGATGCGCACGGTGCCTTGCGCCTCCGCCAAATTGATCGTGGGAATGTCCGCATTCCGAATATTCTGATAACGGGGTGGCGTCAGCTTGTCTTTGGCAGGCAAATTCACCCACAGTTGTACCATTTGAAAAGTGCCACCCTGCCGTGCGAACTCGCGCCCGTGAAATTCTTCATGCACCACGCCGGACGCCGCAGTCATCCACTGCACATCTCCCGGACCAATCGTGCCACCTCCCCCGGAGGAGTCCCGATGCTCGATTTGCCCGCGATAAACAATTGTCACAGTTTCGAAGCCGCGGTGCGGGTGCGACCCCACACCACGTTTTTCCCGGGTGGGCTGAAATTCCGTCGGCCCACCGTAATCGAGCAGCAAAAACGGACTCAGCGCAGCACCAGTGTCGGTGTAGGAAAATAATGTGCGTACCGGAAACCCGTCGCCGACCCAATGTCCCCCATCGCCGCGCATAATCCGGTTTAGCTTGCGAACGGTTTTTGTGTTGCCGAACGAGGCCATAAGTTACTCAGTAAATTTGTATCAGCAATCGTAATTGGGGCGCCCAGCAGCGATCTGCACTTAGTCAATGGGTAAAAGATAGACCACAGTAACAGGCGGCAATCTTCAGGACCGAAAGCGTGCCACCTGAGCATCCGCCGCTGTGCGCAGCAAGATAGTGTCCGCAGCAATCAGAAAAAAACTGGCCCCCAGCTCGCGATAGCGGGCGGCAACCACCGGGTCGGCGCAGTACACACCAGCGGGTTTACCGGCGACCCGAATACGGGACAGTGCCTGTTCGACAACGCGATTCACCTCGGGGTGTCCGGGTTGTCCGAAATAGCCCAGTGCTGCGGCCAGATCGGCAGGGCCCAGAAACACCCCGTCCACGCCGTCCACCGCGCTGATGGCCTCCAGCTCCTGCAACCCGGCCGGGCTCTCAATTTGCACCAACAGACACAGTTGTTCGGCAACCGCATCGGCATAATTGGACACCCGGCTCCAGTGGGTTGCCCGTGCCAGACCACCCCCTACCCCGCGCACGCCGGCGGGTGGATAGTGCATGGCGCCCACCAGTTGCCGGGCCTGCTCTGCAGACTCCACCATCGGTAGCAATAAGGTTTGCACACCGATGTCCAGCAGTCGCTTGATGGTGGTTGCACTGTGATCCGGCGGGCGCACCGCTGGCTTTACCGGATAAGCGGCCAGCGCCTGTAATTGCGCCAGAATGGAACGCAAATCGTTGGGGCCGTGTTCGGCGTCAATCAACAGCCAGTCAAAGGCAGTATTTGCCATCAGCTCGGCGCTGTAGGCATCGGCCAGGCCGAGAAAGGCACCAAGCTGCAAATCCCCGGCCAGCAGCGCCTGTTTAAAGGTGTTGATGGGCATGGCTAAGCTCATGGCAAGTACCTGTACCGAGACTACTATTAGGTGAAACGAAAGCCCATACTGCCCAGCGGGCCAAAGTCCGCATGAAATGTATCGCCCCGTTCCACAGGCATCAGACGCGTAAACGAACCCCCGAGAATAATTTGCCCCGGCTCCAGACCAATATTGTGGCGCGCCAGCCGACGGGCGAGCCACACAATGCCATTGCCCGGATGATTGAGCACCCCCGCCGACAGACCGGTTTCTTCCACGACGCCATTGCGCGACAGAATGGTGCCGACCCAACGCAAATCCACATCCACGGGCCGTACCGGGCGTCCACCGGTAATAATACCCGCGCAAGCAGCGTTATCGGCGATGGTGTCTGTAACCTGCCGCCGTCGTCCGCTACTGGGATCAATCCGCTGGGTGCGCGCGTCAATAATTTCGATGGCCGGACTGACAAATTCAGTGGCGCGCAATACGTCGGTTAAGGTGATGTGCTCCCCCTGCAGGCGCTCCCCCAGATAAAACGCCAGTTCCACCTCCACCATGGGTACGATAAAACGATCAAAGGGAATATCGCCCCCGGCTTCGAACACCATGTCGTCAAACAAGGTGCCGTAATCTGGCTCGTCCAGTTGCACGGCCACCTGCATCGCGCGGGACGTCAAACCAATTTTGCGACCGACAATGCGGCGTCCCTCCGCGAGCCGCAGCCGCGTCCACTCATCCTGAATGGCGTAGCCGTCGTCGATGGTCATATCGGGGTGAGCCAGGGACAGCTGTCCGATAGCCTTGCCGCTTTGCAGCGCGCTATTGAGCGCCGCCGCACTTTCGGTAATAACCGTTTTGTTCAACATGGCCCGGGGTCTGACCGCTTAATGACCGTTAAAGTGGTTGACCATTAGCGGGAGCATCGCATCCCAGCGTTGGGTTTGCGCCCAGTGCCCGCAGCGATCCAGCACGTGCAGCTCCGCGTGCTTTAAATGCTCGAGAAAATACAGGCTGGTTTCCAGGGGCACGATACGATCCTGCCGGCCGTGCACAATGGCAAATTCGTGGGGCATGCGCTGCAGCGCAGATGGCGGCAGAATCAGCTCGTCCATCCCGGCGCGCATGGCGGCAAACATAATTTCCTGGACCGCACGCACTTTCGGATCCGTGGCAACGCTAAACCGGGTTTGCACAATATCCTCGATTTCCGGCATCAAGCTGGGGTCGTAGACAAAGCTGTGCATCATCTCGCGATAACGACCAATGCGCGGATCCTCGTAGAAGGTCAGAAGGCGGGACATTTCCGAGGTCCAGGTCATGGGTGCGCCGATAGCGCCCATCAACAATACCTTGTTAAAGCGCTCGGGTGCTTCCAGTGTCAGGTGCAAAGCGAGGGCACCGCCCATGGAGTTGCCCACCATATGCGCCTGTTCAATGTTCAATTCGTCCATTAATGCTTTCACCTGTTCTACCCTCAGGCCAATCCATCCAGCGATATGCCCGGGCAAATCTTTCGGCAAATCGGACTGACCAAAGCCGATAAGATCCGGTGCGACCACGTAGAAATGCTCGGCCAGATCAGGCGCACAGCGCTGCCAGTTAGACATCGCGCTCGCGCCAGGCCCGGCACCGTGCAATAAAATCACAGCGGGGTTTTTGGGATCGCCAGCCAACAGACAGTGACTCGCCAATGCCCCGGAGGCAATTTTCTTTTCCACAGTCGGGTGACTCATATCGTGCTCCTTAAACTTGGCCAAACACCGGCGAGCGTTACGTTAATCACAGGAAAACATCTCTATGCAAATGCTTGCTGGCGTTGCTTATCGTTATCCTGCACACGCACACCGCAAACGGGGGAATTGTTCGAGCAGCGTTTCGAACAGAGTCGGATAATACCTGCCCATCCAGTTATAAACAACCGCGCCGCAACGCTACCTATCCGTCCTCGTTCCACGCGCTTTCAGCACGTTTTTTACGCATCACCGACAACGTGGTCACCAACAGAGTGAGCAGGGTTAACGGGATCGCAAAGTACAGCATCGCCGCGCTATAGATCCCCACAGCGTCGTGGTGCGTCGCGGCCAGAAGCAGGTACAGGGTGTAGGCAAGATAGTACCCGAACAATAACGCGCCCTCCCAGCGGCTGATCACTCCACCGGTAAAAAAAATTGGCAGGCACACGAACGCGACGACAATCATAATGGGCATATCGAACGCGATCACCGCGCTGGAAACTGCTATACCCACGGGAGAAACCGCACTCGCCACACCCAATACGCACATTAGATTGAACAGATTGCTACCGACAATATTGCCAACCGCGATATCCCGCTCGCCACGCACGCTGGCGACCACTGACGTTACCAGCTCCGGTAGCGACGTTCCCGCCGCTACGATGGTTAACCCGATAACCAGCTCACTCACTCCAAAGTAGTGTGCAATAATCACCGCACTGTCGACCAACCATTTCGATCCGAGCACCAACAACGCCAGTCCGCCCGCGACCAGCGCGCCATTCAACAACCAGCGGTTGGCGACCTGTTCGCGCACACCAAACTCTCGAGCGTATTCATCTTGCACCTGCGCACTTTCTGTACGGCTGCGTTTGAACAGCACAGCGATATAGAACAGCAACCCGACAAATAGCAACATTCCCTCGACACGACTAATGCGCCCATCCAGCGCCAACAGCATCACCACAATCGAGACCCCAATCATCAGCGGCACATCCATCCGTATCAGCTGTTGGGATACTGCCAGTGGCGCCACCAGTGCCGACAGGCCAAGGATAAACAACACATTAAAAATATTGCTGCCGATCACATTGCCAAGCGCAATACCCGGCTGGTGGGTCAGGGCCGCCTTGACACTAATCGCCAGTTCCGGCGCACTGGTCCCAAACGCCACAACGGTTAACCCGATGATTAACGGCGATATACCCAGCGCACTGGCCATACGAGAACTGCCGCGCACCAGAGCTTCTGCCCCGATGACCAGAAAACCGAGGCCCAGCACAAATAAAAGAATTGCCATAGCGTAATCAAATCAATGTAGCGGTGATGGATCGTCGGCCATCCGCGACCCCAGGGCGCCTATCTTACTGCGAAATCCATAACCTGCGCAGCCAGACGAAGCTTGCAGGCATCCGACACCAGCCACTTGCCTGTATCCATTTGCAAAGCCCGGCTACCTTCGGCGGCCATGGTTCACGGCACAGGGTGAGCGTGTACAATGTGCGGCCAACCACTTGCTTGAGTTGCACCCGCCACAAATGGATAAACGCGATACCACGCACTTCGGTTTTCAGGACATTCCCGCCGCAGAAAAAGCCGGGCGGGTAGCCGATGTATTTCACTCTGTGGCGCCTAAATATGACTTAATGAACGACTTAATGTCTGCGGGCGTGCACCGCCTGTGGAAACAGGCGACCATCCAATCCTCCGGGGTACGGCCAGGACACAGCGTTCTGGATATCGCTGGGGGCACCGGTGATCTGGCCCTGAAATTCGCGCGCCTGGTGGGCCAGGATGGCCGGGTAATACTGGCGGATATTAACGCATCGATGCTCAAGATCGGTCGCGACCGTTTGCTCGACAAGGGTATTGCGGGCAATCTGTGCGTGGTGCAGGCCGATGCCGAAAGTCTGCCCTTTGCGGACAACACGTTTCACTGTATTTCCATCGCATTCGGCCTGCGCAACGTCACCGACAAAGCTCGAGCACTGGCAGATATGCACCGGGTGTTGAAACCCGGCGGACGTTTGCTGGTGCTGGAATTTTCCAAACCGGTTAGCCCCGCACTGGCAAAACTCTACGATGCCTATTCGTTTCACCTGCTGCCAAAAATCGGCGAACTGGTGACCAAAGACGCGGACAGCTATCGCTATCTCGCCGAATCCATTCGCAAACATCCGGATCAGGAAACCCTGCTGCAAATGTTGTGCGACGCGGGACTGGAGCGCTGCGACTATCAGAATATGACCGGCGGCATTGTCGCTCTGCACCGGGGCATCAAGCCGTGACCGATCACTTGATGGCGAAAGCCTGCGCACAGGCGTCACGCCTGATTAACAACGCGTTGCGCCACGATCCGACTACGGTAAATGGCCTGGCGCGGCTGCGCGGTAAAGTACTGAGAGTGGAGTCAACGTGGCCGCCCTTTATGGTCAACATTACCTGTCATGCCAGCGGAGTCGAATTGAGTGGCACTCGGGAACCCGCGGCCGATGTCACATTGCGCGGCACGGCGCTGGCGCTGGCAATACTTGCGACAGAGAGCGCCGACAGCACCACTTTCGCCGCCAGCGGCGTGACAGTCAGTGGCGATCAGGATGTACTGCGCAGCGCCCGGCAGCTCGCACTGGGACTTAATATCGACTGGGAAGCTGCCCTTGCCGAACTGGTCGGCGATATTCCAGCCCATCTCGTCGGGCAGGCCATGCGCCAAACCCGGCACTGGGGTCGCGACGCAGCCCGGCGTGCCACCACCGGCCTGGCGGACTACGTCAAACACGAAGTGCGCCTGACCCCATCGCCGCTGGAAGTCGACGAATTATCGGCACAGATCCGGTGCCTCGCAGACGACACCGAGCGACTTGCCGCGCGTTTGACCCTGTTACAAACCCGCGTGGAAAAACCCGCGCCGAACTTGCACTGATATGTCCAACGTTATCCGTTTGTTCACTATTGCGCGAGTCGCCTTGCGTTACCGTCTCGACACTTTTTGCGCACAGACACCGCTGCCCGCGTCCGCCCGTGCGTTGCTGGCGCTGTTGCGCTTGTTACCAGCACCCCGCGATGCCCGTGGCGTGCGACTACGACGCGCGCTGGAGGATCTCGGCCCCATTTTTGTCAAGTTCGGCCAGCTGCTTTCGACCCGCCCAGATTTGATACCCGCTGACATCTGTCAGGAACTGGACCAGCTTCAGGACAATGTACCACCGTTTTCCAACACGCAATTTGTCACCATTGTCGAACGGGCGCTGGGTAAGCCGGTCGAGCAGGCATTTCTCAGTTTTGAACGAGAGCCACTGGCCTCCGCCTCCCTCGCCCAGGTGCATGCGGCCGTACTGGTGGACGGGCGCGAGGTGGTGGTGAAAGTGATTCGACCCGGCATTGAAACAGTCATTGAGCAGGACACCAATCTGTTGCTCGGGGTCGCACGCCTGGTAGAAAAGTACAGCATCGACGGCCAACGATTACGCCCGGTGGAGGTCGCGGAAAACTACCGGACCACCATTTTTGACGAATTGAACTTACAGCGGGAGGCGGCCAACGCGTCTATCTTGCGCCGCAATTTCGAGCACTCAGCAATGCTGTATGTGCCGGCTGTGTACTGGCCATACACCAACGAAAACATGCTGGTCATGGAGCGGATTCACGGCACGCCCGTGACCAGGGTCGCCGAGCTTGCGGCCTGTGGTACGGATTTCAAGGTACTCGCGGAACGTGGCGTGGAAATTTTCTTTACCCAGGTTTTCGAGCACAACTTTTTTCATGCGGATATGCACCCAGGTAATATTTTTGTCGACACCACGAACCCACGTCTGCCTAAATATATCGCCGTCGACTGCGCTATTATCGGCACCCTTTCCGAGGCCGACCAGTATTATCTGGCGCGCAATTTATTGGCAATTTTTCGCCGCGACTATCGCCAGGTCGCGGAACTGCATGTGCTGTCGGGCTGGGTGCCGGAAGACACGCCAATCAATGAATTTGAAGCCGCTATTCGCACCGTATGTGAACCAATCTTTGAACGCCCGTTAAAGGATATTTCCTGCGCGCAGATGCTGATCAATCTGTTTCGCACCGCGCAGCGTTTTAACACGGAAATTCAGCCGTCACTGGTGTTACTGCAAAAAACCCTGCTGAATATCGAGGGTCTTGGCCGACAGCTTTATCCCGATCTGGATTTATGGGCCACTGCCCATCCGTTTATGGAGCGCTGGCTGAAAAAACGTCTGCACCCCAGCGCCCTGCTGGCAACCTTAAAACGCCACGGACCGGAATGGCTGGAGCAATTTCCCCAGGTACCGCAACTGCTGTTTCAGGCCCTGCAGCAAATCAAGCATCTCGATGAAACCGTTAACGCCCAGGTTCGACCACCCACACCACCACGGCGTCGAAAATATTTGTGCTGGCTCGGCGCCGCGAGCCTGGGTATTGGATTAGGTTCTGCATATAGTTTGTGGCAGCCGGTCATCGCGCAGACGCCTGCCGCCAGCCTGATGCTCGTAGCGATTGGTGCGCTGTTGTTACTACTTCGATGATACTGTCATAATTCCAGCCACCACCCGGCGCAGCGCGCAACGAGACTGACCTATGACCGACAATAAAACGGATTTTCTCGATGTGGTCGCCTGGAATACTGACGGCCTTGCCCCCGCCATCGCCCAGGATGCCACCAGTAAACGAGTACTGATGATGGCCTGGATGAACCGCGAGTCCCTGGCTCTCACCGTTGCCGAAGGCCGGGCCGTTTACTGGTCCCGCTCCCGTCAGAAACTGTGGCGCAAGGGAGAATCCTCCGGACATGTGCAGACCATCCGGGAAATCCGTCTGGACTGCGACAACGACGCCATTTTGTTGAGTGTGGAGCAGGTAGAGGGCATTGCCTGCCACACCGGGCGCCAGGCATGCTTTTACCAGGTGTTAAAGAGTGGGCAGTGGCAAACAGTGGATCCAGTACTGAAAAATCCGCAGCCCGCCGCCATCGAACGTGTAGCCGATGGCGAACCGGGAAATAGCCATGAA
>JBFIHG010000019.1:0-42557 GCA_041601945.1 Porticoccaceae bacterium | reverse complement strand
CAAAACCGCATCCCGATAGACTTGCTCCTGGGCGTCAAACACATCCGTACTGGGCATGGAAATAACCCGCACCCGACGCCCCTGCTGCGTCAATTGTTGCGCCGCGCCCACGGCGAGCTGAACTTCTGAGCCGGTGGCAATTAGCAACAGCTCCGGCGCGCCATCACAATCCTGCAGAATATAGGCGCCTCGAGCGATGGCCGCGAGCTGTGTGCCATCCCGCTGCTGATGGGGCAGACCCTGGCGCGTAAAGATCAGGGCCGAAGGCCCATTGCGTTGCTCAATAGCCGCTTTCCAGCACACTGCAGACTCCACCGCATCACAGGGTCGCCAGGTAGCTAAGTTAGGCGTCGCACGCAGGTTGGCAAGCTGTTCGACGGGCTGATGGGTGGGACCATCCTCGCCGAGGCCGATAGAGTCATGGGTAAATACAAAAATACTTGGCTGCTTCATTAACGCCGCCATACGCACCGCATTGCGGCAGTACTCCATAAACACCAGGAACGTAGCGCCGTAGTCGATAAATCCACCGTGCAGGGTAATACCGTTTTGCATCGCCGCCATGCCAAATTCCCGCACGCCGTAGTACAGGTAGTTACCACTGGCATCGTCCACAGTAATCCCCTGGCAACCTTTCCAGAACGTATTGTTGGAGCCCGCAAGGTCGGCCGAACCACCCAACAGCTCGGGTAATAGTGGACCGAAGGCATCGAGGGTGTTTTGCGATGCCTTGCGGGTGGCCGGCGATTCACCCTTGTCCTGGCAAGCCTGAACAAATGCGCTGCTTTGGGCGGCAAACTCTGCGGGCAGCTCGCCGCGCAAACGGCGCTCCAGCTGCCCGGCAAGCTCGGGATGGGCAGCACGATAAGCGTCAAACTGTTTGTGCCACGCCGACTCCAGCGCGGCGCCTTTTTCGCGCTGGTTCCAGCCCTGGTAGATATCCTCGGGCACCTCAAACGGGGCGTGCGGCCAGCCCAGCGCCGCTTTGGTAGCAACAATTTCGTCTGCACCCAGCGGTGCGCCGTGACAACTCTCCGTGCCCTGTTTGGCCGGGGAACCGAAGCCGATGACGGTCTTGCAACAGATCAGGGTAGGTTTGTCGGTTTCCAGACGCGCCATTTCGATGGCCGCCTTGATGGCCTGGTGGTCGTGGCCATCCACATTGGGTATTACCTGCCAGCCATAAGCGGCAAACCGCGCCGGCGTGTCGTCGGTAAACCAGCCCGCTACCTCCCCATCGATGGAGATACCGTTGTCGTCGTAAAAAGCGACCAGTTTGCCAAGTCTATGGGTACCTGCGAACGAACAGACCTCATGGGAAATACCTTCCATTAAGCAGCCGTCGCCCATAAACACATAGGTGAAATGGTCAATGATTTCAAAACCGGGGCGATTGCACTGGGCTGCCAGGATTTTCTCCGCCAGGGCCATGCCCACCGCGTTGGCCAGGCCCTGACCGAGGGGGCCGGTGGTGGTTTCAATACCCGGGGCTTCGCCAAATTCGGGATGACCGGCGGTTTTGGAATGCAGCTGGCGAAAATCTTTCAAATCGTCAATGCTCAGACCGTAGCCGCTAAGATGCAGTAACGAGTACAGCAACATGGAGCCGTGTCCGTTAGAGAGCACAAAGCGATCCCGGTTGGCCCAGGCTGGATTGGCCGGATTATGTTGCAAATAATCGTTCCACAACACTTCGGCGATATCCGCCATCCCCATGGGCGCGCCGGGGTGACCACTGTTGGCCTGTTGCACGGCATCCATACTCAGCGCACGTATGGCGTTGGCGAGATCGCGGCGAGATGGCATCTGTGACTCCTGCTTTAAATAAAATTACGTACTCACACAGCGACCAGCGCCGTACCTGAGTGCCCTGCCCACATCGCGGGTTCAACGATTTTCCAGCGTGTATCGCTGCTGTATCAGCGACTTCTGACAACCGCAGTCAGGCGGAAGCTTGCGCGCCACATGGATCCAGGAGTGCGATAGCGGGCGAGCAAAAAAAGTGCGCGTATTTTCCCGTACTCCGGCCAAGCAGTAAAGAATTGCTGCCCACAACGGAGGTTTTTTTGGCGTTTTGTCTTCATTCGCAACAATTGCACGATGTTTTACCGACTATATCCCCTTTATCTATATATCAATATTTTTTGATATACCGTGATAAATCATTTAAAGTGCGCCGATGACAACCCTGACTTCAAGTTCGAGCACACAACGGCACGCCCCACCGCCCAGCGCACGGGGCAGCCAACTCGACGCGACTGCCCTGGTATGCAAAGCGGCTGGCGACGGGTTGCGCCTGCAAATATTGCAGGTCCTGCAAAACGACGCTTTCGGTGTGCTTGAACTGAGTCGCATATTTGCCACGCCCCAGCCGGGGCTAAGCCATCATCTGAAAATACTCGCTAATGCGGGACTGGTGGTGACCCGTCGCGAGGGAACGTGTGTGTTTTATCGTCGCGCACTGGGTGGCAACGAAGATTCCGGCGAATTGCGCGATGCGTTGTTTGCGCAGCTCGACCGCTGCGTTCTGCCACGCTCCATCGCGGCGCGCGTGCAACAGGTGCAGCTGGCCAGGGCAGAAAGTTCGCAAGAATTTTTTCGCCGCCACGCGGAAAAGTTTCGCGCGCAGCAGGATCTGATTGCCGGATATGACCAGTATGGGCCGACAGTGGTGGAGTTTATCGATGCCATCTTGCCGAACGGCGGCGGCAACGCACTCGAAGTTGGGCCCGGCGAGGGCGAATTGTTAATCGAACTGGCGCGCCGCTTCACTCAGGTCACTGCCATCGACAATGCACAGGAAATGCTGACCCGCTCCAGCACGCTGGCGCAGCAACACCAACTGGGTAATATCGCCTTTGTGCACGGTGACTCCGCCACTGCCCGCCAAACAGGTGTCAAATTCAACCTGATTACCCTGAACATGGTGCTGCATCACACCTC
Source organism: Porticoccaceae bacterium (assembly GCA_041601945.1). Classification (GTDB taxonomy): domain Bacteria; phylum Pseudomonadota; class Gammaproteobacteria; order Pseudomonadales; family Porticoccaceae; genus JBFJKD01. The sequence continues at coordinate 39,614 of JBFIHG010000019.1, read as the reverse complement.
CTCGCCGTCTTCGGTCATTGCAGATCTGGCCGCGTTACTGAAGCCGGGGGGCTCGTTGGTGATTACCGACCTGTGTGACCACGATCAGGACTGGGCGCGCAGCGCCTGCGGCGATATGTGGCTGGGGTTCGAGCCCGGCCAGCTAACACAGTGGGCGCAAATTCACGGCCTCGCGGACGGCGACAGCTTGCACGTGGCGCTACGCAATGGCTTTCGCGTACAGCTAAGGCAATTTTACAACCCTGCCTCCGGGCAGATCACGTAAGGAGATTCGCTACATGAGTAACTATCGTATTTTTACGTCGGAGTCCGTTTCCGAAGGACATCCCGACAAAATGGCGGATCAGATCTCCGACGCGGTACTGGATGCGATCCTGAGGGATGATCGCAACGCCCGCGTGGCGGTGGAAACTATGGTAAAAACCGGTATGGCCATTATTGCCGGGGAAGTGCGCACTTCGACCTATGTGGATCTCGAAGAGGTGGTACGCCAGGTCATTCTCGACATCGGGTACAACAGTTCGGAGGTAGGTTTTGACGGCGCCTCCTGTGCCGTTATCAACGCCATCGGCAAGCAATCCGTCGACATCGCTGTGGGCGTGGATGAAGCCGACAACAAGGAACAGGGTGCGGGCGACCAGGGGCTGATGTTCGGTTACGCCACCAACGAGACCGAGGTGCTTATGCCCGCACCAATCTACTACGCCCATCGCCTCGTGGAACGCCAGGCGCAAGTACGCAAAAGCGGAGCGCTACCCTGGTTGCGACCTGACGCAAAAAGTCAGCTCACGTTGCGTTACGAAAACGGTAAACCGGTGGCCATCGATGCAGTAGTGCTATCCACTCAACACAGCCCGGCGATTCGTCTGAAGGATCTGCAGGAAGCCGTGATGGCGGAAATTATTCTGCCCACCCTGCCCCCCGAGTGGTTGCACGCGGGCACCCGCTACCATATCAATCCCACTGGACAATTCATTATCGGTGGGCCCATGGGGGACTGCGGATTGACCGGGCGCAAGATTATTGTGGACACCTACGGCGGCATGGCCCATCACGGCGGCGGCGCATTTTCCGGTAAGGACCCCTCGAAGGTTGACCGCTCGGCCGCGTACGCCGGACGCTATGTCGCCAAAAATATTGTGGCTGCGGGACTCGCGGATCGCTGTGAAATTCAGATCTCCTACGCCATCGGGGTGGCGGAACCGACGTCCGTTGCTATCAACACCTTTGGTACTGGCAAACTATCGGATGACGCGATCGCACAGCTGGTCAGCACCCATTTTGACCTGCGCCCCAGGGGCCTGATTGAGATGCTCGATCTGAAGCGGCCCATTTATCGAAGTACCGCCGCCTACGGACACTTCGGTCGTGAAGAGCCGAATTTTACCTGGGAGCGCACCGATAAAGCGGCGCTACTGCGAGCTGCTCTGTAACACAGCCTTTTTAACGTAATGCAAACCACGGATTTTTAACATGACCAGCAAAAACGCAAACGCCCAACTGAGCACCACCGATTTTAAAGTTGCCGATATCAACCTCGCTGGTTGGGGGCGGCGGGAAATCGAAATCGCCGAAACCGAAATGCCCGCACTGATGGCCCTACGGGAGCAGTATCGCGACGCGCAACCTCTCAAAGGCGCGAGAATACTGGGCTGTATTCATATGACCGTGCAGACCGCAGTGCTGATCGAAACATTAAACGCCCTGGGCGCGGAAGTACGCTGGTCCTCCTGCAATATATTCTCCACGCAGGATCATGCCGCTGCGGCCATTGCCGCGGCAGGCACCGCAGTGTTCGCCTGGAAAGGTGAAACCGAAGATGAATATCTCTGGTGCATCGAACAGACAATTCTCAAGGATGGCAAACCGTGGCACGCCAATATGGTGCTGGACGATGGCGGTGATCTCACCGAAATACTGCACCAGAAATATCCCCAGGTGCTGGACAACACGCACGGCATCACCGAGGAAACCACCACCGGCGTCCACCGCCTGTATGAACGCCTGGCCAGGGGGGAACTCCGGGTTCCGGCCATTAATGTTAACGACTCGGTCACCAAGTCCAAAAACGATAACAAGTACGGTTGTCGCCACAGCCTCAACGACGCCATCAAACGCGCCACCGACCACCTGCTGGCGGGGAAAAAAGCACTGGTTATCGGCTACGGCGACGTGGGCAAGGGGTCGGCCCAATCCCTGCGTCAGGAAGGCATGATTGTACGCATCGCCGAGATTGATCCCATTTGCGCCATGCAGGCCTGCATGGATGGCTACGAAGTGGTATCGCCCTATATCGACGGTATTAACACTGCCAGCGCCACCGGTATCAATCAGCAATTGCTCGCCCAGATTGATCTGCTGGTGACCACTACCGGAAACATCCGGGTGTGCGACCGATTTATTCTGGCGGCGTTAAAACCCGGCTGCGTAGTAGCCAATATCGGGCATTTTGACAATGAAATCGACACCGACTTTATGCGCAAAAACTGGTACTGGGAAGAAGTGAAGCCCCAGGTACATAAAATTTATCGCGCCGGCGATAAGGCGGCCGCCAGTAACGATTATCTGTTGCTACTGTCGGAAGGCCGACTGGTCAATCTCGGCAATGCCACCGGCCACCCCAGCCGTATCATGGACGGCTCCTTCGCCAATCAGGTACTGGCGCAAATCCATTTATACCAACAGCAGTTCGCCACGCTCGACCAGGCGGCGCAAAAAGCGCAGCTGCGCATTGAAGTGCTACCCAGGCATCTCGACGAAGAAGTTGCCGCCCATATGGTCAGAGGGTTTGGTGGCGTGGTCACGCGCTTAACTCAGGAACAGGCGGACTATATCAACACGCCACTCGACGGCCCGTTTAAAAGCGAAAATTATCGCTACTAACTCTATTAACGTGTTATTGGCTACCGGGAGAATACCCAGACCATGTCAGCGCATCACCCATTAAGCTTCGAGTTTTTCCCACCGAAAACCCCTCAGGGGGAGGAAAAACTCGCACAAACCTGCGCCGCACTAAGCCGCTACCGACCCGATTTTTTCTCGGTCACCTACGGCGCCGGGGGTTCTACCCGGGACAATACGCGGGACACGGTGCTGCGTATACAGACTGCTGGACAGCCAGTCGCCCCGCACCTGTCTTTTGGGGGCGCTCACCAGGACGCTATTCTCGACCTGCTCGGCACCTACCAGCAGGCCGGCATCCGTCAGTTGGTCGCACTACGCGGCGATTTGCCATCGGGGATGGGTGGCGCCACGCATCTGGTTCACGCCAACGAGCTGGTTGCTTTTATTCGCAAACATTTTGGCGATTTTTTTTGCATACACGTCGCGGCGTATCCAGAAATTCATCCAGAAGCAAAAAGTTACGGGGATGATATTCGATGGTTGCGAGCGAAGTTCGAGGCGGGCGCCAATGCCGCTATAACTCAGTATTTTTATAACGCGGACGCCTATTTTTATTTTATCGATCAATGCCAAAAAGCTGGTATCGATCAACCGATCGTGCCCGGCGTCATGCCCATTACCAATGTGCAAAATTTACTACGCTTTTCGGCTAACTGCGGTGCGGAAATTCCCCGCTGGTTACAGCAACGCCTGCGCACTTGCAGTGACAATCCGGCCGATGTGCTGGCATTTGGTAGTGATGTGGTGGCGCGCCTGTGTGAAAAATTACTCGCCGGTGGCGCACCGGGGCTGCATTTTTACACCATGAACCAGGCCCACCCTACCAGCACTATTGTGGATAATCTGAACATTGCTCCACAACCAAACACCTGAAATGCGCGCTCCGCGACTTTTTACCGACCAGCCTCTGGCGACGGGTATGGAGATTACCCTCGAACCTGGCGCATCCCGCCACATTGTTACCGTATTGCGCCTCACGCCAGGCGCTGGTATTACCCTGTTTAATGGCGAAGGCGGCGAGTACGCGGCAACCCTGCTCGGTAGCTCCGGGAAACAGGCCAAGGTCTCGGTGGGCAGTTTTTCCGATACCAACCGACAGTCACCACTCGCCATTCATCTGGGGATAGCGCTATCCAAAGGCGATCGTTTTGATTGGGTCATTCAAAAAGCCACCGAGCTGGGCGTCGGGCAAATTACCCCACTGATCACCGCGCGCACGGAAGTACGGCTCAGTGCCGAGCGACAACAAAAAAAATGCCAGCACTGGCGGCAAGTGGCAATCAGCGCCTGCGAGCAAAGCGGTCGCAATCGGTTACCTTACATGGTTCCACCTGCGCCCTGTCGGAACTGGCTGTCGGTGCAAGCCGATGTCAAGCTTGTCCTGCACCCTGCCACCGCCAATTCTGCCCCGTTATCCACGGATATCAGCCCAACTTCCGTGGCGTTACTCATCGGCCCGGAGGGTGGATTAACCGACGACGAAGTGAACGCTGCGCTGGGCCTGGGATTCACACACCTGCGACTGGGTCCCCGTATTCTACGCACCGAAACGGCACCTTTGGCCGGAATCAGTATCGTGCAGGCGTTTTGGGGAGATATGTTGTAGACTGGCCGGTCGGATGATACCTGCTTCACAGGCATTTCACACCCCACAGAAAGCGGCGACACCAGCAGCAGCGATCAACGGAAGACATAATGGGCAAACAGGCGCAGCCCGCATAGAACAACTCACAATACGCCAGGCAGCTACTTGCTGGTTATCAAATGTGCCCCACACGCAACTGCGAAGTTACTTCAATACATGGAGTACCGGCGATGGATCACCGCTCTTCGGCCTGTAAACGATGAATCTCAGAGTCCTGGTTCTGACCCGGATTATTCCGGTATTCGTGCTTTCCCTGCTAAGTCTGGGCCTCGGCGGTGTGTTTTTAATGAACGACGCCGTCAGCCAAAAACAAATATCTCTGGTAACTGCTGTCGCCCGTTCCTTTGCCGCACAGCTAGAGCAGTTTCACGACGCCGGGCGAGCGGGTGGCGAGTTGATAGCCCGCTCGCGGGAATTTACCGAGTATTCATCGGCAAGGGAACAACAAGTTCGCACTGCGACGGAAAATCTCACGGTGCATACGCCCAGGATCGGCGATCCCGAAAAAGATCTGTCGGCACTTTTTTATCGTGCCCTCGAAAGTTACCCCCTCTTTGATCAGATTCAACTTCTCGACCACGCGGGCGACACGCTGCTCACTGCCGATCGCGAATTGTTGCGGTCTCGACAACTCAATCCCGGACCGGCCACTCGCGGCGAATCAAGCCCGGCAAACGCAAGTTTTGGTCACGCGAGAACCCTGCCAGAAACTATCCGTAGCACCATCACCAACGCAAAAAGTTCCTTCTTTGTGGATTATGCCCTGCAGCAGGGCGAGCCCACCATGTTTATAATTTTCCGCCGCACCAACCCTGAGTACTGGGAAGGCGAACTCTATTATTTTGTATTTTCCTCGAAAATGGCAGTGGTCAAAAACCTCGCCACGCGCCATCGCGAAATAAACGGCGTGGATTTCGTGTTGTTCAGCGCCAACAACCTGCGCCTTTTATCGACCGGTCAAAATACAGATCTTATTGAAAACTTTGCTCGCGAATATGCGTCGTTGACTGCAGACGACGATGCGCACGCCATCGATTTTTCGGAGAAATCGTTACTTTACGTAGCAAGCAGCCTGTACGGTAATAAACTAATCACGTTCGCGCCGCAGCGACCACCCAACGACGTAGGTAGCCAGTTCTCCATCCTTGCACTTATTGTCACAGTATTCGCTGTCGCGGTGTGTGTGTTTTTGACCACGTTTTTTATCAATCGCCTGGTAGCTGTGCCGATCAGGCAACTAGCGCGGGATGTCAGATCTACAGCTGACGGAGAAAAGGTTTATCTAAAAAAAGACTACGCGGCGATAGAGATTAACCAATTAGCAGCCACTTTTGAGAAAGTATTAACGGCGGAACACGAAGCCCGCAGCCAGATTCAAAACATGGCCTATTTCGACGCCTTGACCGGGTTGGCAAACCGCCGCCTGTTTGCCACCTATCTGGCGCGCATCGTCGCATCGGCACAACGATCTGACGAAAGTCTCGCGGTTATGTTTATCGATCTGGATAACTTCAAGTTTATTAATGACAGCTACGGTCACCATTTCGGCGACCGGGTATTGGTGGAGTTTGCCGAACGCATAAAGAATACCGTGCGCACCAGCGACCTCGTGTCCTTTCTCGGCGAGAGCGACGCCGCGCAAAGTATTGCGCGCCTGGCTGGCGATGAATTTGCCGTGTTATTAACTTCCCTGGAGGACAATTTTTCCGCGGCCGTGGTGGCGGAGCGTCTGCTTGAAAGCGCACGCGAACCGATCGTGTTCGAAGGACAGGTAGTACATATTGAGGCCTCAATAGGAATCGCAGTATTCCCGGATGACGCCAGCGGCCCGCAACAACTTATCCAGCACGCCGACGCGGCGATGTACCACGCCAAGGTCAGCGGGAAAAATACTTACTGTTTCTTTTCCCAGGACATTTCCAACAAACTTGCCAGGCAGCGTAATATTCAACAGGCGTTGCGCCATGCGCTGCTTGAGGATGAATTCGAATTGCTGTTTCAACCCTACGTCAATCGCACTGAACACCGCATAGTTGGTGCAGAAATTTTATTGCGCTGGAACAGCAAACTGCTCGGCGCCGTACCGCCACAGGAGTTTATTCCCGTCGCGGAATCTACTGGGATCATCAAGGAAATTGATGCGTGGTTATTAAGCAAGGCACTGGAATTGCTGGACCACTGGAAACAGAGAGACTACCCGGACATAAATTTGTCGATTAATATTTCGGCAGCAGAAATGCGCAACCTCTCGTTTCCGGGATTCGTCGCTGCCAGCTTTGAGGGTTATACTATTGAACCCCATCGTATTGAGTTCGAAATTACCGAAACAAAACTGGTTGACCATGACGAACGCTCGCTCGATATCTTTACGCGACTGAAAGAAACCGGTGTTACGCTGATACTTGACGATTTTGGCAAGGGCTTTACCTCGCTTAACCAGCTCAAGGATTTGCCCGTGCACAGACTCAAAATAGACCGAGATTATGTTGCTGAGATTGCTGCGAAAAGCGGGCACCTGCAAATTGTTGACGTTATATTGTTGCTCAGTCACTCCTATCAACTCAGTGCAACCGCGGAGGGTGTCGAGCAATTACATCAGGTAGAGTACCTCGAAGAGGCGGGATGTGATTATCTGCAAGGTTTTTATTTCAGTGCGCCACTAAAGCTGGAGCAACTCACGGCACTGCTCGACACCAGGCAGCTGGTACTGCCGAATGGCGAGCAACAAGTATCCGCGGAATCTGTGCAGGCTTCTAGCTCCGGACAGTTAACCTGAACAAGCATCATAATTTACAATTATGTCGAGTTTCGGAAAAAATATTGAGCCCACCACTACTGCGGCAAACTGCCGCTAGATACGCATCACGCGCTCCGAAATCAGGAAATTACCTCGCACAAGCGCAGCCGCTGCGGCTGGTCGCTCATGTTAACATGCGCCCAACTAGGCCCGTGCAGGTGATCGCTAATGGACTTTGCTTTTTCCCAGGAACAACAACAAATTCGCGACAGCATACTTAAGTTATGCGCCCGATTTGACGACCAATACTGGCTGGCGCGCGACTCGGATGGTCAGTTTCCGGAGGACTTTTGTCGCACTCTCGCCGACCAGGGCTGGCTTGGAATTGCCATGCCGAAGGAGGTCGGCGGCAGCGGTCTCGGTATTAGCGCAGCGGCTGTCATGGTGCAGGCCATTGCCGAATCCGGTGCTGCCAACGGCGGGGTGTCGTCAATTGCTATTCCACTCTTCGGGGTCAACCCCATCGCTGTCTTTGGCAACGAAAAACAGCAGCAGCGCATGTTGCCGCCGGTCATCCGTCGCGAGCATATTCCCTGCTTCGCCGTAACTGAACCCAATACCGGACTGGATACAACACGGCTCACAACGTCCGCGGTGCGCCACGGCGACCACTATGTGGTGCATGGTCACAAAACCTGGACTTCCACCGCTCAGGTTGCCAATAAAATTATGCTGATTGCACGCACCCGTCCCGTACACGAAACTCCGCGGCCGATCGATGGACTCTCGTTGTTTTACACCGATCTTGATCGCAGTTACGTAGAAATACGCGCCATAGACAAGATGGGGCGCAAATGCGTGGACTCCAACCAGCTGTTTATCGATGGATTAAAAATCCCCGTAGAAGATCGTATCGGCGAGGAAGGTAAGGGCTTTCGCTATCTGCTACACGGTTTGAATCCGGAGCGCATTCTAATCGCCGCCGGGCTGGTCGGCCTCGGCCGGGCCGCCCTTCACAAAGCGGTCACCTACGCCAACCAGCGGGTCGTGTTTAACCGACCGATTGGGCAAAACCAGAGTATTCAACATCCACTAGCAGAAAACTGGATCGAACTGGAAGCTGCCAACCTGATGGTATTTCGCGCCGCCACCGCCTACGACAACGGCGAAGACTGCGGCGCATTTGCAAACGCGGCCAAATATTTCGCCGCTGAGGCCACTTTCAAGGCATGTACACAAGCGGTAATGACCCTCGGCGGAATGGGCTACGCCAAGGAGTATCATGTGGAACGATACCTCAGGGAGTGCCTGATCCATCGGCTGGCGCCAATTAGCCCCCAATTGATACTTTGTTTTATCGCGGAAAAAGTTCTCGGCCTGCCAAAATCCTATTAACTGATCGAGCACCTCGGTAGGTAACACTGGTGCCCAGGTTTGCCAACTACTTTAATGACGCTCGAAGCGCCGCGATAACGGGTTTGGTAGCGGGACGTAAACCCCGCCACAGGAAAAAAGATTCCGCCGCCTGTTCCACCAGCATGCCGAGCCCGTCGGCGACCGCGACCGCCCCGTGCCCCGTTGCCCAGTTCATAAATACCGTCGGCGCGGCTCCGTACATCAGGTCGTAGCAGTGCGCGTTGCGCGCCAACAGGCTATCGGGCAACGGCGGCAAATCTCCCTCCAGGCTGGCGCTGGTGCCATTGATCACCATGTCAAAAGCTTGCAGGTCTGCCAAATTGTCCACACCCACCGTACTTAACGATCCCAGTGGAGCAAACTCTTCCACCAACTGTTGCGCCTTCTCGACGGTGCGATTGGCGATCACTAACTCCCGCGGATGCTGCTCGAGAACTGGCTCCAAAATGCCGCGCACAGCGCCGCCAGCACCGAGTATCAGCACTCGTTTATCGGTGAGCGACCAATCGAGGTTGCTGGTTAAATCAATCACCAGCCCCCCACCGTCCGTGTTGTCACCCAATACAGCGCGCCCGGTCTGCAGAGCAAGCGTGTTAACCGCACCCGCTCGCTTGGCCCGCGCGGTTAACCGGGTCGCGAAACGGTACGCATCCTGTTTAAACGGAACCGTGACATTTAGCCCCATGCCACCGCCCTGAAAAAAATCGGTGGCCGCGGCGTCAAATCCCCCGGCAGGCACCAACTGGCGGGTGTAGGCCATATCCACGCCGAACTGGGCAGCGAAGGCCGTGTGAATCTCCGGTGAGCGACTGTGCTCAATGGGGTTGCCAAATACTGCGTAGCGATCAGTCATGGTGCGTGCGTCGGCCTCGCTTATTCGATAGCAGCACAGTTTAGCGTCTATTTGCTTAACCGTCAGTGTTGGCAGGTGGGTGAGTCGCTGGACTAAACGATGTCAAGCCGCGGACTGTTTTGCGACGCTAAACCCAATCTCTGGGTGGCAGAAACTGATCGTAGAGCTGGGCCTCCGCACTACCCGGCTGGGGCTGCCAATCGTAGTCCCAACGCACCAGCGGCGGCAGTGACATCAGTATGGACTCGGTACGCCCACCGGTTTGCAGCCCGAACAGGGTGCCCCGATCGTAAACCAGATTGAATTCCACATACCGCCCACGGCGATACAGCTGAAAATTCCTTTCCCGCTCGCCGTAAGGCGTATCCTTGCGACGCTCGATAATCGGGCAATATGCCTGAGTGTAGCTATCGCCAACCGCGCGCAGCAGCGCAAAACTGGCGTCGAAACCCGCGCTATTATAATCGTCAAAAAAAAGTCCACCGACTCCGCGCGCCTCACCACGGTGTTTTATATAAAAATAATCGTCACACCATTGTTTGAAACGCGGGTAAATGTCAGCGCCGTGGGGTGCGCAGGCCTGCTGCGCTACGCTGTGCCAGTGACGGCAATCCTGCTGATCGCCGTAATACGGCGTCAGGTCGTAACCACCACCAAACCACCACACCGGAGCTTCCCCGTCTTTCTCCGCCACGAAGAAACGTACGTTGGCGTGGGATGTGGGGACATAGGGATTAAGGGGATGAATAACCAGTGACACCCCCATCGCTTCAAATGAGCGTCCCGCCAATTCTGGGCGGCTGGCTGTCGCTGAAGCGGGCAACTGCGCGCCCTGCACGCAGGAATAGTTAACGCCGCCTTTTTCAATGACTGCGCCGTTGGCGATCACCCGCGAACGACCGCCACCCCCCTCGGCGCGAGTCCAGTTATCCTCCTGAAACTGGGTTTGCAACTCGTATTGCTGCAGCGCCGTGCAAATCCGATCCTGGAGTCCCTGCAGGTAACTTTTAACGCTTTCTTTGTCCATTGCCGACTTATCTGGTTGGGGCACGTCCACTCCTGATTTCTGATGCAATGCCTACTCCCCACCGGGGCGAATAACGCGCCCCGAGAGCAGGTCGCGAATCTCGCTCGGTCGGCCTGGATGACCAACTCTGCCGGGCAGGTAATCGTCGAGGTCGGCGCCAAAATATGCTTTGACCTTGATCAATGAAACAGCCGCCGGAAATCCGCCAGGGTTAGCCGAGGTGGACACCAGGGGGCCGCCAAAGGCCCTGGACAGGGCAGCCGCCAATGGGTGAGCGGTAACCCTCACTGCCAATCGATCGCTGTCCCCCGTAATCCATTTTGCCGCCACGCCATTATGGGGAATCAGCCAGGTAACCGCACCCGGCCAACTATGTGCCAGTAAGGCGCGCTGGGAAGCAGAGAGGCCCCGTAAAAAAGGCTCGAGCATATTCATATCAGCCGCTATTAAAATAACACCTTTACTAACTGGGCGACGCTTGAGCCGCAATATACGGTGCACCGCCTCCCCATTAGCAGGATCACACCCAAGACCCCACACTCCCTCCGTAGGATACGCCACGACACCCCCGGCCCGCACCACGTCCGCAGCCCGACACACCCGGGGGTTATAACGCCAGTCACGCAAAATATTGCACCGCCTGCGCCGCTACAACTAGGGGCGCGGACAAACCGCCCAAGGTGGGGTCCAGTGTTACCGGGGAAATACCAAAGCAGTTCGTGGTCATGTTACCCAATCCAGTGAAAATCGCGAGGCTACTCCATGGCAGCAGCGGATTCAACGGTCGGGCATGGACAGGGGCGAATTAACTCGCCTATTTTAAGCGGGTAAATGTCCCGCCCTGGTTTTCCACCAGACCGCCAAGCTCGAGCTCTACCATAACGCGCGTCAGTTGGGCGGAGTCCATGCCAGTACATTCCACCAGGGCGTCAAGCGCCATGGGATCAAAGCCCATCTCGGTAAGTATCATTTGTTGTTCTGGCGACACTACGGGGCGTATGTCTGACCCCTCAGTGCGGTGCGCAGCCTGTAACTCTTCCATTTTGTAGGCCAGCATACCCTCCAGTTGGGCCACAATATCGTCGGCAGTTTCGACCAGGGTCGCGCCATCGCGCAGCAACTGGTGGCAACCGCGCGCCCTGGGGTTATGGATCGATCCGGGGATTGCAAACACTTCGCGCCCCTGTTCCATGGCGTAGCGAGCGGTAATCAACGAACCGCTGCGCGGTGCCGCTTCGACCACTAGCGTCCCTAAACTGAGTCCGCTGATAATTCGGTTGCGCTGCGGGAAATGGCTCCCTCTGGGTGGCGTGCCGAGGGGAAATTCGGACACAATGGCGCCACCGCGCTCGATAATTTTCGCCTGTAACTCAGCATGTTGCCGTGGATACACGCGATCTATTCCAGTCGCAACTATCGCAATTGTCACGCCACTTTTGAGCGCACCTCCATGGGCGGCACTGTCGATGCCCAGCGCAAGGCCACTGGTGATCGCAAAACCCTGGCCCGCGAGGCTGGCAGCGAAAGATTCTGCGGTACGATCGCCACCGCTTGAACTTTGCCGACTACCAACGATGGCAATTTGCGGCAGGGACAACGCGTCGACCCGGCCGCGTACGAATAACACCGGTGGTGGGGTAGAAATTTCCCGCAACAGCGCTGGGTAAGCCGCATCGCCAAGGGTTAGCACGTCCACGTGCTCGGCAGCACAGTAGGTGAGTGTCGCCTCAATCTTGTGCAACAACGCTGCGGGATTTTCGCGAAACTCGCCCAGCCCCGCCCGGCAGGCAAGGGGCAATTGCTCGGACGTCAAAGACACGACAGCCACAAAAGAGCCGTGATAAGCATGCAGGTCGTTGATGATTTTTGTGCTGAAGCCTGGCAGCAATTGCAGCGCCAACGCCGACTCTGTCTCGGTCAAAATCCTCTTCCCTGAGTTTTTTTGGGTTACCCTGGTCGCCCCTGTTCCCTGAGTGGACAATCCCCGCTGACCGGAATCAGCGGGGCATAAGCATTACGGATTGCGTACCAGATCTTTTACAGAAAGTGACCGATCCGCGTTGAGCACCAGGCCAAAGCTCATTTTTTCAAAGGTGCGAAATATCATCACCAACCCGGCTCTTTCCGGGGGCAATGTGAGCGTGTCTTCGGCTATATGATCCGCAACGGTCTCTCCGCGCTTGTAAATCGCCAGCAGATTGCCCACCACCAGACCATCCCGTTCACCGCGATTGATGGCAACAACGTCCAGATGGCCAACGTTATTCACACCACCTTCCACCGCGATGATAACCCCGTCGATGGTATCGGCCGGAGCACTCGGATAAAAGACCGGGTTAATTTTGCGCTCCTCGCCCGGCAGCAGTCGGTCGCCGACGCGAATTTCCTGCTCGCTACGTAGCACCCCGGCAGTGCCAACATCGTCGTTAATGGCCTTCAGCTGCACTGCTCCAACATCCTGGGCACGCACCCCGAGCACTTCCTCGGTTTCCGGATCTATATAGGGATCACCCTGGCGATAAACGCCGAACGTGCCATCGTCACCAGCAAACGTGCCGCGGGCGTACAGGTCATCACCGATGCCAGAAATAATGCGCTTTTGCTGGCCTGCCACTACATAAGGCGCCGCTTCCAGTTCCCCCGGCGCGACTACGCGCGTGCGGGACAGGAAGCTGTTGATCGTATCCAGCGGCAACGCCGCAATGGCCTCGTCATGAGCTATTTCACGCACTTGTGGGCTTAGTTTGACATTACGACCGCGGTTAAGTGTTAAGCGCGGCTGCCCGTCGATATACACCAGGCTGATCACATCGCCCGGATAAATTAGATGAGGGTTTTTGATTTGAGGGTTAACGTGCCAAATTTCCGGCCACAACCAGGGTTCGCGCAGGTAAAACGCGGAAATATCCCAAAGGGTATCGCCCTTTTTTACGGTGTAGGTATCGGGAACACTGTCCTTAAATGGCGGGTCCGCAGCGAATGCCACCGCCATGCCCAGCCAAATCCCCATCAACGCTATCGCTGCTTTTTTCATGATGGCCCTTCCTGTGTGCTGTATCTCGATAGTGTATACTTCCGTTATCGAGGTCATTATTATCGAAACCTCCTTTCTAGACCTAATGTTAGCAGTGGTTTATGCCAATTTGCTAGAGATTGATCACAAACATTATGACAACTCTGACAATCCTTGAATTCCCGGATCCACGATTACGTACTCAAGCAAAACCCGTCGTCGCTGTCGACCGCCGTGTAAAACAATTGGTCGGCGACATGCTGGAGACCATGTACAACGCCGAGGGCATCGGGCTTGCAGCCACCCAGGTGAATGTGCACGAACGGGTGGTGGTTATGGATATTTCCCCGAATCGGAATACGCCGCTGGTGTTTATCAACCCGGAAATTGAACTGCTCGGCGAGAGCACCCGCGACTACGAAGAGGGATGTCTCTCGGTTCCCGGCTTTTATGAGTCCGTTGCGCGGCCCGACCACATCCGTGTACGGGCACTGGACCGCAATGGCGATGCCTTCGAACTGGAGCCAGATGGGTTGTTGGCCGTGTGTATTCAGCACGAATTCGACCACCTGGAGGGCAAGCTATTTGTGGATTATCTCTCGCCGTTAAAGCGTACGCGCATTCGCGCCAAGCTCGAGAAACTCCAGCGCCAACCCGCCTGAATATTCGGAAGCCAGAACCTGCATGCACGATATAACGGCGAGCCTACGGGACCAGCGCATAGTGTTTGTCGGAACCCCGGAATTCGCCGCCCACCATCTACAAACGCTACTCAACCACCACCTGCAGGTGGTGGCCGTCTATTGCCAGCCCGACCGTCCCGCAGGGCGCGGTAAGAACCTCGTCGCGGGGCCAGTTAAACAGCTGGCACTGGATCACGGACTGGCGGTCTATCAGCCGGCGAGCCTGAAAACGGCCGCAGCCGAGGCTGAACTCGCCGCTCTCGCGCCTGACATCGTGGTGGTAGTCGCCTACGGCCTGTTACTACCACAGAAAATTCTTGATATCCCGCGCTTTGGATGCATCAACGTGCACGCCTCGCTGCTACCGCGCTGGCGCGGCGCCGCACCCATTCAGCGGGCTATCCAGGCTGGGGATGCGCAAACCGGCGTGACCATCATGCGCATGGAAGCGGGCCTCGATACTGGACCGATGCTACTCCAGGCGTCCTGTCCAATCACCGCCGCGGACACAGCTGGCACGCTGCACGAGAAACTCGCTACCCTGGGTGCCGATGGCCTGCTCACTGCACTACAGCAGATTGCCGATGGCACCGCAAAGCCGCTACCGCAGGACCACAGCCTGGCCACCTACGCCCACAAAATCAATAAGGAAGATGCGCGGCTGAATTGGCATCAGGACGCTCGCACCCTGGAGCGCTGCGTGCGCGCGTTTAATCCCGTGCCGGTCGCCTTTGCGGTGCTCGCGAATGAACCCGTGCGTATCTGGGTAGCAACCGCCAGCGACGAAATAAGCGACCAACCCCCCGGCACGATCCTCGACACAGATGCCGACGGGCTAAAAATTGCTTGTGCACAAGGAGCCCTGATCATTACCGAGCTACAGCTGCCGGGTAAAAAAAGATTGCCTGTTGCCGCTGTACTGAATAGCCGGGCTGCGAAATTTCGCCCCGGACTTATATTTCAATCGCAGGTTAATTGAACAATGCTCGAGGTACGGGCGGCAGCGGCAAAAACGATTGCGGCGGTGGCGCAAGGTGGCCAGTCCCTGGGCACGGCGTTGGCCACCTACCAGACGCAGATCAGCCCACGCGAGCGTCCGTTATTACAGGAATTATGCTTCGGTACGCTACGCAGTTTCTACCGCCAGAAAGCTATCGTCAACGCCCTGCTGGACAAACCTCTTAAAGCAAAAGACACCGATGTCCTGGCGCTCCTGGCATGCGCGCTCTACCAAATGACCGACACCCGCATACCCGTTCACGCGGCGGTGAATCAGTCCGTGGCTGCCTGCACCGCTCTGGGCAAACCCTGGGCAAAACGCGTTGTTAACGCTGTGTTGCGGCGCTTCGAACGGGAGCGACCCACCATTGAAACCGCGCTTGCGGATAATCCCGAGTTCCGCAGCGCCCATCCCACATGGCTATGGCAAACCCTGCAGGCGGCGTGGCCCGTACAGGCCAGCACAATCATCACGGGCAACAACGCCCGCCCACCCATGACGCTGCGCGTTAACCTCGCCAAAACGACCCGTGCCCACTATCTCGACGACCTGCACGCAGCTGGCTTGACGGCCACCGCGACGGCCCACAGTCCCGCCGGGGTGCAACTGGTGCAACCGGTGCCTGTGGAACAGCTACCAGGGTGGACCCAGGGCAAGGTCAGTATCCAGGATGAAGCGGCCCAGTTGAGCTGCGAGTTACTGGATCTGGCAGCGGGGCAACGGGTGCTGGACGCCTGCTGCGCACCCGGCGGAAAGACCTGCCATGTGCTGGAACGGGAACCCGGTCTGACAGAACTGGTCGCGCTGGATGTGGATCCCCGGCGCCTGAATCGCGTGCGCGAAAATCTGCAACGTCTACAGCTACACGCCACCCTGCTCGCCGCCGACGCAACCCAACCGCAATGGTGGAACGGCACACCGTTTCAACGCATTCTGGTGGACGCACCCTGCTCAGCGACTGGCGTTATCCGCCGTCATCCGGATATCAAGCTGCTGCGCCAACCTGCAGATATTGCCAATCTGGCCGCCACGCAACTCCTGCTACTGCAACAGCTGTGGCCGCTGCTGGCAGCGGGTGGAAAATTGCTCTATGCCACCTGCTCCGTTCTGCCGCAGGAAAATGACGACGTGGTCCAACAGTTTCTAGCTAGCACGTCCAACGCCAGGTCCATCACACCAAATGTGTCCTGGGGCCTTGCAACGCGGCTCGGTCAGCAACTATTACCGGGGGTCGACGCTTGCGATGGCTTTTATTATGCGCTGTTAACCAAACCATCGGGGCTCGACCCACAACCCCTTGCTAACGGTGTGGCTCCCTAATATTGTGTTGCTCACTTTCGAGGAGGCTTGGGCGTGCGCAACAACCGCGCAGTAGTTAACCGACTCTGTACCGAACGTGCTTATTCGGCGCGCGTGAGGGATGCGCTCCAGCGTCGCCTGGAATGGGTTCACGGTCAGAGCAAATTCGCCTGATGCACGCGCCCATTATCGCCCGCACGTTCGGCCTACTGCTGATGTT
The DNA here is from genome assembly GCA_041601945.1 of Porticoccaceae bacterium. Lineage (GTDB taxonomy): Bacteria > Pseudomonadota > Gammaproteobacteria > Pseudomonadales > Porticoccaceae > JBFJKD01. The sequence continues at coordinate 22,817 of JBFIHG010000019.1, read as the reverse complement.
ATTCAGCTTTACTCTGATTCCCCCAATTGCGGTCGCGCTAATCTATGGGGAACACATACAACAGGCATTTTTCCTCTCATTCGCCGCCAGCTTTTCCCTCGGCCTTATATCCTGGCTGCCCTTCAGCAACAGTCGACAGGCCTTGCGTACCCGCGACGGCTTCGTGATAACCGTGTTGTTTTGGGGAGCGCTGGGACTAATGGGCGCACTCCCGTTTTTCCTGGTTCCTTCGCTCCATTTGTCTTTTACCGATGCAGTTTTCGAGTCCATGTCCGGCTTGACCACCACCGGCGCCACCGTCATGAGCGGACTCGACCAGTTACCCCGATCAATTCTCTACTATCGCCAACAATTGCACTGGTTAGGAGGTATTGGCGTAGTGGTCATCGCGGTTGCTATCATGCCGTTGCTCGGTGTCGGAGGTATGCAATTGTACCGCGCCGAAACCCCCGGTCCGGTCAAAGACAGTAAGCTCACACCGCGCATTGCTGGTACGGCGAAAATTCTGTCGTTAATCTATGTGGCACTGACCGCTGCCTGTGCAGCGGCGTACTGGCTGGCGGGGATGAGTTTTTTCGACGCCCTGTGCCACGCTTTCTCGACCCTGTCGACCGGCGGGTTTTCCACCCACGACGCCAGTATCGGTTACTTCCACAGCACGCCAATTATCTTTATTACGATTATCTTTATGGTGCTAGCAGGTATGAATTTCGGCCTCCACTTTCTTGTGTTGCGGCGATTCTCCCCCCAGGCGTACTGGCGCGATCCGGAATCCCGCTTTTACCTCGCGTTACTACTGGCAGGGGCAATTATCACTGTCGCCTACCTTTTCTATTCACACACATTCGGATTGCGCGACAGCCTGGTGCACGGTGTTTTCACTTTTGTTTCGATTATGACGTCGACCGGTTATATCACTACCGATTTCAGTATCTGGCCAACATTTTTGCCGGTTTTTCTGATTATCGCCGCCTTCTTCGGCGGCTGTGGTGGGTCGACTGGCGGCGGCGTGAAGATCGGTCGCATGTTAATCCTCGCCAAGCAAGGTGTCCGCGAGATGCGGCGATTGGTGCACCCCAGCGCAGTAATTCTCCTTAAAACTGGCAAGCGCGTGGTCCCCGATGCAGTTATCAAAAGCGTCTGGGCATTTTTCGGCGTGTATATTGCGGTCTATTATTTTATGGTCCTACTTCTAATGGGCGCCGGCGTTGACTTTCTCACCGCCTGGACGGCGGTGGCTGCCTGTATTAATAATATGGGGCCCGGACTGGGCAATGTAGCGGTCCACTTTCGGGATCTTGGCGACTTCGCCACCTGGGTACTAACGGTCACCATGCTGCTCGGTCCACTGGAAATTTTTCCACTCCTGGTGGTAGTGACGCCCATGTTCTGGCGACGCTAACTCTGGCGACGCTAACTACGTTGAAAAAACCAACAGGTTTGTGGGCACGCGTTGCGTCTCGCTGCTCGTGATCATCACTCAACACGACGCACAGCAAACTACTGCGCAGATGCGCAGATATTGGTAAGCTGGACGCCACCCAATGGTCGGCAATTCCCGGCGGTAACAGGCGCAGGCAAGATTGCATTACCCCGCGCTGCTCAGGCATTGCTACAATTTGGATCAGATAAACGTCATGTAAACGCTGTGCGCCGATAGACAGGTTGGCGTTAAACCCTCTCACCGAAGGGCAGGTAAATGAAAATCGTCATAATCGGTGCCGGTCAAGTGGGCGGCACCCTGGCGGAAAATCTGGCCAGCGAAGCCAACGACATCACGCTCATTGATCTCGACGGGGCGCGCCTGAGAGAGCTACAAGATCGACTGGATATACGCACGGTTGCGGGTATGGGCTGCCACCCCGACGTACTTGTTTCCGCGGGGATAGAAGATGCCGATATGCTGGTGGCAGTGACCCGTAGCGATGAAGTGAATATTGTTGCCTGCCAGGTCGCTCACTCGCTGTTTCGCACACCCACCAAAATTGCACGCGTTCGCGCCAACGATTATGTTCACCACGGCGTTCGGGAAAAACTGTTTGGCGATAACAATATGCCCGTGGATGTACTGATTACCCCGGAGCAGGTGGTAACCGATTACATCTACAAACTGATCGAACAGCCCGGCGCACTACAGGTACTCGATTTTGCCGACGGCGTGGTCCAGCTGGTCGCGGTGCGCGCCTACCACGGCGGGCCGTTAGTGGGAAATCACCTCAGTTCACTACGCGAACATATGCCCAACACAGACGCTCGCGTGGCCGCGATATTTCGACGGGACCGACCAATTGTCCCCGAGGGGGACACGGTTATCGAAGCGGGCGACGAGGTATTTTTTATCGCCGCACGGGAAAATATTCGCAAAGTCATGGGGGAGTTGCGACGCCTGGAAAAACCCTACCGTCGCTTGATTATTGCGGGCGGCGGCAATATTGGTTTTCGCCTGGCCAAAGCCCTGGAAAATGACTACAACGTTAAAATTATTGAATTCTCTGCCGAGCGCAGTAATTTTTTGTCGGAACGCCTGGATAAATCGATCGTGCTTACCGGCATGGCTGGCGATCGCGATCTGCTGGTTGAGGAAAACATCGAAGACACCGACGTATTTCTTGCAGTTACCAATGACGATCGGGTCAACATCATGTCGTCAATGCTCGCGAAAAGACTCGGCGCCCGCAAAGTGATGACACTCATCAGTAACCCGGTGTACGCCGATTTGATGCAGGGCGGGGAAATTGACATTGCGATTTCGCCACAACAAGCAACTATCAGCTCGCTGCTGACCCATGTGCGTCGTGGCGACACTGCCAATGTGCACTCCCTGCGCCGCGGTGCCGCCGAAGCACTGGAGATCATCGCCCACGGCGATCGCAAAAGCTCCAGAGTGGTGGGACGCAGCATCGAAGAAATCAAGGTGCCGCCGGGCACCACTATCGGTGCGGTGGTGCGCAACGGCGAAGTTATTATGGCCCACCACGATGTGGTAATCGAAAACGACGACCACGTCATTGTGTTTGTGGTGGACAAACGCCACACCCGCGATATTGAAAAACTGTTCCAGGTCGGATTTACTTTTTTCTGATGCACGTACCAATTATCGCGCGTATTCTTGGCCTGTTGCTGATGTTATTCAGCATCACCCTGATTCCGCCGATTGTGGTGGCATCGTTGTATGGCGAGCAAACCCAGCACACCTTCTTCCTCGCTTTTGCGGTCACCTTTTCGATCGGTGTTATGGCCTGGCTGCCTTACAGCCGCACTAAAATCGAACTGCGCACCCGCGACGGCTTTGTCATAACCGTACTGTTCTGGGGGGTGCTGGGCTTGGTCGGCGCTTTGCCGCTGAGTCTGGTTGATCCCCTCAACCTATCTTTTACCGATGCAGTTTTTGAGTCCATCTCTGGACTGACAACCACCGGAGCTACGGTAATTACTGGACTCGATGAACTGCCCAAATCTATTCTCTATTATCGTCAGCAACTGCAATGGCTGGGAGGCATCGGCATCGTGGTTATCGCGGTGGCAATTATGCCCATGCTCGGTATCGGTGGTATGCAGCTGTACCGCTCGGAAACCCCTGGGCCCATTAAAGACAGTAAGCTGACGCCACGTATTACCGAAACCGCGAAAGCGCTATTTATTATTTACGTTACCCTCACCATCGCCTGCATGACAGCCTATTGGCTGGCGGGTATGAATTTGTTTGATGCGCTTGCTCACAGCTTTTCCACCGTCTCTATCGGCGGATTTTCCACCCACGATGCCAGCATTGGTTACTTTGACAACCCACGCATTATTTTTGTCTCGATATTTTTTATGATTATTTCGGGGTTAAATTTTGCCCTGCATTTTTTCGCCTGGAATCGCAAAAGTCTGCGTCACTATTTGCGCGATGCAGAGGCCAAGATGTATTTATATATGCTGGGGGCCGGGGCGGTAATCGTCTGTTTTTATCTTTATTTCACCCACACCTATGCTCTGCAGGACAGCCTGATACACGGCACATTTCAATTAGTTTCTATCATGACGACAACGGGGTTTGCCACCGATAATTTCAGTCATTGGCCGAGTTTTTTACCTTTTTTCCTGATTTTTTTGTCATTTTTTGGCGCCTGCGCTGGCTCCACCGGAGGTGGAATTAAGGTCGGGCGCATGATGATCATGGCGAAACAGGGCTTGCGGGAAATATATCGCCTGATTCATCCCAGTGCTGTCTTTCCCATGAAGGTCAACCAGCGGATCATTCCAGATCGCGTCGCGGATGCCATCTGGGCTTTTTTCGGTGTTTATCTGGCGGTGTTCTACGCGATTGTGTTGCTGCTACTGGCTTCTGGCCTGGACTACGTCACCGCATGGTCGGCTACCGCCGCTGCACTGAATAATCTGGGTCCGGGTTTAGGCGATGTCGCGCAGCATTACGGGCAGCTCAACAGTTTTTCAAAGTGGGTATTGTGTGCCGGCATGCTGCTCGGGCGACTGGAAATTTTTACGCTGTTGGTGTTGTTTACGCCAATGTTCTGGCGGCACTGATTCTTTCCATGGGCTTCGCGAGATCAAATTTTGCGCAGTTACGTCCAGTGCGAATCTGTAACCTGTTTAACCAGACGAACTTTAAGCGAACGATCTATATCCACAATAATATGCGCGCAGTTGGATACCGCAGGTGGCTCCCACAACTGTTGCAACGACTTGCCTTCGATATCTGCTAACACGCTTCTAATCCATGCGCCGTGGCTAACTACTGCTACCTCCTGACCCGCGTGCCCAGCACTGATTTCCTTTAACGCCACGCGGCTACGCTCCTGCAGCTGTGCAAAAGTCTCGGCACCGGGAACGATGAACAGATGCGGCGTTTCACGAAACGCAATGTGCTCATATGGATAAAGCGCTGCCACCTGTTTATAGAGCAACCCCTCCCAGGGACCGAGATAAATTTCGCGTAATACGTCGCGGAGTTCAATTTCAGCCGCGCGATGTGCAAAAACTATTTCAGCGGTTTGGCGCGCGCGCTGACTGCTACTGCAAAATATCCGCGCAAAGTTTAATGTCTGCAACGCAGCAGCTAATCTTTGTGCCTGCGCCACGCCCTGAGCGGTCAGCACAGACTCGCTCTGCCCCTGCACCCGTCCTTCGGCATTCCAGTCTGTTTCGCCGTGACGAATAAGGTGTATACGGGTTAGTTTCAACTTTCAGGCACCCGGCCTGGATTCCCGTACTCGCTCACCAGCGTTCTCCACTGGGTCTAAGGTCCAGTTCAAACGTCCACGCTGACGGATGCTGTAACGCAAGTTGATAAACAGATTCGGCAATTGCAGCCGGTTGCAGGAAAAAATTGTCGGGCTTGTCACCGAGGAGTGCACGAGTACGGGGAATATCGATGACGCCGTCGATAATCACCAGCGCCACATGGATGCCCTGTGGGCCGTAAGCGCGGGCCAGGGACTGGGCCAGGTTACGTTGCGCTGCCTTGGCGGAAGCAAAAGCCGCGAAATTTTCGCCACCACGCAGGGAAGCCGTCGCGCCAATCACCAACAAATTGCCTTTGCCCACCGCAACCATATCCGGCACCACCGCCTGCGCTACGGTGAGCAGACCTAGCGCACTCACTTTCCAGGCCAGCGTAAAATCTTCCAATGAAATATCTAGCGCGCGGCCACGCATACCGGAACCCGCGTTGTACACCACGGTCTCGGCTACGCCGAGCTGTGCCTTGATCTCTGCAACCACACCCTCTACCGAAGCGGAGTCGGTTAAATCGCAGATAAATCCATGTGCGTCAGGTACGGCCGCTACTAACTCGGTCAACGCCGCTTGATTGCGCGCCAACATTGCTACGCGATAACCGGCCGCGGCAAACCGCTGGCTGATACTCAGGCCGTTGCCGGGGCCCACTCCGGCTACGATGCAAACAGGTTTGTTCATAGAGACACCTCTTGGTCCTGCATTGTCGGCGTTAACAGTTTGATAGCGTTTTTTTGTGTGTCAGGGAGCTAACCGGGTCGCGGTCCAGTTAGTGTCGGACTCGTCCAGTAAATAGCGGAAACGGTCATGCAAACGATTTTCGCCGCCCTGCCAGAACTCGAACTCGCGAGGGGTTACCCGGTAACCGCCCCAAAAATCTGGGACTGGGACGTCCTCGGCGAATTTTTTTTGCGCCGCCAGGTACTGGCTCTCCAGCACAGCGCGGGATTCGAGGGTACGGCTTTGTGGCGACGCCCACGCCGCCAGCTGACTCTCCCGGGGCCGGGTTACAAAATATTCCTCTATTTCAGTGCGCGCGAGCGGCCTGGCAACGCCGCCGATCGCCACCTGACGATCCAGCTGGAACCACGGAAAAAGCAGGCTGACGCGGGTATTAGCAACAATTTCCAACGCCTTGCGACTCTCCATATTGGTGTAAAACACAAATCCATCATTATCAAAGTGTTTCAACAATACTGTGCGCTGCGAAGGCCGACCGGAAGCGGCGACCGTGGCCAATATCATTGCGGTGGGATCCTGAATAGCCGCGTCTGTAGCCTGCTGCAGCCACAACGTGAATTGATCGAACGGCGAAGCGCATAAACTCGCACGGGTTAAATGACCGTATTGGTATTCGCGCCGGGTATCTTCCAGAGACATAGAGTTATCACCGCTAATTGTACGCCTGTTAACCGGCTGCCAAGCCTCCGTCCAGAGAAATTGCCACGCCGTTCATAAATCCATTATCGTCACAACACGCCCACAACATGGCCTGTACGATTTCTTCCGTTTCACCCAGGCGCTGCATGGGATTGCCCAGTAGCAAATTTTCCAGTTTCTTGCCGCCGGCCACATTCAAACCCTTTTCCAACAGGGGTGTTTTAGAAAATGCCGGACAGATAGCATTCACGCGAATATTCTTGCGCCCATATTCCAGCGCAGCGGATTTTGTCAAACCGATTACACCGTGTTTCCCGGCACTGTAGATCCCCAGAAACGGAGCGCCCATAACGCCCGCTGCAGAACTAACGTTAAGGATACTACCGCCAGCCTGTTTCAACATCTGGGTCAATTCAAACTTCATGCATAAAAACACACCCTTCAAATTTATATTGTTGGTGTGATCCCACATCGCTTCGTCGCAATCGTGAATGCGCAGCTTCTGCTGTGCGACACCGGCATTATTAACCGCCACGTCGAGCTGCCCATACCGCTCCACGCAGGCACCCACAAACGCTTCCACCTGCGCCCCCTGACTGACATCGCAAGCCATGGATAGAACCTCCATACCCTTGCCACGTAACGCCTCGGCGACAGCCTCCACCGCCGCTTCATTCACATCGCAAATCGCCAACTTCGCGCCAGCTTCGGCAAAACACTGTGCGGCCAACTGGCCGAAACCCGAGCCAGCGCCGGTGATAAGCACCACTTTGTCACTATAATCGTAATGAGTTTTCACGCAGTTTTTCCCTCGAAGTGTGCGTTGTCACGCACGGTTGGAGTCCAGAACGACAATCAATATTGTCAGATCTCAAACCCTAAATTGATTTAACCAGATGCCCACCATCGACCGCCAGCGTTGCACCGTTAATAAATGAACCGGCATCACTGGCCAACAGCAGCAGGGGTCCGTTGATTTCGTGTAACTCACCCAACCGCCCAGCTGGGGTTGCCTGAATATAGTGTTTGCCAACCTCACTCTCGAAATACTCGTCATTCATCTCGGTCTTGAAGTACCCCGGACAAATTGCATTGACGCGAATATTTTTTCCGGCCAACTCAAGGGCCAGGTGTTTGGTAAGCTGAATAACCCCGGCCTTGGAGGCCGCGTAAACCCCGTGACCCACGCTGGTGGAAAGACCGAGTATGGAAGCAATATTGATGATGGAGCCACCACGATCAGCCGCCAGTAAACGCCGGGCTGCTTCGGCGGCAACCATCCAGGCACCTTTTAGATTGGTGTCCATCACAAAATCCCAATCCGCTTCGCGGGTTTTAAGTACGGTTTTTGGAACCGCCACTCCCGCGTTATTGATCAACAAGTCCACGGTGCCAAATGCCTGTTGTGCCGCGTCAAACGCTCGCGTAATACTAGCGCTATCGGTAACATCGAGGTTCACCGCGCACGCTTCCCAATTATTGGCGTGCAACTCCTCCACCAATGTCTGAAGGCGTTCCTGGCGCCGCGCCGCAACCACCACTTGCGCACCAGCACCTGCCAACACGCGCGCAAAATGCATTCCGAAACCACTCGAAGCACCGGTTACCAGCGCGACTTTTCCGCTGACATCAAAGGATGTGCTGAGTGAATTATTGGTCACGTTAATCCCCCCATGACAGATCGTGCCCTAGGGCCGCAATACCAGTTTGCCTTTTACATCCCGGCCCGTAATTTTCAAAATCGCCTGGACGCCTTCCGCCAGCGGATACACGGTGTCAATAATCGGTACCACTTTTCCTTCCTGAATCCATTTGAACAGTTCCTGCATATTAGCTGCATGGTCATCGGGCTGCTTCTGAGTAAAGGTTCCCCAGAACACGCCAACCAGCGAGTAGCCTTTTACCAGGGTCAGATTGACCGGCAGCGTCGGAATGCGCCCGGAAGCAAAACCAATCACCAGCAACCGCCCGTTCCAGGCCATTGCGCGGGAACAGGCATCAAACGCATCGCCGCCCACGGCGTCGTAGACGACATCCGCGCCCTTGCCATCGGTGAGCGCTTTGATACGTTTGTTTAAATCTTCCTCCGTATAATTAATCCCGTCGTCCGCTCCCTGGGATTTTGCAAAGGCCAACTTTTCCGCGCTGGAACACACCGCTATTACCCGCGCGCCAAGCGCCTTACCAATTTGTACAGCGGCAATGCCTGTACCGCCGGCCGCACCCAGTACCACCAGCGTTTCCCCGGGCTGCAGTGCCGCGCGCTGGCGCAGAGCATGGTGCGCAGTGCCAGTTGCACAAATTAGTGCTGCCGCCTGATCGTAGCCCAATCCTTGTGGGATGGGGAATAAAATACTGGCATCGACAACCACTTTTTCAGCGTAGGCGCCGAAGCCTGGAAACCAGCCAAGTACCGCCTGCCCGGGTTTGACATTGGTAACCCCCTGGCCCAGCTCAAGCACATCCCCACTAAATTCCCCACCTGGGCTAAACGGCGGTTCCGGTCGCGACTGATATTTGCCCTGCACCAGTAATCCGTCGGGGAAATTCACACCAATCGCACGCACGTTAACCAATACTTGACCAGGACCAGGTACCGGGTCTGGCATGTCCCGATAGACCAGATCTTCTATTTCGCCATAGGCTTCGCAAACCAGTGCTTTCATTGTGCAATCAACTCCGTTGTCCAGTGATAATCAAACCGTTATGTGCGCTTACACGCGCTTACCAGGCTAACGCCAAGAGTACGCGGTTAAGCATAGCGACGCACCAGGGATTTGCCCAGGGACATCATATGTACCTGATCAGGGCCGTCGGCAAAACGTATCTGGCGTGCATAGTTATAGGCTTCCGCAAGAAAATAGTCTTCCGTGAGACCACCCGCGCCGTGCACCTGTATAGCGCGATCAATCACCCGCGCCGCCATGGATGGCGTAACGACCTTTATGGCGGCGATTAAATCACGCGCTTCTTTAACTCCCTCGCGATCAATCTTTTCCGCCGCCATCAGCGTCAACAGGCGTGCCTGTTCGATATCGCAAAAGGATTGCGCGATATCTTCCCGCACCGACTGGTGTTCGCTGAGCTTACGGCCGAAGGTGCTACGGGTTTCCACGCGCTGGCACATCAGCTCCAGGGCACGTTGCGCACAGCCAATCAACCGCATGCAGTGATGAATGCGCCCCGGACCGAGTCGCCCCTGTGCAATTTCAAAACCGCGGCCTTCCCCCAGCAATAAATTTTCCGCGGGCACACGCACGTTGTCGAAAACTATTTCGGCTTCGCCTAACGGCGCACCGAGATAACCCAGCGTAGTAAGCGGACGAATAATATTTAACCCCGGTGTGTCCTTGGGCACCAGAATTTGCGATTGCTGCGCGTGGCGATTGGGATTATCTGGATCCGTTTTGCCCATGACGATAACGATTTTACAGGCTTCGTGCATAATCCCCGTGATAAACCATTTGCGTCCATTAATCACGTAATCATTGCCATCGCGGACGATCGAACACTGCACATTGGTCGCATCCGAACTCGCCACGTCGGGCTCGGTCATCGCGAAAGAGGAGCGAATCTCCCCTTCCAGAAGGGGCTTCAACCATTGTTCCTTCTGCGCTGCAGTACCGTACTTGATAAATACTTCCATATTGCCGGTATCCGGCGCGTTGCAATTGAACACCTGCGGCGCCCACAACACACGACCCATAATTTCGGCAAGGGGCGCATAGTCCACATTGCTCAAGCCGTCCTCGCAATCGTGGACAGGCAGGAATAAATTCCACAAGCCCTGTGCCCGCGCCTTCGCTTTCAAGGTCTGCATCAGGGGCGGCGTCGCCCACGGATTGTCGGTGGTATGCAGATAATGGGCGTATTCTTTTTCCACTGGATAGATTTCTTCATCCATAAATTTTTGCAGTAAGTCGCGCAACGCCACGGCTTTGTCGGATAATTTGCTGTTCATAGTCCTCTACCTTTTTGCTGAGTCTATCGGTTCTGTAGACGTATTTGGTTTAACCGGGTCGCAACGCCGGAGGGTCGCTAAACAAGCGTCGACGCGTGGTGCCGATCAGGCGTATCGAGATGGGAAAGCTGATTGAATGCCGCCAGCGTTATACGCTCTCGATCGCAATAAAACCGCGTGACCGAGGTGTTTCTGACCTGTAGCATCAATTCCACCGCGGTTTGATCGGTTAGCCCGAGCACCCGCTTCAGCGCCAGACCGGTGGGGCCGCCGGACGAGACCACCAGTATGCGCTCCCCCTGGCTAGACTGTTGAATGGCGCCGAGTGCCGTACTCACGCGCTGCTCAAACTGCTGCCAGGTTTCATTGACAGTACCCGCTGCCGCTACCGCCGCATCCAGGCTGCCATTCATCCAGGCCTCCAGTGTGGCGCGCAATTGCTGAAAAAAAATTTGCGGGTGCAGAGAGATTTTGCCGTCGCCACCACTAAACTGCGCATGAATTTTCATCAATGGTCGAAAGCTAAATTCGTTGAAACCGGTTTCTATAAGCGGCTGCCATGCAGCGCCCATAGCCTCGCCAATACCCGCCAGAGTCTCTCGATGGCGGCGCAGGTCGCCGCTGATGGCCTGATCGAAGTGCAATCCACGTTCGCGGAAATAGTCGCCGAGCCAACCCGCCTGCTGCCAGCCCAACGGTGACAACTGGTCATAATCCACCGCACCCAGCGATGCCTGTCCGTGACGCACAAAGTAGATTTCGGTCATCCGCTCACTCGATTCAAAGGGGGCTTCCACGGCACAGGGCCACACTGGGCGTTGCACTGGAGCCGCAGCATAGAACAATGCCGAACATTTATATAATTTATTTTATGAATGTTGTTATATTAACGAAAATGATGGCCAGGTGATCGCGTCGGCGCACATAGCCATCTCTCACCGACGCAAATTATTAACGGGTAACCCTTAAACATGCGATTAAACGATGTCGATCTTAATTTATTTGTGGTGTTTGACGCCATTTACTCGGAGCGCAATCTAACCCGCGCCGCTGAGGTTTTGCACGTCACTCAACCCGCTGTCAGCAATGCTCTACGACGCCTGCGCACCACTTTCAGCGACCCCCTGTTCGTGCGCTCACCACAGGGCATGTTGCCAACCCCCATGGCGGAAAACGTCATCGGCCGGGTGCGCGAAGCCCTGCAAATGCTGGACAATAGTTTGCTCGAACACGATCGCTTTGCGGCCAGCTCTTCCGAGAAGGTATTCCGAGTGAGTATGGGGGATATGGCCGAGGCGCTGTATTTGCCCGCACTGCTGCAACACCTTGAAATGCACGCGCCACGGGTCAGCGTACAAAGTTTTACCCTGTCGCGCGACAATGTGTCCCTCGAGCTGGCTAACGGCGGCGCCGATTTCGCGGTCGAGCCGCCCCTGTTATCCGACCCTCAACTGTGCAGCTCCCCGTTACTCAAAGACGAGTATGTCTGCGTACTGCGCCCGGCGCACCCGGCGTGCGCATCCCCCCTGTCGTTAACCAACTATCTCGCACTACAGCATATCCACATTTCCAGTCGTCGCAGAGGTCTGGGACACGTTGACCTCGCGCTGCAGGCGTTGGGTAAAAAGCGACAGCTGACGTTGCGCGCTCAACATTACATGGTGGCCACTCTGATTGTGGCGCGCACCGATCTGGCATTAAGCATGCCTCACGGCCTCGCCGCACAGTCCGGTCTGGCGATACGGCCGCTGCCATTTGCTGTGGAACCGTTATCACTCAACCTGTACTGGCACAAAAGCGCAGATAACGACCCCGCCAGTTGTTGGTTTCGGGAAACATTTGCCAACACTGGCCTGCCCCCCGAGGCGACCGGGGGACGGGATCACGAGGCAGGCTAAAAAAATCGCAACCGCGAATCCGCTGGCAATCCTGGGTTCGCCAATTACAATAGGCCAAATAATACCAACAAGCGACAAGGGGAATTGGCATGGGGATGCAGCGACGGCTCGTAGCAGGGTTACTGCTGGGGCTTTTGATCACGGAGGTTGGCGCTGCAGGGACAAGCCAGCCAGACGAGTTTCTGCACGAGGAGGATCTGTTTGGCGATATCCCTTCAGTGAGCATCGCCACTCGCCTCGAACAGACAGTGGCCAAGACCCCGGCCAGCGTTACCATTATTGACCGCGACTTGATTCGCAACATCGGCGCACAAAATTTGGTGGATGTTTTCCGGCTGGTGCCCGGGTTTCAGTCCTATATGGTCAACGGCAATCGCTTCGGCATCTCCGCCCATGGCATCGGCAAGGAGTTCCCCAATCATCTGGAAGTGATGATCGATGGTCGCTCCGTGTACGAACCCCTGCTCTCCACCGTGAGCTGGGGCTCCTTGGGACTCAACATTGAGGACATCGATCACATTGAAATCGTGCGCGGCTCTAGCGCGCCGACCCACGGCTCCAACGCGTTTCTCGGCGCGGTTAACATTATTACCCGGCAACCGGTGCAGGACTCCGGGACGGCTGTGCGTACCACCGTCGGCTCCCGCGACACGCAAAACATTAGCGTGCGCCACAACGACCGCTTCGGCAAACTGCACTACCGGTTAAGCCTGGGGTACCTGCACAACGACGGCTTCCCCGGATTTTATGCTCCCGGTGAAAACAGCGGTCCCCTCGAGGACGGCGCCGAAACCTACCAGTTTAATTTTCTCGGCAGTTACACCCCCACCCTTAGCGATACAGTAGATATTAGCCTGGGTTATGCCCACGATCGCATGGGCTTTGGCGATGCCGATCACCCCGATGAATTTATGCCTACCCGGTTTGAAGCGCACCATCAGTCGCTGAAGTGGGTACGCCTGCTGAACAACGGCGACCAGCTGCAGATCCACGGCTACCACAATGCCCTTAAAGGCAGCGGTAGAGGCGAATTAGGCCTGGGGTCTGATTTTTTTGGTGTAAGCCCACAAATTTTCCAATTCGTCCTCGGGGTCCCCGATCACCAGCTTTTTTCCAATCTGGATATCGCCTCCGAGCGCTACGATGTGGAACTGGAGCACCAGGTTAATCTGACCAAAACCCTGCGCGGCGTGTGGGGACTGGGCGGTCGTTCGGAATACGCGGAAAGTCTGGCGCTATTGAACCGTAGCGACAAAGTCTGGGAGCAGGCTTTTCGCGGATTTGGGCATGTGGAATGGCAGCCCCTGGAACCACTGTCATTTAATGCGGGCGTTATGGTGGAAAAAACCTTTATCGACACGCTGGTGTCTCCGCGTCTGGCCGCCAACTACCAGCTCAACAACGATCAGGCCCTACGCGCAAGCTTCGGGCAGGGACGCCGCGCCCCATCCATTCTGGAAGCCCAGGAATACCAGGTATTCCAAATTGCCGGCAAAATTATCGACCCCTCCCGTCAGGTGGCCAGCGACCTTAAAGAAGAACGCCTGACCAGTTATGAACTGGGCTATTTCGGCAATTTCCTGGCGGACCGGTTGAGCGTTGATGTGCGTTTTTATCGCGAGCAAATTCGCGATGGCATGCTCGATGTCCGAGCGCCCTGGGCACCCGAACCACCGCTGACCTCGCCACCGTTGACCGACACCATTCTGGAACGGGATAACGCGGGCGACTGGACGACATCCGGAGCCGAACTCCAGTTGCAGTATCGCCTAGGCCCGCGCTCGCTGATACGGTTGCATTACGCCAACCAGGATCTGGATAGTCGCGTGGTCAAACGCTACCTTCCGGTATTGGAAATCGATAATATCGACGACCGCCAGGCACGTCATTCCGGAGGTCTTGCACTCACTCACCGCTTTAACGATGCCTGGGATGCGGGCGTATTCACCTATTATCAAAGCGACGTCAAGTGGCACAATGGCAACGGCATCGAAGAATTTACCCGGGTAGACGCTCAGGCCAGCTATACTTTCGCGGTGGGGCGGACGAGCGGTAACGTGCAGTTTATCGTGCAGAACCTGGGTGGGGATTACTCCGAATATAACCACGAGAATGTGTTTGAGACCCGGGGTTACGTAAAATTCGAATTACTGCTTCCGTAATTACGACCCATTTGTAGTTGGCGATTGACGTGACGTGGAAAGGCAAGTCGGCCGAGCCTGGCACCGCAGTTAGAGCGCCAGAGGACAGGGACGTGAGTGTGAAGGATTATTTCAGAAATAGTGGGCGCGCTGCGGGGATTAAATCGATAGCGGTGGTAACGCTCGCGGGACTGTTGTTTTCTGCAGCCATACTGGTTGCCCCTCTGGCTTCGGCTCGCGCAATCTCGGTCCACGTTTTACTGTCAAACGATGCCGCCTACTACGCAGGGGTTGAGCAGGCCCTGCGAGACGTTCTGTCCCGTGAACAGCCAGATATTGTCGTTACCACCCGTTTACTTGGTCAGGCCCCACGGTCCTCCCCGGCCAACGGCACCTATATAATCGCCATTGGCACGCCCGCCACCGACTATGCGCTTACCCATTACACGGATACCCCACTGCTCAGCCTGTTCGTACCCAAATCCACCTGGGATCAACTGTTAACTGGCCATAAACACGCCGCGCCCGTAGGAGCAGTTGTTATCGATCAACCCGTCAGCCGCAACCTCGCCCTCGGTGAACTGCTGGCACCGTCGGCAAAAAACGTCGCCACGGTACTGGGCAAGGCGTCCCGCGAGCAGCTGGGTGAAATTAAAACAGAAGCCCTGCGTCGGCATCTCACTTTGCATTGGGCAGAATTAGATGAGAGTGACGACCCCCTCTCCACACTGACACCCATTGTCGAATCCGCGGATATATTTATCGCCATTCCCGATCACGCCGTCTTCAACCGGGCGACCGCCAAGTGGGTACTGTATCTCGGCTTTCGGCAGCAAATTCCGGTTATTGGTTTTTCCAGATCCTATAGTGAAGCGGGAGCACTGGCGTCAGTCTATTCAACGCCGCAAAATATCGGCCAGCAAGGGGGTGAACTGGTGCTTCGATTAGTCACCGGCGAACACACTGACGTCTGGCAAACACATTATCCGAGGTACTACACACTGCACACAAATAAAGTCGTCGCCCGCGCCCTGGGCATTCATTTGCCGGACCAAACCACCCTGTACAGGATGTACGCCGCAGCGCTCGCCCGCCACCCGTGAGCCGTTCGATTGCGCGATTTTTTACGCAAACCCTGCACGGACGCTTGCTGCTTGCGACCGCCGTGCCGCCGCTCCTGATGACGGTCCTGCTCACCGCTAACTCTGTATGGGATCGGCACGCCAGTATTCGCAGTTTGCTCTACGGCACCGGCAACAGTACCGCTGCCTACCTGGCCAGTACCGCGGATTTCGCGTTGTACTCGGGCAATAAAGTACTGCTTTCCTCCCTGGCGACATCCACCGCACAAATACCCACCATCAAGGGCGTCGCCTTCCTGGATAGCGGGTACGATATTGTGACCGCATCCAGACATTTCCCCCTGCAGGATAATTTGCTCTCTTTCCCGCCGAGCTCATTTCCAGTGGAAATAGCAGGGCATCTGTATTTTTTACAGCCGGTGTTAATCTCCGGCGTACAGGTCGATGACTACGACGCCCTGGGCAGTCACCCCGCGGAAAAGGAACCGATCGGTTGGGTGATAGTCGCCCTGGACCTTAGCAGCAGCGTCGCCGAGCGACGCGAGGTGCTGGCCAGCAGTATTGCCATCGCCGCAGTGGTCATGCTGACAGCCTTTATTTTGACCTATGTACTCAGCCGCTCGGTGATCGCACCCATCAGAAAACTCACGCAAACCGTCAGCCTTATCGAGCGGGGCGATTTAACGGCCCGGGCCGAGGCGACCACCCGGGACGAGCTGGCCAGCCTCGCCCACGGCATTAATCACCTGGCCCGTTCAGTGGGCAGAAGCCAACAGGAACTCGAACACCGGATTTATCAGGCGACCATACGCTTGCAGGACGCCATGAAAGATCTGCAAGCCAAAAACCTGGCGCTGGAAAATGCGACGCACGAGGCAGAAACCGCCAACCACGCCAAGAGCGATTTTCTCGCCCGAATGAGTCACGAACTACGCACACCGCTGACCTCCATTCAGGGCTTTGTGCGCCTGATGGAAAAATCTTCCCTGGTGCCGTCGGAAAAATATTACTGTTCGATTATCGATCAGGCCGCCACCCAGTTACTGCATCTTATCGATGATATTCTCGAATTCGCCCGTATCCAGGACGCCAGCGCGAAGTTGGAAAACGGGCCATTCAACCTCGTCGACTGCGTCGAAAATCCTTTGCAATTACTGGCACCCACCGCCCATGACAAAGGGGTAGAACTGATTCTTGATATAGCCTCGGACGTGCCAGCGCGACTGGTCGGCGACGCCGTGCGGATTCGTCAGGTACTGTCAAATCTGGTGGCCAACGCCATCAAGTTTACCGCCGATGGCTTTGTGCACGTGGCCATTACCGTTGACACCTGGAGCGCACAGGCTGCCACCGTGAAAATACAGGTTAAAGATACCGGTATTGGCATTCCTCAGGAAAAACAGCAACAGATATTCGAGGCATTTATTCAGGCGGATACGTCCATATCCCGTAGATTCGGCGGTACTGGCCTGGGTCTCGCCATTGTCAAAACCTATGTGGAACTGATGGGTGGCACCATTGATCTTGACAGCACCGAGGAGATCGGCACGAGAATAACTGTCTTGCTGCCACTCACCCGACAACAACCTGGCGAACCCCTCTGGCTGAACCCCTGGAACATCGCCGTGTTTGACGCAGACCATCTCTCGCGACTGGCACTGCAGCATGCCCTGCAGCATTTCGTCAGTCGGGTTGTCGTATTTGGCGCTCTGGATGAACTTGAAAAATACCTGTCCGCTAACCCGTGTCAGGCGGTGGTGGTGGGCAACAATGTGGTGGCGTCCACCGAGGCCAGCCTGGATACCATGACCACCATCAGAGGGTTTTCACGCACCCCGATGGTTTCCATATCGTCCCTCGAAAAACTGCATCAGATTATCGGACAGGAAGAGGCGGTGGCCGCCCTGCAACCAGTGACCTTTCTAAGCAAGCCCGCCGGGATATATGAGCTGCACAGCGCCCTGGTGCAGATGGTCAACGACGGCGGTGTTAACGACCCAGCCCCATTGCTCGACAACTATCAACCGTTAATTGGCGTTGAAGTGCTGGTCGCCGAGGACAACAACTTTAGTAGACTTTTATTAAAAACGTTGCTTGAACGGGTGGGTTGCGACTGCACCATGGTGGCGGATGGCGAAGAAGCGATTCGCGCCACCAGCAACCGCAAATTTGACGCGCTACTGATCGACGTGCATATGCCCGGTGTGGACGGTATTGAGGCCGTCCAACGCATAAGAAAGGTCGACAACCCCAACAGCCGTACGCCGATTATCGCGCTCACCGCCGACATTTTGCAGCACGAGGAAGAACGCATGCGTGAAGCCGGTGCCAATGAGCTGTTACTAAAACCAATCGACGAAAACCGTTTGATTCAAACCTTGATCAGCCTGATCGGCAAGCGCACCCAACCGTTGCCCGATTTACGCGAGGTTGGACAAGCTATTCCGAAGGCTCTGTTCGTGGCGGAAATTAATAGCCTGGTGATGGGTGCCCGAAAGGCTCTGCAGCAGCAACAGCCGGAAGATTTGCGGGAAATTGTGCACCAACTGCTGGGCATTGCCGGGGTGTTCAAGCTGCCCGCGCTGGAAGCGGCGGTGCGCGATCTACACCGCCACATCGCCAACCATAACCAGCGCCATATACCGCCAGCGCTGGCGGCCGTGGAAAACCTTGCCAGGGAATTGCAGCGGGAGCTGGACGACTCTCCCGAGGGTCCCGCTAATCAGTCGGGTTAGAGTGCCGGGGGCAAGCGCAAACTGCGCAGTACTGGGTATGGCGTAGCGTTAGAGAACCCGTACCCGAATGACACCCGGCACCTTCTGAATCGCCGCCACAATATCCGCAGCGATCGCTGCTTCCACATCAATAATATTGTAGGCAATATCTTCACGGCTCTTGTTCACCAGGTCGAGGACGTTGTTATTGCTCTCCGCCAGAATCGCCAACACATTACCCAGCACCTTGGGCACATTGGCGTTACTGACCGTAATGCGGTGACCGCCATTGCGCGCCATCACCGTCGGCGGAAAGTTCACCGAGTTTTTGATATTTCCGTTTTCCAGAAAATCCATTAACTGGTCGGCGGCCATGACCGCACAATTTTCCTCGGCCTCCCGCGTGCTGGCGCCGATATGCGGCATCAGCAACACGTTTTTTCTACCCAACAATGACGGTTCTGGGAAATCACTGATATAACCACCGATGCGGCCTTTATCCAGCGCCGCCAGCAACGCGGGCACATCGACCACTGCGTCGCGGGCGAAATTAAGCAGTTTGGCACCCGACCGCATATGCCTCAGCGCCTCGGCGTTAATCATGTGGCGGGTCGCTTCGATGGCCGGAACGTGCAGGGTCACAAAGTCAGATCGAGCCAGCAGGCTCTGCAGGTTATCCATTTTTTCCACGCGACTGGAAAGACGCCAGGCCGCTTCCACGGAAATGGCCGGGTCGAACCCCACCACCTTCATGCCCAGCTCCAGCGCCATATTGGCGACAATTGCGCCAATTGCCCCCAGGCCGACCACTCCAAGAGTTTTATCGAATAGTTCCGAACCGGCAAATCGCTTTTTCTCTTTTTCCAGCAACGCCGACATGTCTTCCGCACTGTCGATGTCCGTCAGGGTCTGCACATAATTGATGCCACCGATAATATCTCGACAACCGAGCAACAACGCCACCGCCACCAATTCCTTGACCGCGTTTGCGTTGGCGCCGGGGGTGTTAAATACCACTACCCCCGCCTGGGAGCATTTTGCCAGGGGAATATTGTTGGTGCCCGCCCCGGCGCGGCCCAGTGCCACCACACTGGCGGCGATCGGTTCGTCGTGCATATTCTGGCTGCGCAATAACAATGCATCGGGGTTGGTAAATTCGCTGGCAATTTCATAGCGATCCCGGGGAAAGCGGTCGAGTCCGCGACTGGAAATCTGGTTGTAGGTGCGTACTTTGTACATGGTTGTTTCCAATTGACTGGCAATAAAAAATAAACGGCTATTTGACCTGCTGGTAAGCCCAGTCGAGCCACGGCATCAGCGCTTGCAAATCGGTCTGTTCGACACTCGCCCCGCACCAGATGCGCAAACCCGCCGGGGCATCCCGGTAGGCACCGATATCGTAGGCCACGCCCTCGCTGTCGAGTAATTTGGCCATCTGTTTAACCTGCTCCTCGGACAGTTCGAGAATCAGACACACACTGGTATTGGAACGCAGGGATTTATCCGCCGCCAGGAATTGAATCCAGTCGTGGGTCTCGACAAATTGTTCGAGCACCGCCAGATTGTCCAGAGATTTTTCGATAGTGGCTTCTACGCCCCCGAGGGATTTTACCCAGCCGAGGGCATCCAGGTAATCGGCGACACACAACATCGACGGCGTATTGATGGTTTCTCCGCGGAACACCCCTTCCAGCAGCTTGCCATTTTTGGTCAGGCGAAAAATTTTGGGCAGCGGCCAGGGCGGCGTATAACTTTCCAGTCGTTCAACCGCTCTCGGACTCAGTATCAACATACCGTGCGCCCCTTCACCACCGAGCACTTTCTGCCAGCTAAAAGTCACCACATCCAGTTTGTGCCAGGGCAGCGCCATGGCAAACACCGCCGAGGTGGCATCGCAGATGGTTAAACCGGCGCGGTCATCGCGAATCCAGTCGCCATTGGGAACCTTCACGCCGGACGTTGTGCCATTCCAGGTAAATACGGTGTCGCTGTCGGGGTTTGCCGCGGACAGATTCGGCAACTGTCCGTAGTCGGCCCTGTGCACTGTCACGTTTTCCAGGCGCAATTGTCTGGTGATGTCGCTCACCCAGCCATCGCCAAAGGATTCCCAGGCAAAAACGTCCACCGGCCGCGGACCCAGCAACGACCACATGGCCATTTCCATCGCCCCGGTGTCGGATGCGGGCACCACGCCAATCCGATAGCCCTCGGGCAAACCCAGTAGTTCGGCGGTTTCGTCGCAGGCTCGTTGCAAGGCTAGCTTGCCAATGGCGGAACGGTGGGACCGACCCAAGGTGGTGATATCCAGCGCGTCCAGAGCGTAACCGGGGCGTTTGCTACAGGGGCCCGATGAAAAATTCGGATTCGCCGGCCTCAATGTCGGTTTCATGGTGATCCTTACAGGGGCAGATAAAAGAAAGGGTGGCAATTTTACTGGTGTCTCCCCGGCAAATAAAGGGATAGCTCGGGGTTAATCCGCTCATTTCGCCAATACTGACACCAATACCGACGACTGGCGCCAGCGTTAACGACAACCCCCAATAAGGATACCTCGTTACCCGTCGGTAGCGTCCATCTTGCGGGTGAGTATAATTGGCCGCACATGCGCCAGCATCCGCCATACACCTCCAACCCGAAATTAATTGGTAGCACCTGAACCATGACGTCCAAAACTGGGTACCACTCCGCCTTCAGAGCAAATTTTTTTGCTGGCCAGACCATCATCATCACCGGCGGAGGCAGCGGTATCGGTCGCTGTACCGCTCACGAACTGGCCGCCCTCGGCGCCTTCGTGATATTGCTTGGACGCAGCGTCGACAAACTGCAAAAAGTTAGCGGTGAGTTGCGCGAAGATGGTTTTGACAGTGCTTACTACGCCCTCGACATTCGCAACGGCGAAGATGTTGCCAGTACCATCGCCACCATCATCGAACGCCACGGGCGCATCGACGGCCTGGTAAATAATGCTGGCGGACAGTTCCCCGCGCCCCTCAAGGATATTTCCGACAAGGGCTGGAACGCCGTAGTCCGCAACAACCTCAACGGCGGTTTTAGCATGATGCGCGAGGTCTACAACCAGTGGATGGCGGAACACGGTGGATCGATGGTTAATATCGCCGCGGTGATCGCCTTTGGCATGCCCAACATGGGGCATTCCGGCGCCGCGCGGGCGGGCATGGTCAATCTCACCCAAACCGCCGCCCTGGAATGGGCGCACTCTGGCGTGCGCGTCAACTGCCTGATACCCGGCTCAATTGCCTCCAGCGGTATGGCAACCTATCCACCAGATTTTCAGCAGCGGCTCAAAAAGCGCAAACACGACATCCCCCTCAAGCGGCAGGGGCTGGAAGACGAGGTGTCGGCGGGCATCGTGTTTTTGCTATCCCCCGCCGCCGCTTATATTACCGGCACCGTGCTGAGCATCGATGGCGGCCTGCCCCTCGCCAAATCCATCTGGGAGGTGCCCGCACACAACAACTCCAAACCTTTTGAGGCGTTTCACCGCAGCGAAATTCCCGCTTTCCTGCTCGAGGACGACTAACCCTTACAAAACAAACACCGACCGCACCAACACCACAGGAGCAGGAACAACCGATGGATTTTACCTTTAACGACGAGCAAAACGCCCTGCGCGAGACGGTGCGTAAATTCTGCCAGACGGAGATCGCACCCCTGGCCCGCGCCGCCGACGAAGCAGAAGAGTTTCCTAGGGACATGTTTAAAAAGTGGGGTGACCTCGGTCTGCTCGGCGTGCGCTATCCCACCACCGATGGCGGTTCGGGTTTCGACAAAGTGTCGGACTGTATCGTGCGCGAAGAAATGAGTCGCGTCAGCCAGGGCTTCGCGTCCGCCTGGTCGGCCCACAGCCACCTGGGAATCTGGCTGATCTGGCGTGCGGGTACGGCGCAGCAAAAGAAACGTTTTTTTGAGCCAGCCGTAAAGGGCGAAAAAATTGCCGGGTTTGCCCTTAGCGAACCGGACGGCGGCTCCAACATTCGCGCCTTGAAAACCACCGCTAAGAAAGTCGACGGCGGGTATCTGATCAACGGCAGCAAACTGTATATCACCAACTCGCCCATCGCCCAGTTTTTGACCCTGGCCGCCCGCACCAAACCCGAAACCACCGCGGATGCTATCAGTCTGTTTGTGGTGGAATTACCCGCCGCGGGCGTGACCATTTCACGCCTGGAAAAAGAGGGCATTCGCGCCTCGGAAACTGGTTTGATCTACATTGAAAACCTGTTTGTGCCCGACGACTGTTTGCTGGGCGGCGAGGAAGGTACCTACCCGATTATTCTCGAGTGCCTGTCGGAAAACCGGGTTGGCGTTGCGGCCAACTGCCTGGGGATGGCCAAGGGTGCCCTCGACGCGGCACAAAAATACGCCCAGGAAAGGGTGGT
>JBFIHG010000018.1:0-43528 GCA_041601945.1 Porticoccaceae bacterium | reverse complement strand
CGGGGGGCAGTTATACCATAGCGCCGCTTAATAATTCCGCCTTAGCTCAGCTGGTAGAGCAAATGACTGTTAATCATTGGGTCGCTGGTTCGAGTCCAGCAGGCGGAGCCAATATTAGATTAGAAAAGGCCAACACCTCGCGGTGTTGGCCTTTTTTGTTACCGCTACGCACGCTATACATGCCCAATGGCGACCTTCTGGAGCAGCAAGCGGACGTTAGCAGGCAATACCCGCATGGCATACAACTAGTTGAGGGTAATCAGATCCGTATTTTTATCGAGAGTCGATTGCCCTATTCCTTTGACCTCAAGCAGTTGTTCCTTGCTGGTAAAGGGACCATGCGTCTTGCGATACTCGACAATCGCGGCGGCGCGGGTCTCGCCAACGCCAGTTAACCCCGCCGCCAGCTGCTCAGCGGATGCGGTGTTGATATTGACCGCACTAACAGTTTGTTGGGCGACCTGATCTTCGGCCGCACCGACGACCGTCGCAGCAATAGCTCCGCCGCCGAGAACCGCCACCATGCATACCACACGAACAAACAAACGTAACGTTTTCATAACTAGACTCCTTGTGTCCTGAGACACTCCGTGTTGAAGAATAAAGGCGAGACTCCTGCCCCGCCGTGTTAATGATCACCAATCTCGCGCCGGATCGCAAGTAGCAACGCACGGAATCCGTACGGTCACTGACAGCGGAACAGCGAATTTGTAGCTCGTTAGAAGCATGTCGGCTGGTCCGGCGAACCCAGCTCCTGATAAATCTAGGCACCACTAACCTGTTTCGGCGCCACTATTCCTGGATGCCCACCGAAAACAGTATTAGTGTCCATTGTCGTTTTGGGAAACCCTCGACCCTGTTTCGAGTACGCCGAGTAGCAATCATCCGTTCCCAACCCACCAGGCTCAGTTCCCCCCTCCAGATCCAGATCGTCGCATATTTTTCACGGAAATCGGTCATGTTCTAAACAGCAAATGATCCCAACTTTGCAGGCAGTACCGGTGGGGTGGGCGATGTCATCGAAGTGCGACGCCTGCAAGCCTTGCTTAAAACAGGGACTTTGCAGAACGCGATCCGCAGGAAGTGATGGCCCGAACGCAGGCACCAAGCTGCCAGCTCGGAACCCCGACTACAGCGGAGTTTTGAGGCCCTGGCGTTTTGAAAGTATCGCGCGCGATTGAGGACAGTTATGAATTGACCCATATCCGCAAGGACGGTAGTCGCTTTCCGGCTATCGTGTCGATTACCGCCTTGCGCGATGATTACGACAGCATCATCGGATATCTGTCGATCGGCACCGACAATTCAGTGTCTAAGCAGCTCGGACTGGATCTGAATGAGGCTATGGCCGTCGCAGAAAAAGCCAACCTCGCGAAATCGGATTTTCTGTCCAGCATGAGCCAGATGTTCATCCCCAAAATTAGCTGACAACAGAAGTAAAATTTCCTCATAAGAGGTTAAGGGGAGATACTGCCCGAAGAAATCACATTTTAGCGACAGCCGGATCTGGCGATATTGAAACACACCGGTCCCCCTGCTGTGCCGGGAAAACGGCGTGAGTAGCGCCACGTTCTACAAGTTGTGTGCTAAATACGGCGATATGGACGCCTCACTGACGGCGCACATGAAGGAGCTGAAGAACGAGAACCAGAAGGGCTGGGTATCGAAGCCGACTTCTCGCTGCTCGCCCCACGGGTGATCCGGTCGGTGGATCAAATCATCGAATGGCCCGGCAAGCCAGATCGGCTGAGCTGCGACAACGGATCGGAATTTATCAGCCAGGAATTGGAGCAATGGGCGGACACAACACCCAGCTCGAGTTCATACAGCCAAGTAATCCACAATAGAGCGCCTACGTCGAGCGTTACAACCGCACCGTGCGCTATAGCTGGCTGAGCCTGTGCCAGTTCGCATCCATCAGCGAGGTCCAGGACTATGTCACACACTGCTTATGGTTCTACAATCACGAACGGCCCAGCAGGGCTAATGGTGATGAACCACCGAAGTACATGCTGGCAGCGGCATGAACTCTACTTTTGGTGGCAGTTAATAATGGGAAGATTACCTAATCACCAATCTCGCGGCTGATCGCAAGCAGAGCGGCGTTGGGATCGGCCGCCGCGGTAATGGGACGGCCGACAACCAGAAAATTGCTGCCCGCTGCGATGGCTGCGGCTGGGGTTAAAGTGCGGCGCTGATCATCGCCACTCTTTGCATAACCGTTGGGTCGAATACCCGGCGTAATTTTAAGAAATGCCTCGCCCAGGGTCTGGGTAATTTTTTCGGCTTCCTGGCCTGAACAGACCACCCCGTCCAGACCACAATGTTCGGCGAGGGTTGCCAGACCCATTACCAGTTTTTCGGGTGGCTGCTGAATGCCCAGTTCGCGAAGATCCTCTGCATCCATACTGGTGAGCACCGTGACCGCAATCAAGGTGCAACTGCCACCGTGTCGATCCAGAGCGTCCCGCGCCGCCACCATCATGCGCGAGCCTCCCAGTGCGTGCACATTGGTCATCCACACGCCAAGATCCGCCGCCGCAGTGACCGCTTGCGCGACAGTGTGGGGGATATCATGAAATTTTAGATCGAGAAAGACATCGAAACCGCGCGCAACCAAATTTTTAACCAACTCGGGCCCGGCAGCGGTAAATAATTCTTTACCAACTTTTAGTTTGCACAGATGTGGTGAAACTTTATCAACAAAGATTTCAGCATCGCGACGGGTGGCGTAATCGAGCGCCACAATAATTCGAGATTCAGGCGTTGAATTCGTCATCACTCCCATCCACTATTGTTGCCACCGTCGCCACTTGCCCTACAACCTGGAGGTACTACAACCATCTTATTAGCCTTACGTTTTTTTTTGCCCCACCTATCTGGTTGTTGGGGATGACGCCTTCTGTGAGCGTTTGTTAAGTACCAGACGTGCTGTCAGTAATTGTTTTCTGCAACGCCGTAGCGCCATCTTGCCTTTTAATAGCGGGAAAAGACTAACCAGTAAACCCGCAACTGTGCCCCCCATAAATGCGAATAAAACTAGTACCCCAACCCGTTGCTCCCCCAACGCGAAGCCAAACAAAGAAAACGCCGTCAATCCGGAATTATCCTGCACGACCCACATTCCTATCAGAACAAACAAAATCAGAATAAGCAGTAACAGCACCCGTTTAAATATTTGCATCCCTTTCTCCAAAAAAAACGGCAAAGAAGCTATCTTTGCCGTTTGTCGAGGGGTTTCCGCCGCCAATATCAGCTCGTTTTGCGCTGAATACTCGCATTAACACGCTCGCGTAACTCTTTACCAGGTTTAAAATGAGGAACATGCTTTCCAGAAAGCTCTACCGTATCGCCCGTTTTAGGATTTCGCCCCAGCCTCGGTGCACGAAAGTGCAGACAAAAACTGCCAAACCCCCGTATTTCAATACGATTGTTATTGACCAACGCCTTCGTCATTTCCTCCAGAATCATTTTTACAGCCATCTCCACATCCTTGGCTTGTAATTGATCCTGTCGGGATGCTATTTTTTCAATTAGCTCTGATTTAGTCATAGTCAACAAACCGGATATTTACGGGGTTTTGGTACAGTTCTTACTTGTCACCACTTTCCATTTGCGCCTTGATTAAATCACCAATCGTGGTTGGCGAAACAGCATCCGCTTCCTGTTTACGGTGCTCCTTAACAGCAGCTTTTTCGTCCGCCATATCTTTCGCCTTGATCGATAAATTAATCACGCGGTTCTTACGATCTGTACCAATAACGCGGGCCTCAATCTCGTCTCCTTCCTTAAGCAGGGTGCGCGCGTCTTCGACCTTATCGCGAGAAATATCGCCAGACTTAAGTACACCTTCGACGCCATCCGCCAAAGTAATTATAGCGCTCTTAGCGTCAACTTCCTTAACGATGCCCTTGACCAGTCCACCCTTTTCATATTCCGCCAGAAAATGTGAAAACGGGTCGTCGAGGAGTTGTTTAATACCGAGAGAAATACGTTCCCTTTCCGTGTCTATCGCCAGAATAACGGTATCGAGTTCGTCGCCTTTTTTGTAGTTGCGAACTGCTTCTTCCCCAGTTTCGTTCCACGAAATATCGGAAAGATGCACTAGCCCATCAATGGCGCCGTCGAGACCAAGGAAAATACCAAAATCTGTGATCGATTTGATTGTGCCGCTAATTTTGTCGCCTTTGCTATGGGTTTTGCCAAATTCATCCCAGGGATTGGCCTGACACTGTTTTATACCAAGTGAAATTCTGCGTCGTTCTTCATCGATATCCAGAATCATCACTTCAACTTCATCTCCGACCTGCACAATTTTCGAAGGATGAACATTCTTATTGGTCCAATCCATTTCGGAAACGTGTACCAGACCTTCCACGCCATCTTCCAGCTCTGCAAAACAACCATAATCTGTAAGGTTGGTAACCACCGCCTTGACTTTGGTGTTCTCAGGATAGCGTCCTTTGATGTCGACCCAGGGGTCTTCACCCATCTGCTTGAGGCCCAGAGAAACACGGTTGCGCTCGCGATCAAATTTCAGCACTTTGACATCAATTTCATCGCCAACATTGACCACTTCGCTGGGGTGCTTCACGCGCTTCCAGGACATATCGGTAATATGCAACAGGCCGTCAATACCGCCCAGGTCTACAAAAGCACCATAGTCGGTCAGATTTTTAACAATACCTTTGAGCGACACACCTTCGTCTAGAGAGCTTAATAGCTCATCTCGCTCAGCGGTGTTAACCGCTTCCATCACCGCGCGACGGGAAACAACCACGTTGTTGCGTTTTTGGTCGAGTTTGATAACTTTGAATTCCAGCGGTTTATCTTCGAGGTGTGTGGTTTCGCGCATGGGGCGCACGTCCACCAATGAGCCCGGCAGAAAAGCACGCAGGCCGTTGATGTCAACCGTAAACCCGCCTTTAACCTTGCCACTAATTATTCCGGTTACAGTCTTATCGGCCTTCTGTGCTGCTTCCAGATGAATCCAGGACTCCGCACGTTGAGCCTTCTCTCGCGAAAGACGCGTAGCGCCGAAACCGTCTTCTACGGTTTCCAGTGCGACCTGAACTTCATCGCCAATTTGCAAATCACAATTGCCGTTTTCGTCGTAAAATTCCTGAATAGCAATAACGCCTTCGGATTTTAGACCAGCATGTACGGTAACCCAGTCTTTATCGATATCGATAATAACGCCGGTGACAATTGAACCCGGTGCCATTTCTACCGTTTTTAAGCTTTCCTCAAACAGTTCTGCAAAATTCTCGCTCATTTAGACTATACCTTCGAATAAAATTGGGTGCTGCCACCCATATCCACAACGTCAGAATTGCGGGTTATTTAACTTAAGAAGCGTGGCGCGATACTGACGTGATCACCACCCTTCCACCTTGTGTTCATGTTTTACGCCAACGGCGCACCTGCTTTAGTGCCGCAGCAAATACCTGCTCTATTGTGAGCGTAGAGCTGTCCAGTATTAACGCACCGGCTGCTGGTCGCAAAGGCGAGACCTGCCGACCCTCGTCCCGCTCATCTCGCTCTCTTACCTGCTCGACGAGGGCGGCAAGGCTAACATTTTCCCCCTTATCAATCAACTGGTTATAGCGTCTTTGCGCCCTCACCTCGGGTGCTGCGGTGAGGTAAATTTTAACCCCCGCCGCCGGGAAAACTACGGTGCCCATGTCCCGTCCATCGGCCACCAACCCAGGCGCCTGTACAAACGCCCGTTGGCGACGCAGGAGGGCCTTTCTGACGGCCGGAATGGCCACCACCACCGAAGCAGCCGCACCCATTTCCTCGGTGCGCACCACGGCGGTAACTTCTTCACCCTCCAGTAGTATTTTTGGTTCACCGGAACACCCTGCGTCAAACGAAATATCCATGTGTGCCGCCAGTACCGCCAAACCCTCGACATTATCAACCGATACTTTGTGCCTGCACGCCGCAAGAGCAAGCAGTCGATACAGCGCGCCACTGTCGAGATATTGATAACCCAGTTCGCGGGCCAGCATACGCCCAACCGTGCCTTTCCCGGATCCACTGGGGCCGTCGATGGTCACCACCGGGATCGTTGTTTTGCTCACCGAAACTCCTCATCTAGCCCGAATCCTAACCGCCGCGACTGGGCTACAAACTCGGGAAAGGAGGTGGCCACATTATTGCAGTCGCGGATCATTATCGGCGCACTGGCCTGTAGCGCCGCGACAGCAAAAGCCATGGCAATGCGATGATCACCTTTGCTATCCACCTCACCACCGTGCAGCATACCGCCGTGAATGATAATTCCGTCAGGCGTAGTTTGTAGCTGCACACCCAATGTGGATAGACCATCGGCCATCGCCTGTATACGGTCGCTTTCCTTTACACGTAACTCTTCCGCGCCACTCAGCACAGTGGTGCCGGTCGCGCACGCGGCGGCGACAAAAAGAACCGGAAACTCATCAATCGCCAGGGGCACCTGATCCTGTGGAATGGTGATACCTCGCAACGGCGCATGACGGACACGAATATCCGCCACCGGCTCCCCTCCCGCCATGCGTTCATTGCTGATCTCAATACTGGCACCCATCAAACGCAAAATGTTGATCACGCCGGTACGCGTGGGGTTTACGCCAACATGCTCCAGAGTGATATCTGAACCGGGCGCAATGGACGCAGCCACCATAAAAAACGCCGCCGAGGAGATGTCGGCCGGTATATCCACAGTCGTGGCCGAGAGTTTGCCACCGCCGTGCAGGGACACCGCCGGGCCTTCGCAGGTCACCGTATAACCAAAGCCGGCCAGCATTCTTTCGGAGTGATCGCGGGTGGGTGCGGGCTCCACTATCCGAGTGGTACCCTCGGCATACAGCCCGGCAAGTAACAGACAGGATTTTACCTGTGCGCTGGCAATGGGCAACAAGTAATCGATGCCTGTCAAAGCCTGCCCCCCTTTCAGGGTCAGGGGCGGCACACCGCCTGCTCCGGCTTCAATTTTCGCGCCCATACGACGCAACGGCTCAGCTACCCGGTTCATCGGTCGCTTACACAGTGACTCGTCCCCGGTGAGCGTAACGTCGAAAGCCTGACCCGCCAACAGACCGGCCAGTAAACGTATGGACGTGCCAGAATTGCCCAGATCAAGTGCGCTCTGCGGTGCCTTAAGTCCCCGTAGCCCGACCCCATGAACCACTACATGCCCCTGCGTTGGACCCTCAATCTTCACACCCATGGCGCGAAACGCCTGCAAGGTCGCAAGACTGTCTTCCCCTTCGAGAAAACCAAAAATTTCACTGGTGCCCTCGGCCAACGCAGCCAACATAATCGAGCGATGGGAAATGGACTTGTCCCCCGGCACACGGACCTTACCAGCCAGAGTGCCACCGCACTGCACGCGATAGTCGACAGTTCGACTGGTCACGATTTTTCTACATTAATCATTGGCATTCGGCTCACAGCATTGTTGCGCGCTTCTCTTCGACGACCCATGCAGTTTATTGCGGGCGTCCCGAGCTCGATTAAACATATCCAACAAAAAATCGCTATCGCCATTATTGATTGCGCTGCCGAGCGCATTCAGGCGCGACTGCAAACGCTCCAACACATTTAGCAAAGCACTGCGATTGGCCAGCGCGATATCGTGCCACATAATCGGATCACTACCGGCAATGCGCGTAAAATCTCGAAATCCTCCAGCAGCATAGCGAAAAATTTCGCGTTTTTCGTCCATGTCACAGAGGGTATCCACCAGCGTATACGCCAGCATGTGTGGTAAGTGGCTAGTGGCGGCGAGCACCTCATCGTGCTCCTCGACCGACATTTCACTAACGGTGGCGCCGACCTGTTGCCACAGGGCACGCACGCGCTGCAGATGCGATGACCCGGTGTCGGCGTGCGGTGTGAGAATGACCTGATGATCGATAAATAGATCAGCGCGCGCCGCCGCCACACCACTTTGCTCCGATCCCGCGATGGGGTGCCCGGGAACCAATTGGGGCGGATTAAACCCGTAAGCGCTTTGCGCCGCTGCCATCACGCTGCCTTTTACGCTCGCCACGTCAGTAATGGTCACATTCGAGGCAACGCATTGAGCCAGTTGTTGCAGAATACTCGCCACGCTTAAAGTCGGCACACAGATTACAATGATGTCACCGGCACCCAGATCTTGTGCGGCGACAGCCAAACTCTCTTCAACCCGATCGACGACCCCCATAGATAACGCTTGTGCCAGTGTGGCGGCGCTACGGGAGACGCCGATAACTTCGCGAAACAGGCCGCGTGAGCGTGCGGCACGGGCGAGGCTACCACCGATCAATCCAATACCTACTATTAGCAGGCGAGATGAAGCTGCATGTGAGTTCAAACCATCACCTTTGTTCAGGATGCCTTGTCAGGTTTCAGAGGACAGCGCGCGGATAGGAGCCTAACCACCTCAGTTCAGCAACCTGGGCGCGCACTGCATCCAGGGCTTTGCCAACGTTTTCATCGCCGCGATGACCGGCAAAATCGATAAAAAACACATAGTTCCATTTGCCTGCGCGGGAGGGTCTGGTTTCGACCCGGGTCAGATCCACGGAATAGGTCCGAAACGGTTCCAGCAAGGCATGCAATGCGCCAGGTTCGTTACGTACGGACACCATAATGGAAGATTTATCGTCGCCGCTCGGCGGCACCTCGTCCTTGCCGATAACCAGAAACCGCGTCGAATTATCGGGGTAATCCTCAATGTTTTCTCGCAGCTTCGTCAGGCCATAAAGCTGTACTGCCATATCTCCGGCGATGGCCGCAGAATTCCATTCCCCCGCCACCCTGCGTGCCGCTTCCGCGTTACTACTGACCGGAACCCGCTCAATGCTGGGATAATTAGCATCCAGCCATTTGCGGCACTGGGCCAGCGACTGGGAGTGGGAATACACTCGGGTAATATGTTCTTCGCGAGTATTTGCGCCAATTAAAAAATGATGGTGAATACGTAATTCCACTTCACCACATATTTTCAGGGAGGACTCGAGAAAGCTGTCGAGGGTGTGATTAATCACGCCCTCGGTAGAGTTTTCAATGGGCACCACCCCATAATTGGCGGCCCCCGCCGCGACTTCGCGAAAAACTTCATCAATGGCAGTCAACGGCGCGCTGACCGCCGAGTGTCCGAAATGTTTTAACGCCGCTTCCTGAGTAAAGGTGCCCTCGGGTCCCAAAAAAGCAACTCTTACCGGTTTTTCCAGCGCCAGACACGCCGACATAATTTCTCGGAACAGACGCGCCATCTCCTCCGCATCGAGGGGACCTTCGTTTTGTGCCATAACCCTGCGTAGTACCTGGGCCTCGCGTTCGGGGCGATAGTACGATTCCTCGCCATGTTGCGTTTTTACCGCCGCCACCGCCTGCGCGCAACGGGCTCGATCATTGATAAGAGTCAATAGTTGCGCATCTATCGCATCGATTTGCGCGCGCAGCGCGAGCAGTTTATCCCCGTCCTTACTCATGCCCGGGTTAATCCTCTTCGTTTTTTTCGCCATCGTCCTGCTCGTCCTGAATGCGGGCGACACCGACCAAAGTTTCCTCTACTTTCAGCCTGATCACCCGCACACCCTGGGTGCTACGTCCCAGCGTCGATATCTCCTGTACCCGGGTTCTAACCAGCGTACCCTGATCTGAGATCAGCATTATTTCGTCGCCACTGGACACCTGTACGGCAGCCACCAGCACACCGTTGCGCTCGGAGGTGCGCATGGCAATCACGCCCTGCCCACCGCGATTATAGATGGGAAATTCGGTCAACTCAGTTTTTTTGCCATAGCCGTTGGCGGTCACCGTCAGGATCGTATTATCGACACCCTCCGGAATGATCAGGGAAATCATCTCCTCCCCAGCAGGCACTTTAATGCCGCGCACCCCTTTGGCAGAGCGGCCCATGGGACGCACCGCGTCTTCACTGAAACGCGTTACCTTGCCGTTACTGCAAAACAGCATTACCTGGCGCTCTCCATCGGTCAACGCCGTGCCAATCAGACGGTCACCTTCTTCCAGATCCAGCGCCCGCAAACCAACCGAACGGGGCTTGGCAAACGCGCTCAGCTGAGTTTTTTTAACCGTGCCGTTGGCGGTAGCCATAAAGACGTATTGATCATCTCGATATTCTTTGACCGGCAAAATCGCAGTGATTCTCTCTCCGTCGCCCAACGGCAGCAGATTTACCATCGGCCGTCCGCGTGCATTGCGACTGGCGACCGGGATCTGATACACCTTTAGCCAATACACCTTACCCGCATCACTGAAGCACAAAATGGTGGTGTGCGTATTCGCAATCAACAAATGCTCTACAAAATCCTCATCCTTGACGGCGGTCGCGCTCTTGCCCATGCCGCCGCGACGCTGGGCCTGGTAATCACTGAGCGGCTGGGTTTTAGCATAACCGGCGTGGGAAATAGTCACCACCCGATCCTCTTCGGGAATAAGATCTGCCGTGGTCAGGTCGTCGAGGGATTCAATAATTTCTGTGCGGCGCTCGTCACCAAACTCTTCATTAACTTCAACAAGTTCTTCCCGAATCACTTCCATCAGGCGTTCAGGGTTAGCAAGAATAGCCAGATATTCGCCAATTTCAGTAAGTTTCTGCTCGTATTCGCTCAGTAGTTTTTCGTGCTCCATGCCAGTCAGGCGGTGCAAGCGCAACTCGAGAATGGCCTGACTTTGCGTCTCCGACAATCGGTATTTGCCACCCTGCAGACCACATCCCGCTTCGAGATCTTCCGGCCGACTGATATCACTGCCGGTTCTTTCCAGAAAGGTCATGACTTCGGTCGGATCCCAGAGCTCGCCGCGCAAACTGTCGCGCGCTTCAGCAGGGCTAGCGGACGCTTTAATCAATTCAATGACTCGATCAATATTAGCAATGGCAACCGCCAGGCCCTCGAGAATATGGCCGCGCTCCCGGGCTTTTCGCAATAAAAACAGCGTACGGCGCGTTACCACTTCGCGACGATGGCCAACAAATGCCTCGAGTATTTGCTTAAGATTAAGCGTGCGCGGCTGACCATCCACCAGTGCAACTGCGTTAATTCCGTACACATTCTGCAGCTGGGTCTGCGCATATAAATTGTTAAGTAAAACTTCGCCCATCTCCCCGCGTTTCAGCTCAATAACGATGCGTAGCCCATCTTTATCAGACTCATCGCGTAATTCCGAAATACCTTCAATTTTCTTTTCCTTAACCAGCTCCGCGATGCGCTCTATAACCCGCGCTTTATTCAACTGATACGGTATTTCGGTAATGATAATTGTTTCGCGACCAGTTTTTTCGTCCGTTTCAATAGTTGCGCGAGCGCGGATAAGTATCCGGCCCCGGCCAGTGCGGTACGCCTGCACAATACCTGCGCGACCATTTATGATTGCTGCTGTAGGAAAATCCGGGCCGGGAATGTGCTGCATCAACTCATCGATACTGATGTCAGGATTTTCGATAAGCGCCAAACAGCCGCTGATCACTTCCCGTAAATTGTGGGGCGGCATATTAGTGGCCATACCCACCGCGATACCCGACGAACCGTTGATCAACAGGTTGGGTACACGGGCTGGCAACACCGCAGGGATTTGCTCGTTGCCGTCGTAGTTGGGCACAAAATCAACGGTTTCCTTGTCCAGGTCCGCAAGCAACGCATGCGCGATCTTGGCCATGCGAATTTCCGTGTAGCGCATAGCCGCGGCGGAATCCCCATCAATCGAACCGAAGTTGCCCTGACCATCCACCAACATGTAGCGCAGCGAGAAGGATTGCGCCATCCGCACAATGGTGTCATACACGGCGGAATCCCCGTGGGGGTGATATTTACCAATCACGTCACCCACCACACGAGCAGATTTCTTGTAGGTTTTGTTCCAGTCATTGTTGAGTTCGCTCATGGCGAACAGCACCCGGCGGTGTACGGGTTTCAGCCCGTCGCGCACGTCAGGTAGCGCCCGGCCGACGATTACACTCATGGCGTAATCGAGGTAGGATTGCTTGAGTTCATCCTCAATATTGACTGGTACGATTTCTCTCGCTATTTCACCCATGTTACAGCGCTATCCCCAGACTTATGGTTGGAGGCGGCTTTCATTCGCAAGCCTTTTTGGGCTTCGAACATAGACCACCTGAGAGATGATTTAAAGCCGCGCATTGTAGCACAGCTAGCGAACCAAACACGCGGCTTAGCCCGCTGAAAAAAACGGCTCGCAAATCCGTTATACTGCCGCTCTGCAAGGAGTCTGCATGCCTAAAGAATCCGTTGATTTAATTATTTCAGCAAGCTGGATTGTGCCTGTTATTCCCGCCGACACACTGTTTCCCGACTGTAGTGTTGCTATAGCCAACGGCATTATCGTGGCAGTGTTACCGACCTCCGAAGCACTCGCCGTTTATTCTACAAATACACACATTCAGCTACACGACAGCGTCCTTATGCCCGGGTTGATTAACGCCCACGGCCATGCCTCCATGGCACTGTTACGCGGGCTGGCCGATGACCAGCCATTGGCCCAGTGGCTAAACGAGCATATCTGGCCTGCCGAACAACGCTGGGTAAGTCCTGAATTTGTGCGCGACGGCACTGAGCTCGCCATGGCTGAGATGTTGCGCAGCGGCACCACCTGCTTCGCGGACATGTATTTTTTCCCGGATGAAATAGCTGCGGCGGCACATCGCGCAGGTATACGCAGCCAAATTGCCTTTCCAGTGCTCGACTTTCCTTCGCCCTGGGCGCGCGATGCCGAGGAGTATATTCACAACGGTCTGGCGGTCCGGGACGACTACCGCGACCGGGAGTTAACCAGCATTATCTTCGGCCCCCACGCGCCCTATACGCTCGACGACCGGGCGCTACAGAAAATTGCATTACTGGCCGGAGAACTGGATGCACCAATACATATTCACCTGCACGAAACCCAGGAGGAAATCACAAATTCACTTGCGCAGTTCGGTATGCGACCCATCGACCGTCTGCGTAAACTGGGCTTAATGACCTCCCAAACCCAGTGCGTACACATGACCCAGCTGGCCGATAGCGATGTGCAACACTTGCAGGAAACCGGTGCCAGTGTCATTCATTGCCCCCAGTCGAACCTCAAACTTGCCAGCGGATATTGCCCCGTGCAACGACTGATCAACGACAACGTTTCCGTGGCCATCGGCACGGATAGTGCGGCCAGTAATAATAGTCTTAACCTGTTTCAGGAATTACGTATCGCCGCACTGATGGCCAAAGGCATGGGTAACGATCCAACCACCCTCGGCGTCCATCAGGCACTGCGCATGGCAACCATCGACGGCGCACGGGTACTCGGCCTGGACAAAGACGTTGGCAGCATCGAAATCGGCAAAAAAGCCGATCTGATCGCCATAGATATGGCCGCAATTGAGGCGGCGCCTGTGTACAATCCACTCTCACAACTGATCTATACAGATGCTGGAGGGCGCGTCAGCCACGTCTGGGTAAACGGCGTACCGCTGCTCGAACAGCGACGTCTGACGACCCTTGACGAAAGCGATATTCTGGCCCGGGCTGGGCGCTGGCAACGGCGCATTAGCGGAACTCACTAAACCAACGGATCACCGTCATGACCGAAACCAACGTCGACGCTCGGGAAATCGCCAAATTCGAAGCGCTGGCGGCGCGCTGGTGGGATACGCAAAGTGAGTTTAAACCACTCCACGCGATCAACCCCTTACGCTGTAACTGGATCGACCGCCACTCCCCCGTGGCGCAACAGCGCGTGCTGGATGTGGGCTGTGGTGGTGGCATTCTATGCGAGGCACTGACGCAGCGGGGCGCCAGCGTTACCGGTATCGACATGGGCGAAGCACCGCTGGCGGTGGCGCGCCTGCATAGCCTTGAGAGCGGCGTCCAAATCGACTATCACCAGGCTACCGCGGAAGCCATGGCTGAGGAACATGCTGGTGAGTTTGATATCGTCACCTGCCTGGAGATGCTGGAGCATGTGCCGCGACCGTCGTCGGTTATACAGGCTTGCGCGAAGCTGGTTAAACCCGGTGGACACCTGTATTTCTCCACCATCAACCGCAACCCAAAATCCTATCTGTTTGCCATTATCGGGGCCGAATACGTGCTCGGCCTGTTGCCCAAAGGCACCCACGATTACGCGCGCTTTATCCGCCCGGCAGAATTGGCCGGCGATATTCGCGCAGCCGAACTCGAACTGCAACGCATGACCGGCCTGCTGTACAACCCCCTGACTCGGCACTATCGACTTGACGAGCGGGACGTTAGCGTCAATTACATGGTGCACGCACGTCGGCCTGATTGAATATGCCCATTAGCAATTATCAAGCGGTATTGTTTGATCTCGACGGCACGCTGCTCGATACCGCGCCGGATTTTTCCACGGCCCTGAATAAACTCCTCGTCAGTAGATCCCGCACGGCCCTGCCCGATGCCAGAATACGCGCGCTGGTGAGCGATGGCGCGGCTGCATTGCTTGCTGACGCTTTTGAGTGCGCCACAGATAGTCCCGAATTCGCACAGTTGCGCGTTGAATTTCTACAGCTTTACCACCAGCATTTATCACAACAAACACGCCCCTACCCCAGTCTGGCAAAAGTATTGACCCGTCTCGGCAGCTTGGGTATTCCCTGGGGAATCGTAACCAACAAGCCCCTGCTGTATACCAGCGCCATATTGCGCGACCTGGCACTGGCCCCGGCACCTGGGGTGGTAATCTGCCCGGAGCACGTCGCCAATGTCAAGCCACACCCGGAACCGATCATGCTCGCCTGTGAGCAACTGGGCGTTGCGCCAACGGCGACTATCTACATCGGCGATCATCGCCGGGATATCGAATCGGGCATCAGCGCCGGTGCAACCACCATTGCCGCCGCCTACGGGTATATCGGCGCAGACGATAATCCCGCAAACTGGGGCGCCCATTACCTGATACACAGACCTGAGCAACTCGCAGCATTACTTTTTTAGCCTGCCCGGTCAGCTACCAAACAGGACTCCACGGTGAATATTGAAAATTTAACTGAGTACTCTCCCGGCACCGATTTGCTGGCCGACCGCATTATCCTGGTAACCGGTGCTGGCGACGGTATCGGCCGCGCTGCCGCACTCACTTTCGCGGCGCACGGCGCAACGTTAATTCTGGCGGGCAGAACAGTGGCCAAGCTGGTACAGGTGTACGACGAAATTTGTAGTGCCGGGCATGCGCAACCAGCGATTTACCCTATCTGCCTGGCTGGCGCCAGTGAGCAGGACTATGGGGATATGGCCACCAATATTGAAACAACGTTCGCACGCCTGGATGGCTTATTACACAACGCCGGGGAGCTGGGTCAACGCACCCCCATCGCCAACTACTCTCTGACCACCTGGCAAAGGGTGATGCAGGTTAATGTGACCGCACAGTTTATGATGACCAAAAGCTTACTGGGCCTGCTCGAAAAATCCGCGGATGGGAGTATTGTGTTTACCTCATCCGGGGTCGGACGAGTCGGTAAACCCTACTGGGGTGCCTACGCGGTATCCAAGTTCGCCACCGAAGGATTGACCCAGGTTCTGGCTAACGAACTGGAAGATACCACCTCCATTCGGGTCAACTGTATCAATCCCGGCGCCACCCGCACACGGATGCGGGCCACCGCATTCCCTGCAGAAAATCCAGCCACCTTAAAAACTCCCGAGCAGATAATGCCGGTCTATTTATACCTGGTGGGACCGGACAGCCAGGGGATCACGGGACAATCGTTGGATGCCCAATAGTTAAAACAAACGATGGCATCTGCTCAGCAGCCCTCAAACAAAAAAGCAGTACGGTCAACAACCCCGTACTGCTTAATATTACACATCGCTCCCGACGCAACTCACTAATTAACACACCAGCACCGCTGGCTACCGTTAGAACCGATAGGTTAACTGCAGCGCGACGGTTTTTTCTCGGCCAACAAAGTGATAGTAGGAATTTCCACGACCACCAGTCAAAGTGCTGGCTAGGGGTGTATTGCCGCCATAATTAACCACCATTTTATCGGTGAGATTACGACCAATCAGGGCCAGTTCCCATTTGTCAGCCACATCCGCCAGAGCCAGACGCGCGTTAATAATCGTATGGGCCTCCTGCTCATTGCGCGGGTCCAGGGTTGCGTTCCACAGATAATCATCGGTGTAATTGGCATCCACCGTTGCCTTCAAGTTCAGGCCAGAAGTAAGCGGCTGCACATAATCCACAGCAACGCTGCCACGCCACTCGGGGGTGTATTCCCGCCGTGAGCCGCTGGCGTCACATAACCCCCCACCGACGACTCTCTGCGGTTCCAGCAGGTGTTCGCCGAAGTAACACTGACTATTGGGAAAATCCTCAAAGTTAAAATCCAGGTAGGCCATGGAGCCAGACAGGGTTAAGCGATCGGTCAGCAACCAGCGACCATCCGCCTCGACACCCTGAATACGCGCTTCCCCGGCATTGGTCACGTTAAAGCCGAGTACGCCGTCAAATTGCGATGTTTGTAAATCCGTATAGTCGGTTCGAAACAGCGCCATGTTAACCTCCGCGGCACCGTCCAACAGGCTCATCTTGGCGCCCACCTCAATACTTTTAGCCTCCTCCTCTTCGAACTCAAAAGCGCCAGTCAGGTTGGGACGCAGTGCTCCGGCAGCGGCGTAGGTCGGGTCGGGATGCGCATTAGATCGCGCATCAAAACCGCCAGATTTATGTCCTTTGGTCCAGGTGGCGTACAACATCATCGTGTCTGTTGCATTCCATTGAAGGTTTACCAAAGGCGTGAAGGCGGTCTCCGTGCGATCCCCTTTCAGTTTATCGAATGGCTCGATACCAAACAGGCTATAAGCTCCGTTTAACAACGTATTAGTAGAGCCAACGTTGTTACCGGTATTGTCGATATGGAACTGCTCCCGGCTGCCCTTTTTATGCTCTTTACTAAAGCGCCCACCGAGGGTGAACTTCCAGGCTTCGTTAATATTCCAGGACACCTGGGAAAATACTGCCCACAGGCTCGAATCCTGAGTGTACTCCCGTTGCGCGGTGGAACCCCTGAGAGCTGCCCCATGACTAGGCAAATTAAAGAACGGCGGCGGGCGTTCAACCAGGATGGGCACAATCCCATCATCTGGAACCAGTATGCCATCGGAGTAATCCAGGTCATAGGTTTGATAAAACACCCCTGCAATATATTCGAAGGTATCGCCCAGAGGGGAAGTCAAACGAATTTCCTGACTAAACTGCTCGAATAATTCCTCGCGGGGGACCAATAGAATTTTGGCGGCGGAAAAATCACAGTCACAGAGTTCATCCGTGTCGTATTCCACCCAGGCGCTGGTAAAGTTCAATGTATGCTCGCCCAACTGGTAGGCCAGATCGAGAGTGTAGTTTTGCACCTCGTTATCGCTCCTGTCCTGCTCGGCGTCCCGGTGGTAATCCAGCTGCGTACCAACTTGCGGGCGATTGGTACCCACGGGGAACGCATTGTTGAACGCCGCTTGAATACCATTGAGCCTGGTCAGGTGGTCAAAACCCGGTGGCGCAGTGGGTAATGAGATGCTGTTGGCCACTTCAATATTGCGGCCGCGCACGTCAAACTGCGCATTCTCCGCTTTAAAGTTGAGCGTCAATAGATCATTGATATCCCAGGTCAAAGAACCGCGAAACACCGTTTCCTCTTCGTCCTTTTCATCCTTGCCGTTGAAATCATTCTTCATATACCCGTCCATCTCCCTGGACAGAATGGCGATGCGCCCTCTTAACGTATCCGTCAGAGGGCCGGACAGTACGATGCGGTAATCCTGCTCACCGTGGTCGGGCTCATACAGTGCGGTTACGGAACCTTCAAATTCCTCGGTGGGTTTTGCAGTGATCATATTCACTGCCCCCGCAATACTGTTTTTCCCAAACAGAATACTCTGGGGACCCTTTAGTACCTCGACCCTAGCCATATCCATCATCGGAACCCGCGACAGGGGAGCGCGTCCGTAGTAAATACCGTCGGAGTACATACCTGCAGACTGCTCCAGGCCTTCGTTAATACCCGAGCTCACACCGCGAATGGAAATCACGCTGGCGATACCCGTCTGATTCATACTGAAGTTGGGTACGTAGGCCGTGAGGTTTTCGAGATTTGTGATACCGGCAGAGGTTAACTTCTCCCCGCTAACCGCGCTTACGGAAATTGGTACGTCCTGCAGGCTTTCGTCGCGCTTTTGTGCCGATACGACAATTTCTTCCAGAACCCGTCCTTCGGCGGCGACTACCGGCAGCGTAGTGCCGGTTAACATAAACATGGTGGTAATTGGTAAAGCTACCCACAACCTGACTTGAGCAGATGATGTATTCATATCCCCTCCAGCATTATGATTATTGATAATAACTAGCATGAGCAGTAATTATTATAGAAGAGCAGCCACAAAAATCTATACCTAAAAGTAAAATATATCTACCCAAAAGTATTATATATTTTTGCAAATACATGCCTAAAATGATATATCGATGGCAGAGCCCGGGCGGCGTATAACCGCGTACCAGCTGAGGGCGGGCTAGAGGCTAGAGCAGGAGCAAACGAGCAGCCGAGACCGCATAAGGTTGAGGATCAGGAGCGACGCCCGCCGCGACCACGCAGTTTGTTGAGGTGCCGTTCCTGGCGGACTCGTTCGCTGGGCGGCGGCGGACGACCCCTCGCGTCCTTAAAACCCACGGATGCGCAAAGTTTATTGGTATCGCTTAAAGGCAACTCTATCCAGTCGCCGCGACGCACGTAGGAAGGGATTTCGACCGTGGCAAAGCGAATGCGCTTGAGGCGACTGACTTCGACACCTTGCGATTCCCACAAACGCCGTACTTCGCGCTGTTTACCCTCGTCGATAATCACGGTAAACCACTGATTCGCGCCCCCTCGCAAGCCAATTTTGATGCTTTTGAAACGGGCGACCCCATCTTCCAGATCGACCCCTTCGCGCAAACGGGTGAGCATCTCTTCATTTACCGGCCCATGTACC
Source organism: Porticoccaceae bacterium (assembly GCA_041601945.1). GTDB lineage: Bacteria > Pseudomonadota > Gammaproteobacteria > Pseudomonadales > Porticoccaceae > JBFJKD01. The sequence goes on along the minus strand of JBFIHG010000018.1, from coordinate 24,548 downwards.
CGCACCAGATATTCCCGATCCACATTGCTGGAGGGATGCATCAATCGATTAGCCAGCGCGCCGTTATTGGTAAACAGGATCAGCCCGCTGGTATTGATATCGAGGCGTCCGATGGCTATCCAACGGCCGCTTTTTATAGCGGGCAGTTTGGCAAAAACGGTGGGTCGTCCCTCTGGGTCGCGACGGGTGCATATTTCCCCTTCCGGCTTGTTATACAGCACTACCCGCAAGCGATTATCCGTTCCAGAGGCGAGCGGCTTGCCATCGACAAGAATGCGATCGGCGTCCTCGACCCGGTCGCCGATGCTGGCGATCTTGCCGTTAACCGACACCCGGCGCGCCTCGATCCAGCGTTCCATCTCGCGCCGCGATCCCAGGCCCGACTCCGCCAGCACCTTATGCAATTTATCGCTCATTCGTTTGAATCCACTGCGTAGGAAGTGTTGGTTGGGCGTTCGACGGGAACCGCGCTCTGTACATCATCACTTTCCACATAGACGCCCTCGTTTGCGCCGGAGTCAGCATTGAGGTTGTCGTGCTCGTCGCTTTCCAGGTTCGCGCCAATATCGCCATCGTGATCTGTGTCTTCTTCCATTTCCGTATCTATCTGGCCGCCTGCACTCAAATCACCAAACCCCAGTTCGGCATTTATTTCGTCGATATCGCGAATCTCGCTCAGGGGTGGCAATTCGTTCAGGCTGCGCAGGTTGAAATAATCGAGAAACTGGCGGGTGGTGGCAAACAACGCGGGTCTACCCGGCACGTCGCGATGTCCAACCACACGTACCCACTCCCGCTCTTCCAGGCTGCGAATGATGTCGGAGCTGACCGCGACACCACGTATCTGCTCGATATCGCCCCGGGTGAGGGGCTGACGATAGGCAATCAGGGACAGGGTTTCCAGTAGCGCTCGCGAATATTTCTTCGGTTTCTCTTCCCATAGATTGTTAATCCACGGCGCCAGCTCTTGCCGCACCTGCAGGCGATACCCGCTACCAACTTTGCGCAATTGGTAACTGCGCTCCTCGCAGTCGGCAGCAAGGCCATCAAGCGCCGTATTCAACAGCTCTTTGTCCACCTGGTCTCGTTCGGAAAACAGGTTTTCCAGCGCCGTCAAATCCAGTGGTTTGCCCGCCGCCAGCAACGCGCCTTCCAGTATTTTCTTGAGTGGTTCGAGGTCCATTATTGTATTCTCGTGCGCACATGGATCGGACCGAACGACTCTGCCTGTACGATCTCCACCAGTGCCTCCTTAATTAATTCCATGATTGCCAAAAATGTGACCACCACCCCTCGGCGTCCCTCGGCCATCGTGAAGAAACTGACAAACGGCAAAAATTCCTGATTTTGTAACCGATCCATAATAATGATCATCCGCTCCCGCGTGGATAGTGTTTCCATCTGCACATGATGGCTCTCAAACATTTGTGCACGACGCAACACGTCGGAAAGGGCCAGCATTAATTCGGACATCTCCACCACGGGTTGCGGCCGTTCCACCTGTCGATCTGGTTCCAGGGCCACTGCTCGAAAGATATCGCGTCCAATACGCGGTAGCTCGTCCACATCTTCCGCCGCCTTTTTATAGCGTTCGTATTCCTGCAAGCGTCTGACCAGCTCGGCCCGTGGATCTTCCGCCAGCTCCTCTTCCTGTTGGCGTGGAATCAGCATGCGGGATTTAATTTCCGCCAGCATGGCAGCCATTAATAAATATTCCGCCACCAGTTCCAGCTGGAAAGCCTGCATCATGTCGATGTACACCATGTATTGCCGAGTAATCTCGGCCACATTGATATCGAGAATATTCAGATTCTGTCGCTTGATCAGATACAGTAATAAATCAAGCGGGCCCTCGAAGGCCTCGAGGATGACTTCGAGCGCTTCCGGGGGGATGTACAGGTCCTTTGGCATCTGGGTGAAGTGCTTGCCGTGTACGATGGCAAAGGGCATTTCGTCCTGTGATATTGGGGAAGGGCCGCGCCTGGTGTCCAATTGGACTACCGAGCCGTCGCGATCAGGCTCCGTCGGTAACACAGTTTCGACATGTTCTGTTGTCACGACGTCTCCAGCGGCGGGCAATCCGTCAACATTATACCGCCATTGACCACAGGTAGAAGAGCCACCAGGGATAAAGCGAGGGTATTAAAAGGTATTCACAGACCAAATGGCGTGGTGTCCCCCATGCCGCGACGTACCAGCACTGGCCTGTCGTCGGTGTAATCAATAATCGTAGTCGGCTCCAGGCCACAGTGCCCCCCATCCACGATAGCTTCGACCTGATTATCCAGTAGCTGGCGAATATCTTCTGGATCAGTCAGTGGGTATTCATCTCCCGGTAATGCAAGGGTCACGCTCATCAGGGGCTCGTTCAGAGCAGTCAGTAGCATCTGCGCAATGTTGTTCGCCGGCACGCGGATACCGATGGTTTTCCGTTTCGGATGCACCAGTCGGCGCGGCACCTCGGAAGTCGCCTCCAGAATGAAAGTATAAGGGCCTGGCGTATTCGCTTTTAGTGCGCGAAATACTTGATTATTCACCTTGGCGTACTGAGACAGTTCAGACAAATCTCGACACACCAGAGTGAAGTTGTGATGTTTGTCCAGCTTGCGCAGCTGGCGAATCTTGTCCATGGCGGTTTTATTGCCGAGCTGGCATCCCAGCGCATAGGCCGAGTCGGTGGGGTACACAATCACCCCGCCACCGTTAATGATATCCACAACACGACTGATCAAGCGCGGCTGCGGATTATCCGGATGTATATAGAAAATTTCTGCCATAAGTCACAGGGCCCCGAACCGGCAAGGAACTATAATGATTCACCATGGAATGTACAGGGGTTTGTCCCCCGGGATAGTGATGCCTTTACCCCTGTCGTCAAGCGATCAGGTGCAGGAATCCGTGCTTACTGAGATCAAACCCGTTAAAATTCCCTGATTACTTCTAACGCGCCGACATCATGAACAACCTGTCAAACCCGCCAACGACACCGCGCCGGGAAAATTTACTCGTCAACTTGCTGTTCAATATCGTCGCACCGACGCTGATATTGACCAAACTCAGCAGTGACGCTTACCTGGGGCCAACCTACGGGGTCATCGTGGCACTACTGTTTCCCCTCGGCTACGGTGCCCGAGATTTTATCGTCAGAAGGAAAATAAATTTTTTTTCCGCCCTGGGTGTTCTCAGCGTGTGTTTGACCGGCGGTATAAGCTTGCTTGAACTGGACCCGCGCTACCTGGCGATAAAAGAGGCCGCGGTACCTGGCCTTCTGGGTTTGATAACTCTCGGATCCCTGAAAACGCGTTATCCCCTGGTAAAAACACTGTTGTATAACGACGCCATTTTACATACGGACAAAATAGATCACGCATTAACCGCTACCGATAACCACGGCGCCTTCGAGCGACGTTTGGCCGGCGCGTCCTGGATAATCGCCGGATCATTTTTCCTGTCCTCTGTGCTAAATTTCCTGCTGGCCACTTATCTGGTTACCAGCCAGCCTGGGTCGACCGAATACAACGAACAACTGGGGCATATGACTGCCCTGAGCTTTCCTGTCATCGCGCTGCCCGCCATGTTGGTAATGGTGTGTGCAATGATCTACCTGTTCAAAGGTATTACGGGTCTCACCGGCATGACCCTGGAGCAACTTATTCGCCACTCCCAGCAGGACCCGAATTAATGTGGTACGCCATTATCGCCAACGATCGACCCGATAGCCTTGACAGCCGAGTGGCCACCCGACCCGCACATCTTGCACGCCTGGAAATATTACAGGCACAGGGGCGTTTACTGATTGCCGGGCCCAATCCCGCCATAGACTCGCCTGCACCAGGCGATGCCGGATTTACCGGAAGCATTATCATCGGCGAATTTGATAGTCTCGCGGAAGCCACGCTGTGGGCCGAGCAGGACCCCTACACAGCCGCTGGGGTGTACGCCTCCGTGGTCGTCAAACCATTTCTAAAGGCCTTACCAAAATGATTCCCACGGTTAACGTCTTGGTTAGTTCCCGGTATCATGAATCGTTAGCCGGTCAACACCTCCGAGAGCAACAATGAACAAATATTTGTTGAGCGCGATCGTCACTTTGCTATACGCGACTCCGCTCATAGCGGAAACACGCTATATTTCCGATGAATTTAGAGTACCCCTGCGCAGCAGCCCCTGTAGTAGTTGCGCCATTGTTCATCGCGGCCTGAAAAGTGGTCTGGCGCTGACCTTCATTGAAGAACAAAAAGACTGGAGCCATATAAAAACCGCCGATGGTCTGGAGGGCTGGATGCCCAGCCAGTATATCGTCAAGGAGCCAATAGCCCGGCTGAGAGTCGAAAAGGCAGAGGAACGCGCGAACATCCTGCAGCAAAAGTATACGCAACTGCAGGAACAAGTCGCTGACCTGGAGCGCAGCAATGCTGAGTTGAGTTCGAGGGGGGAGACCCTGAGAACCCGCAATCAAGCCATTCACGAAGAGCTGGCAATCCTGAAAAAGGTATCCTCCAGCTCACTCGAATTGCAGCAGCAGAATCAGGAGCTACTGAAACGCAACAAAATGTTGCAAAGCGATATGGATATCCTCACCGCACGGGCTGAACAACTGCAAGCCGTGCATACGCAAAAATGGTTTTTATATGGTGCGCTCGCGGTATTTATGGGCGCCTTACTTAGCGTCCTTATTCCACGCTTCAAACGCAAGCGTGGCGGATATTCAGAATGGGCCTGACAGCGGTAACCCCCGTCTGTTATTAATTAGCACCTTGGGGGCCAGTGGCACCTGCATGGCGAGATAACCGGTACGCAATGATAAAACTCAGCGTCAATCTCAACAAAATCGCTTTGATTCGCAATTCGAGACCCGGTGATTATCCCGATTTAACCGCCCACGCGCGCACCTGTCTGGCCGCCGGAGCCGATGGTATTACCGTACATCCGCGCCCTGATTTACGCCATATTCGGCCGGACGATGTCCATCAACTCAGCACACTGCTGCGCGAGTATCCAGGCATCGAGTTAAATGTGGAAGGCAACCCTTTCGAGCCGCCGCGCCAACATTACCCGGGTTTTCTCGCTCTGGTGGCACAAACAGCCCTGCATCAATGTACTTTGGTCCCGGACAGCAGCGAGCAACTTACCTCCAATCACGGCTTCGACGTAAGTGCCACGGGCGACCAATTAGCGCCGGTGGTCACGCGCCTGCATGAGCAAGGTGTTCGCGTCAGTCTGTTTATGGATCCAGACGTCGAACAGATTCGACTCGCAGCGCAACTGGGGGTGGATCGTATCGAGTTGTATACCGGCCCGTTCGCCGCACAATGGAAACTATCGACGGTTTGCGGAGAAGCCATGTTCAAGCGCTATCGCGAAGCGGCCGAATGCGCACTCGGTCTCGGTCTTGGGGTCAATGCAGGGCACGATTTAAATCTCGACAATCTGGTGCACTTTATCGCGCTGCCAGGCCTGCAGGAAGTTTCGATTGGCCATGCCTTGATAGTCGATGCCCTGGCAATGGGCTTGACGCAAACGGTGCAGGCTTATAAGGCACGTTTGAGTGCACGGGTGGCATTGTGATTTCCAGCCCCAACCTTTTTATCGCGACTGACTTGCACAACCGGTAATTCAACAGTGACCGCAAACGGCGATAGTCAGCAATACACGCAGCGCAAAGCATTTTATGCGCAAATGCTGACTATTTACGGGCGCAAACCGGTGTTAGAAGCTTTGCAGGATCCCGCTCTCGAAATTCACCGTGTGCATATCGCCGAAAGTAATCGCACCCAGGGAACCATGCGCGAAATTTTAAGCCTGGCTGAGCAACGCGGTATCGAGCAGGTCTACCACGATCGCCGCTCTCTGTCGCGCATCTCTAAAAACCAGGCTCAGGATCAGGGTATTGCCGCGGACATTCGTTGCGCCGGTTACCAGGACTATCAAACCTTTATTCAAGAACGCAGCACCCCATTCCAGCTTATTGCCCTGGAGAATATTACCAATCCACAAAATCTTGGCATGATCATCCGTTCAATCTGTGCCAGCCCCTTAACCGGATTACTCCTGCCCGCGCACGGCTGCGCGCCCCTGTCGCCTCTGGTTATCAAAGCGAGTGCTGGGACATTGTTCAAAAGCCGTATTTTGCGCTGCGCCGATTTACAAGTTGCCCTGCAGGACCTGGCGCGCGGCGGAGCCGAGATTTGCGTGTTGTCGGGCCAGGCGCAACACACCCTCTGGGAGTTTCAACCACAGGGCTCCGTCGTTTATGTGCTCGGCAATGAAACAGCAGGTGTATCCAGTGCGACGCAACAGCGCGCCAGTCAATTATTGCGGGTTCCCATGCACAACGGCGTAGAGTCCCTCAACGTGGCAGTGACGGCGGCGCTGATAGGGTTTCGCTGCGAACTTGCCACAGCGCACTGAATCCACCGAGAATAGCAGCCACCAGCGTCAATACACCGAGCACTGCAAAGGTTTGCATCACACCTACTCGGGTGATTAGCACACCGGATACAAATGCACCCAGCGGCGCGCATCCGAAAAATGCCAATTGATATATCGACACGATTCTGGAGCGATGAGAAACCGGCGCTTCCGAGTGGGTCATCGCCCTGCCCAGGGTAATGGATATGCCGGAAAAAATACCCCACAGTAGCACCGCGGGGAAAAGCACTGGCACCGGTAAACGCAGCGCTATGACCGTCATAATCAAACCCCTGGCAAACAAACTAATTAATAGAACTTTTCCCGGTTGACTGAAATTTTTCATGCTGCGGATAAACATCACATTCGCCAACAACACCCCAACGCTGAAACATAGTTGCAGCATGGCGTAGAATCCAGGGCCGCTGTGGTAGATGTCGCGCGTCATGATTGGCATCACCACCAGGTAGGCACCAAAGCCAAAAAAGCCTGTAGCAGCCACCACCGACATCAGCGCCCGCAGTTGCCGTATACGCCACACTTCAACCAAACCGGATAAAATTCTACCTTTGCTGGCTGGTCGATTTCCCGTCATGCCAACACCATGGGGCTGACTGACACGGATCAGATAACCGGCCAGAGCAAATAACACCATCTGTAATATTAATAACTGTGGTAAACCAATGTAATCCAGCATGCCCGCCAGGGACACGCCAATGCCCTGAGCTAAAAATTGAATGAATGTGGCGCGCGCCACGCCCTGCTGTAAAGAGTGTTGTGAAACCTGAGGCAACAAGCTTTCCCGGGCCGGCTGTACAAAAGCGGTAATGCCGCCATATAACAAACCAAATACGAGTAAAGTGCCGTAACTAAGCTTACCGGTAGCAAGGGCTAGTAGCATAAAAACAAACGGTATAGCGTAGAGCAGGTACACCCGAAACAAATAAGTACCTAAGTGGCGATTGTCCGATATTGCACCGCCAAGGAGTATAAGAAACAGATTGGGCAGCATGATAGTCATTTGCGCGATCCCAACTCGGTCCGGCGATTCCTGCAATATCCCCACCACTAACCACGGAAACAGGACTACCTGTAAACCCATAGCCACTGCGCCACTGCCAATACCACCCAGATAGTAGCGAAACGGCGTTAACCGCGACTCAGTTGGATTCATCATTGACAACTTTTTTAATGCGACCCCTCACGCGCAAAATACCAAGCAGCTTAATCAGCAACCACGCCAGTACAATGACGAGACTAAACAACGCAATACACAGCACCAACAACTGCCACAACACAACACTGGGTACATGCCAAATTTTTACGGCCGCCACCAAAAAAGCGCCAGTCGCCAACAGCGAAAGCAGGAAAGTCACACGCCCGGGCGACCTGTTCATAGCACAATCCTGAATAAGATAACGAATTTGGAAATGGAGTAACCCGACGTATCGATTTGGCTTTAGCGCTGCTTGCTATTCAGGGGTCGCGAACCCATTCACACCGCATACGAATATTAGAACTACCGGGGCGGTGATATTCGTCGTCGCTAACCCAGTTAAAAGAATGCACTCCAGATAGTTCTGTTTCGAGATGAACAGTGGCCGAAACCCAGTACATACTCGCCAACAGAGCTTCAAACTGCTCAAGCCACAGCTCCCACTCGTACTCTATACCGTGATACGAAGCGCCAAAATGCACCACCTCAGTATAAATGTCGATATCGCCTCCCGCGGGGGCGGTTAAAGAAAACATCTCGCGACTCAGCATCGGCCAGCTATCGGCACTTGGCAAGGCATCCATGGCCCGACGATTTACCGTTACACGCCCTTCGACATCGCGCTCGTAGGCGGTATCCTTGATACACCCGTAGACAATCGATTCCTGACGCATAAATGTATCCTTTTTTCTGCGCGCTACCGACCAGCTTTTTTGAAATTTGTGTGTATCACACAGGTTAAGCTGCGGCGGCGGAGATTATCGTTCTTGATAGCTGTCGAGTATTGTAAGCAGTTCCTGTTCGTCATAGACGGCAATATCCAACGCCTTTGCTTTAGCCAGCTTGGAACCTGGATCTGCCCCTGCGACCAACGCGTGAGTTTTCTTCGAGACCGTGCCCGCCACCCGTGCACCCAGCTCTTGCAAACGTTGCTTTGCCTGTTCTCTGCTCAAGGTTTGTAACGCGCCGGTTAGCACCCAGGTTTGTCCGGCGAGGGGTTGAGATTCGGTCTCTGTCGGCGCACTGTTGGGCCAGTGAATTCCTGCTACGGAACACAATTTTTGGACAACTTCGAGATTGTGACTCTGCTGAAAAAATGTCACCACATGTTGCGCCACAACGGGGCCGACGCCATCAATGCGACTTCCGTTCGCATTGACAATATCTTCGATCTGCAGCGCACGCAATTTTTCCAGTGTTTGGAACTCTGCCACCAGCATGTCGGCAATTTTTTTGGTCACTCCGCGTATCTTGGCCGCTACCAGCCAGTCACCAAGATTTTCAATATCGACGTCCGTAATCTGTGCCTGTGTGTGCAAATACTCCTTTAACGCGACCGCCGTCGCCGAGCCCATGCCCTTGACCCCGCGGGCCTGAACAAAATCATCGATTCGCGCTGCCATAAGATTTTCGAGCGTGCCGAAATGCTCCGCCAGAGCGGCAGCAGTGACCTCCCCGACTTCTCTGATCCCCAACGCGTATAGAAAACGAGGGAACGTGGTTGTCCGGCTTTTGGCCAACGCTGCGAGTAAATTTTGCGCTGACTTTTCTGCCATGCGCTCCAGTCCTGCCAATTGTTCCACGGTCAGCGAGTAGAGATCAGCAGGGTCGTTGACCAACCCTTCATCTACCAACTGTTCCACAAGCTTGTCCCCGAGGCCGTCAATATCCATCGCCCGTCGCGACGCAAAATGTTTGATGGCCTCTTTACGTTGGGCCGGGCAGTAGAGTCCGCCCGCGCAGCGCGCTACCGCTTCATTCTCGGCACGTTCGACATCCGAGCCACACACCGGACATTTTTCGGGGAACACCACGGCGCGACGATTAGCGTGCGTATCATCGCCGTAAGGTTGCGCAACCCTGACGATCTGCGGAATAACGTCCCCAGCTCGACGTACGATCACTTGATCGCCGATACAAACTCCAAGACGTTGGATTTCGTCGTTGTTATGCAAGGTAGCGTTACTCACCGTAACGCCACCTACGAATACTGGTTCAAGGCGTGCGACCGGTGTTATCGCGCCCGTACGGCCCACTTGAAATTCGACATCGAGCAGCCGTGTCATCGCCTCTTGAGCGGGAAATTTACGTGCGATAGCCCAGCGTGGCGCGCGTGCAACAAAGCCCAGCTGCTCCTGTAGCGCAAGCGCGTTAACTTTATAAACAATACCATCTATGTCGTAATCGAGCTCTCCGCGACGGGCAATAATCCTCTCGTAATAGTGTTCGCAACCGGTTACTCCAGTGGCGGTGCCAACCAGTTCGCTAAGTACAAAACCCCAATTTTTCAGGGTATATAATAATTCAGTATGGGTGGACGGTAATTGCCACCCCCGCACCTCACCCACCCCATACACGCACATCGCCAGCGGTCGTCGCGCGGTAATACGCGAGTCTAATTGACGCAGGCTACCGGCCGCGGCATTGCGCGGATTCACAAATATCTTTTGCTCTTCTTGCAGAGCCTGTTGATTAAATTTTTCAAATCCTCGCAGCGGCATATACACTTCACCACGCACCGTTAGAAGCTCAGGCACATTTTTGCCGATAAGCCGCAGGGGTACTGACGGCACAGTACGCACATTGGCAGTAATATCCTCACCAGTAGCGCCATCACCCCGGGTTGCCCCGCACACCAACACACCAGCATGGTAAATAAGGCTAACCGCTACGCCGTCCAGCTTTGGCTCGCAGGCGTACTCCAGCTCCTCACTGGTTTGTAATTTACGCCGTATACGACGATCAAAATCAGCGAACTCCTCAGCATCAAACACGTTGTCAAGGGATAGCATCGCGACCGTGTGCGGAACTTGTGCAAATGCAGAGAGTGGAGGTGCGCCGACTCTTTGGGTAGGCGAATCGTCGGTTTTGATTTCCGGGTGGTCACTTTCTAGTTGTTGTAGTCTGCGTAGTAGGCGATCGTATTCCCCATCGCTAACCAGCGGATCATCGAGCACATAATAGTTATAGTTAAACCGGGTTAGTTGCTCGCGCAGGTGTGCCGCTTCGCGAACTATTTGATGGGCACTTGAGTCGGACGTATCAACCATCTGCTCAATGGTTTCCAGAAAGCTGACGTCGACTAAAATCTACAATTCGTTGTCGATAATGCTCAATGGTTTGCTTGGTCAGAACACTACGATTTTCATCTTTTATTTCACCGTCGCAGCCGTCACACACTGTTTCGGCAGTAGTCAACATCAGGTCGAACGTATACTGTGGGTCTTCGCTGTCCTGTAGAATCATCAAGAAAGTCACTCCCGGCGTCACGAACTCGCTCATCGCATCGAGATCAAATGTTCCCGGGTTAACCGAATTGGCCATACTAAACAAAACCTGGCCGGAGCCCTCCTCACCCGCATAACGATGAAATATTTTCATCGCACCGAATCGCAAACCCTGCTCGAGCACGATATCAAGCAAGTCATTACCGCGAAATGTCTGACCTTTTTTTGCCATCACGTGCAAAGTCACCACATCCGTTTGTAAATCGGCGGACTCTGTTTTTGCCCTGGTGTTAACAGGTTTCTTTTGTTTGCGCGGTGCACCATTTTTCTCGGGCACCAGAGCTGGCATTTCTTCAACCGGTTTCATCAACACTGGAACATCGCTATCCAGGCCCAGTTGGGCCTGCTCGGGTTGCCGAAACGGCGCTGTGACTTTTTTATTGCGCGCCCGTGCTTCGCGCATCGACTCGCTGATTTGCTCAGCGCTGTCGTGATTCCGGTATCCGACCACCCTGGCGCCACCACTGGGTAGTTCGCTACTGTACGCGTCCGGTTCGTCGTCGTCGTCAAAAATCGGTTGCTTACGACGTGACATATGCAGTTTTTCGTATTTTGATTTGCGCACTCGACGCACGCCATCGAGCAGAATCGCAAGCAATAGCAACACGCCCAGAGCGATTAAAATTTCGCGCGCGCCTAATTCCATAAGCTCCTCAAACACATGGTTGAATTCTAGTTTTTATTAATACTAACTCAATAGAACTATTGGTTCTCAACTGCCGTTGGCACATCGCTGTTTACGCTTGCGCCAACTCAACCGCCTGATCCACATCAACGGAGACCATTCGTGAAACTCCCGGTTCGTGCATAGTCACCCCCATCAGGTGTTGCGCCATCTCCATTGCAATTTTATTGTGGGTAATATAAATAAATTGTATTGATTCCGACATTTCTTTTACCAGCCGCGCATAACGACCGACATTAGCGTCATCCAACGGCGCATCGACCTCGTCGAGCATACAGAACGGTGCCGGATTAAGTTTAAAAATCGCAAACACCAAGGCTATCGCCGTCAGAGCTTTTTCGCCACCAGACAGCAGGTGAATTGTGGTATTTTTCTTGCCCGGTGGCTGCGCCATCAAGGTGACGCCAGTATCCAGCAAATCATCGCCGGTAAGATCCAGATAAGCGTGACCACCGCCAAACAGTTTTGGAAACAACTCCTGCAATGAGGTATTTACCCGATCAAACGTTTCTTTAAATCGGGTACGTGTTTCGCGATCAATCTTACGAATAGCATTTTCCAATGTGGTCAATGCATCCACCAGTTCGGCATCCTGAGCATCCAGATAGTTTTTCCGTTCCGACTCAATATTGAACTCTTCAATCGCCGCCAGATTTATTGCTCCCAAACGTTGAATCCGCGCGCCAACCTGCTGCAACTGAGCTTCCCATTGCTGATGCTCTGCGTGCTCGGGCAGCTCGGTTAATAATACCTCAAGTTCATAACCCTGTTCTCCGATTTGCTCAATTATAGTCGCACATCGGGTGACTATTTCCTGCGCGGTAATACGTAGTTTTTCCAGTAGCGCGCGTTGCTCCTGAATCGACTGCTCTAACGCGATCCTGTTTTGCTCTACAGCGCGGATCCCGTCCTCGAGACTCTCTACCGATTGACGCGCCGTACCCAGCTCCTGCTCGACGCTTAACCGATGTTCGAGCTGTTGTGCCAATGCCTGACGCAATTCCGTGATCGGGTTTTCACCCTCCTGGACACTGGCCAGCAACAGGGAGCGCCGTTCCGTGAGGCGAGATATCTGTATTTCCAGGCGTGCAATTCCTTCGCGAATGGACGTTAACTGGGTACTAAGAGATTTTTCCCGGATCGCCAGTTCGTGCACGCGATCGCGGTGGTGACGGGCCCGTTGGCGTGTTTCATCCAGCGCAGCGCGACAGCGATTACGCGCCTGTAGCAATTCTTCGTGTTTTTCGCTGTCCCGTGCCATTACCTCGATGGCTTGTTCCACCAACTGCCGCGCTTCGGCTAACTGCGCCTGTTCCGCCGTAGCCTGTTGCTCGGTATCCCGTAAATCTTGTTCCAGCCGGTGCCGTCGGGTTCGCGCCTGCTCCACCTGAACTTCTGCCGCACCAAGCTGCGAGCGCAATTCAGCGTGATTGCGCTGACAGTCATTAAGGGCTACGGCATGCAGTTCACGTTGCTGTTCACGTTGCGACAACTCCTGTTCTGCCTGCGCCTGTTGAGTATCCAGCTGTTCAATCTCGCGTCGCACCGCGTGCAATTGCTGCTCAAGTTCTTCGAGCTCCCGTTTGCGGAGTAACACACCTGCCGCAGCGTCCTTGTCGCGCACGACCCGCAGCCAATGCTGACTAAACCACACGCCATCCCGGGTCACCACCGACTCTCCGGCACGCAGTTGGGGGCGCAGCCGCAGCGCGTCCGTCAACGTTTCTACGCCATATACCCCGTTCAAATACGATTTACCCAAACCTTCTACGCGAATACTGAGGGGCGTGGCGGCATCGCCGACCTCGTTTTGCGCCGCGTTAGATTGTGTAACCAGCAGCAATTCGCCACCGGCGAACTCAGACAATTGATCAAAATAGCGATCCAGGTTTTCAACGCAAACGCCCTGTAAATAGCTTCCCAGCACGGTTTCCACAGCGACTTCCCAGCCTATATCCACTTTTATACCATCCACCAAACGTGCCTGCTGCTGCAAACCCTGCGCAGCCAGCCATTGCGACTGTTTCCCGCCATCCTGCAGAGCAGCATCCTGCAATGCACGCAACGACGCTTCACGGCCCAGCATCGTCTGCAGGCGCGCCCGCGCCTCACTTAACTGAGTCGCTACGGTAACCCCCTGTTTGCGGCCCTTGTCGACTGCTTCTGCGAGGGCCGCCAATTCCTGCTGTAACCGGCCCTGTTCGCGTTCCGCGGTGGCCAGGTTGTCGCTCAATGCAGCGATGGCGCCCTGTGTATCCGTTGCGGCCAACTGCTCCCGCTCGGCAACAACCTGGTCGATACGCCCAGTGAGCCGTTGCAAACTGTCTTCGAGGTGTTTAATTCGCGTTTGCTGTACTTCCGCCTGCCGACGCGGTGTCGCCGCCGCAGTATTGAACTCGTCCCATTTAGCTTGCCATCCTTGCATAGCTTCCTCCGCCGATGCCAGATCGACGATCGCGACCTGTTCCGCCTCACGGGCCGCTTCGAGTTGCGGCTGCAACTCCTTCAGTTCCGCTTCCCAACCAACCGTTTTGTGGCGATCGTTACCCAGATGTTGGTCAGATTCCGCGCAGTTTCGTTCTATTTGCTGCAATTCATCCTGTAACTCCTGGGCCCGGTCCTGGGCGTGTTGTATCGATTGTTCGAGACGCGCCACCTCGGCACCCACCGCATAGTAGCGCCCCTGCACTTCGTTAAATTGGTCGCGTAGTTCCGTATACTCGCCACGCTGCTTTTCGATTTTCGTATCGGCAGCACTGCGTTCTGTCACCAGTGCTTCGATAGATAAAGACTGTTGTGCGATCTCCTGGCGTTGCACTGTGACCTGACCATCGAGTTCACGCCAACGTAGCGCCAGCAGCTCGGCTCGGCAACGTCGCTCCTCCTGTTTGTATTCCGCATACTTTTCCGCGGCGCGAGCCTGGCGTTCGAGACGCTGCAGCTGGCGGCCGATTTCCTCCCGGATATCGGTCAGACGCTCGAGGTTTTCCTGGGTACGACGGATGCGATTTTCCGTATCGCGACGCCGCTCCTTGTATTTGGATATACCTGCCGCCTCTTCGATATAGATACGCAGCTCATCGGGTTTTGACTCAACCAGACTCGAGATCATGCCCTGTTCGATAATGGCATAACTGCGCGGGCCCAGGCCGGTGCCGAGAAAGATATCCGTGATATCCCGACGCCTGCATTTGTTACCATTGAGATAGTAATTAGACTGTCCATCGCGGGTGATTTTACGGCGGATAGAAAGCTCGGCGTAGGCCGCGTATTCCCCGCCCAGGGTGCCTTTGGTGTTATCAAAGATTAATTCGATGGATGCCTGGCCAACCGGTTTTCTGCCACCCGAACCGTTGAAAATGACGTCGGCCATGGACTCGCCGCGCAGATGCTTGGCCGAGCTCTCCCCCATCACCCAGCGCACCGCATCGATGATGTTCGATTTCCCACACCCGTTGGGGCCAACCACTGCACATAGATTGCTGGGGAATTTGACGGACGTCGGATCTACGAACGACTTAAAACCGGCCAGTTTGATCGATTTGAGCTGCATTCAGGTTCCATTATTAGTAATACCACAGGCGCCTTACCATCCGTCTATGCGGGTGCGGCACAAAACGGGATTTTACACGCACTGCCCCCCTGAAAAAACCGGAGAATGGGTGTGAGGGCGAGATTTCCCGAAAAGTTACTACCGATACTGTGTATGCGGGTAATATTCCCAGTTTCGACGATCTACCGACCCGGACAGTTCCGGTCAGGAGAGCTATTAGCATGTTGCACGTTGTACTGTTTGAGCCACAGATACCGCCTAACACGGGCAATATTATCCGCCTGTGTGCCAACACAGGGTCTTTTCTGCACCTTATTGAGCCGTTGGGTTTCTCTCTGGAGGACAAACTGCTCAAACGAGCAGGCCTCGATTACCGCGAGCGACAGTTGGTCAATTCCTACCCCAACTGGGATTCGTTTGTGGAGCGGGTTAAGGTAAACCGACTGTTTGCTATTACCACACGCGGTACAACCCGCTATACCGATGTCCATTTCCAGCCCAACGACGCCCTGGTGTTTGGCTCCGAAATCGCCGGATTGCCAGAGGCGTTTCTGGAGCGCCTGGCCCCAGAGCAACGTCTGCGCATTCCCATGCAAGCCGACAATCGCAGTCTTAATTTGTCCAATTCCGTCGCGATACTGGTCTACGAGAGTTGGCGTCAACTGGGCTTTCAGAACAGTATATAATCCCCTTCAATGCGTTTACGACGAACAATTTGCCGCGCTTTTTCAATACAACAATAAGAGTCCCAATCTATGCCCCATATTTATTTGCTGGTGGGAAGCCAAACCGGTACCACAGACATAGTTGCTGACGCTATTGCCAATGCGTTGGCAGATTTAGGGCACCAGATCACCGTATGCCTTGATCCGGAGATAGAAGACTTTACCCTGGAGGAAGAGGTGGTTTATCTGGTATGTACGTCCAGCTCTGGTCAGGGACAATTACCTACCAACATTGCCACACTTCCCGAGGATATGATCGCGGCTCAAATTGACCTGACTGGGTTGCGCTTCGGGGTGCTGAACCTGGGCGACAGCTCTTTTCCAACTTATGGAGGAGCCGGCGTGGTAATCGACAAATCGTTGCGCAAGCTAGGCGCGCAACGGGTGGGTGACATTGGGTTGCTCGATTGTCTGCACCAGCCCGTACCCTCCGCAGCTGGCGTTGCCTGGGCTGTGCAGTGGAGCGCACTACTGTAATGCCAGTGCCGCGAGCTCCAATCGGGCTATTCTACGGTTCATCCACCTGTTTCACGGAAATCACTGCCGAGCATATCCAGGAGACATTGGGCCAAGGGCGTGTAGACATCTTTGATATCCGCCTCGAACCGATAGCGACCATCACCTACTACTCCTACATTATTCTTGGCATCCCTACCTGGGACTACGGCGAGCTCCAGGAGGACTGGGAAAATCTATGGCCGCAATTACAGGAAGTAGACTGGCGCGGCAAAACAGTGGCGTTGTATGGACTTGGCGATCAGGTGGGTTACCCGTTGTGGTTTCAGGACGCGCTCGGTTACCTGTGGGCAAAAATCACCAAACTTGGAGCGAATACGGTGGGCCGCTGGCCAGTGGACGACTACAGCTTCGAAAAATCCAACGCATTGACAGCGGACCGTCACTATTTCGTAGGATTGGCGCTCGACGAAGAGAACCAGGGGCAGCTTAGCAGCGCAAGAATCTCCGGTTGGTGCGACCAGCTACTCGCCGAATTTGGCCTGGATTAACTAATCTACGTCAACGGCACCGCGGCTATCAAAACTGCTTGTCGTTCAAAGCCATCGTCTCGGCCTGACCGCTTTGAATAATTTGTACATGGGTTACCGTACGCGGCATAATTTGCTGCATAAAAAAGCGCACAGTATTCATTTTTCCCAACCAGAAGTCCCGGTCGTCGGAATTTTCACGTAGATGGGCATGGGCCATGGTTGCACTTTTTGCCATC
The DNA here is from genome assembly GCA_041601945.1 of Porticoccaceae bacterium. Lineage (GTDB taxonomy): Bacteria > Pseudomonadota > Gammaproteobacteria > Pseudomonadales > Porticoccaceae > JBFJKD01. The sequence continues at coordinate 7,446 of JBFIHG010000018.1, read as the reverse complement.
AGACAGCCACTGATAGTCGTGCCCATTAACTGCATAAAATCAAACGCCACCGCACCGCTGAAGTGACTGTCTGCACCCGCGTTATGAACTATAAATTCTACGGCATCTCGACAACGTGCCAGTGCCTCCGCTGTCGGCTGAGCAATGTCTTCCAATCCCGCCCCCCTGCACTGCGCGACGATTTCGTCCATATCGACGAAAAGTTCTCGCGCCGCTACACCCTGATCGCGCAGTAATTTTCTCCCTATAAGGTCTTGCGCCTGAATACCATTGGTGCCCTCGTAAATTGCCATAATCCGGGCGTCGCGCAGGTATTGTGCCGCGCCGGTTTCTTCGATGTAACCCATGCCACCGTGAATTTGTACGCCGAGCGAGGTCACTTCATTAGCCGTTTCAGTGCACCAGCCTTTGACTACAGGCGTCAACAGGTCGACCCTGCGCTGATGAAATTCGCGAGTATTCTGATCTGGACCATGGGTGGACAAGTCCCAATGGGACAGTGCCGCATAGGTCAACACGCGCCCAGCTTCGGTTTGCGATTTCATCAATAGCAGCATACGCCGTACATCGGGGTGCTGAATAATCGTGCGACTCCCACCCGTGCCACTACCGTTGCCCTGCACCCGTTCCAGGGCAAAGTTACGTGCCTTCTGATAGGCCAGCTCGCCAATGGACACTCCCTGCAAGCCGACGGATAAACGGGCGTGGTTCATCATCGCGAACATGTAGGTCAAACCCTCATGTTCCTGCCCGACCAGATAGCCAATAGCGCCACCATTTTCGCCGTAGTTCATTACACAGGTGGGACTCCCATGAATACCCAATTTATGTTCCACACTCACCGGATAAACATCGTTACGTTTATCAACATTACCGTTGGCGTCGCACAGGTTTTTGGGGACAATAAACAGAGAAATACCTTTTACCCCCGCTGGGGCATCGGGCGTGCGGGCCAGCACCAGATGAATGATGTTGTCCGCAAAATCGTGATCACCCCAGCTGATAAAAATTTTCTGGCCGAAAATCAGATAATGATCATCCTGTGGAACAGCGCGGGTTTTAACGGCGGCCAGGTCACTACCGGCCTGGGATTCCGTCAAGTTCATTGCCCCCGCCCACTCCCCGCTGATCAGGCGGGGCAGATAATAAGCCTTCTGTGCGTCACTACCGAATTGCGTCAGCGCGGTGGTAACACCCATGGTTAGCATGGGCAGCAGAGAAAAACTCAGATTGGCACTTTGTAGCATTTCCTCCACCGTTATACCGACCAGATGGGGTAAGCCCTGACCGCCGAATTGGGGGTCACCAATCAAACTCGGCCATCCAGCTTGCACATAAGCCTGATAAAGCCCATCCATCGCAGGAGCCGTCAGTACGCGCCCACCTTCAACTCTGGTTCCCTGGGTATCGGCAATATGATTGGATGGCGCAATTACTTCGGAAAAAAATCGCCCTGCTTCGTTAAGAATCGCGCTAACAAGGTCTGAGGAGACGTCCTCGAAAGACCCGAGCTCCGCGATGCGCCCCAACTCCAGGACTTCGTTTAACAAAAACTGCATGTCCCTGAGTGGCGGAGTGTAATTAGTCATTGCTCTAAACCCTGTACTTGCTCTGAAGAGGCGCTCATTAGCGAGCACAATCGCGCGGATTGTAGGCATTTTTACCTATTTGCCCCAAGCAAGTTTGTGACCAGTTGGTTTTAAGGCCGCAAGAAATGGCACGTCATATCAGTTGAAGGGAATAATTTTCCTGGACGAATACGAAGGCAGTATTCAGTCGACGGATGCTGCGACAGGCGAAACCCCGGAAGGAAGCCTAGCTGGCGTTGCGTAGCGCTTTGACGTCGATATCGGGCAGGGCTGCAGTGATCGACTCACCACTCATGGGTTTGGCATAAAGAAAGCCCTGTGCACCACTACAACCCAGCTCCCGCAGTATCTTTTCTTGTTGTGAACGCTCTACCCCTACAGCAACAACGTTGATTCCCAGAACTTCGCCAATGCCTATCAATGCTTTTAATAACCTGGTCTGTTCATGGCCGGTCGCTATAGTTAAAAATGCCTTGCGACTGATTTTGAGTGTGTCGATTGGTAAGTCGCGAATGTAACTGTAATTGCTACCGATCGATCCAAAATCATCGATGGCGCAGCGGACACCCATTGCATGCACCTGTTGCAGGAATGCAGCTGTCTTTTCAAGTTGTTGCAACGCTACTTTTTCGGGAATTTCCAACATCAAGGATCTTGGGTCCAGGTCGTTATTAGTAATTGCATCGGCCACCATGTTTACAAATTGGGGGTCGTTAATCTGCGATGATGCAATGTTAACTGACACGAATTCCATGTTGATGCCAAGGTGTCGCCATTCGTTGATTTGTCCACATGCTTCGTCAAGCGTCCACTGGCCAATTGCCCCGGTAATTCCGGCCTCCTCGGCAAGCGGCATAAAATCTGCTGGTGAGACCTTGCCGCGACAATGGTGGTTCCAGCGCAACAATGCTTCACAACCGATAACGCCACCAGATTTCAAATCGATAACTGGTTGATACGCCATTTCAATTTGTTCCCGCTTCAGGGCAAGTCGCAGCTCGGACGGGAAAAAGAGCCCCCCCGGCAAATTACCAACCCCATCGCCTGAAAGATAATAAAAGCCGTTGCGCCCCTCAGCTTTCGCCTTATACATCGCCTGGTCCGCGTTTTTCATCAAACTGACAAGGTTTTCTCCGTCGTCTGGAAAAATACCAATGCCAACACTGGCGGACACATTCAATGATTGATCAAGCGCTTCAAAGGGCCGTTCAAAGCACTGCAGTAATTTTCTGGCAATGGCCGTCACTTCAACGGTGTCGCGCACACCTTCGGCAATCACGGTAAACTCGTCGCCAGCCAGCCGCGCGACAGTATCGCTACCACGTATTGCCGCTTTCAAACGCACGCCCACTTCCTTGAGTACTTCGTCGCCAAAAGCGTGGCCGTGGGAATCGTTAACCAGTTTGAAATTATCCAGGTCGATGAAAAATATCGCCAATTTGTTATTGGTACGTCTGGAGACACTAATGGCATGCTCCAGTCGATCCAGAAACAACCTGCGATTGGGCAAGTTGGTAAGATTGTCGTGATTGGCAAGATACCGCAATTCATCCTGACTACGCTTTAAATCGCTGGTGTCGGAGAAAAAGGCAACATAATGACTCACTTCCTGAGTCTCGTCCCGTATCTGACTCAAGGTCAAATGTCCGGTAAACTGTTCGCCTGATTTACGCTTTGCCGAAATCTCTCCACGCCAGACGCCAACAGTGTTCAGCGCGCTGTATATATTTTTGTAAAACTCCAGTTTTTGCGCGTTAAACCAGGAAGGTCCGTTCTTTTTACCGAGAAGCTCGCTTTCTTCAAAGCCGGTAATGGTGGTAAATGCCTTGTTCAGCTTGACCACTCTGCGCTTGTGATCCATCACCATAATCGCGTCAGTTGTGTTACTAAATACCTGCTCCGACAGTTTGAGCTGCGCATCCAGTTCGGTTTCTCTGCTGAGATCGACAGAAACGCACTGAAACCCCTGCGAGTTCAGCTTGCGCTCATCAGACGGGAAAAAATGATGTCGATAGAAGCGACCGCCCACTTCACCAAAAGCGACAAATCGATCACCATTCAACGCGCGGCGCAAATGACTGTAAAAATCTTTATCCTCCTGGTCGAAAAATGTAATGCTTCGTCCGACAACATCCTCGCGCTTAAACCCTGCGTTTTCCAGGGCGCGTCCAAATATATCGACGACCACTTCTCGAGCGTCCACCGTCCAGATCATCACCGGAGCGGCATTGGTGACCGTTTGCAACAACGCCTGGCGCCGCTGATTCTCACCCAGGCTCTTCTTATGAAAGGACAGCTGGTGAATAAGTATTCCGGTCAGCCATAACGCCACCAGCAAGGCATACCAGCGCCAATGATCCACCACCGACCCTACTGCGAAATACACTATCGCCCCCGCCAGCACAAAAATAAGCGTGATCAGTCCCTGCTGCACCAGTTGTCTGGTATTTCTTTCCATGTCTTCTAATCCAACCGATTCCTGAATAGTAGCCAAGGGTTCCAAAAATGAGAGCTGTGTCACACCATTTGGCAGAGTATAGGCATTTCAATAAGTTATAGGCAATAACTCGGGCAACTTATCTCGCGAATGGACGAAAACAGCTCCCCAAAGGGGTAAATTATGAATCAAATGGCCCGTTGCGCCATACAAAGAGCACTAACGCAAGGTTAAGCTTTTCACAGATACGCAGTTTTGATTCTTTTAGGCCCTCTTCAGACGACAATGGAACAGCGCACCCAGCTACATTTCAGGGCAAGGCAATCAACGCTTCGCCGCTCAATTTAACGTCATTGTGCTGATCAACGGCTGCGAGCTTTAAACGCACACATTGTTCGCCGTTAACAGTCAGTTTTTCGACAACCCGTCCGCGGCAGGTAATGACGTTGCCTAAATGAGCGATGGATCCAAATTTCACTTCGAAAGAGCGCAATGCCGACTGTGGAACCCACCCAGTTAATAATTGCCCCACGTAGGCCATATCCAGCATGCCGTGGGCAAATACATCGTCCATACCCGCCGCCCTGGCAAAATCACTATCGACATGAATGGGATTGTGGTCGTTGGACGCACCGCAAAAATACGCCAGCGTGGTACGGGTTATCGGTGGTTTCGTCAATTCTGGAAGCTCATCTCCCACGCTAACACTCGCAAAAGTAACCATATTAACTACGCCTGTTTCCCAATCAGCCCATTGCGTTCCACCACCGTTTGTTTAAAGCGTGTCGTCACTTCCTCAAATTGATTGGCAGCCACAGTTTCGAGGGTCATAAATTGCAGTGCCCCACCACGTTTTTCGTAAATATCCAGCACCGTCGTCTCAAACGTCATACGATCACCGGCACATATTGGCCCGTAATACTGAAACTGTTGTTGTGCATGTAGAATTTTGCCCAGGTTAATACCCATGGCGACAAATTTTGCGAAAGGATCCGGTTCCGCCAAGCTCAGGCTAACCGCGTAAGTCGGCGGCGCCAATATGGATCGGTATCCTTCAGCCTGGGCAGCCGCTTCGTCAAAGTATATCGGATTCGTTTCTCCCACCGCCTTGGCAAAGAACTGTAATTGCCATTTTTCAACGTCAACGCTCAGCGGCGGAAAAGTCCTGCCCAGATACGATTTGTCAATCATGCCCTTCCCCAACTGTCATAATTGCTATCCATCATCTAGCGCGTTTGGTCATACGCACCCGGCACATTATAAGACTTTGATATAATAACCGTAAGTGACACACCGTAAATTGTCAGGATTTGCAACCTGCCATCGGATTCGCCCACACCTGAATCCGAATTAACCCATCGTTTGTAGGATAATATATAGCAAGTCCAGCCCAGACCACAGATCAACATCGTAGTGCAGTTTGCCTGCCCATGCTACCAGCAGGTAACCTGAAATTATATTAAGGACCAGGTGCATTTGTACCGAATTTCAATTTAATGTAATTTCTTCAATATAGACGCAACCTTTTGTTTATTATTGATATATTAATAACTATCAATAATTTTTGTTTAGTTAGAATCTTATACCAGAAAGTTAATACTTTTTACCTTATCTAGTAACATCGTCGAAAGCTAACGTATACTGAGACCCTAACCGTAACTAAACCATTGGAAGATCACATGAACCTCAAAAATAAAACTGGAAAAACCCGTTGGGGAAAGGGTGTGCAAAGTCACGATGAACAGCACCAGCTCAAGCGTTTAGCAATCCTGCGCACCGCAGGAAACCTGTTTAACCAAAACGGTTTTCGCGAGACTTCTCTAAACGATCTCGCTCTTGAACTTCAGGTAACCAAACCGACACTTTACTATTATGTGGAGAATAAGGAGGATATTCTCTATCAGTGTTTGCTCACCGCCATTACGCAATTATTGGAAAATTCATCTGAAATTCTCAGAGCCTCCTTTACTGGCATAGAAAAATTTAAACGGTTTATTCACCTTTTCACCTCAATTTTTGATGACGAGTTCGGTCGCTGCCTCGCTCACCCGGGCCCGGAACCGTTGTCTCTTAAATATCAGAAGAAAATCGAACCATTGTACGTAAAAGTGGATGGCGTGCTGCGAGAAATACTCAATGTCGGGATTAACGACGGCTCTATTCGCGCATGCGACCCAAAAATTACCTGTTTTGCCATCTTCGGCGCCATGAACTGGATGACCAAGTGGTATCAAATTGATGGGCCCATGACCACGCAACAAATCGCCAAAGAAATGGTAGTTCTATTTGAAAAAGGCCTCACCCCTACCCCTAACTAAACACGCCGTAAACCGACGCACTCAAAAGAGGCAATGGCGTGAATACTGGGCAGCTAATTCGGCCGGTAGACTTTAATCGGGTGATATTTCTTTTGAAAGTCCGGTTGATCGGCCCATTTTTGTCCCACTGCAAAACCGCCGTCGACAGCAAAGCTTTGCCCGGTCACAAAAGTCGAGCGATCTCCCGCTAGCCAACAGGCCATCTGCGCAATATCGCCAGGCCGCCCAGCGCGCGGAATGGCTTGTGCATTGCTAAATGATGACAACGATTTTTCGATCAGCTCATCGGCCTTTCCAACCGTATTGGCTGCAAGAGGCGTGGCGATAAAGCCGGGGCAGATACAATTGACGCGCACATTTTGCTCCCCCAGCTCCATCGCAACCGACCTGGTCAACTGAATCACTGCGGCCTTTGCCGCAGCATAGGCATGTGGACTGTAACCGGCCACCAGGCCAGCGATACTGGCGGTGTTGATAATACTGCCGAATCCCTGCTGTTTCATTATCGGAGCTGCGTGCTTCATCCCTAAAAAAACACCGCGCACCAACACATCGAAGGTCATATCAAATTCATCGACAGGTGTCTCCTCCAACGGGCCTAGCACCCCTCCAAATCCAGCGTTATTAAATACGCAATCCAGGCGGCCCCACCGCGACACAGCGAAATGAATCGCGGCCGCGACCTGCGCTTCCTGGCGCACCTCCACGGGAATAAATTCCACATTTTCGCCGAGGGATTTAGCTAATGCAGCTCCACGCTCTACTTGCATATCAGCGATCACTATTCGCGCGCCTTCCTCCACAAACAGACGCACAGTACCTTCGCCAATCCCACTCGCGCCGCCGGTGACAATTGCCACCTTGCCTTCAAGCTCTCCCACAGCCTCCTCCTGTTGACGCATCAACCGTAACCGTAAAATGGCGTGTAACGTTGCTCAGCTCTAAACCGAATTACGCACATTACCACACACGCATTTTTGTTTAATATCACAGCAGTGTATCCGATCCCATAGCAGACCCCTACCGGACAGGGGTGGGCTCAATTTTTTGTCTCGATTATGTTACGCAGAATCCAACGCGATGGTGCCCGGGGCCGGAATCG